>JBGTDA010000129.1:0-34735 GCA_041748555.1 Rhodonellum sp.
TCAGCGCGGGAGGAGCTGGAAATCGCATTCACGAACACCATAAACCGAATTCTTGCAACCCTAGAATCAAAAAACCAGTCCAGATTGCCCTCTGGACTGGGTTTAGAAATCCGTAGCGTCTGAGTTTTTCAGCAGGCCCTAGCATAATCAAATATTAAACCTCTAATCAATACAGCATGTCACAATTTGAAAAAACCTACATCGGAAAAGGCAGCAAAGTAAAGGACCTTGATATCATCAGGGTATCCATCGCCGGAGAAACTTTGGAAGAAATCCTGAAAAACCACATGGTGGATTTTGAAGGAAACGAATTCCTTGTCCTCGAAGTGGCAGCCCTCAAAGAAGCAGACCCTTACGGAAAGACCCACACGGCTTACATCAGCAAAAAAGTCCCTTCTCCCAAAAAGAAAGGCCCCGGGAAAAGTACGTTGAAGAAAGAAAAGGCCTCGAGGGGCTTTTTTGTTTGTTAATGGATGGATATATATGTAGGTATCTGTATACATCTATATCCGGAGATATTCTGAGAAACATATAATGTCCCAAAAAAAATAAACCCAGCCCGGAAACGGGACTGGTTTAAATATTAACAAATATCCCAAAATTGTGAAATTTTAATAGTTTTATGTGCCGGATATTGAAGGCCGATGAAATGCCCATTACCTTGTATAAGCTTTGATAAAACAGTTTTTCACTTGTTATTCAAATCTTTTATGGTCAATAATTTGAACTCCCTTGTCAAATCGGTCAGAGATTTTTCCACTCCCATTCTTTCCAATGAGGAAGCGCCTACAAATCCATGGGCATTGGTTTTATCCAGGATTATCCGGACATCCTCAGGTGTATTGATCGGTCCTCCATGGGCCAGAAAAAACATGTTTGGGTTTACCTTTTTGGCCGCTTCAATGATGCTGTTTGTCCTTTCTATGGCATCATCCATCGTGCAGGAAGCACCGGTCACACCAACCGATCCGCCCACGGTAGTTCCCACATGGGAAATGATCGCATCGGCACCCGCCTCAGCCATCCGTGCCGCTTCCTCGGGTTTGGCTACATACACAATGGAAAACAAATCCATTTTGCTGGCAATCCTGACCATTTCGACCTCCTTATCAAAGCCCATTCCCGTTTCCTCCAGCACCTGTCTGAAATGACCGTCCACGATGCAGTGCGTAGGAAAATTGTTGATCCCGGAAAAACCCATTTCCTTCACCTTCAACAGGTGGTGCCAGATTCTACGGCGCGGATCCGAACCGTGTACACCACAGATGACCGGGATCTCCTCCACCACCGGCAGCACCTCAAACTCCCCGATTTCCATGGCAACGGCATTGGCATCCCCATAGGCCATCAGGCCGGCTGTGGATCCATGTCCCGACATCCGGAAGCGGCCGGAATTATAGATGATGATCAGGTCCGCACCGCCTTTTTCAATGAATTTGGCGCTGATGCCGGTTCCGGCACCGGCAGCAATAATCGCTTTTTTCCGGTCGATCACTTTTTGTAACCTGTCTCTTACTTCCTGTCTTGTATAAGGGTTTCCCTTACCTGTCCATGGATTGGCCATAGCTGTCTTTTGATTTGATTTTTGATGATTTTTTATATCCCTGACGGAAATTTAATTTACGCTTCTTGATCTGTGTTTTTTAATATTCTCCAACAAAACATTGACTGCCGATTCGGAAAACAGCTTGTCATTGATATGGGCATTCATTTCCACCACTTTCACATGACCCTTCAGCCGCTGCTTCAAGGTGTCAAATAGAACCCGGTTGATTTCAGGTTGATGGAATACGCCGCCTTCCGCATCGATTTGGGAAAGGCCTTTAAGCGGCAGCAAAATGGTGACCGGTACGGCCGAACTGTTTAACTTTTCAGCTATCATTTTCGCCAATTGTATGTTTTCCTGCCCATCGGTTCTCATCAGGGTGACATCCGGTGCCCAGCTGTAAAGCTGCCTTGCTTTATATTGCCCGGGAACCGTATCCGGGTGCGCAAAGTTGACCATGTCCAGACAACCCGGCACCACCACCTGGGGTATCCCCATATTAACTGCAGCCGTAAGTCGGTCAGGCCCTGCACTGCAGATGCCGCCGCATAATTCATCGGCCAGCTCCGTGGTGGTGATATCCAGTACCCCATCAAAGCAGTCTTCCCGGATCAGGGTCTCCATTGCATTTCCACCCAGTCCGTTAGCATGGAATGCCATAACTTCATATCCTTTGGCCTCCAACAGTTTTGTGCATTGGTCCACGCAAGCGGTGGTATTGCCAAACATGCTGATGGCAATGGTGCCAAGGGCTTTTTCACCCGCTTCCGGATGAAGTTTGGCCATTCCGGAAACAGCAGCGGCTGCGTTCCGCATGATTGGCCTGCTGATACTGTTCAGTCCTGCCACATCCACCACCGATGGCATCAGGAGGATATCCTTCATGCCCATCTGAAGGGTGACATCCTTGGCTGCCAGTGTGGAGATACAGAGTTTCGGAAAACCAAGGGGCAATGCCTGCATGGCAGCGAGCGCTATATAGGTGCCACCGCCTCCACCCATGCCAATAACCGCCCTGATTTCGCCCTGATTCAACAACTGGGAAACCAATTTCCACGCACCCCTTCCCATCACTTCTACTGCATGGCCCCTGTCCCCCTTTTGTCTCAACTCCTCAATGGTTTGGCCGCCCTCCAGAGCAACCAAATCCGATTCAAAATCGACCGGAAAAAGTGAGGTGGAATCCATGACCCCGGTGTTCATGCTTATCACCCTGTCCCCTTGGGAGACAAGGCATTGCCGGAGAAAATTGAAATTCTCCTCCTTGGTGTCGAAACAGCCAAGCAACAGGATGGATTGGTTTTTTGAAGTCACTATCTTATTTAATCAATCATGTTGGCTGAGAAAAACTAAACAAACAATTAATAAAATCGGGTATCCAAACAAAGAAAAAAAGAAAATGAAACAATAAAGTTTCTCTCCTGATCTTTGGTTTTCTCAAGGGGGACTAAAATAATTGATCACCCCCCTAAGAAGGGAACGTATAAGGGTTTAATTTACATAGTTATTGTCAGTTTGAAGGGGTCTATAAGGCAAAACATCTTTTGTAAAATTCCAATCCCTGAATGGCCAGTTCATCCGAACTATTGGCAAGTGGTCTCCAGATACAGGTAGCTTTGGCAATTTCTTCCGATACAGCACCAAAAGTCTCAATTACAATAGCCCCGTCATAGCCGATATCCACCAGGGCATTTTTTATACCGAACCAGTCCAGGTTACCCGTGCCTGGAGTTCCCCTGTCACTTTCGTTTCCCTGCACATGGCAAAGCAGGTCTTTTCCTATTTTCCGGATGGAATCCCCAATGTTTTTTTCTTCAATATTGCCGTGAAAGGTATCCAGCTGGATCTTAAGGTTTGGTGTGTCCACTTCCCTGACAATGGAAAGCGCCTGATCAACAGTATTGACCATGTCGCTTTCGAATCTGTTCAGCGGCTCCAGGCCTAAAAGGATTCCGTTTTCGGCAGCGGTTTTTCCCGCTAGCCGCAAATTATCCACGCACCAAGCTCTTTCCCTTTTTTTCTGTTCATCAGATATAAACCGGGTTTTCCCCACAGCTGAATAAAGCGGTCCTCCGAAAATCGGGCTCCCCATAAATGCGGCAATTCCGATACAATCCTGAATGTACTTCAGACCGTTTGCCCTGATTTTGGAGTCTTGACCGGAAATATCCCTTTCTGCACCAAATGCCCCGCTGATGGTCACTTTTAAGTCCAGTTCCCTGACCAAACCCTTTAATTTTGACCAGTCGATGAGTGATGTGTTTTCTACAGGAATTTCAATAATATCAAAGCCCATGCTCTTGATTTTATGAACCAGGTCGAAAGAATGGGTATCGAAAGGCGATACCCATAGAAATGTGCTTACTCCAAACTGCATCCTCTGTTATTCAAAATTGGGAACAGTGATTCTTTTTCCGCCGTTCATGGCCGATTCATGTGCGCAAATGCCGGCGCAGGTATAGTTAGCCGCTGTGACCGCATCCACAGCAGAGTCCCTGCCCTCCACTATAGCGGCAACAAATTCCTGGACCAGATGGGGATGGGAACCGCCGTGTCCGGCCCCCTGCAGAAAAGAAACATGGTTCCGGTCATCAATTTTTTCTCTTTTGGTAAAATGCTTGAGGGGTTCTATCAATAGGTCGTCCGTATCGGGAACATCTATCCTTCCGGCATTTTCGCCACCATCAAAGATCACATGGCTTTCATCTTCCAATTGCTCCCATTCGAAGGACATTTTAGTGCCGTAAACGTCATAAGATTCCCGGTACTGTCTTACCACATCAAAAAGGGATCGGGTTGCCTCTGCCACCACATCTGAATCTTTAAGTGTAAAGGTGGCAGTTTCCACTGCAAAAGGAGATCCATAGCGCCTGGCCAAATCCTCAGAAAGCCTTCCTGATCCGTGACAGACCACTGTTTCTGCTTTGGTTTTGTTTATCCTCAATAATGGGGATATGGCATGGGTGCCATTCAACATCGGTGGAAATCCTTTCCAGTATTCCGCCCATCCTTCCATGCTCATGTCCTGGATATGGGAGCCCCTTACAAACTGTATTTTGCCCAGTTTCCCGCTCTCTGCCAATTGAAGGCCATAAAGGAATTCCCTGGTGTACAGAGCGGTTTCCATCATCATGTAGACTTTATTGGCCTTTTTCTTGGCTTCCACTATTGATTTGCAATCTTCCGCTGTCATGGCCATGGGTATGGTACAGGCAGTGTGCTTGTTGGCATTCAGGGAAGCCAAAGTCATCCTGGCATGCTCCGGTACAGGGGTGACCACATGAATGGCGTCCACATCCTCTCTTTTAGGTACATCCTCAAAATCGGTAAAACACAGGTCCTTGTCCAAGTTGAATTTCTTTGCCAGTTCATCCAGGGTTTTTTGGTTTCTGGTACATATCCCTACTGCTTTGATGTTTGGGTGACTTTGGTAAATGGGGATAAATTCTTTTCCGAATCCCATTCCGACAATGACTACTGTGATTTGTTTTTGGCTCATTTTTTTTAATTAGTTGATTGAATATTTGATTCGATGTCGGATGTCCGAAGTCGGATGTCCGAGGTCCGGCTATGTCCTGAATTTAGTTGACATTATTACTATTAAACTCTCCTATGTTTTTAGAAACCTCAAAGGTTACCGTCTTCCTGTTTACCGGTTCCGGCTTCTTGGCTCTTGGGTCCAGCTTCTTGGTTCTTGGGTCTAGCTTCTTGATTCTCCCGTCACTTCGCTGCCCACTTCACCGCATTTCTCAGCAGTGTATGATAGGCTTCCAGATCATGGGATTCCGCATCATGTCCCAAGGCGATTCCAACAATTCTTGACTTGGGATGTTGGATGACAAAAACCGAGGGAAATCCCTCCGATCCTTCTGTACTTGCCATCGCCAGGATATCAATGCCGGGTCCGGCAGAATCCACTTTGTAGTAGTAAAGCTCATCTTTTAAGCTAAACTTTTGAGGCACACCTTTCGTAACAGGATGCTTCTTGCCTGTAAGTTCCACGTCGAAAGCCCCGTATTTGTCATGGCCCCTGGAACCTCCACTCACCAGCTGTTGGTTGTATTCCGGCCAGTCTTCCCAGTTATACCAAAGTGCCGCATGGGCAAGTACCAATCCGTTTCCGGCATCCGCAAAGTCCATGATGGCCTTTCTGGTTTCCGGATCTGCAATAGGCTGGTTGTTGCTAAGGAACAACACATCTGCTTGCGGCAAATAATATTGGAGAGAATCGGTTCTGTCGGTGTACCTTACCTCGGTCATTCCGTCTTTTTCCAGTGTCTGCACATCGGCTCCCCTGTACCATTTGTCAAAATCGTGGGAAGCCCCCCCACCTACCATCAGTACTTTAACAGTCTTTTTGGGTGAATTGCTAAGGAGTGGCTTATTGGCCTCCACACTGCTGCTCAGCATCAACACCGCCAAAAAGCATGATAATAACAAGGGGCGGTTCCAAAAGATTAATTTTAATTTCATATTGATCAGGTTTTGATTTTTGATTTTAACAGCTCACATAATAGCTCACAGCATTCTCAGAAAGGTCAGTCTTTTTCCACCTTCATAATGCCGTTCATCATCCTCCAATGTCCGGGAAATGTACAGACGAACGGATAGTTTCCAGGCTCGGTAGGTGCTGTAAAATTCAGTGTATAAATTTCATCCGGTCCAAGCATGTCAGTTGCAAACAACACTTCGGGCATATCCGGCACATAATGCTTTTCAGATGCTTTTGGATCCCGCAGCATGGCATCTGCCGCAGCACCGACTTTCTCCAAGGTCCCGGGTTGTACAATCAACAGGTTGTGCTGCATGCCGTCCAGGTTATCCAGTTCCAGAATGATTTTTTTACCTGAAGCAACCGTAAAGGTATCCAAGTTGAATTTCATCAGCTCAGGTACTATTTCCATATAAATGATAGTGGCCTTCTCCTGATCCAAACCGGAATTTTCAGCCACCCCTTCTTTACTGTTAATCCGGCTTCTATTACCGGCAGGTAATTTTAAGCTGCCTTCTTTTGGGTTATCATTCCTCCCACAAAGCGTAATATCCATCACGGACATTTCAAACTCCGGATCACTGTCTTGGATAGCCTTCTTCTCGGGTGTCAACAACGATAACGAAGAAGCCGGACCGAGTACCTGTTCATAACCCGTCCCATCAGAGGCAAGAAAACCGGCAGATTTAACTTTACTGTATCCAATCAAAATGATGGCTGCATAGACAATTATATCGTATTTCATGGTTTCAGTCTGTTTATTTCAATTCCAAAAGGAGATCTCTCAGATTACCTTCAAATTCAAACTCACCCTCATAATCCCCGATATTGTTATCGTCCCCAAAATCACGGCCGGAACGGACACTGGGTGAGAGGATTTTATCAAAAGCCCCCGCTGCTTTGGCCTGCGCTACCTCTTCTCCATCTACCAGGATACGCATTTGTCCGTTTTTATCCAGATGGGCTGTGGTCTCAAAGGTTTCGGGAAGGGATTTTGTAGAAACGGCTTTGGAAGGCTTGCCATTATGGTGAACAAGGAAATTAAGTTTCCCGTCTTCCAGATAAAAACTGTACCCGTTTTCTTTGTTTCCCTGTGCGAGAATTACGCCGTAGGGTTTTTCACCGCCCTGCCCCGCTATAGTGGCAGAAAGCGTAATTTCTTTACTTTTTACATCAGGAGAATACTGCAAAGTGGTCCTTCTGCCCAGTTCGTATTTTTCATTGCTCACCCCCTCTATCAACCGGTCCAATAAAGCCGCTTTCCCATTCTCAGGATTGTCGTTTTTGGATGCTGATAAAAAGCTGTCTTTGTGTTGGGTCGCTGCTGCAAAAATGGCTTTCGACAACCAGTCATCTTTTTCGTTTTCCGCATTCAGTGCTGCATTATAAAGCATTTGACCGACGGTAGGCAAATCCGGCATAGACGCCAAAACCAAAATCCCGTGCATCCTTACGTTCAGGTCCGGATCATTTGTAATTCCGGATTTTTGAAGGGCCTGAACGCTTTCTGCATTTTTGGGCAATACTTCAGCCGCAGCTTTTCTCACACCGGCTGCCGGATGGGACAGGGCTTCAGTAACTGTCATTAACGCTTCTTTATTATTCTCTTCCAGAGCTTTTAGCCCATGCAGGGTCCATAGCGCATGGACAGCGGGGCTGTTAAGTCCGATTTCGTCCACTTCCCTGTTATGGATGATTTCATAAAGACCGTTCAGTACTTCCTGATTTCCGGATTCTACCAATAAGCGTTGGGCTGTCATTCTCCAGAACATGTTGTCGTCCTTCAATGCTGCCAATAAACCCTGAGGATCTTCTTTGGATAAGGTGATTGGTGAATAGGGTTTTGCATTTTTATGTACCACCCTGTAGATCCTTCCATGATTGGTGTCTCTTAACTCACTCCGGAAAGCATTTCCCTGTCCGTGCGGCTGATCCGTAAACGGCAATACCATTCTTGAAGGAGCCTGCCTTTCCACAAATACATTGTGCTGGATGATAAAATTATACCAGTCAGCCACCCATACCGCACCATCAGGACCTACTTCCGCCTGCACAGGACCAAACCATTCGTCCGAACTGGCCAGAAGGTTCCAGCCATCACTTTCTTTGAAACCGGCTCCATCGGGTTCCAAAACCGCATTGTGGGTAAGCCTGATCGTTGGTTCGCTGACAAAGGCAATCCTGTTCCAATATTCTTTCGGAAAATCCCTGGCAGTGTATAGTCTCATTCCCGCTGCGGAGGTAAATCCTCCAACCACATCCACCTGTCTGAGATTGGGGGTCATGGCATGGGCATCATAATGTCCGTCTATCTTCTGGATCGGCTGTATGATATAAGGCGGTGCAGGTTGACCTTCATCTGCGTCCGGAAATGTTCTCTGCAGGTATTTTGCAGGGATGGAATAATACGCGGCATGTGTATTATTGGCAGTGGAAATGAATACGTTGTTGTCTTCAGAAAAACCGAGTCCCCAGGTATTGTTGCTGGAACTTGCCAGATAATCAAATTCCTTTCCATCAGGAAGGAAATGATAGACGCCCTGTGGAAACCTCCGGTGTTTTCCGTCGATGGTCCCGCTGAAACCGGAATAACCGGTAACTCCCCAGATTTTGTTGTCGAATCCATATTGCAGATTGGAAGGACCTGCATGGGTGTCATTTTTTCCCCAGCCGGTCATGATGACTTCTCTTACATCTGCTTTATCATCCCCATCGGTATCCTTCATAAATACAAAGTCAGGAGCCATGGATACAATTACACCATTGTTGGCAAATACCATACTGGTAGGAATGTTCAATCCATCTGCAAAAATCGTGAATTTATCCGCTTTGCCATCTCCATCGGTATCTTCGCATATTTTGATGCGGTCATTGGTCTGACCATCGGTTTCTTTAAAAGTATTGGGATAATCTACTGATTCTACAATCCATAGTCTTCCTCTTTCATCCCAGGCCATGGCAATAGGATTTACAATGTCCGGTTCGGAAGCGAATAACCGGATCTCAAAATCTGCCGGTGTCTGTATCAGCTTTTGGGATTCTTCAGGACTCAATGCTTCCTGGATCTTTGGCACTTCATATCGTTTGGTGAAATCCGAAATGGGTTCATCATAAATGGAAACACTGGGAATCTCCAAAGCGGCTACGTGAGCCTTGACCTCATCACCAATGGCCCAAAAAATTCCGTTTTCAACAAGTTTCAGAAAGCCCGGGTTCTGCCAGGTGCTGTCGTTGTGGCCATAAGCGGTATAAAAAACCCTTCCTTTCCCCTCTTCCCTGGTCCAGGTATAGGGCTCTCTATGGCCGACTTCGACGGTGGATCCCTCGGGATAGCGGTAATTTTGTTTTTTTGTCGTTGAATCCATTTGTGCACCTTCCACCCTTTCCATCAATATTTGGATGTCGGGGTTAAGGTTTTTGTGTATATAGGTTTCATCCCAGGTCTCAAAATCCTCCAATCCCTCAGTCACGGGATGCCCGGCCATCAGGATTCTGCTTTTAAAGGTCCCGACACCATGGGAATCAAACTGGCCACCGATGGTTTTGATATACCATTCCGAGTTTTTGAAACAGCCTGTTGCGGAATGCAGGGGGATAAGGCCTTTTCCACTTTCCACAAACTCCTTCATGGCCAGTTCCTGCTCCGGGGCAAGATATTCATGGTTGGCATAGATGAGCAGAGCATCATATTTTGACAGATTTTCTTTATTGAGATCTTCCGTGGTTTCGGTATAGGTGATATTGATACCGCTTGGAAACACTGCCGTGGCCAGCCAAGGGGCATATCTGCCCGAATCATGGTGTTCACTTGGATGGCCCAGGAAAAGGACTTCTGCTCTCCTGGGTTTTTGGCTTTCATTCTGTACCGTAAGAATTTCTCCAGCCATCAATAATTTATACTTACAACCATCGAACATGATTCCAATTAAAATCAATAAAAAGAAAATCCGCTTCATAAAATATACTTTGTTAAACTTTTATATTAGAATGATATGGTTGACGAGAATTTCATTCAACAGTAACCATGCTGAAATAAATTTACCCACCTATTGATTAGACAGTGACTCTTCCTTTTGGTTGTCAATGAAAATAAAAGAAATGCATCTGCACAACCGGTTGCGTAAAATAAAGAACCACACTTGACAAATATAACAAAATCTAATAAACAAGAAATTCAGTCTTTCAGAAGGTATCTGGTTACAGTCATGTCATAATTTGAAAAAACCTACATCGGAAAAGGCAGCAAAGTAAAGGACCTTGACATAATCAGGGTATCCATTGCCATAGAAACTTTGGAAGAAATCCTGAAAAACCACATGGTGGATTTTGATGGAGACGAATTCCTTATCTTCGGAGTGGCCGCCCTCAAGGAGGCAGACTCCTACGGAAAGACCCACACTGCCTTCATCACAAAAAAAGTAGTCACACCCAAAAAAGAAGAGCTTAAAGAAAAAAGTATTCAGAAGAGTAGAAAATGCTTTTCGGGGCTTTTTTTGTTTGGCATTGAGTTAATGGATATTCTAATATCCGGATATGTGTATATCTTTATATCCATGTATTCTTCTCTCCCGCAAAAGGACCTTTCTCCTGTTGGAACGCTCATTTGATTGAACTACATTTACAATCCATTGTAAACAACATGCAATGCTCCGATTCGGCCGCACCACGCTTTCGTGACCTCGGCTGCAACCCCGGTGTAATTACATCACCTTCACAACTCCGACAAAAAATTATATTTAAAACAAACTTAAAAAATATGCTTTCAGACATAATTCCAAAGTTGCCAATGCGGGACAAAACCGCAACAAAAGAATTCTATCTAAACAAATTGGAATTTATTGAAATTGCGGACTATGGCGATTATCTCCTTATAAAAAGAGATAATATTGAAATTCACTTTTTTGAGTTCAAGGAACTTAACCCCAAAGAAAACTACGGGCAAGTTTATATCAGAACACATGACATTGACAACTTGTATATAACCTTATTGACCAATAAGGTAAGCATTCATCCCAACGGAGCATTACAAATCAAACCTTGGAATCAAAAAGAGTTTGCATTGCTTGACCCCGACAATAATCTGCTGACTTTCGGGCAGATAGTTAACTAACCTGATTATGTTCCAAAAAGGAGACACTTTTAACGCAATATAAAAGATTTAGGAAAACTTTAGCATTATACTCAACTTTTTGGCTATCAAAAGAGCAATGAATGTCCAATATCTGATATACGTACTCCCTTGTGGTATTGCCAATTACACAAAATGAATTTTGAAATATTAACTAATTCTTGATGTTTATGAATATCCTCAGGGTATACAATTGTCTGTTTCCCATTCGTCAATTTCTTGTGTCAATATATTTCCTGTCTGAAAGTCTTTTAACTTTTCGGCTTTTTCCTGTCGAGTCCAGGTTTTCATTTGACATATTGCACATCGTGCCGTAGCTAAGAAACCCGGGGCTTTTCGGAGCACTTGCCTGTCCGACTGTGACAAAGGCGGCCACGAAGACGAGACCTTGCAGAAAACATTGTCTTGCCCCATGTTTTCTTAGTGCTCGCTGTGATGTATAGTTTCATTTCGCTCTCCACATTGCAGCCATCATATTCTCAAAAAGTCTTGACCCAAGTAATTTTTTTATAGAATATCCCATTGTCTGGGATTTCTTGCCTACGATGTAACGAACTTTAAATTTTGTCTTTTGAGTTAATTCGTGAATCAATCTGGCGATTATAATTGGATCTGATCCATTCTCCTCTTCATGCTCATACATTTCCTTAAATTGATTAAACTTATCTTTGTATGCTTCATCCATTTTCTGTGTAAACCTTCTGTTCGAAGAAAATGATGATTTAAAGTCTGCCGGGTTAATGTTGCAAACACTGACTTTAAAAGGCAAAAGTTCCAACCTCAATGCTTCAGTATAACCTTCCAATGCGAACTTACTAGCCGAGTAATGGCCTTGGAATGGCATGCCTATCAGACCGCCAAGTGAACTAATGTTAATAATAAGTCCACTTTTGTTAGTTCTGAAATGAGGTAGTAGTTTATTGGTCACACGGACTACTCCGAAATAGTTTGTCTCGAATTGGTCTTTTGCTTCTTTTATTAATATGTTTTCTGTAGGGCCGCAAATTCCAAATCCCGCATTATTTATTAAAACATCAATTTTGTCGAATCTATCGAATAATATCTGAAAAGCATTATCTACAGACTCGTCATTTGTAACATCAAGTTTTATCATTTCAAACTCTACTGACTGCTTATCAGGATCTCGACTTGTTCCGATGACCTTATGACCCTTTTTAGTCAGGTATTCACCAACAACCTTCCCTATTCCAGATGACGCTCCCGTAATTAAAATAGTCTTGTTCATATTGTTATTCAAATTATGCACAACAACGCCTGGCTGGGATGAGCAGTAGGAAGCATAGTCCTTTCCTCTACCACCAAGCCACACCGATTATTAAAATTACAATTCGTGGCGGACTTTCCAAGCCTCACCCAAGTATCCTGACCGATAAAACCCATTCATTCTTCGCCGTTGTTCCGATTCTTTATACCATTTTTTCATGCGCTAAAAGTAAAGCTCTTTAAAAACTTGGGGTTGACTGATGCAGATTCTTGTTTCTGAAAGTATCTCCAACCCACGAAAACATTTGAATGCAAACTAAGACTACTAATTACTTCCATATCTGTCTCAGAAAGTGAAATGTATTCGGACAGAAAAGCTGCTAATTCATTTTTCATTTGATTTCTAGTTAAAAGTCGGTCGATTTCTTTCAATTGTGGTGTTTACGCTGTCCTAAACGGATGGGTTTTCGAAGCGCGTACTTTGTCCACCGACAAGAAAGCTGAAGCGAGAACCAACCCTCACAGTCATCAGAACCCAAAACAGTTTTATATTGTGTGTTGTAAGGCGTTTTTACCCTTTGGTTCAAAACTTAGTTAAATGAATAACGAACACCAGTCATTTCTTCTCCGGACAACCAAAGTCTGTTTGCAATTTCTTTGTCCTTTGTAGCTTCATCTGAATCGACTATTGTAGGATTTCCTCTCATTTCCTGAAAACCATCGGGTCCAATATATTCACCTCCTTTTAATCCTTTTCCTAAAGCAGCATATAAAATAGGAAGAGCCCCTTTCTTTGGGCTTTGCAAAAACAAATTTCCGAGAGGCCTGATCAAAGCCGGAAAATATCTGTCCAAATTTGTGTTGGATAATCCCGGATGTGCTGCCAAGGAAATGGTACTGTTACCAGTTGAAGACAATCGTCGGTTTAGCTCATAGGCAAACACCAAACAAGCTCTTTTACTTTGACCATATGCCTTCTTTTTATTGTATCCATTTTTAAAATGCAAGTCGCTAAAGTTAATTGGAGCCCATTTATATGATAGACTGCTTAGGGTAATTACCCTAGAATCAGGAGTATTCAGTAACAGTTGCATTAATAGGCCTGTCAGGGCAAAATGGCCGATGAAATTTGTGGCAAGCTGATTTTCAAAACCATCCTCAGTTTCCTTGTATGGAGACATCATAATGCCTGCATTGTTGATAAGAAGATCTAATCTGTCAAATCGATTCCGGTAATTTTCTACAAATTTTTTCACTTCATTTATGCTACTCAATTCTATTTTCATTGGTGTTACCCGAGCAGATGGATGGCTTCTTAATATATCATTTTTGGCTCTCTCGGCAGCATCTAGCCGTCTACACGCTAATATCACCATTATATTTTTTTTCGCCAACTGAAGAGCTGACTCAAACCCAATTCCGCTGTTCGATCCAGTGATTATGGCCACCTTTCCTTTTTGGGAAGGGTATTGTGATAGATTCCATTTATTCATTTTGTTTTCTTTTTGTCAGAGTACCAAAGTTCTTTGCTCTTTTTTAGACAAGAATTCTAAATGTCGGTATTCCCTTTAAACAAACCACTCGTTTTATTAATGGTTTGCATTTCCAACAAATGCCCTACAACGGCCCTGGCTAATAGCGGGCGGTTACTAAAAACATTTCACTGTTCGCTACCTGCTAGTAGCCAGTGTTAGGGAAAGTATTTTTATATATGTGCCATTCCAAAGATTCCTGATCTGCCAACCGTACGATGAGCTGCTTGTCATACTCCATGGTTTCTTTGTCTTTTTCAAAGGATACTACTTCTACCCCGTTCCCTCCGGCCCAGGGCTCATTTTGTATTTCAAAAAACACATTGTCAAAATCACTCAACTCAGACATTATTTTTTCACTAAGGTCTTCTGGTATTTCAGCAGGTTACCGTTGTGCAAAGTATGTGCATCGTTTCTGGCAGCGGTGTTGATATTGTTGATCCCGTTCATCGGGCTGCTTTAATGTGGGTTTTCCGGGTGAAGGCTGATGGGTGCATTGCTTTGAGCACATAAGGAAGTAGAAACGAGAACGCTCAGTATGAATAGGTTAAATTTCATTTCTCTAAATATTACATCTAATTATCTTTTTTCAAGTCGCCGATCTCATCAAATTTATAGGGAAGGGTGTTGCTTCCTGTTTTAAAAGTAACCTGATCAAGGGTAAAGGCATTTCCTGCCATAGAGTTCAATATAGGCTTTTCGCTCTTCTTTTCGAAGATCACATCCTGAAGTTTTATCCGATCAAAATTAGTGGCGTTGAATAATGCCGGCGAAGTTATTTTGGCTCCCTCAAAAGCAACGGCATCGTAGTCGGCGCCTTTCCGAAAAGAGAACCGGGAACTACGCACCTGAAGGTCAAAATTTAATGAATCGTCCCCGATGATGTTAAAGGCACTGAGAATTCCTTTTGCCTGAATGTTTTCAAATGAAATTTTGGTCACCGGCTGGCCTGTTTGCCATAAACCTTTTTCAAAATTATAGTTGTACACATGGTCTACATTTTCAATTACAATATCCTTAATAATCCAGTTGCCGCTTTTCAATGCTGAACTCTCGTCCTTAGGTGAGAAATGGACAAAGGCAGAAAGCATATTACTCCTTTTTTGTACTTTATGGATATACTCGCCCGGACCCCAGAATTTACATTGCTGCACGGTCAGATTGAGGCATCCCATCCGGAAACCATTGCACGAAGTATTGATTTTACAATCCGTGATTACAAAATTGCGGTTATCGTTTCCTGCAAAGGCATCATCGCCGGTGCGGAAATCACATCCGGTAACGGTAAAATTATCGCAAAACCGCGTATGGAGCCCGTCATGTCCACCGAGAATGATCACATTTGTAACTGTACCAAAGGAACAGTACCGGCAGTTAATCGCCCAGTTTGCCGAATTTTTGATGGTAATACCTGTAAATGTTATATTTTTGGAGTTGATAAGCCTGATGCAATGAGGGCCACGAAAGCCTTCTTCTCCATTGGGATTGTAGCAATCTACCCCATCAATGATACCTTCACCCTGAATGGCAATGTTTGTAAGATCTTTACCGTAGATGAATGCATCATTTTGATAATCTGTGTATTTGTCGCTACCCTGAAGATATGCGCCCTTATCGAGCTGTAAAGTAACGTTGCTTTTCAGTTGGATTCCGCCGGTAAGAAATTTGCCGGCAGGGAATACAACTACTCCTCCACCGGATGCCGCACATGAATCAATTGCCTTTTGAATGATCTCGGTAATCAAACCGGGCTGGTTGGGTTTGATGGTGATTCGCATTCCAGAGGGGCTGGGGTTTTGCATTGATAAAAAGGCGATGACTACCACAGTAGTTGCTAATCCTGATATTATCCGGTACTTTAATCCTGATTTGATATTCATTTTTGATATTTTAAATTTTAGAGCGGAATTTATTTGATGTCACTAAAGCTTGTTGTCCATAGTAAGAACTATGGGGCTTAGTCATTTGTCTTTAAGGGAGACAATCCTTATAGCAAATTCTGTTTGCCCGGGAGTTTCAAGTTTCAGTTCGCCTCCTTTATGTTTTTTATTTTCCAATGATTTTTTAGATCCGTCTTCAACAGAAATTATTTCAACGTAATACTTTCCTTTAGGCAAATCAACCAAAACCTCGTTCTGCTGAACTCCCTCAAAATAAAAAGCATACTGCTTGCCTGGATCAGAAAGTTGATAAACTTGATAGGCTTTGTTTTTGGATTCAACATTTTCCACAGGTTTCATTTTTACAAAATCAAAACTTTCCATAAAGTCTTTTAAAACCTTAAGTTGGTTTCTCAACGTTCTGCTGCCTCCACCCGGTGCTTGTTGTTGGTCTGTGCCATCCGGCTTTTGAACAGTAAAAGAATAATCGAGGTTATAGAACAAACCGCCGCCTGCCATGATGAACCTCCAGGCTTGTCTTCTGTATGTTTCATCTTTATTGCCTGAAAAGCCCGACTCGTCAAAACCTATAACTTTATTTAAATGGTAATTATCGCCGACTGCTTCCGGCAGCGCATAGTGAAAATTTAAAATGGATACGTTAGGGTCTACCTCTTGAAGCTTATGCCGAAAGTTTGTAAAATTCTGAGCAATCAGGTGCTTTTCTTCTAAATCGGCTTCTTCCGCTACAATTGCAGAAGCAATGTGTTTTTGCCAGTCCAAAGATTCCCGATTTGCTTCTTCTACAATTTTTTGCCAGGGATCAGGTCCTTCTTCCCTGTCAAGGTCCAGCACTTTTACCCCAAAGTCGGCCCAAGGCTCATTTTGTATTTCATAGATGATATTATCAAAATTTTTGAGCTCCGACACAATTTTTTGGACCATGCCCTCCTGGTAGTCGAGCAGTTCACCGTTGTGCATGGTGTGCACATTTTTTCTTGGGATGGAATCTTTGAGGTTGATGTTGTTGTCCGGATGCATGGGGCTGTTTTTCCATCCCTGAGGATTGTACAGGGCAGAAAAGAAAGTCATTTCAACAATAATCCCACGCTTGCCGGCTTCTGAAACGAAATCCTTAAGGCGTTCAAAATATTTTTGGTCCCACTTGCCTAGATCAAATTTATTTCCTCCCGCTTTGGATCCGGGTTCCGGACTTCTGGCCCACGGGGAAATAAATTTTCTTGACACAGGCGCAAGGGTGTTTTTACTAATGCCAAAAGCTCCAGGAACCTCTATATATGCACCAGAGAATATTCGGGTATAATTCAGTCTGTTTTCTTGCAGTTCGTCTAGGTATTTGAGATAATTGAAGTCAAGGCTTACCACTGCACCATAATGTTCGGCCGAAGTAATAAGTATTGTGGGTTTGTTTCTGAACAAAAAATAATGCGGATTTTCCGGATGTAGGCTTATGGGCGTGTTGCTTTGGGCAAATAGTGAAATAGGAAATAAGAAGTATACCAGGAATAATTTAAGATTTATCATCATTTGAAATTTTATTGATTTTAATTTTCTCCCGTTCCTGCACTTTCTGATGGAGGAATTAACGTAGGAAATACCCAGGCGTAATGATGCCCGTTGTTTTTTCCAAAATGCTGGATCGGACGCACTGATTCAACATATTCATTGTAAATGGGATCCCTATAAATATACCACATTGCTTCAATCAGGTTACCGCCTCTTCCGTCAGGTGATAACCTTCTCCCCTGCGGCTCTTTCGGGTAAGATTCCGGATTTTTCATATTATAAGGCAGTAACCAGTCTATTGCGGTTTTTATTCTCTTGTTTTTATAAACAAATAAATCCTAGCCTGTCACGTTATGGATAACCGCACAAGCTGCGGTTAAAGGTGCCAGGGCAAAATAAGTGACGTCAATGCTGATCCTCCACGGCTATGTTCATGGGGCATTTCACCTTTGTCATTGATTTGGTTATCAATGATAAATTTTACATGCTCTTTGTAGGTATCAAATGCAGGCTTATCGTCCAGAAAATGAGTTGAAAGAAGACACGCATAGGTTCCCCAATCTGCCCAATTATTCGTTTTGTTATAAATACTTTTGCCTGCATGATAATACACATTCTTAACCCAATCTTTGAACTGAGTACGATCAGCAGAAGACCATTCTTTGTAAGGCCACAGAATATCTGCAGCAATTACCATTGCAGTGCCTGAATAAGCCATTACCAAAGGTCCGTCAAAATCAGAATACTTTGTATTGGTATTTGCCCAAGCCATTAAAAAATACAATGCTTTTTCGGCATATTTACTATCTCCATTCAGGCTGAAAGCAAG
Source organism: Rhodonellum sp. (assembly GCA_041748555.1). Classification (GTDB taxonomy): domain Bacteria; phylum Bacteroidota; class Bacteroidia; order Cytophagales; family Cyclobacteriaceae; genus Rhodonellum. The sequence goes on from JBGTDA010000129.1 coordinate 18,159, forward strand.
TGCGCAAGCATAAGCTTCACGGGTATCATCTTGAAGGGCTTTACTCATCTTTACATGTTGATCACCATTGATATAGGCACCAGGAACAGAAAAGTCAGCAATAGCATGGTGAGTATTTGACAATGCGGCATTGGCAGATATCATCATTGTATTATATGCCTCATTATTAAAAGAAGCCGAAAGCTGCGCCTTGGTATGCATTCCGCCAGGATGGCTCAGTACCTGAGAGAAAACAGATGAATGGCAAAATCCTATAAATAAAAATAGGGTAAGTAAGTGTTTTTTCATTCTAAAAAGAAAAAAGTTGATTGTTAAATAAATTACGCTTCCGGTTTGATTCAGGTGAGTAATACCAATGTTGTAAACCGTTCATGGTTTTATTTGATATACCCCAAATAACCGTCTTAAACCAAGTTTAAAGGTAGGTTTTTCATGAAGAATATCAAAGCCGAAACTCCCGAAGCAACTTATGCTTGACATTCTTTTCAAAAAGACTCCTTTTTTGTGTCCTATTCTTCATTTGTTTCAATACCTATTTTCAACCTGGGCGGAACTCTTTAGGAAGGTGATAAAAAATAAAAATTGTTTACTATTTATATACTTTATCACTTAACAAATCCCTAACTATTTATACATTTTCCTTTACCCCATCATAGCTTTATTAAGTTCATAACCTGAGTCTAATAGTTAAAAATGGCGATTTTTATTGATTTAACAGAAAATTAATTCATTGTAAGTTAACTTTTTCTTAACCACCTTTAAAAAGCTAGAGTTTAGCTTTGTTAAATTTTTAAAGAAAAGCCCTAACTAAATTTTCGACAAACCAATGAGAATCTCTACTACAAAAAAATTCGGATGGCTGTTCTCCCTGCTGATTGGGATTGGACTATCGGCCTTTGCCCAAGAAAGAAGGGTGGAAGGTCAAGTATCAGACCCAAGTGGTCAGCCCCTGCCTGGAACCAGCATTTTGGTAAAAGGCAGTACGAGGGGGACTGTAACAGACCTTGATGGCTTTTATAACATCATGGTAAATAAGGGCGACACCCTTTCTTATTCCTACATCGGGTTCGAAAAACTGGACCGTGCCGTTGGGAATTCCAATGTAATCGATGTGAGCCTTATAGAAGGAATGGAAATCGGGGAAGTAGTCGTTACCGCACTTGGTATGGAAAGGGATGCCAAAGCTTTGGGTTATTCGGTACAGACGGTGGATGGGGATAGATTGACGGAAGCCCGTGAAACCAACGTCCTCAATTCCTTAAGCGGACGTGTTGCGGGGGTTCAGATCACCAATGGAGCAAGCACCTTGGGTGGATCAACCCGCGTCACCATCCGTGGTGAGTCATCCCTGAACATCAATGCCAATCAGCCTCTATTTGTGGTAGACGGTATCCCCATCAGCAACAATGTCATCGGATCCTCCGGAAGTGGCGGCCAGGAAGTGGATTATGGGAATGCCGCAGGAGAAATGAATCCGGATGATATAGCGTCCATGACTGTACTGAAAGGACCGGCGGCTGCCGCGCTTTATGGATCCCGTGCTGCCAACGGAGCAATTTTGATCACCACCAAATCAGGTAAAGGTAAAAGAGGCATTGGTGTTTCCGTCAATTCCAATACTACTTTTGACAACCCGCTGGTCATGCCCAAATGGCAGGATACGTATGGACAGGGCAATAACGGTCAATTTGAATTTGTAAACGGAGCCGGAGCCGGCAATGCGGATGGTGTTGACGAAAGTTGGGGTCCTCAAATGGATGTAGGCTTTATGACTCCCCAGTTCGATTCCCCAAGAAGCGTTCCCGGATTTAGAGGTGGCGATTTGAATGCTCCTTCCGGAAGTACCATAACCCCCACCCCTTGGGTTTCACAACCAAACAACATCAATGATTTTTTCAGAACCGGTGTCACTTTGGCCAATAATGTTTCTATTTCAGGGGACAATGAAAAAGCCAATGTGCGGTTTTCATGGACAAATCTTGACCAGAAAGGAATTGTACCCAACACGGACCTGAAAAGAAACACGCTTGCCTTAAACTCATCCATCCATATCATTCCTGAAAAACTAACTCTGTCCACTACTGTCAACTACCAAAACAGCAGCTCAGGTAACAGACCCAATATCAGCTATGGCACCGAAAACCTCATGTACCTTTGGATCTGGTATGGTAGGCAAATCAACACCGGTAATCTCCGGGATTATTGGATGCCTGGATTGGAAGGAACACAACAATTCAATTACAACTATAATTACCACGACAACCCATATTTCAGTGTTTACGAAAACACCAACGGACAACAGAAAAACAGGATATTCGGGAATCTGATGTTGAATTATAAGTTCAACGACAAGCTCAGTCTGATGCTCAGAACCGGCATGGACAACTATAATGAAATCAGAGATAGAAAAAGGGCGTTTTCCACGCAGCGATATCCAAGAGGCCATTATAGAGAAGACAATGTCTACTTTAATGAAAGAAACACCGATTTTTTATTGACTTATTCAGAAACAAGCAATCAGAATTGGTCCTATAACTTAGCTGTTGGAGGAAATTTGATGTTTCAGGAAAACAGATTCCTGCAATTGGTAGCGCCTGAGTTGCTGATCCCAAACATCTATAATTTTACCAATACTGCGGTTAACCTCCAAACAGAACAATTCAACAGCAAGAAAAAAATCAATTCTTTGTATGGATTTGGACAAATAGGATACAAAAACATTCTTTTCCTGGACCTGACAGGCAGGAATGACTGGTCTTCGACACTTCCGGTAGACAACAACTCTTACTTTTACCCATCCGCAACTTTCAGTGCGATCATTTCGGACATGGTCAATTTTCCAAGAAATATATCGTTTATCAAGGCAAGGGCTGCCTACGCCGAAGTAGGTAATGATACCTCTCCATTTAGCTTGACCAATGTCTTTAACAATCAGATTGCATGGGGAAGTGACCAGGCAAAATCAGAATCCTCGGTTCTTTCCAATGCTGCCTTAAGGCCTGAAAGAACAACTTCAACTGAGTTCGGCTTGGACCTAAGGTTTTTTCAGGGAAGATTGGGATTTGATTTCACCTATTACAATAATATTACCAGAGATCAGATCATCCCGATAACTTTGGATATCTCCTCAGGCTATAACAGCCGGATTATTAACGCAGGAAAAATCCAAAACCAAGGCATAGAGCTGGTGGCCATTGCCAATCCAATCCGGAGAGACAACAGTTTCAGGTGGGACGTAACAGCCAATTTCTCAAGAAATCGCGGTAAAGTTTTAGAGCTGACCGAGGGACTGGACACCTATACCTTGACAGAAAGAAACGGGGCCTTTATTCAAGCAAGAATCGGAGAGAGAATGGGTAATATGTATGGAGTCGGTTTTGCCAGGGTCAGCGATCCCAACAGTCCTTTCTTCGGAGAAATCATCCACAATTCCACCGGAACGCCTTTAAGGGATTCGGAATTGGTCCTCCAGGGAAATTATAATCCGGATTGGATGCTGGGGATCCAAAACAGTTTTGCTTTCAAAAATTTCTCTATGGGCTTTCTGTTTGACATCCGCTATGGGGGCATTGTAGTGTCACGGACCAAAACAATCGGATCTACCTCAGGTCAATTGGAAGAAACCTTATTCGGAAGAGAAAGCGGTTATGATTTAACAGTTGAAGGAAATGGGATTATCAGTCCCGGAGTCATTGACAATGGCGATGGAACTTTTAGGCCTAATGACATCAAAATTTCCTCCAGAAACTGGCACAACCGGTATTACGAAAGAAACAATGTGGAAGCTGCCAAATACGATGCTTCTTATGTCAAACTGAGAGAGGTCACATTGGGATATAATCTTCCTAAAAAATGGTTGAGCAGGGTTCCGTTTGAGGATGTCAGAGTGTCTTTGGTAGGAAGAAACATTGCCTTATGGACCGAAAATCCACACTTTGATCCGGAGACGCTCTCCATGGCAGGCGGAACTTTGCAGCCTGGAGTCGAAAACATGGCTTTCCCATCAACGAGAAGCATGGGATTCAATATCAACCTCAAGTTTTAATCTTTACCCATCAGAAAATTTCAAAATCATGAAAATCCATATCAAAAAATTATTCATGGCAATACTTTCCCTTCAGGTGGGATGGTTTGCTGCCTGTACAGGAGATTTTGAGGAAATCAACTCAAATCCAAACGCTCCTGAAGTGGTCCCTTCATCCCTCCTGCTCCCTACCGTATTGAGAAGCACGGCCAATCAAGTTGCCGGTCAGGCCTGGGGCATAGGAAATGTGGTGATGCAGTACACTGCCAAAATCCAATTTACCAATGAAGACAGGTACAACTGGGGGCCGTTTGAAAATCCTTTCGGAACCTATTACAATTCTTTGAGGGACATCAATAATATCATTCTCATATCTGAACCGCAGGGACAAAACAACTATGTCGGTATTGCCAAAGTGATCCGCGCTTTTCAGTTTTCTTTTATGACGGATGCCTATGGGGAACTTCCGTTTTCTCAAGCCACACTGGCCAAAGGGGGTGTGAATTATCCGGCTTTTGATTCTCAGGAAGCCATTTATGAAGGTATTTTAAAGGAATTGAGAGAAGCCAATGAATTGTTGGGTTCCAGCAATGAGGCCGTAATAGGAGATATATTGTTTGATGGAGATATTGTAAAATGGAAAAAATTCTCCAATTCACTTCGCCTCAGGGTTTTGATGCGGATTTCCCTAAGGAAAAATCCATCAGCAGAAATGCAGCAGATCATTTCCGATCCGAGTCAATTCCCGATATTCACGGGAAACAGTGACCATGCCTTACTTCAGCATCTATCAGATATACCCAACCAACATGATCTTTATACTACCCGATCAGGATCATTTGATGAATACCGGTTGAGCAAAAACATGGAATTGAAACTCAAAGAGCTCAATGATCCCAGACTTTTTGCTTATGCCCAACCCACCAACGATTCGGACGCGGGAATCATCGGAGGTATTGATGCCTACCAGGGTGTACCCAATGGCCTATCCGATGAAGAGGCACTTCAATACGCACCATCGGGAGATCCATCCAAAGGCGGCTCCAATTTTATTTCGAGGGTTGGGTTTCTTTGGTCTTGCTCAGCCTGTACTTCTTTGGCTAATCCGGTGGGGTACCAAACCATCCTGATGAATTATTCAGAATTGCAGTTTATACTGGCAGAGGCCCATGAGAGAGGATACATCACTACCGGAACAGCGGAGGAATATTACCTCAATGGAATCAAGGCTTCTTTTGACTACTATGAAAGCAGGTACCGTTTGATAAATCTTCCTCAGATTGCTGATAAGTTAATCGTTGGAAATGACTATTTTGAACAGTCAAATGTGGTTTATTCAGGAAGCCAGGAAGAAAAACTGTCCAAAATCGGTACACAGAAATGGTTATCCCTTTTCTTCTCCGGTTTGGAAAACTGGTACGATTGGAGAAGGACGGGGTATCCGGAGATCACTCCGGGACCTGCGGCATTTGAGCCCAATGTACCAAGAAGGTTTATGTACCCATCCAGTGTTCAGGCGCAGAATGAGGAAAATTACCGCAAGGCGATCAGTCGCCAGGGTCCGGATAATATATCCACCAGGGTCTGGTGGGATTTACCGAAATAATTGAATATCAAGTAAATTTCCTGACCATCTCCCAAGGAGGTGGCAGGTTTTTAATCCATATAGATACCGAAGATGACCAACAGAAGGGAATTTCTTAAACATGCAACGATTTTTTCAGGCGGAATGGCCCTATGGGGCGGTATTCCCCAGGCCATTCAAAAGGCCATGGCCATAAATCCCGATCCGGGAAGCACTTTTTATGATGCAGAGCATGTGGTTTTTCTGATGCAGGAAAACAGATCTTTTGACCATGCTTTAGGCTCCCTACAAGGAGTCAGGGGATTCAATGATCCAAGGGCAATCAAGTTAAAAGAGGATCTGCCCGTATGGCTTCAGAAAGACAAGGAGGGCAACACCTACAAACCTTTTCACCTGGATATCCAAAATACCAAAGCCACTTGGATGGGTGATATTCCACATTCCTGGGAAAATCAGGTAAATGCCAGAAATGGAGGCCAATATGACGGATGGATTGAAGCCAAACGACCGGGCAACAAAGAAATCAGCAATGTGCCTCTGACCATGGGATATTATACGCGAGCGGATATTCCGTTTTATTATGCGATGGCAGATGCATTCACTGTCTGCGATCAGCATTTTTGTTCGGCCCTAACCGGAACCACTACCAACCGGATGTTTTTTTGGACAGGAAAAAGCAGGGATCCCAAAACAGGGCTTTCTGTTGTCAGAAATTCCGAAGCGACCTACAGCAGGGAAGTGGATTGGAAGACCTATCCCGAAAGATTGGAGGAAAATGGGGTTTCCTGGAAAGTTTATCAAAACGAAATCAGCTTGCCCACGGGGCTTGAAGGGGAAGATGAGAGTCTTTTGGGCAACTTCACGGACAACAACCTGGAATGGTTCAAGCAGTATCATGTCCGTTTCGCCAAGGGCCATTATTCCTATTTGGAAAAAATGGAAAAAATTCTGCTTCAGACCATTTCAGACCTGAAGAATGAAAAAAGCTTATCCGGCAATCCGGAAAAGGAAAAAGCCCTGCAGGAAAGCATGGCCAAATTAAATGCTGTCCGGGAATCTCTTGTCACCTACCATCCGGATAATTTTGATAAACTTCCGGAATTTGAAAAAAACCTTCATAAAAAAGGATTTACCATCAACGATGCGGATCCCCACTTTCATGAAACCGAATGGCTGGATTATGAAAAAGACGACAAAAAATTTCAGACCAGAATCCCTAAAGGGGATATCCTTCACAGGTTCAGAAGTGATGTCAAAGAAGGAAATCTACCCACTGTTTCCTGGTTGGTCGCTCCCCAGAAGTTTTCGGACCATCCATCCGCGCCTTGGTATGGAGCATGGTACCTTTCAGAGGTAATGAATATCCTGACTGAAAACCCGGAAGTTTGGAAAAAGACCATTTTTATATTGAATTACGATGAAAATGACGGATATTTTGATCATGTGCCACCTTTTGTAGCTCCGCATCCTACAGATTCCGATTCAGGTAAGTTTACTTCAGGAATCAAAACCAAGGAGGAGTTTGTCACCAGAGAAGAAGAGCTTTCCAAACCGGGAATGAAACCTGAAAACGTCAGGGAGAGTCCGGTTGGCCTTGGCTACAGGGTTCCTCTGATCATCGCTTCACCCTGGACAAGAGGCGGCTGGGTAAATTCTGAAGTCTGTGACCTTACCTCATCCCTGATGTTTTTGGAAAAATTCCTCAAACAAAAAACCGGTAAGGATATCACAGAAGAAAATATCAGTAGCTGGAGAAGAACAGTTTGCGGAGACCTCACTTCTGTATTCCGGAAAAATGATGGAAGTGAGACCACTTTCCCCCAACCTGTACAGCATAAAGCTTTTATGTCTATGATGCACCAAGCTAGTTTCAAAAATCTCCCCACTAATTTCGCACCCTTGACTTCACATCAGCTGAATAACATCAAAAAAAGAGGCAATAAATCCTCAATATTACCAAAACAGGAAGCAGGGATCAGAAATTCAACTGCCCTCCCCTATGAGTTGTACCTGGACGGAAATCCGGACGACAACCATCAAAATTTTAAAATGGTCTTTCTGAACAGCAAACAGAATTTCGGTTCCAAAACTGCCGGAGTTCCTTTTCAGGTTTATTGTCCTCATAAATACTTGGAAAATGGCACTTGGAAAACCTTGAAGTCCTGGGATTTTGCCTTGGAGGCAGGTACAGATCTTGATTATAAATGGCCTATGGAAAATTTTGAAAATGGACTATACCACTTGGATGCCTATGGACCCAATGGTTTTTTCAGAGGATTCAAAGGACATAAAGATGAAAATACCCTATTCGTGAAGACCCGCTATGATTTTACCGACCCTAAAAAACCTCTTTTACTCCTTCAAATTCTGAACAACAATGCCGTAGGTTTAATCTGCCAGCTGGAAGATCAGGCTTATGGAAAAGACCGATCCGAAATCGAATTAAAATCCAAGGAGGAAAGAACGGTAGTCCTCAACACCGATAAAAGCTTTGGCTGGTATGATTACGCCTTGCGGATCAAGGAAAACGACAGTTTTGAAAGAAAGTTTTCCGGAAGAATTGAAACGGGGCTACCGTCAAAGACAGACCCACAAATGGGAAACTTATCAATCGAAGAGGATTTGCCCGGTTGTCCCTATATGAATCTTCATTTTTTTTTTTTTAAAATCTAATTTAAACGAATCCTTTAAATAAAATGGGTAAAAATATGTTAACAAATAGTTAACTAAATTTCTTATTATACTTTAACGTGAGGGTATTTTTCATCAGTCCTAAATGAGGTTAATGGTTTACACCCATTGATTTTTATAACATTTAATTAACAGAACCATAACCAAAAGCATGGGATTCTAAAAAGTAAAGAGTTTATTTTTACTAAACATTGTCATTTTGGTTAACCAAGAACGTCTTGGTTACCTCTTGTTATTTTAGCCTTTTTACCTCCCTCTAAGATTCAAATGAAAAAACCCATTAAACTTGCCGTCTTTGATATGGCGGGAACCACTATTAAAGATAACAGTAATGTTGCATCAGCCTTTCTGGAAGCCTTTTTCATCCATGGCTTTGATCAGGTGACCCTGGAGGAAGCCCAAGAAAAAATGGGCTATCCAAAACCATTGGCCATCAGGGATATTCTGGAAAAACATGTTTCCGGTGATTTGGAGATTTCCCAGGGGTTGGTGGATGCTATTCATTCCACCTTTGTCAAAAACATGATAGCGTATTATCGGAATACCGAAGGAATCGCACCGATGGAAGACGCAGAGGAGGTGTTCAGGGAACTTCAGAAATTAGGGGTCATTATAGGGTTGGACACAGGATTCGGCAGGGAAATTACGGATGCGATCCTTGAGCGGGTCGGTTGGAAAAACACACCGTTATTGGACATCACCGTCTGCAGCGATGAGGTGGAAAATGGCCGGCCCTACCCCGATATGATCCATACCATGATGGAGATGTTTGACATCATAGATCCCCGGGAGGTCATCAAAATCGGAGATACAGAAGTGGATGTCAATCAGGGCCACAATACAGGATGCCTGATGAGTATCGCCGTGACAACCGGGGCTTTTTCGAGGGAAGCTTTATTGAAACATCATCCAACGCATATCATCAACTCATTGAAGGAGGTTGTGCCTTTGGTAAAAGCTCATCTTATAGCAGTGGAAGAAAGCTTTCAGGATAAACCGGGAGCCATGAACTGATTATTTCATTTTTATGGTACAGATTCCCGGCCTCCGTAAAAAACTTGGCAAAGGCAGCGATTTTTCCATGAGTTTGTTTGCGGCATCCATGGCATTTCTAACTTACAGCAGCATGTATGCCTTCAGAGAACCATTCGCTGCGGCCACATTCGAGGGAGAGATGTTTTTGGGATTGGATCTGAAAGTGTGGCTTATTTTGGCTCAGACTTTCGGGTATATGGCCAGCAAGTTTTATGGCATCAAAATGATTTCGGAACTCAAGCCTGAAAAAAGATCGGTTTTGATCCTGTCACTGATCGGGGTTTCCTGGTTCGGTTTATTGGGTTTTGCTGTTCTTCCCACCCCTCTTAATATTTTTTGCATTTTGATCAACGGGTTTCCCCTTGGCCTGATTTGGGGCCTGGTTTTTCATTATCTGGAAGGCCGGCGATTCACCGAGATGATGGGAAGCATCCTGGCGGTTAGTTTTGTATTTTCTTCCGGACTGGTCAAATCCATCGGAAAATACCTGATGGATGAATGGCAGGTTCCAGAAATCTGGATGCCCTTTCTTACCGGGGGCCTTTTTGTGCCCTTGCTGGTGGTGGCAGTCATCCTACTTAACCATATTCCCCCACCCAACAAAAATGATATCGAGTTGCGGTCCCTCCGGACTCCCATGTCCAAAAAGGAAAGAACAATTTTTTTTAAGGAGTTTAAACCCGGTATCATCCTTTTGGTCCTGGTTTATGTGGTCCTCACAGCACTTCGTGATATCCGGGACAATTTTGCCGTGGAAATTTGGGAGGCCATGAATATTACCGTTCAACCGGAACTTCTGACACAGACAGAAATTCCCATCACGCTGGTTTTGTTGATCATGATGGCACTTTTGGTTCTGATCAAAAACAATAAAAAAGCGCTTTATCTATACCACTGGATCATCATGGCGGGCATGTGCCTGGCTATCGGATCTACTGTTTTGTTGCAATTCAACATGATCCCTCCCTTTTTGTGGGTAGTTTTCACCGGAACGGGCATTTACATGGGTTACATCCCTTTTAACTGCCTGCTGTTTGACAGGTTGATTGCCTCATACAAATCGGCGGGAAATGTGGGTTTTCTGATGTATCTGGCAGACAGTTTTGGATACCTGGGTTCGGTCAGCATTGTCACCATCAAGCAGTTTGGCATATTGCAGGACATGAGCTGGCATTTGTTCTATACACAGGGTATACTGATATTACTCAGTATCGGAGTGGGCATGATGTTGGTAACCCTATGGTATTTCAAAAGAAAAGCAAGAATAATTTACCGAAAAGCACCCCGGCAGTTGGTTTTCAACCATTCCGTTTAAAAAATCCAAAAAAATCAAATGAAAAAATCCGCAATAGTCATTGGGGCCGGAATCGTCGGTCTGTCCATTACAAGGGCCCTTTCCAACAAGGGTTGGCAGGTCAAAGTCATCGAGCGGTACCCAAAACCCGTGGGTGCTTCCATCCGCAATTTTGGAATGATATGGCCGGTAGGTCAATCCCAAGGACAAAGCTATAACCGGGCAATCCGCTCCAGGGAAATCTGGTTGGAATTGAGCAAGAAGGCAAAATTTTGGGCAGAAGAAACCGGTGCTTTGCATTTGGCTTATACTGATCTCGAAAATGAGGTGGTCGGCGAATATGTCTCTGCCATGAAAGACATCAAATCCGCACATCATCTCAATCCCATCCAAACAATCGAAAAAAGTCCGGCAGCAATAGGAAAAAGCTTAAAGGGAGCCCTTTATACTGAAGAAGAGCTAATCGTGGATCCCCGACAAGCTGTCTGGCAGACTGCAGCCTATTTGGAATCCTTACCCAATATTTCATTTATTTGGAATAAAGCCGTAGCTCAGATAGAAGGAAACAAAGTGTTTTCAGGAAAAGAGAGCTGGGAAGCTGATCTGATAATGGTCTGTAGTGGAGCCGATTTTGAGACCCTGTATCCGGAAGTATTTGCCAAGACCGGAATTACCAAATGCAAACTGCAGATGATGCGTCTGGCAATACAGCCGGACAACTGGCGAATAGGCCCGCCCCTGTGTGCCGGTTTGAGCCTTGTCCATTATAAAGGTTTTGAGGTAGCGCCGTCTCTGGCCAAATTGAAGGAGTGCTATGAAATACAATATCCGGATTTATTGGATATGGGTATTCATGTGATGGTTTCACAAAACGGTTCCGGACAGCTTACCATTGGGGATAGTCATGAATATGGTTTGCAGTTTGACCCATTTGACTGGCAGGATGTCAATGACAGGATACTTGATTATCTAAAGACTTTTGCCTCATTTAAAAGCTGGACGCTTGAATCTTCCTGGCATGGCATCTATCCCAAAATGAAAAACGGTGCTACGGAATTTGTCCATCAAGAAACTGATTATACTTGGATTGTTAATGGATTGGGCGGTGCAGGAATGACGTTGTCGTTTGGCTTGGGGGAAGAGGTGGTAGAAAGAATTTGTTGATTATGAAGTTAAAATAAATTTATTACTGCTATTTTTCCGAATGGAAAACGATATTCTGGTTCAGATCAGCCAAAAAATCAAAAGCATCAGAAAAGATAAAAATCTTACCATCCAGGAGATCGCAGACCGGGCAGGTGTTTCCAAAGGTCTGATTTCCCAAATTGAAAATTCAAGAACTTTTCCTTCGCTTCTGGTGCTGATGCAGATTATCAAAAGTCTGGAAGTCGATCTGAATTATTTTTTCAACAACCTCAGTTTGGACGGACGGGAAGCCCCGATCCTTGTTCTGAGGAAAGAGGAATATAAAAAATTCGAAAAAGAACCTGTTTCGGGTTATCAATACGAAAGGATATTAACCCGGAAGGTAAAATCCGGTGCAGTGGACTTTGTCCTCCTGGAAATCCAACCCGGTGCCGAGCGTGATTTTGTGACTACGGATGCTTTTGAATTCAAATATATCCTAAAAGGCGCTGTGAAGTATCTCTTCCGCAACCAAACCATTGATCTTCATGAGGGCGATTCCATGCTTTTTGACGGTCGACTCGAGCATAACCCTGTCAATGAAGGTACCGATCCCGTAAAGATGTTGGTGGTTTATTTTTTTGAAAACATGGAATAGTGGGAGACTGGAAATTTAAGAAATAAGAGTTAAGATATAAGATTTAGGACATGAGAGAACAATTTCACATAGCAAACAAAGTTGAAAAAAAACGTGGTTTGCCCGGCATTTTACTATGTTGGCTATGACTCTATGTGGAATTGTAAGAATAAATTCTTTTTTAAAATCAATGCTCCAAATGGTAAATATCCAACAATTGCCCGGCTAAATCATATGCCCTGAGTTCAAGCCCTGCACCAGCGATCTGGACAGTGCAATAATGAAATCCCCTATAGTTTTTAGCAGCGAACCAGCTTCGGGTTGGAGCATTGTCTTCCAAATTTCCTCCAACCCCACCTGCCTGCACATATGTCACACCTGTTTCCGGATCAACCTTTCCGTTTCTAAGCGGAAGGGAGCGCATATAGGTATGCAAATGCCCGAAAAAGACCATGTTAACACCTTTGTTTTCCATTAGTGTGATCAAGTCCTTAAGGTCAGGATCTCCCTGATTTCCCGGCCCGGCCCAAGTATTGCCATAATCATCCTCATCCGCAGAATAGAGCGCATGGTGAAGGACAACAAATTTCCATCGGGCCTGGGTTTTTTCCATTTCATTGCTAAGCCATTCATATTGCCCGCCACCTTGCTGAAGTTCATTTTTGAGGTTGCTGTTCAGCATCCAAAAAGACGCATCCCCATAATCAAATCGGTAGTAAGCCTTTTTTCCGGAGGAACATAGTCATCGAAAGTAAATTTATGTTTAGTAAAACTAAAAAGTAAAAAAATAAAGTTGATGAAATAACTGTTAAAGAAGCGTCAAGAAATGGATTTTAATCGGGCCTATTGTTTCTTCTTAGATCAACGTTTATGATACAAAGACAATTAATAATTTCCTAACAAATTGTTAACTGAAAGATACCGGGTTGAAAATATTCTAATTCTAAATTTCAGGATGAAATTCCCCTCGCTGTCACCTGCATCATGGATACTTTTTGGTGTCATTTTAACAGTGTTTATCTTTGGAAACGGCAAATGGGATATTTATATATTGGATGAGTCCAAAAACGCTGAAGCCGCACGGGAAATGCTGCAAACCCGGGATTGGATCGTCCCCAGATTCAACGGAGAACTTAGATACGACAAGCCCCCTCTCCATTACTATTTCATAGCGCTGTCTTTTTGGATTTTTGAAGTCAATTCCTTTTCTGCAAGGTTGTTACCGGCAGTAATGGGATGCCTGTTGGCATTTTCAGTATTCTTTAAAATCAAATCCAGAATGGGAGAAAGTAAGGCCTTTTGGTCCACGTTGCTCTTTATCACCTCTTTGCATGTCCAGATCCAGTTCAAACTCTCGGTTCCTGACCCTTTTCTGATCTGTTTTTTGGCTTTTTCCATTTTTTCCTTTGAATCCTGGATCAGAACGGAAATGCGGTCAAAAAAAAACCTAAGATGGGCTTATTTTTTTCTGGCTTTGGCCACCTTGAGCAAAGGCCCGATAGCCTTAGTACTAATAGCAGGCACTTTGATCACCTATTTTTTGGCTACCCAAAATCGTTTTAGAATCCTGTGGTCCCGTATATTTGATCCTTCTTCAATAGGGATTTTTTTTGCGGTTACGCTTCCCTGGTATGTCGCAGTGTTCTATGCAACAGAAGGTGCCTGGTTGCAGGAATTTATCTTTCATCATAATCTTGACCGCTTTGCCAAGCCCATGGAAGGTCATGGGGGACCTTTTTACCTCACCTTGCTGATGGTTATTGTCGGATTTTTGCCCGGGAGTCTATTTTTGAACAGGATTTTTGCCTATCGGGTTAAAGATCTCTTTGGGGATCCTTTGTTAGGTCTTTCCTGTATCTTTACGCTGGTGACACTGGTTTTTTTCTCACTGTCCAGTACGAAGCTGCCTAACTATGCAGCACCTGTATACCCGTTTCTTGCTGTCATTTTTGCCTATACCTTGGATGTCCAGGGAATAAATTCCCGGATTAGATATGTCTCTTTTGCCTTGGCTGCACTGGTTCCGGTTGCATTGTTAGTGTTGGCCTATAGCGTGGTTCCGACCCTGCCTGAGCTCGAAGGGATAGAAAAATACTCACCCTATATGGTAGTACCTGCGGGATTGGGTTTAATTTCTTTGGTCTCCTTAAGTCTCAAAAGGGTTTTTATCTCATTATTTGCCTTGTGTCTGGCATTTTTGGCGTTGAATTTTCTGGTATTCCAATTTTATTTGCCTACAGTTAACAGCCATAATCCTGTAAGTGTTTCCAGGGATATCTGGACGGGGAAGAAACTATATTACTGGGGAAAATTCAATCCTGCCTTCCCTTTTGCCGCAAATCAGATTATATCGGAATGGGAGGTTCAAAGCGGATATCAAGACCTGATCGTCACGACGGATTGGGCCTTGAACCAAAACCCACTACCGGTGCCTTATAAGATATTGTTCCGGTCTAAGGATCTTTTTGAGAAAACAGAGACAATGATCATCCGGCCAATTTCCGCTGAATAATGATCCGTTTACGAAGAGACGGTATGGTTGGGGATTTGGTTTTGATAAACGGTTTCTTGAATTTTCTACCTGAAAAATACTTCAATGTGACTTCCCTTGCAGCCAGAGTGGCTACCAAGCCCAAAGCAGCACCCATCCAGATATCACCGAAGAAATGTTGCATGAGATAAGCTCTGCTTAAGCCGATCCCTATCGCTAATATCAGCATCAAACGTTGGATTTTGGGATGTTTTGAAAAGATGATCGCAAAGGCGAAGCATATGGAAAATGCTGTAGTGGTATGACCCGAGGGAAAACTGTTCCAGTGGTGTAAGTTCACTCCGGGGATCCGGTAAAAATCCATCCCTTTGAAAAATTCTGCCGGTCTGGGAAAGCCGGGGAACAGTAAGTTTTTACAAATACAAACCAATATAGTATTAAATAATCCGCAAAGGCTCAGGAAAATCGAAAAGGAAGCTTTCCGGAACAGGAACAAAATAACAAAAAGCACGAAGATTATACCGTCACCCAACTGGGTGAGTCCTAGAAACAGGATATCGAAAAAGGGATTGTGAAGATGATTGAATTGTAGTTCCAATATTCCTTTTGGTGCAGCAAAAACCGGGATGGCGCAAAAAAGTAAAAGGATGATGGTGCCCCATAAAAATTCGAGTCCTCTGTTCTTCTTTCTTTTCATGCCGAAAAGCTACGATCTCAAAATTTCATACATGTTAAGGGATTTTGAATTTATTTTTATGATTATCCGCAATGAAACCGGTAAGAATGGATTGATGCATTATGATTGATGCATTGATGTGGTTCAGGGACTTACTTATAAACAGGAAGACAGGACTTCCCGGATCGATTCTAGTATTTGTGGCGGATTTTAGTCCGAAAAATTTTTCCCCCACGCACGGCATATCCGCTAAGACCGTAACGTTTCCGTGATACAGACAATTTCATCGGTCCTTTCCCCAAAAACTTCCTGTTACCGGCAAATGATCACTGATAATGCTCATGGTATCGGAAGGGAAAAAATCACCGATTCTCACCGTATTTTCGATCATTTCGGTATGCATGTTCTTATTTACAAGCATATAGTCCAGTCTCCATCTTGGAGCATTTGCAGGATGTGAATTAATTGTGGTATCAGGATATTATAAACAATACTGATAAGATGGATAGCTTATTCATAGCAAATTTCTTTTAAAATAAAGAGACATATTAAAAATAAAAAGCACCCCCGAAGAGACGCTTTTTAAATTGTGATTGGTGTTAATTAAAAAGATACCTAACTCCAAGCTGCATCCTCCAGAGATTCCCCAATGAATTTGAAGTTCTGAAGGTTTCATTTATCAGGTCATTTGCTCCTGGATTAGAGTTAACTCTGTAGACTGGGACACCATTTTCTCCAATCATTCTCAGGTTAAGAGGATTTTTTTGCCATTCTACCTGTGGAATTCCCCAATTGGAATTAAACATATTACCGACATTTGTAAAATCCAATGATAGCTGGAGCTTGTTTTTGGAATCTTTTGTGAGATTAATGTCCTGGTAACTACTCAGGTGCCAATTTAGCAATAAGGTTCAGGTTTTCCATCACATTTTTGGATTGCTTAATAAGTGTATCAACAACGGACCGGATCACGCAGAAGTCATCTGCGCCTCTTCCTGATTTGAACTGTCCGGATATTT
>JBGTDA010000130.1:0-5097 GCA_041748555.1 Rhodonellum sp.
TCATGGGTGTGATAGGCCAGTTTCATACCCAGGGCACGTAGCGATTTCCCCAATTTATCCAGGTGTGAACTTTGGCAATACAGCTGCTCATCGTTTTTCAGCCGGTTGCTTCCCCATGCAATGGGATTCGGGTTGGTGACAATGATTTTTGTGCCCAAGCTTTTTGCCTTTTGTGCTATGCCAAGGATCAGTTCGGAGGATTTTTTTGCCTCTACATCCTCATGCATCATACTTCCCACGTAAATAGAAGGAATCTGAATTTTATATTTTTTCAAATAGGGGATCAATTCCTGAAGTTGGTCGGCATCTTGTAAAGAAGGTTCGAAACCGGCTATGTTGGTCAATGCAAACTCTGCCAGGCAGGCATCCCAATTTTCTCCCCATTTTTTTCCGGATCGGTTATAAAAAGTTACCCAATTGTATTCGTTGGCAGAAATGGGGAGTGCATCCTCTTTATCTAATTTGATTTTATTACCGGCCAATAATAATGCAGCTGCCGGTAAAAATCCAACAAAATTCCTTCTGTTCATGATGGCTGTTTTACTTTCAATGTAATCTCTGCTTCCTTATTTAAAATCCATAATCCTGATCACCGGCAAAAAACCGTCACTGTGGAAGGTCTCAATTGTTCTTTTGTCATCATGGGTTCAATTGATTTTATTGACTGTTTTGGTATCGATGGACTAATTTAAGAATATCCGGTGTGATAACATAACCCTTTATGTATTTGCCTATCAATGGTGGAGCAATAGTGGATACACACTGTGCTGTCTATGTTGTCCGAAGGTTGCACCTTCGGACCTTCGGCTGTGGGCTTTTAGCTCTTTGTCTTCCACTACCTTAATTCGATAGTCAAATAATTATTCCGGACACATTTCTTAAAATTAAGCATTTAAAATTCAATAATGCTTTTTGTGTGGACATAGAAAATCCAGCAGTCTCCGGAATGTTGGAACACGTAAGGAATCAATAATTTTATAATAATAAAAATTATGTGAATGATGAAAAATACTGATTGGATGAATTAAATTGTTTGAAGAATTCAATTCTTATCTTTTTACCTCATTTTTTTATGAAAACTCTTTTGTCATTTCCGAAAGATCTCACAGGTTTTTTGCTCGTGGCGGGGCTCTTTGGATGGGGTATCTGGTGGTTAACCAACCAGCGGGATGAGATAAGTACTTTTTCTGATCCTCAGAAATCTATAATTGTGCAGCAGCTCTATCAGCTCCCGGACCCAAGTTCACGGTTTTCCCTTTCACAGATACGCCGCTTGCCCCTGCAGCAATGGGAACAAGTGTCAGCCATCAACTTTGGCTTTGAAGGGGGAACTGGCTGGGCATACTCGGAAGTTTATAGCCTTGAAGACCAAACTGTAATATTGGAGCTGCAAAGCCATTTTATTGACACGGTAAAGGTCTGGCTGGTTTCAGAGAAAGGATCGGTCAGCGCATACCCCCTCACAGGGTTTCGGAACCTGTCCCATAGTGCCCATAATCCTCTCTTTCACCGTTACTTTAAGTTTGAACTTCCCCTGGAAGCCAACGTCCATTACAGCCTCTTTATCCAAGGGTCCACTGCACCGGGCTTTACGATGAAATACGCTGTAAAATTATGGGAACCGATTGCATTTATGAATTATATAAGGGGATCCGATTGGGAATGGGCAGTTTTTGTGGGAATTGTATTGCTTGTAATTTTCATAACCCTGTGCTGCTATATTTTTCACCGGAAGCTCATTTATCTCTACTATGCAGGTTATGTGGCAAGCCTCAGTCTCTACGGTCTGGTCAATGACGGCTGGGGAATATTCCTTCCTTTCCATCTCCACCAGCTTTTAAATCCCATTTTAATAGGACACCTCCTCAACCTGGGTGTATGCTTTTTGCTGTTGTTCAGCCGTAAATTTTTGGTTATTTCCAGCCAGCCTCCCCAGTGGTGGCTTCGGATCAGCCCCTGGTGGTTTTGGATGCTGATTACGGTGTGCATTGAGATGACCCACTATGGCTACTCCATCCATAGAGAAGCTTGGACCAGGTTGGGTTACGGGCTTGGCTTATCGGTAGTGGCTGCGGCAGGCCTGGTATGGCTAAGCTATCTGGCAGATGCGATCAAAAGAGGTTTTCAGCCTGCCTGGCTTCTTTTTGCCTCTCAGGTGATCCTGATTGATTTTTATGGAATGAATGTGTTTTTGGTCAATATGAACGCAGTGAAGCTTGCCTTCCCGGATATGCTGATCTACCGGGTGGTGCTGACGGCAGAATTATTGATCATTGCCATCGGATGGATCTATCGACAAAAGGTGATCCGGGAATCACAGGAGCAGTTGCAGGCTGTCAATGTGGCACAACAACAGGCTGTATGGGAAGCCGAACGGCAGTGGCAGGAGGAGGTGATCAAAACATTACGGTTGGAAAACGAGCTTCATGGCCAACGGGACCGCCTTGCACGTGAGCTCCATGACGGCATCGGTTCGCAGCTTACCCATATTATTTCCCGCCTGGATCTGCTTACTTTTTCCACCCCACAACAAAACCAGCTCCTCCGCCTGAGCGACTTTACACGGGAGACCAACCGGAACCTGCGGGAAACGATCTGGATCCTCAACCAGGAAACCATTTCCTTCAATGACTTTGCCACCCGCCTGCACAGTTTCCTGCGCAAACTCTGGGAAGACCGGGAAACGCCTGCCCTCAACTGGCAAGCTCCGATCACTTCCGATAACCCGGTGCTACCGCCCCTGGTGGCCCTGCATCTATTGCGGATCACGCAGGAGGCTACCGTGAACGCCCTCAAACATGCCGGAGCCTCGGAAGTGAGTGTCCGGATGGAGCTTGGTCCGGCCGATGTAACCCTGCTAATCGAGGACAATGGACGTGGATTTTGCCAGGCTGTTGTCTCCCCAGGATTCGGCCTGTCCAATATGCGCTGGCGGGCGGAAGAGACAGGTGGGAGTTTTCGCATGGATACGGGCGATTCCGGAACGAGTATCCGGGTGACCATACCGCTGACGGTTTAGCGACAAAGCTCCTGCATAAAATCAAAAAGTGAAATAGCAATCACTTCTTCTCCCATGGAAAACCGGTCTTTACCTGAATAAACCACAAAACGTTTAGTGGCCTTTATATCCTCGCAGGCAATAAAGAAACCTTTGGATAAAGAAGGGACAGAATTCCGTTTGATTTCAATGGCCCATTTTTCGCTTCCCGAAAATTCCAGAATGAGGTCAATTTCCGCTCCACCGGCAGTGCGGTAATAAAACGGCAAAGCACTGGAAGGCGCTACCGACAATATATTTTCAATCACAAAACCTTCCCAGCTTCCTCCCACAACCGGATGCCCCAGCAGATCATTATAACCGGAAATATTCAGCAGTGCATGGGTTATTCCGCTGTCGCGTACATATATTTTCGGCGCACGTACCAGACGTTTCCCTACATTAAACGTCCACGGCTGTAAACGTCTTACCAGCAAGAGATCGACCATCAAATCGAGATAACGGCCAACAGTAACACTGGACACTTCCAGGTTTCTTGCCAAGTGAGAAGCGTTGGTGACACCACCTTGGTTATGTGCCAGCATGGTCCAGAACCGTTCCAACGCGGTGGCCGGAATGCGTGGGCCTAATTGGGGAATGTCGCGTTCCAAATAGGTTTTGACAAAATCTCTCCTCCATTCCAGGCTGTTTCCATCCGAATCCGCCAGCAGGCTTTCGGGAAAACCGCCCCTAAGCCATAGCCGGTTAACTTGCTCCGGCTGCTGACCGGCATATTCCAGCAAGTCTATCCCGAACAGTTCCAGATAAGCGATACGTCCTGCCAGGGATTCGCTTGATTGCTGTAGGAGATCAAGGGAAGCAGAGCCAAGGAAAAGAAACTGCCCTGCTTTATTTCCTTTACGCCTCTCCTTATCGATGATGCCGCGTAAGGAGGCAAAAATCTCCGGTATGCGCTGCACTTCGTCCAGTATAATCAACCTGTCGTTGTTTCCCGAATGAAAGACAATTATATCTTTCACTTTTTCCAGATCGAGCCTGTTTTCCAGATCCAGGTATACTGCGGGTGTGGTTTCGGCAATGTTGAGGGCAATGGTGGTTTTCCCCACTTGGCGGGGCCCTATAAGTGCCACGCTTGGGCTTCTGAGAAGCGCCTGGCGAATTTTTGACTCAAGTCTTCTTTCAATCATCTATGCAAATTTAATATAAAATATTAAATTTGCATAGATGAAAGGTGCTTTATTCAAAACTATATCATATCGACAGTTTACAATTATGGAATCGAATTCCAATATTGTAAAAAATTAAGAGAGGAAAGCTTTTATGGTCTTTTTTTATTCAGCTCCATCATATGAAATTCGCAGTCATCGGATGGGTGATTTGTTAAACAACCATTAAGAAATTCGAATGGATGAGTCATCCAATGACTAATTTTCTGAAATCAGCAGAACCTAAAATGCAAATTACCTGGAAAATACCTCCTCCCTCTGGTTTAACCATATATGGCCATACTTTTCCGCTTAAAGAGTACTAGGCCTGCCCCTGTTTCGAAAGAATGGATTAGTGTTTCAAAGTAATTTTCAAAAAGATCAATAAGCTAATGGTATGATGTCTTTGGTATTAACCATTCGGGCAGCATATTGCAAACAGGCCTGAATATCTTCCCTTTCCGGATAAGGATAATCCTGAAGGATTTCTTCTGCTGTCATGCCTGCTGCCAACAATTCCAGAAGCTGATATACCGTAAATCGCATATTACGAATAGCAGGTCTTCCATTACAAATCTTCGGATTGATGGTAATACGTTCCATAAACATCAATTTATTGATTTTACAATATAAAGATATAATAATTGACAGATTTAGAAACACCAACTCCTTAAAAATACGCCATTTGCCGTATTGACAAGAGGGTCTGTACCTGTTATCTTTAAGCTAACCAATTGTTTTATTTCTTTTCTTTAGGGCCTGCTGAAAAACTCAGACGCTACGGATTTCTAAACCCAGTCCAGAGGGCAATCTGGACTGGTTTTTTGATTCTAGGGTTGCAAGAATTCGGTTTATGGTGTTCGTGAATGCGATTTCCAGCTCCTCCCGCGCTGA
>JBGTDA010000131.1:0-91531 GCA_041748555.1 Rhodonellum sp.
GAAAAGAATCAGCTGTAGAACCCCGGCTACGAGAAAAACTCTGATGGAAGAACCTAGGGTCCGGGAGAGAATAAAGAAAAAAGCGCCGGTTTTATAAGACCAAAAGCCAAACCTGTCCTCCAGGTAAGCGTAAATAGAAACAAGGTTCATTCGGTAATATAAGGGCAACAACACCTTGGCAATCACAAAATATCCAAGCGTATAGCCCATCACGACCTGAAAATAGTGGAATGAGGTATTCCCGACTTCTCCCGGAACAGAAATAAAAGTAACCCCTGAAAGCGAAGCCCCAATCATCCCGAATGCCACTAAAAACCATGGAGACTGCCTGTCACCGGTAAAAAATGAGTCTTCAGTAATATTGCGGGAAGTAAACCACGAAATCAAAAACAGCAACCCAAAATATGATGTTATTACTATAAGAACTAAATTTGTATCCATATTGAAGTTTTAAGACACGCTAAATTGTTCATTATAATTAAACTTGCAAAATGAATTACCAAACACAGTCGTATCCCATTGGAGAAGAGGTAGAAGTTTTAGTGGAGGAGTTGATAGATATCGAAGAAAGTGATCTGGTCGTATATAATGATGAGATCAATACTTTTGATCACGTCGCAAAAATCCTCATGAAGGTTTGTCAACATTCTCAAGAACAGGCCGAACAATGCACCTTGATTATTCATTTCAAAGGAAAGTGTGCAGTAAAAAAAGGTTCAATAGAAAAATTAAAGCCCATGTGTCAGGCAATCCTGGATGCAGGGATTCAGGCGGCCATCGTTTAACATATTTTCTAAGTGAACTTCCCCTCAAAATTGATTGAGAATGCAGTCAATGAAATCAGTAAATTGCCGGGAATCGGAAAAAAAACTGCTCTCAGGCTGGCCCTCCACTTATTAAAGCAAAAAGAATCAGTCTCAGAATCGCTTTCGGAGGCAATAATAAATCTGCGAAAAGAAATCCGATACTGCAGGATCTGCAAGAACATCTCGGATTCTGAAGTCTGTAGTATCTGTGGAAGTGGAAAAAGGGACCGGAGTCTGATTTGTGTAGTGGAAGATATTCCGGATGTATTGGCGATTGAAAATACATCACAATATAACGGTCTATATCATGTTTTGGGAGGAATTATTTCTCCCATTCAAGGTATCGGGCCTGATGAGTTGAATATAGATTCTCTGGTTTCAAGAATAAGTGAACCTCATGGGGAAGAAAAAGTGGCTGAAGTAATATTGGCGCTACCGACCACCATGGAAGGTGACACCACTTCTTTTTTTATCACACGTAAGCTCAAAGAAATGGGTGTAATAGTCAGTACCATTGCCAGAGGTATTCCTATTGGTGGGGAACTGGAATATACAGACGAGGTTACCTTAGGGCGAAGTATCCTGACCAGGGTAAATTATTCTGCTGAATAGAAATTACTTTGTGTATTTAAATTCCATCTCTATATTTGCAAACCAAATGGGGGATTAGCTCAGTTGGCTAGAGCGCTACACTGGCAGTGTAGAGGTCAACGGTTCGAATCCGTTATTCTCCACGAGAGGCCTGCATATTTATGCAGGCTTTTTGTTTTTTGGTCATGTACCATTCGATATTCTTTACTCCTCTGTTGAAACATGTAAGTTTGCCCAAGTCAACGAGGGCTGGATATTGACAGCAGAAGAGGAGACAGAATTTGAAAAAGACGGAGTAAAAGTCAGCGTTTGTGGAAGTGGTTGTTAGGGATTGATGTTTAGTATTCTCAAATTTAACGCTTCTTACCTGTGTAATAATCGGTAACTGAATATGCACTACTATGGTGCATTCTTAGTTTACAGAATTTGGTGGACTTGTGATTATTCCGGTTTAATCCTGTTATTCATTTTTATTCCGTTATCTTTTGGGTTTTCAGGTAACGGTCATGGTTTAGTCAAAGTAGCTGATTTGGGGGCTTTCTTAAGTGTCCGCCACTGCAAAAGCCCAAGTGGAGCGGCGGCCGAAAATCTACCACCAAACCACTCTACTGTTGTTTTATCATATTGTTCCTTAGTACTTTAATTTCACATGAATTTAATCTTTTACTTAATTTCAATCTGTCAATGCCTCCACCAGCTTTTGATACTTCTCCCATTTCGTACTTTGACTGAATTATTTCGTGTTTTAACAAAGCTGGAATTATTAAATCTTCAAAATTTTCTTTAACTCTTTGATAACGAAAGAATATTTTTATTCCATTTGATTTTTTATTGCTTATTAGTTCCAGTTTTTTTTCAAAGTAATCGTGTAATGTTAATTGAATTAAATACTGTATTTTTGGCAGGCCTTTTGTCAAATTTTTAGTGTTCCTGTAATTTATCACTGTATCAATTTGGTTAAGCGGATATGGTGAAATGTCCAAAAAAATTAGACCTATTTTAATACATGCCTTTAAAAATTGCTCTTTTGTTAAAATTTTTTCTCCTGCAACATATTCTAAGTCACTACGAAAGAAAAATTGAGAGTTATTTGTCGCAGGGTTATAAATATATTTCTTTTCCCTACCCCAAAGTGGAGCTTCTGCAATCATTATATATTTTATCTCCTTCATTTGGTCAAAGTTTATTATCCAAAGCTCATAAATTTCATCAAAAGCTTTCTCTAAATAAATGATGTCCTTTTTAAAGGAGTCTTCCAGTTCATTATTTTCGTAGAAGTCTCTTAAGATTTCCTTAAGCCCTTCAAAATTTATTGTTCTTGTTTTATTAGTGGACATCTTTTATAATCTTTTTATTTTGTGTGGTAGTGCGCTTTATCATGAAACATAACAATTCGCTTCACGTACCTTTTGCTTAAATATTTGACTTATCTAAACTAAGAAACATATAGAAAGAAACCCTGAGATTATGCTTGGAAAGCCAAGTTTCAAAGGTACACTTATTCAGTGGAACTGCTGATGAGAAAGCTGGCAGAGGTTTTTACAATAACAGATCTTTTAAAGAGCTACCCAATCCTGATCAAAGAGCAGATTCTGGCTGCACGGGAATATGCATCCGATATAATTACCAATGAGGAATGGCTTGAAACCGCATGATCATTGCTGATTAAAATGTCGGTCAGAATTTGATTACCCAACTGATCAGACTTATCATAGGTTATTAATTATCAATTAATTCCAGAACTTTTCCCAATATTCAGCATTGTAACCCCTATCATGAGTTTTCAAGTGCTTGAAGTAAGCCTTTTTAAATACATCGTCATATCGCTTATGAACGTTTAAGGGATACAACTCAAAAATCGGGTATTTTTCCAATAGGCCGGATAGGGCTTCTTCAATCCCATCATATTCCTTCAGGTAATCCACATCCGGAATTCTATCACCCTTCAGATCTTATGATAGGGTATCCATTTGGTCTGAAATAGTGGCTACTTCATTTTTGAAATTGTGATAATCTATAGTTTTAATCATTTTAATCAGGATAATGGCCATCTCCTGTTTTTTGACCATCGCCCTGTAGCGATAATCAGCATCTTTTGTCTCCAATATCCTGCTGCTGTCAAATAAGGCATGTAAATCATTGACTACCCTTGCTCGGACCAATAGTGTGTCTTTCTGGTCCCAATGCTGCACAATGGAAATGAATCCGTTGGTTGATGCTATCCACATGATTTTATGCTTTAAATCTAAATTTTTTTACACCTTCAATTTAGTCAATAAATCTATAAAGGTAAAATAATTGACACAAAGTGTCGATATTTATCCTACCCTATCTTCTACCACTTTGCTCCATCGAAGTGGCTTGAAAATAAATAACGAGGCCTGTATCCAATTCCACCTGAATCTCAATCGGATTACAACAGACTTCGCAATCTTCTATATATTGTTAGTTTTAATGACGGATCCATCGATCAGCATGGAGATCTCTTCGAAACAATAAGGGCAGAAAAAGAAATATTCAATCATAACTTGTTTAAAGGACACCTTTATTATGGTCTAAGAAATCACCTATTACTGACGCAATTAATGTAAATTGCGTCAGTACATTGACGGAATTAATGTAAATTGCATCAGTAAGTTGACGGAATTAATATAGATTACGTCAAAATTTTCATTAATTACGAAAAACAAATATTTCAATTCTTAAATCTGAAGATAAAAAATATCACCCAATACTCTAGAGCAATATTAACTTCATTTGAAAGAAAGCTAAGGCCTAATAAAGTTTTGATGCTTATTGGACCGAGAAGGGTAGGAAAGACGCAGTTAATCAAAAGCTTTTTAAATACCTGGCCCAAAGAAGAGTGCCTTATTTTAAATGGGGATGATATATTGGATGTAGACCTGATTCAGGAAAGATCAGTTAATAATTATCAGCGGCTGTTGAAAAACAAGAAATTATTGGTCATTGATGAAGCGCAGCATGTTCCGGAAATAGGAATGATTCTAGAACTTATAGTTGATTCCATTGATGGGATAAAGGTAATAGCTTCCGGTTCCTCTGCTTTTAATCTTTATCATCAGGTTGGAGAGCCATTGGTGGGGCGGAAGAGCACTTTACATCTTTACCCACTCTCTCAAATGGAATTTTCACAAAAGGAAGATTTTAAGAAGACAATGGAATATAAGGAAGAGAGGCTGATTTTTGGGGGATATCCTGAACTGGCAAAATATACGGATTGGAAGGATAAGGAAGATTATTTATATGAGGTTATGAATGATTATGTCCTAAAGGATATTTTGATTCATGATGGAATCAGGAATTCTGAAAAACTATTTTCCTTACTCCGACTCATCGCTTTCCAGGTTGGAAAGGAAGTTTCACTTGAGGAATTGGGCAGACAATTGGGAATGTCCAAAAATACCGTAGACCGTTACCTCGATCTTTTATCGAAGGTATTTGTAGTTTATAAAGTCAATGGATACAGTAAAAATCTGAGGAAAGAGGTATCCAAAAACAGCCGATGGTATTTTTATGACAATGGAATCCGTAATGCTATCGTCCAAAATTTTCATCGGTTAAATCTTCGATCGGACAAGGGTGATTTATGGGAAAATTATCTGGCTGTAGAAAGATTAAAAATGCAGTCTTACAAGCAAATTCATTGTAACAATTATTTCTGGAGGACTTATGACCAACAAGAGCTTGATTGGGTAGAGGAAGAGGGGAATTCATTACGGGGTTTTGAATTTAAATTCCAGCTGAATAAAAAAGTAAAAGCTCCTACTGCGTGGATGAAGACTTACCCGGAAGCGAGCTTTGAAGTCATTCATGCCGGAAATTATCTGGAATGGATTACCTAGTAAAAGACCTGCCAGGTTTTGAAAACCTGGCAGGTCTGGGCAGTAAAAAAAATCCTTCGGGGTTTTAAAAACCCCAAAGGATTATACTTCAATACTTTCTACATTTTTGAAATAAACCTGCTTGTCTGCATCTAGATCCACCAGTACGGCTGAATCATTTTTGATATATCCAGAGAGAATCTGTTTGGAAAGCTCATTCAAAACCAATCGCTGCATAGTTCGCTTCAATGGCCTGGCACCATACTGGGGATCAAAACCTACTTCACCCATGTAATCCAATACTTCAGTGGTTGCATCGATTTCAATATTGGCTTCGGCCAATCGGTTCTGGATTTCTCTCCACTGTATATCCACAATTTTTCTGATAATCTGTCTGTTGAGCGGCTCAAACATGATGATCTCATCAATCCGGTTAAGAAACTCAGGTCTTACTGCTTGTTTAAGCATTTCAAAAGCCTCTTTCTTGGTATTCTCCATCAACTCTTCCTTATTCCACTCTTCTATTTCAGCAAACCGCTCCTGAATCAGGTGCGAACCGATATTGGTGGTCATGATAATGATGGTGTTTTTGAAGTTGGCCAACCTGCCTTTATTGTCCGTCAAGCGCCCATCATCCAGAACCTGCAACAGGATATTGAATACATCCGGATGGGCTTTTTCTATTTCGTCCAAAAGAACTACCGAATAAGGTTTTCTTCGTACCGCTTCAGTTAATTGGCCGCCTTCATCATATCCCACATATCCCGGAGGCGCTCCTACCAATCTACTGACCGCATGTCGCTCCTGATACTCGGACATATCAATTCTGACCATCGCATTGTCATCATTAAAGAGGTATTCAGCAAGTGCTTTAGCCAATTCGGTTTTACCTACTCCCGTTGTTCCCATAAAGATAAAGGAGCCGATCGGCCGCTTCGGATCCTGTAATCCTGCCCTACTCCTGCGTACCGCATCCGACAGTGCAGTAATAGCTTCGTGCTGACCGGCAACTCTTCTTCCCAATTCTTCCTCCAAGTGAAGAAGTTTCTCCCTCTCACTCTGAATCATTTTGGACAAAGGAATTCCTGTCCATTTGGAAACTACCGCAGCTATATCCTCCGAGTCAACCTCTTCCTTCAGCAAAGGAGATCCCTGTTGCATTTCGGCAAGTTGATTTTTAAAAGATTCCAGTTTTTTTTCTGCCTCCACAATTTTCCCATATCGGATTTCGGCTACTTTACCAAAGTCACCCGCTCTTTCGGCCTGTTCGGATTCCACTCGGAATTTTTCAATGTTTTCTTTTTCTCTTTGAATTCCTGTGATCACGGCTTTCTCACCCTCCCACTTGGCTTTTACGCTTTGTCTTTTTTCAGACAGCTCGGCGATATCCTTGCTGAGAACAGTTTCTTTGTCCTTGTTTTTTTCTCTTCGAATTGCCTCTCTTTCAATCTCGAGTTGCATTATCTTTCTATTCAGCTCATCCAATTCCTGAGGAAGGGAATCAATTTCCATCCGGAGTTTAGCGGCAGCCTCATCCATCAAATCAATGGCTTTATCCGGTAAAAAGCGATCGGAAATGTACCTTTGGGAAAGCTCAACAGCAGAGATGACGGCGTCATCTTTAATTCTGACACCATGATGGAGTTCATATTTATCCTTTATACCTCTCAAAATCGAAATGGCATCAGCAGCATCGGGCTCATCGACGATGACGGACTGAAATCTCCTTTCCAGCGCTTTGTCCTTTTCAATATATTTTTGATACTCCTTTAAGGTTGTTGCACCTATTGCATGCAGCTCTCCTCTTGCCAATGCGGGTTTTAATAAATTTGCAGCGTCCATGGCTCCCTCTCCTCCGCCGCCTGCTCCTATCAAGGTGTGGATTTCGTCGATGAAAAGAATGATCTGGCCTTCAGAATCTGTTACTTCTTTGATAACTGCTTTCAGCCTTTCCTCAAATTCACCCTTGTATTTGGCACCGGCAACCAACAATCCCATATCAAGAGATATCAACGTTTTGGTTTTCAGATTTTCGGGAACATCTCCACTCACTATCCTTTGAGCAAGACCTTCCACAATGGCGGTTTTGCCCACTCCCGGCTCTCCCAGAAGAATGGGATTGTTTTTGGTCCTTCGTGCCAAAATCTGTAAAACTCTTCTTATTTCCTCATCCCGGCCAATTACAGGATCTATTTTTCCTTTTTTGGCCAGTTCATTTAGGTTTTTGGAATATTTTTCCAAAGCTCTGTATTTCGACTCTGCGTTTTGATCTGTCACTTTATTTCCTTGTCTTAGTTCTTTAATGGCATCAGTCAGGTTTTTTTCTGTCATCCCTTGGTCTATCAAAAGCTGGGAGGTTTTATCTGAACCGGCCAGAACTGACAACAATAGATGCTCTATGGCTACAAATTCGTCACCGAATTTTTTCAGGTAATCCTTGGCTTTTGTCAATACCTGATTGGAAGCATTGGAAAGATAAGGTTGTTGTCCGCTCACTTTTGGAAAGCCTTTTATGATTTCTTCAAGTTTCTGACCCAACAACTGTTTGTTGACGCTTAATTTTTTGAATATAAAATCAGTGACATTTTCATCTTCGGCGAAGATTCCTTTCAGAATATGGGCAGGTTCAACAACCTGCTGCTGCTCCCCAACAGTCAACTCTACAGCTTTCTGAATAGCTTCCTGTGATTTGATGGTGAAGTTTTTGAAGTCCATAATACTAACTTTTATTGGTGAAGCTTTTCTTTCTATTCCTATTCAAAAAGCCTATTACTCCAGGATATAAACTTCATCAAACCATTATCCAAATAAAAAAAAATGCATTCAATTGGAAATTATGTCCTAAAAAACTTTTAAAATAGAATTAAAAATGGACTATTTGACAGATTTTCAGGTCTGAGACAATAAAGTCATGAATGCAAGCATCAATGTTGAGCCTGAAAATGGTTCTTTTTATTGATCTTCTATTTTTCTTTTTTGTATCTGTTCTCTTCCTTTTCTTTTCTGGGTGTATTTCGCTCGATATCCCTTTTAAAATTGGCAACTTTTCCCTCTTCATTAATAACATCTATTTCTGTCCTCTTAATAGCAAGTTCCATTTTGGCAAGATCTGCATCCGTAGCCTTCTTTTTTAATTTGGCCTGCTCAAATTTCACCCTTTGTTTGGCTAGCTTGATTTCTGATTTGTGCTTGTTATGAAGTGCTTTGTCATAGTTTTTATGGACTTTAGTCAGCTCTTGGATTCTTTTTTTCTCGGCCTTTTCTTCCACCGATTTTTGTTTTTCCAGCCTGGCAATCGCTTTGCTTTCGGCTTTTTCATTTTTGATCCGTTTTTTTTCTTCCTTTAAATCCTGCTTTGCTTTCAAGGCTTCCACTTTCGACAGAGGTGCTTGGGTGGATTGGCCAATGGCTGGAAAAGTACCTGATACCAATACTATAAAAATCAGTGTTAGAAATGACTTAATCATTTTGTTGTAGTTTAAAGGTTCAGATGAATATAAAGGTTATTGGCTCAGTAAATACATTTTGATTCTGATTTAGTTTAATCCAATAAATACGGACAAATAAAATTAAATTAAAAATTTGACCCTAATTATAATATTTGTAGTTATTTTGATAGTTACACCTTATTCTTTAAATTTTCACCATGCTTGAAAATTTCAGTATAAACTTAATGTCCATTCCGGTCTTTTTGACTAGCCTTCTTTTCTTTGTTCTCATATTTTTGTCTTATCGTAGGGAAAACAAACTTGGTAGAAAATTCTTTTGTCTGCTAC
Organism: Rhodonellum sp.; assembly: GCA_041748555.1. Lineage (GTDB taxonomy): Bacteria > Bacteroidota > Bacteroidia > Cytophagales > Cyclobacteriaceae > Rhodonellum. Next base: position 9,016 of record JBGTDA010000131.1, read on the forward strand.
TACTAAGTTGTTTTCTGTTTTCATTATTCAGCGGGTTAGAAATATCCTTCACAAGTTTGGAGAAGGTTGTCCTCTTTTTTAATTATAAATTTGTAGGAGGAGTATTTCTTGCCCCTCTATTGTGGACATTTTCCGTTGAATTTTCAGGGGAAACCCGGTACCTCAATAAAAAGATACTATTTCCGATATTCGGAATTGCCATTGTCTTTTTGGCTTTAGTGTTTACCAATTCTTCCCACGGATTGTTTTATAATGACGTCTCTATCCAGGAAAATGCTTATTACTTTGCCATTTATTATACACCGGGTATCCTATATTGGCTTTATTCACTCTATAATGTTGTATTGATATTTCTGTCCATCATCCTGTTGTTTAAAATGATAGGTTCTGTACCCAGGATATATGTCAACCAGTTAATCATACTCTTGATTGGAACCTTGATTCCCTGGACGGTGCATATTATTGATTTATTGGGATTTTCTCCGGGGAATATTGACACAGTTCCTTTTGCTCTAGCTGCCAGTGCACTTTTTATTTACTATGGTTTATTAAAATATGAACTTTTCCAGTCGGCACCGATTGCGTTTAAAACAATATTCGAAAACCTAGTTAATGGAATTCTGATATTGGACTCTAATGGAAAAATCATTGCCCATAACAAATCGGCATTAACTTTTTTCCCGGATTCGATAGAGCAAAATTCTCTAAGTAAAACCAAATTGCTTCAAAATTGGCCTAAATTGAGTTCTGTTTTTGACCTGAAAGGAGAAAATACAAATCTGGAACTCAATGACCCGGAACATAACCGTATTTTGAATGTTAACCGGGAAAACGGAACGTTATATTCCGACAAAGATGTCATCCACTGCATTTTCATCCGGGATATAACTTTGCAAAAAGCATCTGAGTCAATCATTAAAGAAAATGAGCTGAAGCTGAAAAATGTAAATGCCAGTTTGTTGAGAAATGAAAAAATGCTTAAATCCATTGCATTGGCCACAAAAGAGCTGCTTTCGAACCCGGATTTTTATAAAGCTACTCAAAATTCAATCATTGTATTAGGCGAAGGTGCGGAAGTAGATAGGGCCTATCTCTTCGAAAATAATTTTGAGGTTTCGGGAAAGACATTAAGTTCCCAACGTTTTGAATGGAGCGCTTCAGGTGTTCCTGCTGAAATCGATAATCCGGAACTTCAGGGTCTACCCCTCGACCTGTTCGGGGAGGGTGTCCACAAACTCCTGATCAACAAAGTTTATCAGGCCGTTGTCTCTCAGATAAAAACTGATGAGGGTTTAAAAGAGCTTTTGGAAAGCCAGGACATCAAATCCATCATTTTGATACCGATTTTTGTTGAAGATTATTTTTGGGGCTTTGTTGGCTTTGATGATTGTAACAATGAACGCCAATGGTCGGAGGCAGAAACAGCATTACTCCTGAGTTTTGCAGATTGTATTTCTAACGCAATCCAACGCAAAAACCTTGAGGAAAACCTCTTTCTCTCCATGCAACAGGCTAAAGAAGCAAGTAATGCAAAATCCGAGTTTTTGGCCAATATGAGTCACGAAATCAGAACTCCCCTGAATGGCGTGTTGGGTTTTTCCGATTTATTGAGGAGGAGTGAGGTCAATGAAACCCAAAAAGAATACCTGAAGTCCGTGATGCAATCCGGACACCTCTTGCTTGAACTTATCAATGACATCCTTGACTTCTCAAAGATAGAGGCAGGGAAAATGGAAATCAGCGAGTCCAAGGTGAATTTAAAGCAAACAGCCCATGAAGTTCTTAATGTGATCCGACCCATAGCAGAAGAAAAAAATCTCGACCTAAAGCTTTCACTGGACCCTCAACTTTATACTTTCTATTTCTTCGATGAAACCCGTCTTAAACAGGTTTTGATAAATCTCCTAAGCAATGCTGTCAAATTTAGCCACCAAGGTAAAGTTGAACTGACAATTGGGCTTAAGTCTCCACCGGATAACGAAATCTCTACCTTAGAATTTGAGGTGAGAGATACCGGGATAGGAATTTCCAAAGAAAAGAAACAGGTGATTTTTGAAGCATTCGCTCAGGAAGACAACTCTACCACAAGAAAATATGGTGGAACAGGCTTGGGGCTTACCATCAGTAAAAAGCTTCTGGAATTGATGGATAGTGAGCTGAAGCTTGAAACCGAGGTGGGTAAAGGCAGTAAATTTTCTTTCCAACTAAACCTAAAACATATTTCAGGAATTCCCAATGCACCTGTTCCGGCTGAAAAGACCTATCAAAAACCGCTGAAACAAAAGATATCATGTAAAGCAAAAAAAGATTGCATTATCCTTTTGGCTGATGATAATCCTGTCAATATGTTATTGGCCAAAACTATGGTGAAAAAACTCATTCCGGGAACGACAATTCTGGAGGCAGTCAATGGATTAGAGGCTGTTGAATATTTCAGATCAAACAAACCTGATTTGATTTTTATGGATATTCAAATGCCCGAAATGAGTGGATACGAAGCCACAAAAGCCATCAGGCTATTAGAACCCTCTAAGGTCACTCCAATCATTGCCCTTACAGCAGGGACGGTAAAAGGCGAGCACCAGCGTTGCCTGGATGCAGGAATGGATGATTATCTCAGTAAACCTGTTTTGGTTGCGGATATAGCCCGAATGCTTGATAAATATTTGGATCGGCAAAACACCTTTGAAGAAAATCAGTCGCTGAGCAAACTGGATGAATTCCGCCATTCTGATCCCGGTTTTTTTAAAGAATTACTGATGATCAGTTTGGAAAACCTTCAAAAACAAAATCACGAATTATTTGATTATTATCGTGAAGGAAATTTCAAAATGGTGAAGCAAACAGCACATGCAATCAAAGGGTTGGGTTTGAACCTCGATTTCAAGAATCTCGTGCTACTTGTTTCGGAAGTGGAAAATGCTTCAGGCATGCAAGCTTTCGAAGGAAGGAATATAATAAGGGAGATCCAGGATGAAATAAACCTACTCTCTAGAAAACTTGAAGCAGAACTTGCTGAAGTTTGAGAAGTCATTTATTTCCGGTTCCGACAGAACCTATGCTCCTGCCGCAAATTCTTCCACCTGCTTCCAAACCCTGAATAAATTCCTGTAACATATTTTTTCAATATCAGCTTTGGAATATCCCCTTTTCAAAAGTTCGGCAATCAGATTGGGATACATGGAAACATCTTTCAGCCCGGTGGGTAAACTGTCCCCTACTCCATCAAAATCAGAACCTAATCCCACATGATCAATCCCAACCAAAGCTACAATATGGTCAAAATGATCTGCTACCTTGGAAACACCCGGAAATGGATTGTTCTCTTCCACATATTTTTTGATATATTCCTCCGCCTTGGGATCATTCCTACCCAATTCATTTTCTGCCAACCAATTCACAATGTGCTCCCTGACAGCGGCGGAACGCTCATTGTATTCACCATCAATAAAGCTTCCTCCGAAATTAATCATAATTACACCGCCGTTTTCAGCTAGCGCTTTTATCATTACATCACCCATGTTTCTTTCAAATCCGGGGGTGAATTTTCTTGCGGATGAATGTGAGGCGATTACGGGAACACTGGTGACTTTCAAAACATCATAAAAGGTGTTATCCGAAACATGCGATATGTCAACCATGATTCCGATTCGGTTCATTTCATTTACTACCTGGTTGCCATAGTCACTCAACCCACCATGGGTTCCCACTGTGTCATAGGATGAATCTCCAATCAGGTTGTCCTTTCCGTGCGTGAGGGTGACATATCTGATTCCCCGGTCATAAAAATATTTTACATTACTGATCTCATCTTCCAGAGCCGCTCCGTTTTCCATTCCCATCGGCAGCGATATTTTACCTACATTGAAGTTATGTTCGATGTCTGCCGGTGATTTTGCCAAGGCAAATTTCTCGGGCCAAGTGTTCACCAACCTTTCCGTCATCAGGATCAGAGAATCAGCAAGAATTTTGGCTCCTCCTCTTTCCTGATATTCTGATGGAATATATATCGACATAAAAGGTGCATCAAGACCACCTTCTTTTGCCCTTGGGAAATCAAAATTTCCCCCTTCTGTACGCTCCGAAACATCCAGAATTTCTCTTTGAAGTGTAAAACCGCCAACCTTCATGCGGTAGGGTAAATCAACATGGCCATCGACCATTATTGTGTTATGCGCCATGTCTGTAGCTATCGATAATCTTTCCTCGTCAGATAGCTGAGTATAGTCGGTTTCCGATTCTTTTTCCTGACAGGAAAATAAAAAGGCACATATTAAAATTGCGATAAGTCTTTTCATAATCTGTAAAGTGAATTTTCAATATAGTATTTTCAAATTTCAAAAAATCAAATAATTTATAAAAGGTGGTTATGACGGGCAAACCAGGATATTTCCTCCATTTAAATAAAAAAATATGGCAGATGTGTGTTTTTCTTCATTTTTGATTAATTTGTTAGAAACCATTCTTTAATAGTATGCGGTGTTTTATTTTCCTGTTTTTATTTCCGCTTATTATGGCCTGCAACAACAATCCATCTGGAAACTTCAGGGTCACCATCTCCGACGAATTGGCGAAGGAACTCATTGATGGCCGGATGCTTATTCTGATACATCATGATGAAGAGACAGAGCCCCGCTTCGCTGTCAACGATGATGTGACTTCTGCCCAGGTATTTGGCATGGATTTCGAGAATTATGAACAGGGAAATCCCATAGACTTCGATACAGATTCTTTCGGCTACCCGGTAAAAAAATGGACTGATTTTCCTGCCGGAGAATATTCCATTCAAGCATTTATTGTAAAACATGAAACCTTCAATCGGGCCGATGGGCACACCATCAAAATGCCGATGGATAATGGAGAAGGGCGCCAGTGGAACCGCACCCCGGGAAATATATACAGCAAATCCCAAAAAATAAATTGGGATGGAAAATCAGCTTTATCACTTCATATAGACCAGATTATTCCTCCCCTAGAAGAACCTGAGGATACAGAATTCATTAAGCACATCAAGATAAAAAGTGAATTGCTATCTGAGTTCTGGGGTAGGGATATGGAGCTGGGAGCTCATGTTTTGCTTCCAAAAGGTTTCGAAGAAAATCCCACTGATTATTACCCGGTTATGATTTTCCATGGACATTTTCCTGCGGATTTCAGCGGATTCAGAACAAATCCTCCGGATGAAAATCAGGAGAAAGAATACAATGCAAGGTTTGACATTTATGGTTACAATAAATTACAACAACGGGAAGCTTATGATTTTTATCAAAAATGGATTTCTGATGATTTTAAAAGGTTTATTATAATTGAAATCCAGCATGCAAATCCTTTTTATGATGACAGCTATGCAGTAAACTCACAAAATATAGGTCCTTATGGAGATGCAATTACTTATGAACTGATTCCTCATATTGAAAACGAGTTCCGAGGAATCGGTGAAGGTTGGTCAAGGTTCCTTTACGGCGGATCGACCGGAGGTTGGGAAGCATTGGCAGTCCAGATCATGTATCCTCAGGAGTATAATGGCTGTTTTGCTGCCTGTCCCGATCCCATAGATTTCAGGGCATTTACCACAGTAAATATTTATGAAGAGGAAAATGCCTATTTTATCAATGGCCCATTAAGATCCACATTGAGGGTGGGCAAACGAAATAATCTTGGGCATGTATCTTCCATGTTAATAGACATGAACCACAAGGAGTTGGCTCTTGGTGGGGATAAAAGCCGGTCCGGTGATCAATGGGACATCTGGCAGGCGGTTTATTCTCCTGTCGGGAAAGATGGATATCCTAAACCAATTTGGGACAAAACATCGGGAACAATTGATGCAGAGGTAGCAGGATTTTGGAAGGAAAATTATGATCTGCGCCACATCATGGAAAGAGATTGGGATAAACTTGGTGAAGATCTGAAAGGAAAAATCCATATCTATTGCGGTGACATGGATAACTATTACCTTAACAATGCGGTTTATCTGACGGAAACCTTTCTCGAAGGTACTTCTGATCCTTATTATGAAGGTGAGGTCCTCTATGGAGATCGGGCGGAGCATTGCTGGAATGGAGACCCCGAGTTGCCCAACCATATTACCAGGCTGAGGTACAATACGATGTATTTGGATAAAATTGAAAATAGAATTCAGAAAACGGCACCAAAAGATTTTAATCACAACAATTGGACTTTAAAAAAATGAAAATCATGAAAACACTTAACAAATTTTTACTCGCTTTTTTTATATGTAGTTTATTCTGGGCCTGCGGTCCCCAGCAGAGTAATGAAAATACAGAAACGGTTGTTGCGGAGGAAGAAACAGAACCCTCCTTGACAAAGCTTTGGGAAACAACAGATTCGTTGACAACCTCTGAATCGGTATTATATGACGATGAATCAGGGAGAATTTATGTGGCAAACATTGAAGGCGATGCCACAGAGAAAGATGGCAAAGGTTCCATTTCCATCATCTCGGATTCGGGAGAAATTCTGGAAAGGGATTGGGTAACAGGAATTGACGCCCCTAAAGGGATGGGTATTTCCAACGGAAAATTATACGTAACAAATATTGATGAAGTAGTTGAAATCGATATTGAATCGGCTTCCATCTCCAAGAGGCACAAGGTACAGGGAGCTGAATTTTTGAATGATCTTGACACTGATGGAGATAAAATCTATTTCACAGATATGAGAGCAGGGAAAATTCATGTCCTGGAAAATGGCAACATCAGTACATTTGCAGAAAATCAAGGAAGTATAAATGGAATACGTGTCGGTGATGACGGAACTATTTATGGTCTTGATGGAGAAGGGTTGAAGAAATATAATGATGACGGCAGTTTTGAGATAATCAATAGTGCAGTAACAGGGGGTGACGGGCTGATTATGCTGGAAGATGGAGTTTATTTGGCAAGTAGATGGCAGGGAGAAATCTATTTGATACAGGACGGGCAGGAAACACTCCTTCTGGACACCAAAGCCGAGGAATCCAATACTGCAGACATAGGTTTTATCCCCGGGGAAAATATTGTTTTGGTCCCGACTTTTTTGAAAAATAAAGTGGTCGCATATCGATTGGATTATTAATCCGTTTTAGGAAACCAAAATCAGAAATTCAGTTTTCTGCACTTTTCTTTGGGGTTAAGTGTTTAAATTTGTATAGGTCAAATGCCTCTGAGCATTCCTTAAGGTAGATTGCATCTTACTTATGGTTCTTGAGTGGTAGGTTGATAGAATGTAAATGCTAATGTAATCTTGATTTATGAATAATACAGATAATATAAACTACGAATTAGAAAAGAACGCTGAGGTAATCAGCCAGATTGACAATTATGTAGCACGTGCAGTGGATAACGTTTTGTTGGATCCTGATGATTGCTGGCAGCCGACTGATTTTTTGCCTGATATGACCAAGCCAACGGGTTTGGATGAAGTGAAATCTCTCCAGGAAAGAGCATCCGGAATCCCGGATACTGTCATCACCTCCCTGATCGGCAACATGATAACTGAAGAAGCATTGCCTAGTTATCAAACTTATTTCAACATGTTGGAAGGGGTAAATGAAGAAGGAAATCTTTTGAGTAAATCCGGCTGGGTAAGATGGTCCAAAGCTTGGACAGCGGAGGAAAACAGACACGGTGACCTGTTGAATAAATATCTCTACCTTTCCGGCAGAGCGGATATGCGTCAGGTGGAGCAGACGATCCACAGATTGATCTACAACGGATTTGACCCGAGGTCTGAAAAAGATCCCTATCAAGCAATTATTTATACCTCATTCCAGGAAAGAGCAACTAAAATTTCACATGTGAATACCGGTAAACTTGCTGATAAAGCCGGGGATGATGTGCTTTCAAGAATCTGTAAAACCATTGCAGGAGACGAAGCACGACATGAAAAAGCTTACAAAAGCTTTATGTCCGAAATTTTCAAAATTGATCCTAATGGTGCGATGCTGGCATTTGAAAAAATGATGCGAAAGCAGATTGTTATGCCTGCAGTCCTGATGGGTGAAGGGAGCAGCAATCCTTCGTTATATAACCAGTTTTCGGCAATTACCCAAAAAATAGGAGTCTATACAGGTTGGGATTATGCAAGAATAATCGATCATCTGGTGAAACTCTGGAACATCGAAACCACTACCGGGCTTGATGATGTGGCGGCCAAAGCACAGGATTACTTAGCAGGTTTGGCTCAACGATATATGCGGCTTGCCGATAGGATGAAAACGCCCGATGAAATATCTCTCGCCTGGTTAAAATAAAGATTGATATAGAAAAAGGAAAAGCCTGATTGATCCAGGCTTTTTTTTTCTCCAGGTTTTCTTCAGAGGAACAATTTTTTAGTTTTGGGAATTATAGGAATTATATGTAAGTACATACAAAATGCTGATGAGACCAATCAAACAAATACATTCCGCAGAATATAATCCTATAGCAGATTTGGTTACCTACAGCCCAATGCCTTCGGCCAAACTTAGGCCGGTGGATCCATTTATACTTCTTTACCATCACGGTTTTCAGATCTATCCCGCAAAGAATAACGGACTTCCTTTTGGACCGCACCCCCATCGAGGTATGGAAACCGTCACTTTTATCTTTGAGGGAGACATTATGCACAAAGATTCCTGAGGGCATGAATCTGTAATTCAATCAGGTGGAATCCAGTGGATGACGGCCGGAAAAGGCCTTATTCATGCGGAGGTCAGATACTCAAAATTTAAAAAAGAGGGGGGCGATTTGGAGATTCCCCAACTTTGGCTCAACCTGCCTGCAAAATACAAAATGACGGAACCCGGATATGTCGGTCTGCAAAAAGATCAAATCACCACATTTACGCTTGATCAGAATAAGGTAAAAGTTCAGCTGATTGCAGGAAACTGGGAAACTCAAGAAGGTTCTTTTGACTCATTGACACGGATTTTTTTGAGTACTGTTTTTTTTTTGGACCAAAAAGGCTATTTTTCCAAAAGTGTTCCTACTGATGAGAATGTTTTCTTTTATGTAGTCAGAGGAAAAATCCACGTTTCGGGTGTGGAAGTTCCCTTCCGTAATCTTGTAGAATTTGAAAATGAAGGGGAATTGATTGAAGTCACAGCTTCTGAGGATTCAACTGTGTTATTCGGACATGCAAAGTCCTTCAATGAACCACTGGTAGCATAAGGACCTTTTGTCATGAATTCCCAGCAGGAGATCGTAGAAGCCTATCAGGATTATCGAGAGGGCAAATTTGGTATTTGGTCAAATTACTAGGGGAGATCAGGAATCCATGATATCCTGAGAGATCAGGCGATAAATCTCTGCCACCTGCTCATTGTAATTCAGAAAATTGTGATGGAGATCCAAAGTCGAAAGATCGCCTCTTAAAGCAGGTCCGGTTTGGGCCTGCTGCGCTCCGATTTCAAGGCTTTTGCTGATCGCTTCTATGATCAGCGGTTTAAGCATTTCAAAGTCCAGCCCCTGTCTATGCATGATTTCTTCTGCCAGCCTTATCATGTGGTTTGTGAAATTTCCCGCAAAAACAGCTGCTACATGCAACGCTAATCGGTCCTTGGATTTTACTACAAACTGAAGCGGAGACAAACTTTTGGCCAGTTTTTTCAGGGTTTGAAGTGTGGTCTGATCCTCGGATTCCAATAAAAACGGAACTTCATCAAAATCAATAACCCTTGATTTGGTAAAAGTTTGAAGGGGATAAAAAATTCCGGTATATGCAGCAGAGCTATATCCTAAAATATCCAAAGCAACACTCCCTGATGTATGGACCAATATACTGTCTTCGGGTAAAATAATTTCATCTGCAAGTGCTGAAATCGCATTGTCACTTACGGCGAGAATAAATATCTGCGCCTCACTTTCAGAAAAATCAAGGTCATCTTTGGCTTCTGCAACATAAACCCTTTGGGTGATTTTTTCCGCTTTTTTGATATCCCTACCAAAAATTTCTGTGACAGTATGACCCGCTTCCTCCAAGGCAGGTGCAAGATGCCAAGCTAAATTACCGGTTCCAAGTATTGAAATTTTGAATTTCATTGCTGAAAAAGATGAGCATTAAGAAACTAAGAAAAATGTCAGGAAGGTACAGCAATTTCGTAGTTAAACTTTGTCTGACGGCTACTCTAAACCTTTATCCCTCATTCTCACAAATTCATCAAACCTCCTGAAAATAGCCAAAGAGAAACCAATTAGCATGATGATGGTTCCGATCCAAAGAATATTGATCTGCGGCTTTACTATCGCTTTCAGTACCACGTAATCCTTTTGATATCGGTTTACTTTGAAGACAAATTTGTTTTCCTCAGGTAGAATATTGTTCAATTCTACTTTTACCCCAAGTTCATTTTCGATGACAGGAATCCGCCCCACCTGATTGTTTCTGATAATAAAAATGGGTTCAATCCTTTTTTCAACATCATAATCCATGACAACCAACTTGGCCTTAACGGCCACATCACCCTCTTGAAGGTCTATTTCATCCACACTCGTCAATACTTCTCCTCCCTCAAATTTGGTCACAAAATCACTGATGTAGAAAGTTTCTCCCGGAGACAGTTCATAAAACTCATCTTCCCGCCACTCCGGGTCTTCATAATCATTTATTGCTGCTACAAATGTGTATAAATCTTTGTTCAGAAATCTTCTTGAATCCGGAGAAGAAATCAAACCCATTGATGTATTGAACTGAGACATGGGATTCAGGGAAAACTGGAACTCATCGTCCTTGTAATAATCTACTTGAAAATAGTCGTTTTCTTCCAAAATCAAAGGAACTGTATCCCCTTTTGTATAATGTGTTCTTCCCCTTGCGACAATGTCTTCCAAAGCGATGGCCTCATTGAGTTCACCGGTTTCAAGCAGCTTGTTGACGTTTACATACCCAGGAACCCCTGCTGCTTTTTTCTGCCTTCCCCTATAAATAGCCGTGTAATCTTTGATCTGGGTAGGCTTGTTGATCCATAGCAAAACATGTTCTTTGTTCAGCTCATCTTCCCAACTGTTACTGTATGTCAAACCTGACATATTGTAGGAAATGATCTCAGAATAGCCGGAAGAAAACATCACGCCTATTAAAATCATCCCTAAGCCAATGTGAGCCAAAGATCCACCCGCCAATTTGTAGGTGGATTTTTTTAGGATTTTTATTAAAATAGTGGCATTTGCTACAATGGTGAAACTCGCTGCCAGTACTACTATGATATAGGAAAGATCGTATACTTTGCCCACTACTATAATAACAGCAGATAAAAGAACGGAAATCACATAAGGCACAACCAAGGTTTCCCGAAGCGTTTTCCCATCAATCTTATTCCACCAAAAGAACTGCCCCACTGCAGTCAACAAGGCAAGGACTACCGCAAACCACAGTTGGAATTTGGTATAAAATCCTATCTGATCTGCCGGAGGAGCCATATTCGAGATCCCTCCAAAACTCTCTACAAGCGCATTCCAAACAGGAATGGAAGTAGGAAGAATCACCTGAAATGCCATTAGGCTCAAAGTGGTGGCACCTATAAATATCCAGAATTCCCTTGAGTATACTGATGCTTCCCTATCAGAAGTAGGAATATACTTCCAGGATCTTACGGCAAAAAATACTGCGACAAAAGTGAAGAACAACAAATATATCAATAGCTGTCCGGAGAGTCCTAAATCTGTGAAAGAGTGGACTGAGGAATCTCCCAAAACTCCGCTTCTTACCAAAAAAGTTGCGTATAACACCAGAATAAAAGATGCAATAACCAGCACAATAGAAGTCTTTAGAGCAGTGCTTCTTTTCTTAAAAGTAATCATGGTGTGGATAGCCGCCACCATGATCAACCAAGGTACATACACTGCATTTTCTACAGGATCCCAGTTCCAGTACCCTCCAAAATTAAGAGTCACATAGGCCCAATAAGCACCCATGATAATTCCCATTCCCAAAATCATTGCTGAGAAAATTGCCCAAGGTAAGGCCGGCCGGATCCATTCCGAATATTTTTTTGTAGCCAAACCACTGATCAGAAAAGCAAATGGAACTAGCGTAGAAGCATATCCCAAAAACAATGTGGGCGGATGGATGACCATCCAGATATTCTGAAGCAGAGGATTGAGGCCTGTACCGTCTCCAGGCACAAAATCAGGATTCATCCGGAAAATCGGTGCACTAGCAACGTCTCTCAGGAGAATGAAAGGAGAACTGCCCAATTTCAAATCTCCGATCACAACACCAAGAATCATCGAAACCAAAAAAGCCTGAACCAGGGCAAAAACCACCATTACGGGGCCCTCCCAGAATTTATTGGTATGAATTAAGATAAGTCCCAGAACCGTGTTCCAAAAGATCCAAAGGATAAATGCCCCCTCCTGACCTTCCCAGAAACTGGAAATCATATAATGTACGGGCAAGGCTTTGGAGGAGTGCGAATAGGAATAAAAATACTCGAACCGGTGACTATAAATAATTTCAAACAGAACCACTGCTACAGTTACGCTGGCTATGGCATGTACGTAAAACGAGATTCTACTGATGTTGCGCCAGTTGGATTTCTCCAGCTCACCTGCAATGGTGTACTTGTAATAAAAGAAAGCCGTCACCAGCGCACTTACAAAAGCAAGTATTACGGCGAAATGGCCTAAATTACCAACAAAGGTATTGATCATGATTTTTTTGAGACAGTCATTTTTAAATTTACATCCCGGCGGTTTTCACTTCAGTTTCCTGGTATTTTGATGGGCATTTCATCAGGATTTTATCTGCCACAAACAGATCCTCGTTTTTATAAGCGCCTATAACTACGACTTGTTCGGACCGGCTGAAATCTGCCGGAACCGGTTCGTTGTAAAATACCTTTTGTTCTGTACCGTCATTATCAACCATCAGGAAGTAAAAAGATGTTTTGTTTTCATTCACTTCCAAACCTTCCACCATTCCTGCAGTGTTTTTCTTTAGCCCTCCTACCACGTGAATCGCCTCCTCCTGCCCGTTTATTTTCATATTTCTGGCTGTCGCAAAACTTTCATAAGTACTGGCATCCCCGATTGATGTGATGATGATCACAATCGCAACGGCAATTATTCCCAATCCGATAATATGTCCCTTTTTCATTTTAAGACTTTAAATTTTTTATCAATCATTATTGTTATCCACCTTACAATCTGAAATCCAGAACGGAAATCAAACATCATTTTTGGTCTTCTCCAATGAGTTTTTCCAGTCTACTAACCCTCCTGTCAGTACTGATCACATAAACCAAAATTCCGGCGAAAACAATCCCGATTATTCCGACAAGCACATATATTTTTCCATCTTCCCGCATTCTATCTGCCATCTCAACGCCGGTATTCTGATAATCTTCTGTTGTTATCTCGATTTTTTCCTGAGCAATAGCATGAAGGCTAATTAACAGGAAAAACATTACAAACCATTTTTTCATCTATATTGATTGATCAGTTTATCTTCTACTTTTCTCTCTGCCCGCTTTAACCTGACTCTCACCGTACTGATCCACGCACCTAACAATGTCCATCCGACAATGGCCGGATAAAACACCATTCTCAGGTTACTGTCGAGGTCATATGCATTGAAGCCTGGATTTCCGCCGTTTCCGGGATGGAGGCTGTCAGTCAGCCTTGGCAGAACAAATATAAGAGGAATAAAAGCCGCGAAGGCAAATATGTTGTAGACTGCTCCAATTCTCGCCCTCTGGTGAACATCGGTAAGGGAATTTCGCAATATCAGGTATGCAAAATACATCAGTAAACCAATTGCCGAAGCATTCTGTTTTGGATCTCCGCTCCAATAATCTCCCCAGGTAAATCTCGCCCATAACATCCCTGTAATTATACCTAAAACGCCGAAGAGAATGGCGCTGTTGGCAAATTCGATGGCCAGGTCGTCATATTTCAGGTCGTTATTTCTGAGATACTTGATACTATATAAGCCCGAAACGATCAACATTAGGATCATTCCAAACCACATGGTAACATGAAAATGTAAGGCCCGAATTGTTTCGTTGAGAATGGGAAGTCTCGGTACATCAAGGAGAAGACCTGCTATAAGGGTAAAGGCTAATAAAGCGATTGCCAGGATTTTCCACCAGCTTGCTTTCATGGGTTTTAATTTGCTTTTTCAAGTGCAAAATTAGGGTATAAGTTCCTAAAATCTGCGCTTTTTATGATAAACTTCCAAACTGTTGCAAGCCCGTAAAATGCAGAGATCGGATAAATGCCAGTTTGAGGATTTAAACTCTGTTTTTTAAAAAATCAGCTTCTCCACAAATAGGGGAATAAAATATAAGCAGTCACAGAGATGATGGCGTTGATCGCCAGAAGTGTGATCAGCTTATCCACACTAACGCTAAAATCCAATCCGTCTATGGCATTTTTGGAAACCCTGATGGCCATCATTAAAATTGGGATAATTACGGGAAAACTCAAAATCGCCATTAATGTGGCATTGTTGCTGGCTTTGGATGCGATGCCTGAAACCATGGTAAGGCAGGCTGAAAATCCCAAAGCTCCAAGAATGAGGTTTAACAAAAACAGACCTTGATCCATCACAGGATTACCCAAAATGATGCTGAAAACCAGATATCCCAATATGGAGAGTACCAACGTCAACAATGAATTATAAAGAATTTTGGAAAGAATGATCGCCTCAGGAGAAGCAACCATATAGTAATAAAGCTGTCGGCCCTGATGTTCCTGAATAAAGCTTTTTGCCACGGCATTGACCGAAGAAAAAAGGATGATTATCCAATATAAAGCGTTCCAAGTGGGAATATCTATATTGCCTTGTTTGGCACCGACACTTAGATATGTGATAAAAACAGCAGAAACGACATATAGCAAGATGCCGTTGAGCGCATATTTTTGGCGCCATTCGAGCGTCAGCTCTTTTTGGATCAAAACACCAATTTCTTTTAGCATCGGGGCAAAGATAGGTCCCTGAAACTATATATAAAAACTCGATTTTTTCTGTTGTTGACTTTCCCTTTTGGATTCTTAATTTCCGTTGGATAAGATATTTTAAAAATACCCACAGCATCCCTTCCCCGTTTTTTATAGTTGTTCCCCTCTTTTTATAGGATTTTTCCCGAGGTACCATCACTCACTTTCAATCTTTTTAAACCGGTAACAATAGCTCTAGACAATAAACCAGCTGTTTTGGCTATGACATGGTATTCATTGTAACCAGAAGACAATGTCTTATTTTTTTAACCGAAAAATTCAATTCAAAGGAATATGACATTTTGACACCAAATATCCTTTGGAACAGCACTTGATAAGACCTTGATGTTAATAATTCTAATATAAACCAAATTCAATATAGCCATGCAGGAAAAAGGTAACATCTCAATTCATACCGAGAATATTTTCCCCATCATAAAGAAATTTCTATATTCCGACAACGAGATCTTTTTAAGAGAGTTGGTTTCCAATGCAGTTGACGCAACCCAAAAAATCAAAAGACTGGCCCAGCTGGGACAGTATGACGGTGAACTGGAGGATCTGACTGTGGGAGTGTCTTTTGACAAAGACAAGAAAACCATCACTATTTCTGATCGGGGCCTTGGGATGACTGCCGAGGAAATTAAAAAGTACATCAACCAGATCGCATTTTCAGGAGCCGCCGAATTTGTTGAGAAATTCAAGGATGCCAAAGATGCCAATGAAATCATCGGCAAGTTCGGACTTGGTTTTTATTCTGCATTTATGGTGGCGGATACCGTGGAGATAAATACCTTGTCTTATCAGGAAGGTGCCCAAGCTGCCAAATGGACCTGCGACGGAAGCACAGAATTTGAAATCACTCCTTCGGACAAAAAAGAGCGGGGAACCGAAGTAATTCTTTATATCAACAAAGATTCTGAAGAATTTTTAGACAAGTTCAAGCTTCAGGGTATACTCGACAAATACTGCAAATTCCTTCCAATCCCTATCAAGTTTGGCACTAAAACAGAAAGTGTCGAAGACGGAGAAGATAAAGACGGTAAGAAAAAATACAAGTCTGTAGACATAGACAACATCATCAATACAACTGATCCGATCTGGACAAAATCTCCCAACGATCTAAAGGATGAGGATTACCTTTCTTTCTATAAAGAACTTTATCCTTTCAGCGAAGATCCGCTTTTCTGGATTCATTTGAATGTCGATTATCCTTTCAACCTTACAGGAGTACTGTATTTCCCTAAGCTGAAAAATGATTTTGAGATGCAAAAAAACAAAATCAAACTTTTCAGCCGCCAGGTATTTATCACCGATGAGGTCAAAGATATTGTCCCTGAATTTCTGATGCTGCTTCACGGCGTGATCGATTCCCCGGACATACCATTGAACGTTTCCAGAAGTTTCCTTCAGTCGGACAGCAGTGTGAAGAAAATCAACA
The DNA here is from genome assembly GCA_041748555.1 of Rhodonellum sp. Taxonomy (GTDB): domain Bacteria; phylum Bacteroidota; class Bacteroidia; order Cytophagales; family Cyclobacteriaceae; genus Rhodonellum. The sequence continues at coordinate 25,378 of JBGTDA010000131.1, forward strand.
GCTATATCACCAAAAAAGTGGCGGATAAGCTTTCCGAACTTTATAAAAAGGACAGAAAAGCCTATGAGTCAAAATGGAACGACATCGGCCTGTTTGTGAAATACGGAATGATCAGTGAAGAGAAGTTCTATGAAAAAGGAAAAGACTTTACGCTGCTGAAAAACACTTCCGGAGAATATTTTACACTTGAAGAATATAAGGAAAAAGTCAAACCTGCTCAGACAGACAAGAATGATCAGGTCGTCTACCTTTATGCCACCGATGTAAACAAACAGGATACCTTTATCGAATCTGCCAATAAAAAAGATTATGATGTCCTGGTGATGGATTCACCAATCGACAGCCACTTTATCCAGCACCTGGAATCCAAACTTGAAAAAACCCAGCTAAAGCGTGTAGATGCTGATGTAGCAGAAAAGCTGATCCAAAAAGAGGAGAGCCATGCCAACCTGCTGACTGAGGAGCAATCGACAAAAGTGAAGGAAATCTTCGAAAAGGCAATTGGCAACCAAAATTACACGGTAGAGGTGGAAGGTTTGAGTCCAGAGGAACTGCCGGTGACGATCACCATGGATGAATTCATGAGAAGAATGAAAGACATGGCGCAGACAGGCGGCGGAATGGGTTTCTACGGCGCAATGCCTGACCATTACAAAGTTGCCATCAACGGAAATCATCCTGCATTGGAAAAGGTATTAAAAGTGGAAAGTGAGGAGGAACAAATCAAACTCGCCAAGCAGGCTTTTGATCTTGCGTTGCTTTCACAGGGGTTATTGACCGGAAAAGCCCTGACCGCCTTTGTAAAAAGAAGCGTGGAATTGCTTTAATTAGCTTACTTTGGGGGTTCTTCAAGACCCCCAAAGCAATTTTTCAAAATCATATTGTTTTTTTGCTTCCAATAGCTTCTCAAGAGCAGCTTTCAGGCGAATTAAGTTACAACAATTGTAAATCTATCGATCGAAATTAACTTTTTGATCATCAATTCTTAGCGAAGCTAATTAATTTTTCAAATAAACTAAAGACTGATCGTCAAATAGTTACATATATAATCTAAGTTTTTTAATAAATCGCTTGTAAACTACAAAATAATTTTTCACATTCATATAAGAATTAGTTTTATCGATAATTTTTGATTCTGACACAGAAAAGTGCCTTAAATTTTTATTAACCATTAAATTTAAAAAAAATGAAACGAGGGTTAGCAATTGTCGGAATTAATTTATTTCCGAACTTTAGTGATTCTTAAGAGGAACAGGGTTGCGTTGATTGCTCAGCAAGCGAAGAAGAGTATTATCGGGTAATAACTTCAAATGGCCCGAATATTTATTAATACGAAGGAGGAGTTATTTAAACTTCTCCTTCGTCTATTATATTTTCTTATGACAATTAGCTATAAATATTTTATTGTACTCGGATGCATTATTCTTTTTTCATCCTGTAAAGAAGATAAAAAGATATCTGTTGATCCAAGAGATTCATTTCAATACGAAGACTACTTAACATCTATTAATTTACCGATAAGTCAATCAATTAATCAAGCTTATGAGCTTTTACAGGTAGATGATTTCCTGATTGTTTCTGATCCTGATGAATTTTATCATTTTAAACTGTTTGATATAAAGGATCAAAAAATTATTGGACGTTTTGGAAAAATCGGGGATGGCCCTTGTGAAATTTTCTTTCCCACCTCATTGCAACGTATTGCTACCAATTCAAATACTATTGGATTAAATAATAGGCGGAAGTTTCAATTTTTGGAAGTCAATCTTGATTCGATTATAAAAGGAGGAAAATATGGTTGCGATTATTCCACAAAATCATTTGACACTGATTATCAAAAAATTGTTAAACTGGATCATGAGAATTTTGTTGGCGTAGGATTATTTGAAAAAAGATTTGCACTATCCAAACTTAATGAAAAAGAGCCTTATTATCTTGGTTTAAATTATCCGTTTGAATCAGAATTTCCTGATTATAATCATGAAGTATTGGCTATGGCATATCAGGGAAATCTTATTGTAAATCCTAATAAAGATAGGTTCTTCTTTTCATCCACAAGATCTGCCAACCTTGATATTATTGAATATCAAAGAGATAAATTAAAACCAATTTCTATAAATCACTTTTGGCCGCCTGTTTTTACCGGTTCATCCGGAAGTAGTGTCCAAGCTAAAATGAGCATAGAGAATAAGGCTGGATTTCTAAGTGCATCAGGAACAGAAAAATATATTTACCTTTTATTCTCGGGAAAGAAGGCGTCAGAAAATTCAAATTACAGTGATGTCATATTGGTTTATGACTGGAATGGCGATCCGGTTAAAAAAATTCTTCTTGATGTTAAGGTTAATCTTATCTCTGTATCTGAAGATGATGAAAAAATCATTGCTTATTTCGACGATGGTAAACCAAATCTGATTTTGTTTGACATTAACGAATGATCCGCAAATATAAACTTTATTATTTCCTCAGTCCCTTTGTTGAAGAGGATACCCACTCAGTTACAATTTGTTTGAGCATTATAACAAATATTCCTTTTCAGATAAATTCATTTTTTCACAATTCTATTTTTTGCAATTTTCCCTTACAGATATACAACCTCCTTCGAGAGACTCATCCCAAGCGATCTTTATCAGACACCACATCTCCATTTTTCGATAATTATCCTATTTTTGTAACATGCTATCCAAAAAAACCAAATATGCATTCCACGCCCTCACCTACCTTGGCAAGCATAGGGATCAAAAAACCGTACTTATCCAGGACATTGCCGAGGAATACGGGATATCCCATAAATTTTTGGAAAATATACTTTTGGAGCTTAAAAAAGCAGGAATACTTGGCAGCAAAAAAGGTAAAGGCGGCGGTTATTATCTGATAAAAGATCCCATTGATGTGCCGCTTTCGAAAGTCATCAGATTGTTGGATGGACCTATTGCCTTATTGCCCTGTGTGAGTCTCAATTATTATGAACCCTGCATAGAATGTAAAAGTGAAGCCGCCTGCGGCCTGAACAAGGTGATGATCCAAGTTCGGGATGAAGTACTCAAAGTACTGGAAAACAAGACTCTGGCAGACATTCTGGACAAAGAATAAAAAAATTTACCCCTTTACCCTATATTTTTTATAGAGTTTGTATACTTTTGTGAATCAAACCGTTAATTTTAAGGTTACTTTCTTACCGAATCGGTATAGGTTTAGAATAATTTTAATAAAAACATCAATATGAGTGCACCTGTTTACCTGGATCAGCTAAATCAAGAGATCAGTTTACTGAATCCTGCGGAGGGACTGAATGCCCTTGCGCAACGGTTTTTGGATCAGGTGGTTTTTTCCAGTTCACTGGGTCAGGAGGATCAGGTGATCACACATCTTATTGCAAAAAACAATATTGCCATTGAAATTTTTTCATTGGATACGGGCCGGCTTTTTACGGAAACATTGGATCTTTTGGCAAGAACAGAAAGCCGGTATAATAAAAGAATCAGGATGTATTATCCCGAAAGGCCATCAGTTGAAGCTTTGGTTGCCGATCAGGGAATCAACGGTTTTTACGGTTCTGTGGAGAACAGGAAATCCTGCTGCTATGTGCGCAAGGTGGAGCCGCTTAAAAGAGCATTGATGGGAAATCAGATCTGGGTGACAGGTTTGAGGTCCGATCAAAGTGCCAACCGAAGCAATATGCAAAAGATCGAATGGGATGAATCCAATCAGATCATCAAATACAATCCCTTGTTGGACTGGAGCTACGATGAGATGTTGGCCTATATAAATGAGCATAAAATCCCCTACAATCCATTGCATGACAAAGGATTTATCAGCATTGGTTGTGCTCCCTGCACACGTGCCATTCTGGCCGGTGAGGATCCAAGAGCCGGAAGATGGTGGTGGGAAGATTCCAAAAAAGAATGTGGTTTACACGTAAAATAAAAATTACTATATCATGAGTAAGATATTTATACCAAATCCAAAAGAAGCAGAATCTATCCACATCATCCGGGAAGTTGCTGCCCAGTTTGAGCGCCCGGTTTTGCTTTTTTCAGGTGGCAAAGATTCCATCACCTTGGTGAGATTGGCGCAAAAAGCTTTTTATCCGTCCAGAATCCCTTTTCCCCTTTTGCATATTGATACCGGTCACAATTTTCCCGAAACCATTTCTTTCCGTGATCAATTGGTTGAGGAACTGGGTCTGGAGCTGATCGTCAGAAATGTGCAGGATTCTATCAATGACGGGAAAGTGACGGAAGAAAAAGGCAGATATGCCAGCCGAAACACGCTTCAGACAACAACTTTATTGGATGCTATAGAAGAATTCAAATTCGATGCTTGTATCGGCGGAGCAAGAAGGGACGAGGAAAAGGCCAGAGCCAAGGAAAGGGTTTTTTCTGTGCGGGATGATTTTGGTCAGTGGGATGAAAAAAACCAGCGACCTGAACTTTTTGATATGCTGAACGGCAAGATACATCAGGGACAGAATGTACGGGTTTTCCCTATTTCCAATTGGACAGAACTGGATGTATGGGAATATATCAAAACCGAAAAAATGGAAATCCCATCTATTTACTTTGCCCATAAAAGACAGGTTTTCTTTAGAGATGGGCTTATTTGGACTGCCAATGAGCATGTTTATAAAGAAATCAATGAAGAAGTGGTGGAAAAAACGGTACGCTTCAGAACAGTTGGTGATATGACCTGTACCGCTGCCGTTCTTTCGGAAGCCGATACACTGGATTCGGTGGTGGAAGAAATCAGAGCCTCCACCCTCTCCGAACGCGGTGCAAGAATTGACGACAAGAGATCGGAAGCAGCTATGGAAAACAGGAAAAAAGTCGGGTATTTTTAGTAACAGTTGATAGATAGGTTCCCTGAAATAAATACTATTTACCAAAAACCTAAAATTAAGCCCCTGGAAGATCAAAAAGAAAACAACAATGGATACTGAAAATAGAAAACTTATAAAAATCGCTACTGCAGGATCCGTGGATGACGGCAAAAGCACCTTGATCGGAAGATTGCTCTATGATACCAATTCCCTGACTACCGACAGATTGGAGGCTATTTCCAAAAGCAGCAAGCAGCGCGGTTATGATTTCCTGGATTTTTCTCTCGCCACAGATGGTCTTGTTGCCGAGCGGGAGCAAGGCATCACCATTGATGTAGCGCATATTTATTTTTCAACAAAAAAGACAAATTTTATTATTGCCGATACCCCCGGGCATGTAGAGTACACAAGGAATATGGTGACCGGTGCTTCAAACTCCCAGGTTGCCATTATTCTGATTGATGCCAGAAAAGGTGTAATAGAACAAACGTACAGGCACTTCTTCATCAACAATCTGTTGCGGGTAGGTCACGTGGTGGTCGCCATCAACAAGATGGATCTGGTGGATTATGATGAAGATGTTTACCTTAAAATCAAAGTGGATTTTGAAGCTCTTATTGCAAAAAGTAATTACAATATTGATCAGATCGCCTTTATTCCTGTCAGTGCATTGAACGGGGAAAATATAGCTTCTCAATCCAAAGAAATGCCTTGGTATGTGGGCAATACGCTTTTGGATCATCTGGAAGTATTGGAGCCATCGGACCTTCAGGAGAGCAGCATGGCCCGGTTCCAGGTTCAATATGTAGTACGTCCCAAAACAGAGGCTTTTCATGATTTCCGGGGATTTTCGGGTAGGTTGTATGGAGGAAACCTGCAAGTTGGAGATGAGGTAACTATTTTACCCTCCTTTACCACCACAAAAATCAAGGCCATTCACTTCTTTGATCAGGAATATGAGGTTGCCACTCCGGGAAGTTCCATCACACTGACTTTGGAAGACGAGGTGAATGTGAGCCGGGGAGATATGTTGGTCAAATCAGGTGAAATACCCCATTCTGAAAAAGAAATCACTTCAACATTGTGCCAGGTGAACAACAGACCCATTAAAGTTGGGGATAGATTTACGCTTCAACATGGCGTCAACCGTGTCATTGCCAAAGTCGACCGAATAGAAGGTCTTATTCATACGGATTTCTCAGGTGTGGAAAATGTCTCCCAACTCAAGCTGAATGATATCGGCAAGGTACACTTCCGTTTGAGTAAGCCGATTCATTATGACACCTATGCGGGCAACAAATCAAATGGCAGTTTCATCCTGATCGATGAAGGAACATTCGATACCGTAAGCGTCGGATTTATAGAATAGAAGCATAGGAATTGAAAAAATTGGAAGATTCACTCCCTTGTTTAAGAGAAGTCGGAAGGTTTAAAAATTTTAAATATAGATAGAAAAGATAACTCGATCCCTGGATCTTGGACCTTGATTCTTGGATCTTGATACTAAAACAGGGATGATAAATGATATAATAATGCAAAGCTTCAGAACAGAAATAGAAAACCCGGTAGTAGAAAAAGACATTTTAGAACTGGAACGCAAAATTGCTCTTTTCAGGGATGGGAAAATAGATGAGGAAAAATTCCGGAGCCTGAGGCTTGCACGCGGAGTATATGGACAGCGGCAGCCGGGTGTCCAGATGATCCGGATCAAACTGCCTTATGGAAAAGTTACGGGCGAGCAGCTGAAAAGGATTTCCGAGGTTTCGGACAATTATTCTACAGGAAGATTGCATATCACCACACGTCAGGACATTCAGATCCACTATGTGAGCCTTGACCGCACTCCGGAACTTTGGGCTGAACTGGAAAAGGATGATGTAACCCTGCGGGAAGCCTGCGGAAATACCGTCAGAAACGTGACAGCTTCCGAAACAGCAGGAATCGATCCCAATGAGCCATTTGATGTAACACCTTATGCAGAAGCTACTTTCAAATATCTTTTGAGGAATCCGATCTGTCAGGAAATGGGCAGAAAATTTAAAATTTCTTTTTCGGCTTCTGAGGAAGATACAGCTTTGAGCTATCTGCACGACCTGGGGTTTATTCCTCAGCTAAAAGAAATCGAAGGCCAAAACGTAAGGGGGTTTAAAGTGCTTTTGGGTGGTGGACTAGGTTCCCAGCCAAGGCATGCCGATCTGATTACAGAATTTTTACCAACGGATCAGCTTATTCCTTTTATCGAAGGAGTATTGCGGATATTTGACCGACATGGAGAACGAGCCAAAAGACTGAAAGCCAGAATGAAATTTCTCGTCAAAGACATTGGCGCGGAAGCTTTTCTGGATTTGGTGAAAGAAGAACAAAAGGCTTTGCCATTTAAAAATTATCCAATTGACGCTCAATCCTATGAAGATTCGGAGACACTTCCCCAGCCAGAAATCCATCCGGTGGAGGAGCCTTTGGACCTCGCTTATGAACAGTGGAAACTGACCAATGTACTTCCCCAAAAACAGGAGGGTTATGTTGCTATCGGCATCAAGGTTTCATTGGGAGATTTCTACACAGATCAGGCAAGAAAACTGGCTGACTTGATCGGGAAATATGCGGGTAATGAAATCAGGTTGACACTCAGACAGAATATTCTTATCCGGAATGTCAAAAAGGAGCTAATCCCTTTCTTCTATCTGGAACTTCAAAAATTAGGTCTGGCAGCACACGGATACAATACCTTGGGTGATATCACCGCTTGTCCCGGAACAGATACCTGTAATCTGGGAATTGCCAGCAGTACCGGCATCGCCCAAGAGCTGGAAAAAGTAATTTTGAATGAATATCCTCAATATCTCAAAAACAAGGATTTGACAATCAAGATTTCAGGCTGTATGAATGCCTGTGGTCAGCACAACATGGCCCATATCGGGTTCCAAGGCATGTCAATGAAAGTTGGCAAATCTGTCGTTCCTGCCTCTCAGGTACTTCTTGGAGGTGGCACCTTGGGGAATGGAAACGGAAGATTTGCGGATAAAGTCATCAAATTGCCAAGCAAAAGAGGTCCTCAGGCTTTGCGGAATCTTCTGGAAGATTTTGAGCAAAACAGCCCGGCAGAGGAATCGTTTCTGGATTATTATGACAGGAAGGGACAAATGTATTTCTATGAACTGCTGAAGCCATTGGCTGAAACAGCAACGCTTTCTGCCGAAGACCATGTGGATTGGGGCAATGAAGAAGCTTATAAGATAGCCGTTGGAGTGGGAGAATGTGCCGGTGTGATATTGGACCTTGTAGCCACATTATTACTGGAAGCAAAAGAAAAGCTGGATCTTGCCAAAGAAACTCTGGATGAGACAAGATGGTCTGACAGTATTTATCATACTTATGCCGGCCTGATCAACTCAGCCAAAGCCATACTGTTGAGCGAAAGCATCAGTACCAATTCCTATGCGAATATCATCAGCCAATTTGACGAAGCTTTCACCAAAACCGGTAAGATTGATCTTGGCAAGGATTTTTCGGAACTGGTATATCAGATCCAAAAAAACGAACCTTCAGTAGCTTTCGCAAATGCGTACTATCAAACAGCTTTGGAGGTATTTCAAAAAATAGCAGCATACAGAGAGAAGGAGGTGGCGATATGAACACAAACATAAATCCAAAAGTAACTCTTGTGGGTGCAGGCCCGGGTGATCCGGAACTGATAACCTTAAAGGGGGTATTTGCATTGAATAAAGCGGATGTGGTTTTGTATGATGCGCTGATTGCAAAGAGTCTGTTGAAACATGCGCCTGAAAAGGCAATTAAAATCTATGTTGGAAAGAGACACGGCAGCCAACAAAATCCTCAGGAAGACATCAATAGCCTTTGTGTTGAAAATGCCTTAAAACATGGACATGTTGTCCGATTAAAAGGAGGAGATCCATTTGTATTCGGAAGAGGTTCTGAAGAAATTGATTATATTGAAGCCTTTGGCATTCCGACCACAGTTATTCCCGGCATTACTTCAGCGGTATCCGTACCCGCGGCCGCCGGAATTCCCGTGACAAAAAGAGGGGTATCTGAAAGTTTCTGGGTGATAACAGGGACCACTTCTTCAGGAGAACTTTCCCGTGATTTACACTTGGCTGCGCAATCTACAGCAACGGTAGTGGTTCTGATGGGAACAAAAAAACTTGCGGAAATCGTAAAAGTATATCAGAAAGCATATAAGGCTGACCTGCCAATTGCGATCATTCAAAGTGGAACTACTTCAGAACAACATGTTGTAGCAGGTACGATCAATGACATCGAAAAAAAGGCTTTGGATTCAGGCATAGGAGCCCCTGCCATCATCATTATTGGAGAAGTAGTCAAAGAAAGTTACCAGCTGATGGACATTTATAAAGAAGTGTTGGTCAAAGTAAAATAAGATTCTGACCTTTATCTCCTTCCTATTTTGATTAATTGCCGTTTTACCACCCCATAATTTTAATTTTCCATGAACGAACTTTATCCCATTTTCCTAAAAGTCCACCAACTCAATATCCTCTTGGTTGGCGGGGGATTTGTGGGCACTGAGAAGTTGTCGTTTTTGTTGAAAAGCAGTCCTCAAGCCCATGTTACAGCCGTTTCGAGAGAATTTTCGGAAGAGTTTGTGGAGCTGGCGGAGAAGAGTGCTAATGTAACTATGATCAGGGATGTTTATCATGAAAAATATCTGGGAGCCAAACATATTGTAATTACTGCGACAGATGATAAAGCCGTAAACAAACAGATCCACGATGAGGCCAAAGAGCGATATCTGCTCGTGAATGTGGCCGATACTCCCGCACTCTGCGATTTTTACCTGGGAGGAATTGTGACAAAAGGAAATGTCAAAATCGCAATCAGCACCAATGGTAAATCCCCAACAACAGCCAAAAGGTTGCGCCAACTTTTGGAAGAAGTCATTCCCGAAGACATCAACGAACTGGTAGAAAACATCAACCAATATCGGGAGACGTTAAAAGGAGATTTCGAATACAAAGTTGAAGCCCTGAATAAACTGACCGAAGGATTGGTAAAAAAAGACAAAGAAGGTGAATTGGGTAAGAGTTTTTATTCCTTTAAACTGAATACCTCCAAAAAGCGGAATTAGAAATGTCTTACTCCATAAGCATGTTCTATTGATTTTTCTTTGGCTCATTCTCTTTCACCCGAAATCCAACAATTTTTGCAATAAGGTCATACGGAATAGGTTGTGAAAAAGGAAATTGCACTGAACCTTTTCCCTGCTTGTATTTACTAAGTTGATCTGCAAATTCGGAATGCCCTGTCGGCGTGGCAAAAAATCCGACATGATTTTTAAATCCTCCAAAATAAACCAATGGCTTTCCCTTCGTTTTGTAAGCAGGCATTCCATAACTGATACCTTCCTTCGCATCCGGAGCCTTTTCTTTAATAGTAAGCCTTACCTTCTCCAAAATCTTTTGAATCTCCTCCGGAAAAGTCTGAATGTACTCCTCCACCGTTTTTATTTCTGTTTTCATGATGATCTTATTGAGCTGAAGAAAACTAACTGATATTTCAACAATCCCATTATAAATTACTTCAGATTTTCCATTTTCACAATCGGGATATCGGTATTGACAAGCTGTCTCAAAGGCTGGATGTCAGCTTCCGGATAAACATAACCCGATTCTGAAAGAGGATAAAGTAATGGTGCAAGGTTTTGGACGGCAGCCTTACACCCCTGCATGATCGCCGCCATATTGCCTGTTTGTTTGGACAATGAGGCTTCATTTTCTATTTCAAAGGGACCTGTAAATCCTTTTTCCTTTAAAGCATTTACAAAAGCCCGCCAATCCATGCTGTCACCCAACCCAAAGCCCGGTAGTGTAGCTTCGTAATGATGCCTGTCCCATTCGTTTTGGCTAAATGGAATGCCCGCCTTGGCCGCCCAGTCAGGTTTCACTTTTTGCATGGGATACATATTTCCCCAGAAGGGGTCCGAAACATTCCGGGTTGATTTGACATGGATCCTTTTCAACCTCGGCAATGCTGTATTCTTAATCACAGCCACGGGATCCGTCTGCTGCCAGACATCATGTGAGGGATCATAAATTTCGCCATGCGCTTTACTTGGAATCAATTCATACATGATCTTTCTGGCTGCCAACACTCCTGGAAGATTATTGTAGGTTGTGGAATAGCCCGAGGATCGCCACCCTTCCATGGGGCAGTTTTCATATAAAATTGTCACCCCGAGATCTTCTGCATATTTGATAATGGGAGAAAAAACGCGTTGATATTCTTCCAGATTTTTTTCGAACCCGTTTTCCTGTATCCCCAATTCATGGTTGTAGCCGGCAAAAGTGCCCACCAAGACATCATTTTCATCACCACCCATCAGGTGTGCCATCCGGATCAACTTTAGAAGATGATCCTGATTTTTGGTTTTCTGCAATGGATCGCCTCCGATAAGATTGTCAAAAGTACCGATTGAAAGGCGAAGTTTAGCAGCATTGAATTTATCGATAACTGCTTTTGCATCATCAACTCCAAAATTATCATAATCCAAATGGGTGGCCACAAAATCATCCCGGGTCCCATCTTTTCTGAATACACATACATCCAGTCCCTGCACGCCGGATTCTATTGCTTTCTCAATGGTTTGATCCAGGTTTAACTGGTCAAATGCCGAGGTCATTATCCAAATCTGATTCATATTATTTTCCTGACAGGTTTACATACATAAAATTAAGGATTACTAAGAGGTTCGGGATAGCATCAAATCCAAACCATCCATCACCTTTTCAATAATCCTCCAAACAATTTCATCTCAAATTGATTAAATTTGTGTTCAAACCAAACATGATCCTATGAAAATTAATGAAAAATTGTCCTTACTTTTTCCAGCTGCCTTACTATTTGCTATGGTATCCTGTGATGTTAAGGAAGAAACGGCCGAACCTGCACCAATGGATCCATTTGCTGTGAAAACCGAAAAAATGACCATAAAAGTGGATACACTTTATACAGAGTTAGAAAATCCATGGGGAATGACCTGGCTACCGGACGGCAGAATGCTGGTAACAGAAAGAAAAGGTGAAATCCTGGTTTTCGAAGATGATAAATTTACCGGACAAAAACTGGAAGGTGTACCCAAAGTCCACGAAGTAAATCAGGCAGGTTTATTGGACATTACCCTTCACCCCGATTATGCCAACAATGGCTGGATTTATATTTCTTATGCCAAAGATTCGGGAGATGGTGGTGTATTGGCAATCATGCGGGCTAAATTGGAAGGAAACACGCTAACCGACCAAGAGGAAATAATCGTCAATCTTCCTGAGTGGGAAGGTGGAAGACATTTTGGCTCAAGAATCATTTTTGACAAGGACAATTATCTATATTATTCAAACGGAGATAAAGGATCCAGACCGGCCAATGCACAGGAACTGGACAATGCTCACGGAAAAATCCATAGAATACATGATGACGGCAGAATTCCTGAAGACAATCCCTTTGTAAATACTCCCGGAGCAGTACCATCCATCTGGACTTATGGAAACAGGAACCCTCAGGGAATGGTGTATGACAAAGAAAACAACCGGATTTGGGCGGTTGAACACGGCCCAAAAGGCGGAGATGAACTGAACCTAATCCAAAAAGGAGAGAACTACGGATGGCCTGTCATTTCTTATGGAATGAACTACGACGGAACGGTTCTTACCGATATTCAGGAGAAAGAAGGAATGCAGCAACCGGTAACATTTTGGGACCCGTCCATTGCTACATGCGGGCTGGCTTTGGTCACTTCAGATCGATATCCGGCATGGAAAGGAAACCTGATGGTAGCCGCACTTGCCAAAATGCACATTGCAAGAGTGGAGCTGAATGGGACAGAATATGCCGATCAGGAGATTCTGCTTCAGGATATTGGAAGAGTAAGGCAAGTGGCTCAAAGTCCGGATGGATTTATTTATGCCATCACAGAAGCCACAGGTTTGATGGTCAAACTGATTCCTCAAGAGGAGCAAAATGCTCAATAAAGCTTAGTGCAATTAATAGCCCAAGATCAAAAACAGCCATTAAAAATCGTCTAAATTGATTTTCAATGGCTGTTTTTTTTTATTTTTCATATGAAAATTCTAAAGGATTTGGGTAATCAAAGCCAAAACCTGTTTTTAGGATTTTTTCAGCTGAAATTTCCTTCCAACTCTTGACACCTTCCGGCGCAAAGTTTAAAGGGGGAGGAAATCCTAGATCAACTGCATTCCTGATATAAACGTTTTTTCTCAGAGGATGCTCAGGGGCGACTCCATTGAAAATTTCATTCCAGAGCTTCATTTCGATTATCCATTGGATGAGATTACAGGCATCATTTCGATGGATATAATTTACAGGTGTATCCCCTACCACATTTTCCTTTCCCGAAAAGTACCTGCCCGGAATCCTGTCAACTCCCAGCAAGCCTCCCAAGCGTAAAATTGTCAAATCATAATTCTTGTCCTTCAAGAGGATTTGCTCCGATTGAAATAGGGCTGCATTTCCGGTGGTTTCTGAAGTAAGTTTATCCGTCTCCCTGGCAATCTGATTTTGATCAGGATAAACAGAGGTAGCACTTATATAGATGACCTTTTTTATACCTGCCTGAATAGCCATCTCTTTCAAAAACTTGATCTGTTCAGGATGATGGGTTGAGGGTAATGTTCGTGTTCTTGGTGGGATATTGATAAAAAGAATATCAGTTGCGAAGAGTTTTTGATAACCAATTCCTTGGGGATGGGGATTAAAACTCAGCAAATCGACATCAAATCCGGATCGCTCCAGCCTGATTTTTTTATCAGAGGAAGTGGTGCTTCCCGCCACTTCATAGTTATTGGCTCTTAATTGTTTGGCTAATGGCTCGCCTAACCAGCCCATACCGATAATTGAAATTTTCATTCAGAGGAATAAATGCAGTAATAAAAAACCCTCTGCTTTAAGTAGAGGGTTTGTAGATTATTTTTCTTTTTTAGGCATTGTGCCAAGAATATAATCCCAAAGAGGGGTACTCACACCGAAAGCAACATCGGGATCTTTGTAGTGATGAATGGCATGATTCACCCATAGGATTTTGAGAAAGTTTTTAGGTGGCTGATAGGCATGCACTATGTAATGGACTGCCAAATAGCCGGAATACCCGATCAAAAATCCGGGTAAGAAATAGAGGGCATATTCTCCCATCAACAGAGTAAATACGATATAAAATATAAGTGCATAGGCGGCACTGACAAAAGGAGGCATTGCCAATCGGTCCTTATCTTTTGGATAATCATGGTGTACCCCGTGAACATTATATTGTACCTTGTCCTTGACGGGCGTATCAGGCTCCATATGAAACAAATACTTGTGCATCATATACTCCACAAAAGTAAAGGCAAAAATCCCGGCCAACAAAATCACCAATCCTAGTCCGAGTGAAATTTCTGTAACTGTCACTGCATAGTAAAAAGAAACAGCACCTATACAGAAAAACAAAATTATGGGAACGCTTATGTGGGTTCTGGAAATTCTCTCCAGAATCGGATTGTCAAATAAGTGGGCACTGCCGTTGTTATCGGGTTTATCCAGTCTTCCTATTTTTTTCATGGTATTCATTCTTCTTCAAACAATTTTCACGACACATGAATCTTAAAATTTTCTGCAAAAGGCAGATCCCAAAATGCTGAATTTCAAGCAAATTTAAATCAATTCTTTAAATAAGCCGAAAAATCACTGATTTAACCCAAATAATTTAATCAAATCTGATTGGTCAACTTCATTGATTTTTCTATCGTTTTTTGATAAAACGCCTCATAAAGAGGAAGTATTTTAGAAACATCAAATTCTTTTGCTCTCTTCAAAGCATTTTCTTTAAAAAGCGGAAGATTGCGATCATCCAGTATTTGCAAGGCCTTTTTTGTCATGGTTTCAATGTCTCCGATATTGCAAACATAACCTGTAACACCATCTATATTCAGCTCGGGAATTCCACCTGCATTTGAAGAAAGGATTGGGACTTCACAGGCCATTGCCTCCAAGGCTGCCAAACCAAAGCTTTCTTTTTCGGATGGCATCATAAACAAATCCGCAACTGAAAGCACCTCTTCTACAAGGTCCAGTTTCCCCAAAAATCTGATATCCACACAGGTTCCCAGCTCTCGGCACAAAATTTCCATTCTATCACGCTCGGGACCATCACCAACCAAGAGAAGCTTGACAGGAATTACCTTCCTTAGCTCATAAAATACTTTTATCACATCCTCCACACGTTTCACTTTTCTGAAATTGGAAGTATGGACAATCAGTTTTTCACCATGAGGACAAATAGCAAATTTAAAATGTTCCTTTTTCAGTTTTTTAAACCGCTCCAAATCTATAAAATTCGGAATAACATCAATCTCGGCTTTGATATCAAAATGATCAAAAGTGGATTTTCGAAGATCCTCAGAAACTGCCGTCACCCCGTCGGATTTATTGATACTGAAAGTGACCACAGGTGCATAACTTGGATCCCTACCAACTAAAGTAATATCCGTCCCATGAAGGGTTGTCACCACGGGTATATAAATATTCTCTTCTTTGAGAATCTGTTTGGCCATATAGGCTGCTGAGGCATGTGGGATAGCATAATGGACATGGAGGAGGTCCAAATTTTCATATTTTACCACATTCACCATCTTGCTTGCCAAGGCCAGTTCGTAAGGAGCATGCTCAAAAAGGGGATAACTCTTGATGTCAACCTCATGATAAAAGAGATTTTGGCTGAAAAAATCAAAGCGGGTCGGTTGTCGATAAGTGATAAAGTGAACTTGATGTCCTTTTTTGGCTAAAGCGATGCCCAATTCCGTTGCAACAACACCACTGCCTCCAAAGGTTGGATAACATACAATCCCGATTTTCATAAAACTATTTTTTTCTAAGTTTATTTGATAGCCTATAAACACGAGATATAGAGGCTTTTGTTCAAAATCAAGAATCTTATTGATGAATTTTATCTAAGATAGGTCAAGATCAGCCTTTTGAAAATTCCAATTGGCCTCTTCCAATACGCCTATGAATTCCATATCCTCTCTACGGTTCAATTAATCATTGATTGGTAAATAATATCATGGATTTCTGTCCGTACTCCTTCGGTAAGTAATTTGTTGTTACTTGCACTTGGGTTTACCCTGTTTGATAGAAAGACGTAAATCAGGTCATTTTCAGGATCAGCCCATACGCATGTACCTGTAAAGCCTGTATGTCCAAAAGAACTTTTTGGGGCAAGTTTGCCTGAACTTCCACCCTTTCCTCGCTCGGGATCAGGTTTGTCCCATCCCCAGCCCCTACGGCTTTGGTTTGACTGCCTTTTGGTAAAATCCTTAATGACTTTTTCATCCAACAAATACGCATTTCCATAATGTCCACCATTCAGCATCATCTGCATCATAACAGCCAGATCATTTGCTGTGCTGAATAGTCCGGCATGTCCCGCTACTCCACCATACATTGCAGCACCCTGATCATGCACATATCCTTTTACAAGTCTCTTGCGCCAAGTAATATCATCCTCTGTCGGAGCTATAAGATCAATGGAATATTTTTGAGCAGGATTATAGGTCATCGTATACAAACCTAACGGTGAATAGAAATTATGATCCAAGAAATCCTGCATCGGCTGGTTTGTAACCCGCTCAACGACTTCCTGCATCAGGTACATAGTAAGATCAGAGTAAACATACCCATGTCTTCTTTTTCCGGGATCCATCCTACTCAACTCCGACTTCACTGTCCAGTTCCAGATACTGTCGCGCAGGGAAGTCAATCCGAACATTTCATTTGACACAGGAAGAGAATAATCCATTTCGGGTTTTTCCCTAAAATATTCCTTCTTCCAGCTACCTGCAGTGACGGTTCGGGCATAATGTGGAATATAGGCTACCAAACCGGCTTCATGGGCCATAATATCCTTTAACAAAAGGTCGCCTTTATTTGTGTTTTTCAGCTCAGGTATATATCTGGAAATCGGTCGTTCCATATCTATCAAATCCCTTCCGGCTAGGAACATAACTGCCTGAGTGGTCGCCATCACCTTGGTAATGGAAGCCAGATCATATATGGTTTCCGTGGTCACTTTTTGGGATTTATTGTAATCAAAAAAACCAAAAGCTTTTTCAAACACCACCTGCCCCTTTCTGGCTACCAAAACTACACCTCCCGGCATGGCTCTGTTAACAATGGCCTTTTGCATTACACCCTCTATTTTTGCCAAGACCTTACTGTCCATCTTCTGGCTTTCGGGTAGACTGTAGGAAAGCCTGCCCAAACCTTCCAGATATCCACCGCTTCCGATTCTGGTCAGCCCACTTGCAGTTACCGGCAATGTACCTTTGGCAGGTCTGGCACCAAATATTATCTCAGGAGTAAGTCTCTGGGTGAATTCATTGTTTTCGAATGCCAGGATATTATGGGGTAACCCATCCAGATATTTGGAAGCATATCCGTTTCCGAACAATATTGAAATCACTGTTTTCTCTGTGGCAATCTTTTTTACAAATGCGATATCCGACTCACTGATTCCAAATCCTTTGGAGGGGCTGTTTGTCACTCCCATTATTCCGACAATAACAGTATTAAAAGTAGACAGCTTGTCTCTAAGTGTTTTCAGATTAGCATCGGTACTTCCTTTAGGTATTTCAAAATGTTCTACTTTGGCATATTTGTCCAGCTTTTTTTGAAAAACTTTACCGTCGCCTCCAATGGAGACCGATGCTATGTTCATCAGGTCAAGATTTTTGAGTGGGAGCAGGTTGTTTTTGTTTGTGGTGACAGCTATCGCATCTGCATACAGTTTCTCCACAATCAGCTCGGTGTAAGGACCTGATATTCTTTCAACCAGATTGTGTGTGTTGATTCTTTGGGGTTTGTCCAAACCGGCCCAATATTTTGCTTTCAGGATCTTAATCACCCGCTCATCCACTTCCTGTCTGCTGATTTTTCCCTGCGCAATCGCCTGCATAATCAAGGCTTTTGCTTTTGGTACATCCTGGGAATAAAGCAGGATATCGTTTCCTGCAATCAATGCCAATACATCCACTTCCCCAGGCTTGTTAAAACTGCTCACGCCTTTCATATTCAGGGCATCAGTAAAAATCAGACCTTCAAAATTCATCTGCTTCTTGAGCAGGTCACTTACCACATATTTAGAAAGTGTAGTCGCTTTGTTCTTTTCACTGTCCAGACTGGGAATATGAAGATGGGCCACCATCACGCTCATAAGTCCCGCGTCCATTAATTCCCGATAGGGATATAGATCAATGTCTTTGATACGGGATTCGGAATGCCGGATTACAGGCAGCGAATAATGGGAGTCTGTCTCGGTATCTCCGTGACCCGGAAAATGTTTGGCATTTGCCATAATACCGTTATCCTGAAGACCCTTCATATAGGCGAGGGATTTCCGGGTAACCAATCTTTTTTCTTCACCGAATGCCCGATATCCGATTACTGGATTGTTGGGATTGGAATTGACATCCACTACCGGGGCGAAATTGATGTGCATACCGAGTTCGTGAAACTGCCGCGCCATCTCTTTACCCATTTCGTATACCAGTTCATCATTCGGCAAAGCTCCCAATGTCATGGCCTTCGGAAAAGTAATGACGGAATCAAGCCGCATGTTGATGCCCCATTCAGCATCCATGGCTATGAAAAGGGGAGTCCCGGCAATTGATTGAAAATAATTGGTCAGGTTGGCTTGTCTTACAGGTCCTCCCTGAAAAAAAATCAGCCCACCCAGGTTTTCCTCCCTGATCAGCTTCGCAATTTCCTGTTTGTGTTTTTCATCCTTGTTGGAATAAGCAGCAATCATAAAAAGCTGACCGAGACGATCTTCAAAGGAATGACCGGTAAAAACACTGTCCACCCAGATCATTTGTTTTCGGAAATCTTCTGTCATCAACGGATCCTTTTCGCTACTCTTCTCACTTCCTGTAACAGCATCTGTCTGGAAAATAATAAGTAATCCTAAAAGTGTACTCCAAACTTTTCCTTTCATGCTACTGTTTAATTTTTATTGCTTAAATTTTAAAATAACTTTGTGTTAATATACATCGTATCGTGCAAACATACACGAAATTTTCAGGCCAAGAATATCTAATTGATAAAATAACGGGTTTGATAAATAACGAAAAATAATCCACTTGATTTTATTCGCATCATGAAATTTCCATCTATATTCAGAACAAACAGTCCCATGCGCTTTGATGTAAAGCCACGGTATTATGATCCGGTCAAAGAACAGGTTGAACAAAGAACCGAAATGATCAGAAGGCAACTTCAGTCAGACGGAGTGATACGTTCGGAAGAAGAAATGGATGAAGCCTTCCATCGGGACTATGGATCTTCCCTCAGGGGAGCATTTACACAGGGAAGTCCCATCAGGGGCCGCAGCGAATCTGTGCTCAATAACACAGGTCTGATGAGACTGGTCATCATCGTATTTCTTTTAGGCACTCTGCTTGGCTTTGTCTACTACGGAACCATGGCCCTATATGTGTTATTATTTGTAGGAATCGGTATCGGACTGCTTGTCTTCTTTGTCAGATTACGTCGGAACTCGGGAAGATGAGTGACATCATTCATCTACTACCGGATGCCATAGCCAATCAAATTGCAGCAGGTGAGGTCGTCCAGAGACCTGCATCAGCACTGAAAGAACTGTTGGAAAATGCTGTGGATGCAGGAGCCCTTCAGATTCATGTATTGGTGAAAGATGCCGGCAAAACACTGATCCATGTAATTGACAATGGTAAGGGGATGTCTATGACAGATGCAAGGATGAGTTTTGAAAGGCATGCCACATCCAAAATCAAGAGTTCACAGGATCTCTTCACCATACTTACCTTTGGTTTCCGTGGAGAGGCTTTGGCCTCCATCGCTGCTGTGGCTCAGGTGGAAATGAAAACCAGGCAAACAGGCGAGGAGCTGGGAACCCTGCTTCAAGTAGAGGGTTCTGAGGTGAAGAAACAAGAACCGGTTTCCTGTCCTGAAGGAACTTCCGTATGCGTTAAGAACCTGTTTTTTAATGTTCCTGCCAGAAGGAATTTTCTTAAATCCAACCCTGTGGAAATGCGTCATCTGGTTGAAGAATTCCAAAGGGTTGCCATATCTTATCCTGAAATAGGTTTCGCATTTATACAAAATGATATGGAGCTTTTCAATCTTGTTCCAGGCAAACTGAGTCAAAGAATTCTGGGAATATTCGGAAAATCCTATCAGGGTCAATTGGTTCCCTGTACCGAAGAAACCCCTCATCTTAATGTAAGAGGCTATGTAGGCAAACCTGAAAACGCCAAAAAAACCAGAGGTGAACAATTTTTATTTGTCAACAACAGATACATTAGAAGCAATTATCTTCACCACGCTGTCTCGCATTCTTATGAGGGTCTGATGTCCGGCGAGATGCAGCCTTTTTACGTGTTGTTTTTGGAAATAGACCCTTGCCATATTGATATCAATGTGCATCCCACCAAAACAGAAATCAAGTTTGACGATGAACGTACAGTATACGGTGTGGTCAGATCTGCAATAAAACAGGCACTTGGAGCACACAACGTGGTTCCTACGCTGGATTTCAGTCTTGATGTAAACTTTGCAGAAAACTGGAAGCATGATGAGGAGAAAAAAGAAGCGGTAAGCAGGGAAAACAGCTACAAAATTTTCAATAGCCCCAATCTAAAAAAACAGGATGTTTCGGGATGGGAACAGCTTTTTGAAGGAAACAACAATTTTGATGGATTGCGAAATGTTTCGCAGCAATCTTCCCGGAAAGGGGAAACAGATGTTCTTACATTTTCCTCCAAGGCCAGCGACTTGAAAGGAAATTTGGTGTTTTCCGAGGTGACAGAAACTACGGGAGCAACCTTTCAGGTAGAGCTGGGTTATATAGTTGCCCAAATGTCTTCGGGACTATTGATCCTGGATCAGCAGGCAGCACATGAACGAATCCTTTACGAAAGGTATATCAAGCAGCTCCAGAATGCTTCCGGGGCATCTCAGCAATGTCTGTTTCCGCAGCAGATCAGCCTTAGTCAAGCAGATTTTGCTCTGGTGATGGATTTGAAATCCGAACTGAACAGTCTGGGTTTCGTGGTGGAAGAGTTCGGTAGGGAAGCACTCATCATTCAGGGAGTTCCTGCGGATATTCAGGTCAATAATGAAAAATCATTATTTGAAGGCTTGCTGGAACAGTTCAAACATTTCAGATCAGAGCTGTCTTTGGACAAAAGAGAAAATCTTGCCCGTTCCTTAGCCAAAAAATCATCAACAAAAAAAGGAACCCGGTTAAGTAGTCCCGAAATGGAAACTTTGGTGGGTCATTTATTTGCCTGCAAAAATCCCAATTATGGATTGTCGGGGAACAAAACCTTTGTAAAATTGGATTTACCTAAAATACATGCATTTTTCAATCAGTAAGATATGTTCAGAAATTTAACTCCCGTAGTCAAAAACATTTTACTTATTACCGTTGGAATCTTTTTGATTACTTCCTATTTAATGCCTCAGCTCAAGGGTATGTTTGCGCTTTACTATGTTCAAAGCCCAAAATTTTCTCCTACCCAGTTTTTGACCTATATGTTCATGCATGCTGATTTCTGGCATCTTTTCAGCAACATGTTTGGGTTGTTTATCTTTGGACCTTTGTTGGAGCAATTTCTGGGACCCAAAAAAATACTTGCTTTGTGGATGGTTTGCGGAGTAGGTTCAGGTTTGTTATATTCGGGGTATACATCCTACAGGATGCATCAAATGGATGAGCGGATCAGCCAATTTTATGAAAATCCAAGTCCGGAACTTTTCAGTAAATTTGTAAGTGACAACAGGCATTATTATAATCCGGCAGTTTATGATTTGGTGGACGAACTGAGCAGAAACCGGGATGACACCAGTCTGATCCAAAGGGCAAAGGACAACATGATGGGTGTGCGGGATCTTCAGGCTAATATCCCAATGGTGGGCGCTTCAGGAGCTTTGTTCGGGGTATTGATAGCATTTGGGATGCTTTTCCCTAATACCCAGCTTTTCCTGCTGTTTCCGCCGATGCCGGTAAAAGCTAAATACCTGGTTCTTTTTTATGGACTTTACACAGTATATAGCGTTATCAACAATAATCCTATGGATAATGTAGCTCATTTTGCGCATCTTAGCGGTCTGGCAATCGGCGCAGCAATGGTCTACTATTGGAAAAAAAGCAGAAGTGACTTCTATTAGAAAATATTATGTACGGAGGATTTTGGGATAATTTAAAAAACGCTTTCAATCATAGCGACAACAGCCTCTATAAGATCTTGGCGATCAATATACTGGTATTTTTTGTTGTGCTGGTATTTCGCGTTTTCTTGACCATAGGCGGAGGTGAGGGTTTGTATAGATCAATGCTCACCTATCTGATGATGCCGGCTGATCTTTCACAGTTTATATTCCAGCCATGGACCCTGCTTACTTACATGTTTTTGCACGAAGGAATATTCCACATTCTCTTCAACATGTTATTCCTTTATTGGTTTGGCTTGCTGGTAATGGAATATCTTGGAAGCAGAAAACTGGCAAATATATATATATTGGGAGGAATAGCAGGCGCTGCTTTATACGTTTTGATGTATAATGTCGCACCGTATTTCCAGGAAGCATTACCCGTGTCCAGGATGATGGGTGCCAGTGCAGGAGTATATGCCATAGTAGTAGCTGCCGCAACACTTGCCCCGAATACCTCATTCCACCTTATATTGCTCGGTCCGGTAAAAATCAAGTATATAGCAATTTTTTATGTTATAGTTGCATTTGCTAATTCCGCAGGAAACAATGCCGGTGGAGAACTAGCACATTTGGGCGGAGCAGCATTGGGATTCTTTTATATTCTCCAGCTTCAAAAAGGCAATGACCTCGGCAGACCCGTTCAGGTTGTCGGCCAGTTTATTGGAAATCTTTTTACAAAAAGACCAAAAGTAAAGGTTTCGTACAGAAAAAAATCTTATTCGGGAACAACTGACACAGGTGATCCAAAACCTCGAAAACCCGGTCCCCAAACCAATTTTGCGGATGCAACACAGGAAGAAATCGATCAGATTCTGGATAAAATCGCCGAAAAAGGATATGATGCATTGAGCAAGGAAGAGAAAAGAAAGCTTTTCGAATTCAGCAAAAAGTAGCTTTTCAATTTATGATCAGAACTCCTCCAACTCTAAAAACAGGCCATCTGGTATTCTGGCTTTGGAACTTGATTTCTGTATTGAACCCAAAGCGATCCGTGGCTTTTATAAAAGCACCAATACCTACATTCGCTCCCGGTCTGGTCAAAGAAACTCCGGGATTGCCCGGTTGGGTATTGATCCAATAATTCGTATAACCAACCAATACATACAGCTGTGAAACGCCCTCACTTAAAAAATACCTCAAGTCAGCATTCAGATTGAAGGAATTGCCCAGTTCAGGAAACCACACCGTAAAAGTGGGAGCCAACGAGAATTTGTCCGCAAAAAAATATTCCAAACCCAAATGGCTGCCGTACTCCTTGATGGTCAATCTGTAATCCCCTCCCGCCTGTATCCGCAAATCTCCTTGTTCCTGGGCATAAGCCGACCCAAGAACACAAACCAACACCACAAACAATCCAAACTTTTTCATTTCTGCTGATCTACTGATATTGAAACAATACTTTTTTAATCAAAAATCATCCTAAGGAAGCCACTTCGTTTTTATTGGCCAACTGTCCACAGGCGGCGTCGATGTCCTGACCCCTTGATTTTCGGACTTTGGCTATTATTCCCTGGGATTCCAAAATCCTCACATACATCCCCACAGCCTCTTTGGAAGCTTGTCGAAACTCGCCCTCATCGATGGGGTTGTATTGGATGATGTTCACCTTGGACGGAATGATTCTACAGAACTTGGCCAATGCCCGCGCATGGTTCTCGTCATCGTTGATGCCCTCCCAAATAACATACTCATAGGTCACCTTTCTTTGGGTAATCTGATACCAGTATTGCAGTGCATCTGCCAGATCTTCCAGCGGATTGACCAAATTGATGGGCATAAGGCGGCTCCGGGTTTCATTGATGGCGGAGTGGAGCGAAACCGCAAGATTGAATTTGACCTCCTCATCTGCCATTTTTCGGATGATTTTTGGAATCCCTACGGTCGAAAGGGTAATTCTTCTGGGTGCCATTCCCAGTCCATCCGGGGAGGTGATCTTGTCTATAGCGGCAATGACGTTGGCATAATTCAATAAAGGCTCGCCCATACCCATAAAGACGATGTTGGTCAGGGGCCTTTGAAAATAAGTTTCTGCTTCTTCTTTGATAGCCACTACCTGATCATAGATTTCATCCGGATTGAGGTTCCGCATTCTTTTCAGGCGGGCAGTTGCACAGAAATTGCAATCCAAGCTGCAACCCACCTGCGAGGAAACACAGGCAGTGATCCTTTTGGAAGTCGGGATCAACACTGATTCTACTATTTTATCATCAAAAAGTTTGACGGCATTTTTGATAGTACCGTCGCTCGAATGCTGCATCAGATCCACCAGAATGTAATTGATGGTAAAATTTTCCTTCAGCAATTCCCGAGTAGCTTTGGAAATATTGCTCATCTCATCAAAGTTCTTCAGTGATTTTTGCCAAAGCCATTCATAAACTTGCTTTGCCCTGAACTTTTTATCGCCTTTCCCAAGAAAAAATTCTTCCAATTCACTCAGCGTGAGTTTGCGAATGTCTCTCTTCTTCATTTCTTCCATAAAGCAAAGGTACGAATATGAGTTGTTTCCTTTACACAAACAGAGAATAGGGTTCATGTTGACACATAAAAAATGTTAAAAAAAATCAGATATCCTGAGCCGGTATAAGATTCTTTTACTGGAAAACCTTTGATTATTTGAATATCAAGCTTTAAGCAAATCCCGCACCTCCACCAAGGTATTTTTGATCTCCACGATGCTCTCCCATTCCCGGTCTTTTTCCCCATGTTCGATGCCTACATATCCATGGTAATTGTGTGAAAGAACGATTTTCATCATGCGTTCATAATCAACAGGGATTTGATTACCCTTATCATCCCAACCATCGGGTTTGAGACTGACACCTTTTGCCATCGGCATCAGCTCATCCACACCCCTATAGGAATCGTAAGAAACCACCTTTTGATCATCTTGATGAATTCGGAAATTGCCAAAATCCGGCAAACTACCTGCCCTTGGATGATCGGTTTGTCGAAGCATTTCCGCCAGCCACTGAGCATTACTGGAAAAACCCCCGTGGTTTTCTATGATGACATTAATCCCATGCGCATCCGCAAACTCACACATTTGTCTCATCCCGTCACTCACCAGGTTCATGGCTTCTTTGGCTTTTTGGGGATCCTCACTCCAGGGGATATCGGTATATGCGTTGATCCGGATCGAATGACAATCCAAAAATTTGGCAGCCTCCACCCATTTCTTATGGTTCTCGACCGTTTTTTCCCGTTCTTCCGGGCTCGTTGCGCCCAACATTCCCTCCCGATCACACATGATCAGTACAGAAGCCACTCCCTCTCCCTCAGCCCTGATCTTCATCTCCCTCAGGTAATCCTTATCCTTGGCTTTATCCATAAAAAATTGGTTGACGTATTCCACGGCATCGATTCCGTGTTTCTTGGCCATTTTGGGAAAATCCAAATGGTCCAGCTGACCCGCAAAAAGCGGTCTGTTCACTGACCATTCTGCAAGCGATATCTTAAATAAAGGGTCCTCATTTTTTATGGTCAACCCAGTAAGCGGAAAGCCCAAACCTAACACTGAAGTGGCAAAGCCTACCTGTTTTAGGAAATCTCTTCTTTTTTTCATAGCTGTTGATTGTGTTAGGATTGAAGGATAATAATTTACCTAGAGAATTTCAGTTATCAAAACTAAGCTTCGGAATTGTGAGTAGAGGTTTCCGAAGCATTGATAATTTTGAAATTTAAAACCTAAAATAAGTGTTCAAAATATTTAAAGTTAAAAATCATATCGTTAATAAATCACTTTTCTTATTATCAAATAATTATTAATTAAACCTTTTTGTTAATTATTAAGAAATATTTTTGATTTATAATTGAATTATCAATAATTTAGAACTTTGTAATTTAAATGTGAAAATAATGAAAACGAATATAGGATTCTTAATTGATATGGACGGCGTGATTTATAGAGGGAGTGAATTGATTCCCGGCGCCAGAGAATTTATTCACTTGTTGCTTGAAGAGGATATACCTTTTCTTTTCCTGACCAATAACAGTCAAAGGAACTGCAAGGATGTAGTCGAGAAATTAAAAAGGATGGGTATCAATGTGGGGGAAAAACACATTTTCACCTGTGCCATTGCCACAGCCAGATATCTTGCCTCCCAAAAACCCAATGGAACAGCTTATGTCATCGGTGAAGGAGGTTTATTGACAGCTCTGCATCAAAATGGCTATTCAATTGTGGATGATTACCCCGACTATGTTGTCATTGGGGAGGGCAGGACAGTTATGTTGGAGTCGGTTGATAAAGCCATAAACATGGTGATGAAAGGTTCAAAGCTGATCGCCACCAATCTGGATCCGTACTGTCCCAGTGCCAATGGCTCAATCAGGTCGGGTTGCGGCGCTTTTGTTTCCATGATTGAACCGGCGACCGGTAAAAAAGCCTTCAGCGCAGGAAAACCAAGTCCTGTCATGATGCGGCTGGCAAAAGCAGAACTACAAACCCGGTCAGCACATACCATCATGATTGGGGATACGATGGAAACAGATATTCTGGGGGGAGTTCAAATGGGCTTCAAAACGGTATTGACGCTTACCGGATCCACAAAAAGGGAGGATCTTGAGAAATTCGCCTATTCTCCGGACTTTGTTATCAACAGTATTCATGATCTATTGGATGAGGAAATATTCTCAGAAATCAGTGGTCTTGAACTGGTTGTAGCTTAATTTTAATTTGCGGTTAAAGGTATTTCCAGGGTTAATGTTTCTGAGATACGGGAGTCAGAATAAATCAGGCAATGCTTTTAACTGCATTTTCAAACATTTTCATTTAAAAAGGCAGCTAACTTTATGTAGGGATTTTTGGAATTGTTTACTTTCTTAGTCTTTTTAAAGATTAGATTGTAGCCATTTATTATGTCGAACCTAAAAAATATCCTGCTGCCTTTTCTATATTACTCCAAGCTCCGGGTATCGAAAGCAAGGCTTTGGCTTTGGATAAAACTTGGGCTGATCAAATCCATCATGATCCAGCCCTATAAAGGTTTTGGAAATGAAACAGAAATCTTTTTTGTGGGTAGGGTGATCCAGGATAAAGGTGTTCGGGTTTCACATGTTTCTGACAGCACCTGGCGGAATGTCGGGAATATGCGAAAACGTTTTATGAGCGTGGTCATCCCCGGAGCACGTGTCAAAGCTGATTTTATGGGAATGGCACAGGTAGCTGTATCTGATAATGAAGGTTATTTTGAATTCAGAATCCATCCTCACCTGCCGATGGTAGAAGCTTCCAGATGGCAAAAAATCACGCTGACGCTTATTGATCCCATCATCCGAAACCAAGGTGAAGTCAGTGCGGAAAGTCAGGTTTTTGTGCCAAGGGGTCTGGTTGAATATGCAATCATTTCGGACATAGACGATACCATTGTCACTACAGACGCTATGAGAATGTGGGAAATGCTGAAAACTACCTTTGCCCGGAATGCATATACCCGGGTTCCCTTTCCGGGGGTTTCTGCTTTTTATAAAGCATTGGAAAAAGGAACTGACGGAGTAGAAAGCAATCCTTTTTTTTATGTATCAAGCAGTCCCTGGAATCTTTATGATTTCCTGATGGAATTTTTGGAAGTGCATAATATCCCGAAGGGACCCTTGATGCTCCGGGATCTTGGGCTTACCAGGGATCAATTTATTGCAGGCAGCCACTCAGAACACAAATTGAAACAGATAGAACACATCATGAAAGTTTTTGTGGACCTTCCATTCATTCTCATCGGGGACAGCGGCCAGGAGGACCCTGAAATTTACCTGCAGGTTATTAAAGATTTACCAGGGAGGGTGAAAATGATTTATATCCGGGACGTCAGCAACAAGAGAACAGAGGAGGTGAATGAAATTGCCCAAAAAATCAATGCTCTGGGTGTGGAAATGATGCTAGTCAAAAACACAACCGAGGCCGCCATTCATGCCGTTTCAAAGGGCTGGATCAACCAAGCCGATGTCCTTGAAATCGCTCAGGTGAAGCAAAAGGAGGAGGAGGAAAATAAAACTTTGTAGAAACTGACAATCCAAAACTATTTGTAAATTCTCCAAGGTTAATAAAAACTTTCATCCCATATTAAAGCTTCGACTAGGACTATCAAGGGATAGATTCTAGATTTTATTGTGCTGTATACAATCCATTGAATGATTGAATATTGTGACAAAAAAGAGGATCAGTAATATAAAATAACGGTTGATTTTTTTTTACAGGCATCCAAGAGGAATAAAAATTCAAATTATTAGGTACCGCCGTTAATAATCTGTGCGGATTAGAGACAAGGATGTTTTACTTCAAAGTTTCTTCAGGAATTTATTATTAATTTGAAGCATGAAAATCCTTCTGGTAGAAGACAATGTTGAATTAACAAAAAACATATTGGACTTTTTGGGTCAGGAGGGACTGATCTGTGAATCTTGCGAGAATTGCTTCGATGCCCAGGACAAACTCCTTTCTTTCAAGTACGACTGCGTTATTTTGGATATTATGCTTCCTGATGGAAACGGTCTGGAGATTCTGCGCTTTATCAAAGACCAAAAACTTGCTTGTAACATTTTGATCATTTCAGCCAAAAATGCACTGGAAGACAAAATCAACGGGTTGGATCTCGGTGCAGATGATTACCTGACAAAACCCTTCTATCTTCCGGAGCTTCATGCGCGGTTGAAAGCCATTTACCGCCGAAACCAACTTGATGGAAATTATGAAGTGGTTTTCAACGAAATCAAGCTGAATACCCTTACCCTAGAAGCCATAGTCTGCGGGAAAACGCTGGATCTCACCAAGAAGGAATTTGACCTCTTACTTTTCTTTCTCACCAACAAAAACCGCGTTTTGGGCAGGCAGTCCATCGCCCAACACATGTGGGGAGATTATACAGATGACCTGGCCAATTTTGATTTTGTGTATCAGCACATCAAAAACCTCCGCAAGAAAATCTGCCAGGCAGGGGGTAAAGATTATATCAATACCATATACGGTATCGGATACAAATTCAACACAACCGCTTCATGAAACTGATCAATACGTTTACTATTTGGTACCTTGGAATTTCGGCAATTGTACTTTTGCTGGGTGGAATCCTTATTTTTCAAAAACTGGAATCCGAGATAGATTTTGAGCAGGGAAAGGAATTGGAACGTCAGCTGGACAATTATGCCCAAATTCTGGAAAAAGGCAAACCTGAACGCCTGAAGAAAAAGGACCGGTTAGAAATTGCGGAATTGCCACCGGAATCTCCTCTATTGCCATTTAATGTGCGGGATACTTTGGCTTGGCATGATCAGCTGGAGCAGATGGAAAGACAGTTGAAAGCAAGCCGCTCCTACCTGATCGACGGAAAGCATTACTATCTTTCGACCTATAATATCGTGATTGAAACAAGCGACATTACCGAGACGGTTGTGCAAACCATGATCGCCATTTTTATCCTGCTGCTGATTTTTATTGCCATTACAGGTAGGATGATTTCCAAAAAAATACTTTCTCCATTTCATCATAGTCTGGAGAAAATCAAAGGCTTCTCATTTAAAGAAAACAAACCTTTGGCTTTTGCTCCGACCAACACCGAGGAATTCATCAAGCTAAATGACTTCCTTCACAAGATGTCCATTCAGCTGTTGAAGGATTATCGTGTGATGAAGGAATTTTCGGAGAATCTTTCCCATGAAATCCAAACTCCTGTTGCAGTGGTAAGAGGAAAACTGGAATTGTTGATGGATACTCCTATTGATGACAAACAAGCCAATCTAATAGCATCTGCCTACGGAGCAAATGAAAAAATCACCAGAATAGTAGGTTCTTTGGCTGTCTTGGCAAGATTGGAAAATCAGGAGTTCTCATTTGCGGAAGAAATAAACCTTTCTGCAATTGTGTGCCAAGCTACCCGAGACTTTGAGGATTTGGTTGTGATGAAAAATATTTCTCTGGAAAGTGAAATTCAGCCGGATGTATTCATTAATATTCATCCCCATATGGCCGAAATACTTTTGCAGAATTTATTGACCAATGCCATCAAGCATAACCAAAGAGACGGATCTATTTTTATCAAACTTGATCCGAAAACCCTTGAAATTGTAAATACTGGCAATCAGCCTGATCATGATGTCAATGAATTTTTTGAGCGTTTTAAAAAAGGAAACAGCAATGATGATTCTATCGGATTAGGTTTATCCATTATTAAACAAATCTGCATTGTCAACGGTTTTGAAATCAGTTATTCTTATCAGGCTCCTTTCCACAGCGTCAGAATTTCTTTCAGATAACATCGACTTCAAAATTGGTACAAATTGTAACACTATTTTTGTATCAAAGCTAAACCAAACCGACATGAAACCTCCATATTTTCATAGATTGACTTTATTTTTAGTCACTTTTCTTCTGACTGTCATCATCAGCCAGGCGCAAACATCAGAATTTTCCATTAAAGGTAAGGTTCTCGACGGAGATTCGGGACAACCTGTACCTTTTGCACAAGTGGCTCTTTTTGCTCTTGGTGAGGAATCTCCCGAACATTTTACAGACACCGATGTGAATGGGGATTTCACACTGAAAGCCAACAAAGGAAAATATGATCTTAGGTTCTTCGTTTTGGGATACTCCAAAACACAACAATCAGTAGATATCAACGGAAACCTTAATCTGGGCGAGGTAGAAATGATCAGTGAAAACCAGAACCTTGAAGAAGTGGTTGTCCA
The DNA here is from genome assembly GCA_041748555.1 of Rhodonellum sp. Taxonomy (GTDB): domain Bacteria; phylum Bacteroidota; class Bacteroidia; order Cytophagales; family Cyclobacteriaceae; genus Rhodonellum. Next base: position 56,150 of record JBGTDA010000131.1, read on the forward strand.
ATCCACTAAAGTGCCCATCCGTGCTGATGTGGAAGGAATTACGATCAATCCTGAACAAAACCTTTCCAACTTAGGCGGAACGCTTCTGGACATTCTCAGAAACACACCATCAATAAGCGTCTCGGATGATGGAACCATTTCATTAAGGGGAAGTTCAGGTACGAATATTCTGATCAACGGAAGAAATTCATCCCTAACCCAAAACCTGGATCAGCTTCCTGCAAGTGCGGTGGAGCAAATCAAGATCATCAACAATCCAAATGCTAGATTTGACGCTGAGGCAGAGGGTGGGGTTATTGATATTATTCTGAAAAGAGGAGATGATCTCGGAACCAATGGCGGGGCGGAGTTTACCTACGGCACCAGAGGAAGGATGAATACGGGGTTGAGATTCAACCACAGAACCTTAAATTATAATGTCTATGCAGGGTATAATTTAAGAAGATGGAGAAATGTAGGCGAAAGAAGAACGGTGCGGGAAATCTTCGAAGACCAGGAAACCCTGACTCAAAACACTGATACAGAAAGTGAGAATATTGGCCATACTTTTAATTATGGCGGGGAATATTTTTTCGGTAAAAACATTATCAGCTATGAAGGTGTATTCGCCACCAGCGACGACAGTCAGACCAATACCTTGTTTTCTGAATTGAATGATAATACTACAGGAGATTTAATCCTTGATTATGTCAGGAGAAACAACGAAACGGAAGCGGATGATGGACTGGACAACGCAATTATCTATGAGAGAACTTTTGATAATCCTGATCAATCCTTCAGGTTTACGGCCAGTAACTCCTACCGAAACCAATACAAGATCCAAAATATTGACATTTTCAGAAATACACTTAATCCGATCCCTGAAAACCTGAACGGCCAGGAACAGGCATTCACAGATGAAAAAAGGTATATATCGGTTTTTCAAGCCGATTATATTCACCCCTTAACCAAAACTTCAAAATTCGAAACAGGATTGAAATCCAATATCAGAAAGTTTGACAACGATTATATCTATTCCAGATTTGAGGAAACAGCCCAGGATTTTGTGGAAGACCCCGCCGTGAGCAACCGGTTTGTTTATAAAGACCAGATTCACGCTGCATATTTCCTCTATTCCAAAAGTTCCCCGAAATTTGATTACACAATCGGAGTAAGAGGAGAATACACTTTTGTAGATACTTATTTGGCAAATACAAATGAAGCCAATACCCAAAGTTATTTTAACTTTTTCCCAAGCTTTCAATCCCTTTATAAATTCAATGAAGAGCATGGGCTAAAGTTGACCTACAGCAGAAGAATTGACCGTCCAACATCTTGGAGGCTAAATCCTTTCCCTGATATCACGGATTCATTAAATGTGAGAAGAGGAAATCCGAATCTGCAACCGGAGATGATCCACTCCCTTGAATTCGGTCACTTGGCCAATTTCGAAAAATCCAGCTTCACCACCAACCTGTTTTATAGACATGTTTCCGGACAATTGGATTTCATTACCACCATTGAAGACGGCATCTCCTATTCACAACCGGATAACCTGAATACAGCTGAATCTTATGGACTGGAATTTATAGGTATGAGTGAGATTGCTCCCTGGTGGACGTTGAGTGGTGGATTGACTTTATTCCAAATCAGGGTTGATGGCTCCAACATTGGGGAGGAATTTGTTAACAGCGGTTTTGCCTGGAATACAAAGGTGACCAGTGATTTCAAACTTCCTCTGGACTTTAATTTCCAGCTGGTCGGAAATTATGAATCCGCAGAAATTGAAGCGCAGGGAAGAGACCTTTCCCAGTACTCCATAGATGCCAGTATTCAAAGAAGTTTCTTCAATAATAAAGGAAACCTTTCTGTCAGCCTTAGGGATGTGTTCGATACCAGAAGATGGGCAGGTAACAGCCTGACGAATAGTTTTGCGCAGGATTTTTATGCAAAAAGGGAAACCCGGATTCTGATCATGAGTGCCAGGTATAGCTTCTAGAAATTGTTGACCACAATAAAATCTGATCTATTTTTTATCCAGAAGATACCAGCCCATCGGATCCACCAGGATCTGGGTATCACTTAGGATGGTGACAGGTTTTTTGGACAACACGATTCTCTCCGAGCCTTTTGAAGTGAAGATCTCAACAGGCATTTCAAAATCAATATTGGGAAGACTTACCGCATAGCGGTTCTTCCTTTTTTTGTTGATTTTCACTTTGGGAACCCTGACAGATTTGAGATAAAGATCGAAAAATCCCTGAAGGTCTTTTCCTGAGTAATTTTGAACAAAAGAGGTAAAGTCTGAAGTTTCTACCTGATTTTCATATATAAATCGCTCATCTGAGGCAAAATCTTTTAACATAGGAAAAAATATTACATCTCCAAGATAATATCTCAAGGAGTGAATGATAAAAGCACCTTTGGTATAAATTTCCGGATGGTAGGCATTGTCCGAAACCGTGTTCCGGGGTGAAACAACAGGTCGGGCATGTTCTATTTGTTTGCGGACTGAGTTAACATTTTCGTGATAGGCTTCCTTGCCTCCATGTTCGAGAAAAAACAGCCAATCACCATAAGTGGTAAGCCCTTCATGTATCCAAAAATCGGCCCAGTCTTTTACAGAAACTTTATTGCCGAACCATTCGTGACCCAATTCATGGTGCAATAACCAATCATACTGAACATCCCCAATCAGCACAAACTGAAAATTATTGCCGTAGGCATTGATTGTCTGATGCTCCATACCCAGATAGGGTGTTTCCACTACTGCAATTTTGTCATTGGGAAAAGGAAAAGGCCCAAAATACCTTTCGTGCGTTTTGGCAGAAGTTTCCAGTACCTGCAGCAAGGCCTTTGCTTTGTCGCGGTTTTCCTGAAGTACATAGACCACCATCGGGATTTCTTCACCGCCGGTGCTTTCAAAAATCTTTGCCTCCTGATGAAACACCCCAAGGGTAAAGTTGATGTTATAGTTATTGATCGGATATTGAGTGGTCCAGTGATAGGTGAATTTGTCGTCCTTTTCCAATGTATCGATCAACCTGCCGTTGGAGGCAATAAAATAGGGTTTGGGTGCGGTAAGGATCAGATCCACACCATTTGTAGGTTCGCTGGATGGATGGTCCAAACAGGGCATGAAGATTTTGGCACCTTCATTCTGTGAGGACAAGCCCATCCAATGGTTGTCAAGCTGATCTTTTTCCCAAGTAAAACCCCCTGTCCAAGGAGGTCTGATGGCCAATGGAGTCTTGCCGCTATAAAAAATCTCCGCCTCTGTACAGGTGCAATCCCCGGGGAAAATATCCAGTGTATCGCCAAAATGGCGAAATTCCACCTCTTCTCCATCCATGATGACTTTCTCTACCCGGTATTCCTGAATAAGGTTTAGTCTCAGTGTATCCAGTTTTTCTTCGGCATGAAAAGTCACCTTGTTTTTGCCGGCAATTCTTTGGCTATCGGGCATGATCTCCAGCTCAAGCTGATAATGCAGCACTTCAAATTTGGCTTGCAAAGGATCTATTTGTCCTCCCCAGGTCCAGTTTTTTGGGGTTTGGGAGAATGAACTGAAAGAGATCAGCAGGTATAAAAAAAGAATCTTAGTGGTTTTCATTATTTTCAATATACCCGTTTTATTTAATATTTGGGAATTCATTTTCGATGATACGGCTCACTAGCGCTTTCAATTGGTCCAAGTCTTCCGAAGCCGCATATATTCTGGTCATTTTTATTTTATGATACTCATGGGCTATGAAGTTTCTAAAGGATTTCGGAATATTCCAAGGGTAGGGATATGGTTCCAAAAAGCAGCTTTCAATACTTTTTATAGCTTCACCTATGATCAAAAACTGGTAAAGAACAGCACTTTGAATCAGCGTATTTTCAATAAATTCCTGTTCCTCCATATCACCCATAAAGCTTTTAATACTATCGATTGCCAGGAGGACATGTTCAAGTCTTTCTTTTGTGGTAGGTTTAGCCATAAATCTGGATTAGGTCCTTTTGCACATTGTCTATCATATATTCGCGAAGCGTGTCTTGTTCAACGAAGTCAATCTTTCTATTCAGTGCCTCAATAAGTTGTTCTCTGATACCAAGCTGATCGAAAATACTGAATTTGACATCTTCATTTACTTGGAACAATATATCGATGTCACTGTCAGGTTTATCGTCTCCTCTCGCAAATGAACCAAAAATCCACCCTTTTTTTATCCTTGGATCCTTATCAAGAATTTCGGTGATTATTTTGATGATGCCTTTTCGGTCTATTTTTTCAAAAACCCGGTAGACCACTTCCTCTTCCGCTACATTTAAGGCTTCCTGAGCAAGTTCATCTTTCTCTCCCAATTCATAAACTATTTTGTCAGCCATCCATGGGATCAAAAACTCTGAAGCAGGAATATCAAAAAACTTGGCCAAACGGATGACCTGCTCTCGGGACAGTTTGCGCAACCCTCTTTCCACTTTACTGATCATGGCCTGATCTATATTCAGGGCCACCGCCACAGTTCTCAAAGGCAAATCTTTTTCCTGTCTAAGATTTCTCAGTTTTTCCCCCAACCTGTTCATGATGTTAAAACTAAATTTGACCAATTTAGTCAAAAATGGGTGATCGTGCAAAGGTTGGAAAGAGATGAGTCCTGAGATGGGAGATTTGAGATTTGAAATAAAACCTTTTAATTCAGAGCCGGATTTCAACTCAGATTGCTGCTTTTTGTCCTAAAAAGAGAAGGCACTTATAGTTAACATTCTTATTATTCAGTGATTTACAAATTGTAATTTACATTTTGTAAATTAAGACCTTTAATTTTTAAGTTTAAGCACTTTTTAGGATAATCAGCTTTTTCATTAATCCATAAAATCCACTTCTTTTTCCCTTTTTGTAAAAGTTTATATTTTGAAGCAGGCAGCTTTCCAACTGAATCAATATTGCATTGTATCTGTAATTCTGTTTTGAATATATCCTGCCAATCATCAAAGCTTTGAGAATTAAATCCTAAAAAAAGCCTCAGAGAAATATCTGAGGCTAATAATTTAAATTTCATTTTTGTACCTAGTTCTTGGATGAATTCACCGTCAAACAGTTTCCTCTGCTTCCGCAAACTCTTCAACCGGAATACAGCTGCACATCAAATTCCTGTCTCCGTAAGCGGAGTCGATTCTTCTTACAGAAGGCCAAAATTTATTGTTTTTGACAAAAGCTAATGGATAAACAGCTTTTTCCCTGGAATATGGGAATTCCCAATGATCGCTCAAAGCAAGGGCGGCGGTATGCGGCGCATTCTTAAATACGTTGTTTTCTTTTTCGGCTTTGCCGTTTTCTATTTCTCTGATTTCTTCTCTGATACTGATCATCGCATCACAGAACCGGTCCAATTCAGCAAGATTCTCTGATTCCGTAGGCTCGATCATCAAAGTTCCCGCTACGGGAAAAGAAACCGTAGGAGCATGAAAACCATAATCCATCAGCCGCTTGGCAATGTCTTCCACTTCGACACCGAATTCTTTGAAACCCCTGCAATCCAAAATCATTTCATGGGCCGCTCTTCCATGCGTTCCTGTATACAGAATCGGGAAATGTTCCTCCAACCGGGATTTGATGTAATTGGCATTGAGGATTGCGATTTTAGTAGCATTTGTCAATCCTTCCCCGCCCATCATGGCGATATAGGCATAAGAAATCGGCAAAATGCTTGCGCTTCCAAACGGAGCTGCGGATATGGCAGTTATCGCATGGGTACCGCCTGTTTTTACCAAAGGATTGCCGGGAAGGAAAGGTGCCAGGTGTTCGGCCACGCAAATCGGGCCCATACCCGGTCCACCGCCTCCATGGGGAATGCAGAAGGTTTTGTGCAGATTTAGGTGACAGACGTCAGCACCGATTCTACCCGGGCTGGTCAAACCAACCTGGGCATTCATATTTGCCCCATCCATATAAACCTGTCCGCCTTGGCCATGGATAATCTGACAGATTTCCTGAATCGCCTCTTCAAAAACGCCATGTGTTGAAGGATATGTTACCAGCAAAGAGGCTAAGTTATCTTTATGTTCAAGGGCTTTTGCTCTGAGGTCTTCTACATCAATATTACCTTTTTCATCACACTTCACCAGGACCACTTTCATTCCGGCCATTACCGCTGAGGCAGGATTGGTGCCATGGGCGGAGGTAGGTATCAAGGCAATATTTCTATGATGATCACCTCTACTCTGATGATAAGCTCTGATGACCATCAATCCGGCATATTCACCCTGTGCCCCGGAATTGGGCTGGAGAGAAGTATCTGCAAATCCCGTTATTTCGGTCAGCCAGTTTCTTAGATCCTGAAACATCTCATAATATCCGGCAGCCTGATCCTGAGGTGCATAAGGATGAAGCTGTCCGAATTCCGGCCAGGTCACGGGAATCATCTCTGAAGTTGCGTTTAGTTTCATGGTACATGAACCAAGGGAAATCATGGAATGGACCAAGGAAAGATCCTTGTTTTCCAATCTCTTGATGTATCTCAACATTTCATGTTCGGAATGAAACTGATTGAAAACAGGATGGCTTAAAAATTCGGATTTTCTTGCCAATGCCTCCGGTAAATTGATTTCCAAACCATCAACAAAATCACTTAGCTCCACATGTTTCTTATGGTTGGTGGATTTGTAGAAAACGGATATTACTTCCTCCACATCCTGAATTGTCTTTACCTCATCGAAAGAAAGTAAAATAGCTCCTTCTTCATACCTGAAATTCAACTCAGCAGAAATGGCAAATGCCTGTATTTTGGATTGTTGTACTTCATCCACTTTTATTTTGATGGTATCGAAGTAGGTTTTGTTGAGCTGATGAAAACCCAATATTTCCAGTGCTTTTTCGGTAAGCTGCGCCAATCCATGGACTTTAGTCGCAATTTCTTTCAATCCTTTTGGACCATGATATACGGCATACATTCCCGCCATTACTCCCAGAAGTACCTGGGAAGTACAGATATTGGAAGTAGCTTTCTCCCTTTTGATATGCTGCTCCCGGGTCTGAAGCGCCATTCTGTAGGCATTGTTTCCGTCTTTATCCACAGAAACGCCGATAATCCTTCCTGGAACTTGCCTTTTGAAAGTTTCTTTTGTTGCAAAAAATGCAGCATGCGGGCCGCCGAATCCCATCGGCACGCCGAATCGTTGTGTGGTACCTACCACGACATCTGCACCCACTTCTCCAGGAGGAGTCAGTAGTGTCAAACTTAAAAGATCAGTTGCAAAGCAGGAAAGCACATTGTTTTCCTTTGCGGTGGCGACCAGATCTGAAAAATCAATCGCCTCTCCATCCGCATTCGGATATTGTAGCATGATGCCAAAAAGCCCGGGATCGGATAAATCCAAAGCGGACAAAGGTCCCACTACCAGATCAATGCCAACCGGAATTGATCTTGTCAGAAGTAAATCCTTGGTTTGGGTAAAAACCTTTTCATCAACAAAGTATTTGTTTGCACCCTTTTTATCTTTCGGTTTGGAAGCAAACAACATGGTCATGGCCTCTGCTGCAGAAGTGGCTTCATCCAGCAAAGATGCATTGGCTAGTTCCATCCCGGTCAGATCCAAAACGGTTGTCTGAAAGTTGATCAAAGCTTCCAGTCTTCCTTGGGCAATTTCAGCCTGATATGGGGTGTAGGCCGTATACCATCCGGGATTTTCCATGATGTTCCTGAGGATCACTCCAGGAACTATTGTATCATAGTATCCCAACCCGATAAAAGATTTGAAGATTTTGTTTTTGGCAGCAAGCTTTTTGAAATCCCTGAGAAATATTGCTTCGGATGTTGCTTGTGGCAAATCAAGAGATTTTTCCAATTGGATGGATTTTGGAATTGTCTCGTCTATCAGCTCTTCCAAAGAACCTGCACCAATCTTTTTTAACATATATTCCACCTCGGAACCTGAAGGCCCGTTGTGTCTGTTCTCGAACTTAGTAGTCGGATTGAGGTTGATTTTCATTATCAATGGTTTGAATGTGATTTGGGTTATATCCGCATTGGTATTTGTCAGTGCAAAGGTATTAATTATTGAATGATAATAATTTTAATACCCTAACAAATATACCTCTACAACTCTCAAAATGATAAACGGTTTCATTCCGGTGAAAATAATATATATGTTTAAGCCCTTAAATGTGACAACCCCTAAATATAACTTATGAAGATAAAATACCTGATAGCCGGCGCGCTATCCATCCTGATGATTGCCCAAGTGAATGCACAGGATGCCACTGCAATAAAATATGCTTCTACAATCACCGCGGAAGATTTAGAAAAACACCTAACATACCTTGCTTCTGACGAGCTCGAAGGCAGAGATACAGGAGAAAAAGGCCAAAAAATGGCAGCCGCCTATCTTGCCGAATTTTATGAAAGCCTGGGACTGAAAGGTCCTGTAGACGGAAGCTATTATCAGAAATTCAACCTTTCAAGTGTTTCATATCCGGAAGTAACATTGACTGTTGGCAAGAAAAAGTTGGTCAATAATGAAGACTTTGTGTTCATCGGTGACGGAGATATGAAACGAGCCGCAAAGTCAGACCTTGTTTTCCTTGGCCTTGCCAATGAGGATAATTTGAAAAAAGTGGATGTTGAAGGTAAACTTGTTGGGTTATGGGCTATCGGAAGCAGGTCTGATACAGTCGTGGAAGATGTCTTGAAAGCGGGTGCTGCCGGTATCGTCATCGTGACCATGGAAGGCCAGGCTAATTTCGATAGACTGGCCAACCGATACAAAGCTCTGAGTGGAAGAGGCCGTTTGGGTTTTGAACAACCAACCAAGGAGGAACCGATATTCCTGATCAGCAGTGATCAGATGGGCACCCTGTTTGACACTCCTGTTGAGGTTTTGAAAGAAGCCGCAAAGAACAATCCCGAGTCCATCAAAGCTCAAAAAGCGAGATATTCGGTGAAAAAAGAAAACAAGCTGATTCCTACTGAAAATATTATGGCATATTTGGAAGGCACAGACAAGAAGGAAGAGGTTCTTGTAATATCCTCCCACTATGACCATGTCGGAATCAACAGCAAAGGCGAGATCAACAACGGGGCAGATGATGACGGCTCAGGAACTGTTTCTGTGATGGAAATTGCCGAGGCTTTTGCCAATGCGGCCAAAGATGGTCACAAGCCTAGAAGAAGCATATTGTTTTTGAATGTTACAGGTGAAGAAAAAGGGCTGTTGGGTTCTGAATATTATTCAGACCATCCTGTTTTCCCATTGGAAAACACCATCAACAACATCAACATTGACATGGTCGGCCGGATAGATTATGAATATCAGGATGCCGAAAACCAGGATTACATCTATGTGATAGGATCTGAAATGCTTTCTTCCCAACTGAAGACAATAAACGAATACAACAACATCACCTATACGGATTTGATACTGGATTACCGCTATGACGCTGAAGATGATCCCAACAGGTTTTACTACCGATCAGATCATTATAATTTTGCCAAGCACGATATCCCGGTAATTTTCTTCTTCAATGGGGTTCATGATGATTATCATCAGCCTACGGATACGGTGGACAAAATAGAATTCCCTCTGATGACCAAGAGAGCCAAGCTGATCTTCCACACATCCTGGGATCTTGCCAACAGGCCGAATCGAACTCCTGTGGATGGGAGCAATACCAGGACAGAAAGATAGATTGGAATAAAATTCTGATTAAATAAAATAAAATCCTCCCGGGCTATTGTACCCAGGAGGATTTTTATTTTTTTATCCCTCTTAAAATAACTGTAAATTAAATTTTCATTAACTTAGAGTGTTCCGAACAAAACCTGATTCCTATGAAAATCTCAATCGCTTTTATAATAGTTTTTTGGACAAGTCAAATTACTTTTGCTCAGAACATTCCTTCCAAAGAAAACCAAATCAAAACTGCCATACTTGCCGCTCCTGAGGACAAAAGGGATGGTGCCATGGTTTATGGCTATGATGAACAAGGTGAATTTGTGGTCCTGAGAGAAGGCAGTAATGAAATGGTTTGTCTGGCTGATGATCCCGGCACGCCCGATTTCAATGTTTCCTGTTATCATCGGGATCTCGAACCATTCATGGAAAGAGGAAGGGTCCTGAAGAAGGAAGGCAAGGATTTCAAGGAAATATTCGAGATGCGTGAGGAGGAAGTTAAAAGCGGAAAACTGAAAATGCCAAAAGATGGTGCAACGCTTTTTGCTTTGTCAGCAGCTGAGGAAGATTATGATTCCGAAAAAGGGGAGGTCAATAATCCTTATCTAAGATATGTGGTGTATATTCCTTGGGCAACAGTAGAAACTACAGGTCTGCCTCTCAGCCCCGAAGCTCCCGGAATGCCCTGGATCATGGATCCCGGCACCCACCGCGCCCACATCATGATCAATCCACCCAAAAATAAGTAATTGGGAAATGGTAAGATTGAAAAAATTGAAAATTTGATTCTATTCTTATTTGCACTATTTACCGAATAAAATGGAGAACAAATTTCTTCAAAAACCGAGTTCAGATCTGACATAAAACCCCATTTTTTCCTATATAATTATTCTTGATAGTTGGCTCTTGATTCCTGGCTCTTGATTCCTGGCTCTTGGTACTTGGTTCTTGATACTTGGCTCTTGATTCAATCTTAATTCTCCTTCCAAAACTCCCCTACCCTTTCTTCCACTTTCCCTGGGATTTCATCTGGTTTCTGTTTCTTTTGGCTTTGGAATTTTTGTTGCCCCGCTTTTTTTCTACCTGAACGGGATTTGGTTTTGGCCTCGCTTTCTTTTCATGAAAAGCACCTTTATAATCGGGATCTCTTTTTCTTTTCTGATAATCGATTTCACGCTCATATCCCTGTTTTTCCTCAAAAGGCGTATTGGCAATAGTGACTTCTTCAGGAATAAATACTTCCTCCACTTTCATCCGGATGATTTCTTCGATTCTCTCAAAGTGGTATACCTCAGCCGGATTGTAAAAAGTAACAGCTTTGCCTTCCTGCTCTGCCCTGCCTGTCCTGCCGATCCTGTGGACATAATCCTCATAGATCAAGGGCACATCAAAATTGATCACATGACTGACCAAGCTGATATCCAATCCCCTGGCCGCCACATCAGTTGCCACCAAAATCCTTATTTCTCCGGCTTTAAAATCATCCATGGTATTGATCCGGGTGTTTTGTCCCTTGTTTGCATGAATTACCCTGATAGCACCCAGGTTTTTACTTTCCAGGTATTTAAAAACAGAGTCTGCATTTTTTTTGGATTTGGTGAAAATAATAATCCTGTTTAAGGATTCGTCTTTTAGAAGATGTTCCAAAAGATTCATCTTGGTCTTGATGTTTGGGACCTTATACTTAACCTGCTTGATGGTTTCGGCGGTAGTGGATTGAAGATCAATTTCCACCCGTTCCGGAAATTCAAGAAAATCATGGGAGAGATTTTCCACCCTTTGAGAAAAGGTCGCGGAGAAAAGAAGGTTTTGCCTCTTGACCGGAATAACTTCCAGGATAGCACGGATCTGGGGCATAAATCCCATATCCAACATTTTATCCGCTTCATCAAGTACCATGGTTTTGATTTCCCTGACAAAAATTTCCCCCTTTTGATACAAATCCAAAAATCTTCCGGGGGTGGCAATGACAATATCCACACCCGCCTGTAGCTTTTCGATCTGGGGTTTTGGACCCAAACCACCATATAGGCAGACATACCTTAAATCAGTGTTCTTCCCAAAACCGATAACAGCTTCTTCAATCTGTAAAACCAGTTCTCTTGTAGGAGCCAGGATGAGAGCCCTGGGGTGTTGTCCCTGTGCATATTTTGACTTCATCAAAATAGGCAAAACATATGCGGCAGTCTTTCCTGTTCCGGTCTGGGCAATTCCCAAAACATCATGTCCGGCCAGTGCCAATGGAATTGCCTTTTCCTGTATCGGTGTTGGCCTTGTATAGCCGGCTTCTTGAACAGCATCCAAAAGCTGCTTGTTCAGTTTAAATTTCTCAAAAGATTGCGGGCTATCAGACATGATTTATTAATTTTATTGTTTGGAAAAGGGAGGGATGAATGTGTGAGAACTGATCCTGAAGTACTTGGTCATATTGAATTGGTTGGATATCTTTTTCCGAACCAAAATCTTCTCACATCATTGTAAATGATTTTTAACTTTACTTTTAAACAAACTATTATGAAAAGTATTTTAATCACCGGTGCAAATATAGTAAATGAAGGCAAGATTACCCCTTCTGATATACTGGTTAAGGATGGGTTGATATATAGTATGGGAAGATTGGGTGAATTTTCCGCGGATATGAAGATCGATGCATCCGGAAAATATATTTTCCCTGGATTAATTGATGATCAGGTCCATTTCAGAGAGCCTGGCCTAACCCATAAAGGAGATATTTACACAGAAAGCAAGGCAGCTGTAGCGGGCGGTATAACCTCATACATGGAAATGCCCAATACAGTTCCCCAATCAGTGACGCTTGAATTATTGGAGGAGAAATATTCCCTGGCTTCGCAAAAATCGTTGGCCAACTATTCGTTTTATTTTGGTGCAACAAATGACAATATTGATGAAATACTGAGAGTTGACCCCGAGAACGTATGCGGAATCAAAGTATTTCAAGGCTCATCAACAGGCAATATGCTTGTGGATAATCCGGAATGTCTGGAAAGAATTTTTGCGGAATGTAAAATGCTCATCGCCACCCACAGTGAAAACGATCAGATCATCAAAGCCAATCTGGAAAGATATACTTCAGAACTGGGTGAAGGGATTTCAGCCCAGTTTCATCCAAAAATAAGATCCGAGGAAGCCTGTTACGATGCTTCCAAAAAGGTCGTGGACCTTGCCAGAAAATACGGCACAAAACTTCATGTACTCCACATCAGCACGGCCAAAGAAGTGACGCTTTTTGACCCGAGACTTCCCTTGCAGGAAAAAAGAATCACTGCAGAAGCCTGTGTTCATCATCTTTGGTTTTCTGACAGGGATTATGTGGAAAAAGGAAATCTTATCAAATGGAATCCTGCAATAAAAACCCCGGAGGACAGAGAAGCCATTTTGGCTGGCGTCTTGAACGGATCCATTGATGTGATCGCCACGGACCATGCGCCGCATACTTTGGAAGAAAAAAGCCAACCCTATTTGAATGCGCCGTCGGGTGGGCCACTTGTCCAACACAGCCTTGTAGCTATGTTGGACTTGTACCATGACAAGAAAATCTCATTGGAAGCAATAGCAGAAAAGATGGCCCATAATGTTGCCGATTTATTTGAAATAGAAAAAAGAGGGTATGTAAGACCGGGATATCATGCAGATCTGGTAATAGTAGATCTCAACAAACCTTGGAAAGTAGAAGCAGGAAATATTCTTTCTAAATGTGGCTGGTCACCGTTTGAGGGACATACTTTCCGGTCTTCGGTGGAACAAACGATCGTGTCAGGTCACTTGGTGTACGATAACGGGACATTTCACGAGGGGCAAAAAGGTCATCGTCTAAAATTTACCAGAAATAATTTGATCTAGTGTTGCTTCGAAAAACCCGAAACATTACCTTTGCATTCCAATCTGACAAACGCTCGGATTTGCTTTAAAAATGGTGATTGTAGCTCAGTTGGTTAGAGCGCTGGTTTGTGGATCCAGAGGTCGCCGGTTCGAACCCGGTCTTTCACCCCAAATACCCCTCATTGACAGAGGGGTATTTTTTTAATAAAAAACAACCTGTATGGCTGTATGGCATCAATTTTGTCTCTTCCTCTATATTATTTAAACCTTCATCAGACAATGTTTACCTTATTTAAATCTTCGCCAAGGTTTCCAAAAATAAATCCCATCAATCTGAAATTCGTACGGATGTACATGGTGAAATTTGAAGAATCCCTTAAAAACTTCGAGGAAGTACAAAAAGATTGTATTAACTCTTAATTGACCAAAATAAATTATAAGGGCCGTAGCGATATGGCCCTTTATTTTTTTCTTAAATGTTTTTCTTTCGGGTCCAAAAAGGTATTTTTATGGAAATCTCAAAACTTTTATATAAATGAGTTATATCCACTTTGACAAGACCCAGTTAGTCAACCTAAATTATTCATTAGATCGGGAAATTATCAGAACAAACAGAGGTGGCTGTTATACCAGTACCACCATTATCGGATGTAACACCAGAAAATATCATGGGCTGTTGGTTGCTCCTCAGCCTCAGATTGATTCACAGCTTCACGTGATGCTTTCTACTGTTCATGAGACAGTGATCCAACATGGGTCAAGTTTTAATCTGGGCATCAGCAAGTTTCCGGGAAACTATTCTCCAAGAGGACACAAATATCTCGAAGACTTTGATTCCGAACCTATACCTAAGCTCACCTACCGTGTCGGTGGCGTACTTTTGCAAAAGGAATTGATTTTGGATACCAACAGAGACCGGGTTATGATCAGGTACACCTTATTGGAAGCACACTCTCCTACCAAAATGAGGATCAATCCTTTTTTGGCTTTCCGAGGTTATCACAACCTCTCCAAAGCAAACAGTGAGGTAAATAATAGCTTTAAAAAAATTCCCAACGGAGCGCAGTTTAAGCTTTATGAAGCCTATACCCCCTTATCACTTCAGCTTTCGAAGGCCAATGAATTTCATTCCGATCCTGACTGGTATCACAATGTGGAATATATTCTGGAAAGAGAACGCGGATATGAATATCAGGAAGACCTTTATGTTCCCGGTTATTTTGAATTTGACATTGAAAAAGGTGAATCTGTAATCTTTTCGGCGGGTCTTGAAATTGCCGATCCTGAAACCAGAAAAAAATCGTTCGAAAAAGAAATTGCCCGCAGAATTCCCAGAAACAATTTTGAAAACTGCCTGAAAAACTCGGCAGGGCAATTTGTTCAAAGACGAAAAGGAGAAACCCGTGTCGTAGCAGGATATCCATGGTTCGGATGGTGGGGAAGAGATACTTTTGTGGCCTCCCCTGGACTTACCCTTCCACAGGGAAACAATGAGGTTTTTCTGGAGATCATGGACTCTATGGTCAAAGACCTCCGGGGACCACTTTTCCCCAATGTGGGAAGTGGCGTGATGATCAATATGAATTCCATAGACGCACCCTTGTGGTTTTTTTGGTCACTACAGCAATACATTGCATTTACAGGAGACATAAAGACGGTAAAGAAAAAATACCTTCCCAAGATGAAGGTTATCATAGATGGATACCGAACAGGAACGGTCTTTAATATTCATGTTCTGGAAAACGGACTGGTATATGGAGGAGAAAAAGGTATCGCACTTACCTGGATGGATGCAGTCAATTCAGATGGTCCTGTCACCCCTAGGATCGGCTGTCCTGTTGAAATCAATGCGCTGTGGTATAATGCACTGTGTTTTTATCACGAACTGACCGGAGATGAAGAAATAAAATCCTTGGCAGAAAAAGTTCAGAATTCCTTTATCGGACAGTTTTGGGATGAAGAAGTGGGATATTTGGCTGATGTGGTTGACGGAGAAGAAAAGGACTGGTCAATCAGACCCAATATGCTATTTGCGACTTCGTTGGCCTATTCACCTCTTGACGAGGAGCAAAGAGACAGCATTCTTGAAATAGTAAAATCCAAACTTTTAACTTCCCGAGGTCTGAGATCGCTTTCACCTGAGGACCCAAGTTATAAAGGTTATTATTTTGGAAACCAATATACCCGTGATGTCGCCTATCATAACGGTACGGTCTGGCCGTGGTTATTGGGACATTTTGTGGAAGGATATCTCAAATTACATGGCAGATCAGGAAAGAATTTTGTCAAAAAAATCATCCAGAGTTTTGATGGTGTCATGACCCAGTACGGAGTCGGAACAGTTGCGGAAATTTATGATGGAGATCCTCCCCATCGTCCAAAAGGAGCTATTTCCCAAGCCTGGAGTATAGGAGAGTTGTTAAGGATGATGTATTTAGTCAATAAAATATAAACCTGTTTTTATGAAGGTATTGATGTTTGGTTGGGAATTTCCACCCCATATTTCAGGAGGATTAGGTACAGCATGTTATGGACTTGTCAAAGGTTTGGTTCATCACGAACAGGACATCATTTTTGTGGTACCAAAACTTTGGGGAGACGAGGAACCCATGGCCGATTTTGTAAACGCAAGTGATGTTTCCATTGATTATAGAGAAAAACGGTTTAAAAATATCTGGAAGAATCTGACCTATCTGGAGGTCAGCAGTTTTTTGGTCCCCTATCTTGGCCCCGAAGAGTTTCAAAAATTCACTGATCACTCTCTGCATGACCGGATGGATATAGAAGACAGTATTTTTTCCAACAAATTCGAATTCAGTGGAAAATATGGCAATGACCTATTGATGGAAGTAGCCCGCTATGCACTTGTGGCCAGTCAAATTGCTCTCGTCAAGGATCATGATGTGATCCATGCCCATGATTGGTTGTCTTTTCCGGCAGGAATAGCTGCAAAGGAAATCAGTGGAAAACCTTTGATAGCCCATGTTCATGCCACTGAATATGACAGGTCGGGAGAATCTGTAAATATGCCTGTGTACGACATAGAAAGAGCAGGTATGCATGCAGCCGACCATGTGGTAGCGGTAAGTCAGCTGACCAAAAACATCATTATTAAGAAATACGGAGTACATCCGGAAAAAATCTCTGTTTTGCACAATGCAGTATTGGATGCCAGTATCATTGTTTCCACTTCCAAGAAAAAAGTACCTGAAAAAATCGTGACTTTTCTGGGAAGGATCACATTTCAAAAAGGCCCTGAGTATTTTGTTGAAGCGGCCTACAAGGTTATCAACAGGGATCCGAATGTACGTTTTGTAATGGCCGGTAGTGGTGACCTGATGAACAGGATGGTAGACCGGGTTGCGGAATTGGGTTTGGGCACAAAGTTTCATTTCACCGGATTTCTTAAAGGAAATGATGTTGATGAAATGTATGCCATCAGTGATGTATATGTAATGCCGTCTGTTTCCGAACCTTTTGGTATTTCACCACTGGAAGCTGTAAGACACAATACTCCCGTCATCATCTCCAAGCAATCCGGAGTAGCTGAGGTTTTAAAAAATGCCATCAAGATAGATTTTTGGGATATAGATGCTATGGCAGATGCCATTTTTGGCTTGCTTCATTATGATGGAATTTCAAAAATGTTCAGGGAGCTGGGGAGTGAAGAGCTTAAGAAGCTAAAATGGGAGCACGTAGCTGCCAAACTTGTCACTATTTATGATAATACCGTAAAGAAATAGCTATGAGAACGATCTGTTTTTACTTTCAAGTACACCAGCCATTCCGGATCAAACCTTATCGATTTTTTGATATCGGCGATGATCATTATTATTGGGATGATTATTCTAACAGGAGCGTCATGCGGAAAGTAGCCCAGAAGTGCTATTTGCCCATGAACCAATTGCTCCTGGAAATGATCCAAAAGTACAACGGTGCCTTTAAAGTGAGTTTTTCAATATCCGGAACCTGCCTGGATCAGCTTGAAGCATATGCTCCGGAGGCTTTGGAAAGCTTCAAGAAATTAGTTGCGACAGGCCATGTGGAACTGTTAAATGAAACTGATGGACATTCACTTTGTGCATTAAAGAGCAAAGATGAATTCAAGAGCATGGTCCAAAAGCACCGGGATAAAATCAAAAGGATATTCAACGGCTATACTCCGAAGGTTTTCAGAAATACAGAATTGATTTATTCTGATAAAATCGGTGAAATGGTAGCAGAAATGGGCTATGAAGGGATTTTGACAGAGGGAGCAAAACATGTTCTGGGCTGGAAAAGTCCCAATTATGTCTACCTCAATTCCAAAAATCCCGATCTCAAGGTTCTTTTGAAGAATTTCCGGCTCAGTGATGATATTGCCTTCCGGTTTAGCAACAAATCCTGGGCGGACTTCCCTCTCACGACAGATAAGTTTGTGAAGTGGGTGAACAATATCCCCAAAGAAGAAGAAGTGCTCAATTTATTTATGGATTATGAAACTTTCGGAGAACACCAATGGGCAGAAACAGGTATTTTTGACTTTATGAGGAATTTACCGGATGCTATCTTTCATCATACTGACTTTAATTTTTCCACACCATCTGAAGTTATCCGAGATGGAAAACCAATTGATGAGCTTCATGTCCCAACTCCGATTTCTTGGGCAGATGAGGAGAGGGATCTGACCGCTTGGCTGGGAAATGATCTTCAGGATGAAGCCTTTGACAAACTATATGAACTGGAGGACGACGTAAAAGCCATCGATGATCCCGAAATCCAAAGAGATTGGGGCTATCTTCAGACTTCTGATCATTTCTATTATATGTGTACCAAATTTTTCTCAGATGGAGATATTCACGCTTATTTCAGTCCTTATGAAACTCCCTACGAGGCCTTTATTAATTACATGAATGTGCTGAGTGATTTTATATTGAGGTTGAAGGAGAAAAAAAAGGAAGCCACTAAAAAGCTGCGCAAATAAAGTGTCTGCCGAAAACCATTCTGTTTTTTTTTTTAAAGATAGGGTCTGAAAATAATAAGCCCTATTTTTTTATCTTTAAACATTCATTTTGCAGAAAAACAGCATAAACGTTCATTTGTGCCATAATATGAAAAAGTCCATTCCGTATTTAATTCTTTTCCTTTCTCTATCTTTTGTCTCCTGCGATGGAGAAGATATAGTAAAAGGTCTATTTTGGGGTATCAATAAAATGACCGGAGAGGGATTTCTTCCATCGACCGAACTTCTGGCTCTTGGACAATTTGCAAGAACGGAAATCAATATTTCGAAAAACACAATCAACGGTAAAAAAGAAAATACAATTGAGTTGAGACTTTACAACGGAAAAAGTGAGGATGTAATCTATAATGAAGAGAATACTGCAAGGAAATGTGCTGAACTATATGCAGAAGGTTTTTCGAAAATCGCAGAATATGAAATTATCAAAATCCTCTTTATCCAAACAGATCCCTTTAATCCTGAGAATGTAGCGATAAGTGAGTATATTTTTCAAGTAAATGATTTTTTAGAATAAAACATAAACCCGAAACCTTATGGAACTTGACCCATCTTATAAAGAACCTTACATTAGAACCGGAGATTGGGTGATAACCATTCTAATTACAAAAATCCCCATAATCGGCCTGATCATGCTGGTGGTCTGGGCTGTAGATAAAGAAAGTAATCCAAGTAAATCAAACTGGGCAAAAGCAAAGCTGATCTGGTATGCCATCTACTTTGCCATCGCACTTTTCTTTTTGTTTATAGTTGGATTTGGTGTATTTGTCGGTTTCTTCGACCAGTTTAATTTTCCGGAATATTGATCATATGCCCATAAAAGCAATCTGTACTGACATTGATGGCACATTACTGGATGCAAACAGAGGTCTGTCACCAAGACTTCTCGCCGCTGTTTCAAAACTTCCAAAGATTTTCTCATTATTCCGGCCTCCTCAAGAATGCCTGCAGACATGCGTCATCTCCAACGGGAAATGAACCGATTGGGAGATCCAATGATCTGCTATAACGGCGGCTATCTTATCCATGACGGAGAAATCGAAAAACCCATTCTGGATGATGTCTCAATTCATCTTGATTTTTGTGAAAAAATTATCATCTAGCCAAAGACCGTCAAATCCATATAAGCGAAATGCTTAAACAGGTGGGCTTCGGAGTGGCCGTGGCCAATGCAAAGGAAGAAGTCAAGGCAGTTGCCGATGAGATCACGGCCTCCAACAAGGAAGATGGCGTGGCGATAATGATCGAGAAGTATTTGTTGTAGGGGAAGGAGATTTAAGATTTAAGACATAAGATTTAAGACATAGGATTTAAGATTATTTAGCTTTATAATATTCCTTCGCCACCTTCGGAGTTATCCACTGCCTTATGAAGGAAATCATGGAAGGGTTTCATCAATTGGAAGGTGCTTAAGGCAATGGCTTTGAATTGTCCATTATTGACGTTTTCGTCCGAAAGCGGTGTGGATACGATGAAGCTTTTATATCGAAGCAAATCAATAAAGGGATGGTCCGCATCAAATTCCCTGGGGGAAGTCTTCAGTTTTTCCCCTTCCATTTCCCCGAATTTCTCTTTAAAAGTCGGTTGCTGAAGAATCTTGATCAATTCGGCCCCTGAATAATCGATTTCCTGCCGGATTTTTTTCAATGTTTCTCCCGGTGGCATCCAAATTCCTCCAGCAATAAAACTCGCTCCGGGTTGGATATGCAGGTAATATCCCGGTCCTACGGATTTTTTACCCCCCACAGCAAAATAAGCTGCAAAATTGTTCTTGTAGGGTTGCTTGTTCGGAGAAAACCGAATGTCCCTATTCTGCCTAAAAACACAGTCCTTCGCCTTGAAAGCAGTTAGTTCCGGCTCCCATTCCGTGATTTCCCTAAGCAATTCCCCCGTATCCCCCAAAAACTCCTCCCTTACTTTCAGATACCAATCCCTGTTGGCATCCATCCATTCCTTGTGGTTATTTTCGGAAAGTTGTTGAAGAAAAGAGAGATAGGGTTTTTCCATTCTATTTTTTTAGTCAAATCAATTGCACTTATAAATTGTTTCGAATATCATTGATTTGGCTAATAATTCCATCCTGAATGTTGCACTTAAAAACTCTTTCCCAAACTAATCCCCGCCCAAATAGGATCGAACATTATATTTCCTTCTAATCCGCGAAGCCAGAAAGACGGAGTATATGCAACCCTGAAGAAGAATCCCCCCTCAGGTTTTTGGTACCTGTAGCCTACCCTTATGGGTACATTTGCAGCCAAAATTACTTTGTGCCTAAATCTTGATGTAACGGGGTCCCTTCTTGCAGCTACTGCTAAATTTGGAGTAATTCCTGTACCTATTTCCAAATGATGTTTGGATTTGCCCAAAAAGGCAGAAATTTCCAATGGAAGGGCAGGAAGCCAATAAATTGACCTTGATGTATTGTAATACCTCTCTGATGTATTGAAGTACCACATAGAAAAACCTGCACTGCCAGACAGCTTTAACATTCCCTTTTGGTGAAATATACGGCCATAACTTGCGGCATACCTTACTGCATTGCCACCGGCCTCGACAAAAACCGTGTTTTTCGCCGTAAACAGCTCAGCTTCGGTTTGGGCGCAGCCATCAAAGGATATGACTAGAGCCAAAGCTATAGTGCCAATTACTGATTTAAATATTGGTAACATAATTATTCAATTTGATTCTTGAAACTTATTTTAAAACGATCACATCCAGTTATTTTATCAGAATCTGTTTTCTTAATACCTCTTTTCCAAAATGGATTTGAAGAAAATAGGTCCCCGGTTGCAGGTCTTTTGTCTCCAAATTGACTTTCCCATTTTTCGAATCTGCAGTCTTGACCAATTTTTCATTTTTATTATAAATTTCAATTTTGAAGACCCCATCGATTTCTGTTTCGTAGGTATCATTTAGAGGATCCTTCTTTTCATCAAGATATTCCACATTTAATTCGCCATCCGAAGGATTGGGATAGATTTTAAAGTTTCCTGCGGTCATATAGTTGCAGGACATGCCTGGAAAAACAGTCACTCCCATGAAAGGAGATGGCGAGCCACATCCATTGTTAATGGATACCCTTACAGTACCATAAGAAGAATTATTAATAGGGACATACAGTCTTATGATATTGGCTGATGGATATCTGCAGATATTATCCGGATCAGATTGGATAATGATTTCCACGAAGATACCAATTTCAAATATACTCCACCAATCCTTGCAATTTCATTCCTCTGCTTCCCTTGATCAATCAGGAATCTTCAAATTTAATAATTTACAAATTCACATCTCCATTTGAAAACTTCTTAGATTTTTTATTTCTGCCGTTTACCAAAACTACCCGCTACGCCGTCTCCGAAGCCAAACCCGTGGTTTCGACGCAAATGTCTGGAAGCTTGTTCATCCGCATCTCGACAAAGACATCATTACCATTTAATCCCTCGTTGATGTTTCTAGGATTTTGACAGGCTGTTTCCTCAGTTTTTCTCAATTCTTACACTTGTCGATGCCAAAAATGGAGGTGCATCACTAAAATGTAGAGTACCGCTTAAGTAAATAAAACATCAAAATTATGGGAACCGTCAAAAAATTCCCGTACTGCAAATAAAATACCTTTACTTTAAAAGAAATCACTTGTTTTGTAAAGGAAAAGAACTATATTCCCCATCTTTTATTTATAAATGTATATAAAGAAAATTAGGTTTTCCCGGTGTTACCGGGAAAGGGATTGTAACAGGTGAGCAAATCACAATTTGTTTTTTTCTTTATGGTGCCGCACTGTTTTAGATAGAAGATAACTTCTTGGGTCTTGCCGGATATTCCAGGCAGGTTCATCTGTATAACCACCGACTGTTGAGACGATCAGCTTTTTATTTCCGTCTGTACTTGTAGCATCAGGCGTTCCGGTACAATTTCTCAGTATGTCCATTATACGTAAAATGTATTATGCCCATTATACACAAAATGACAGGATATTTATTTATCGGAATTGCTTCCCTGTTGCTCCTAGCGTGCACAGAAAAGGAAAACCTTGAATTAGAGGAAGTGGACGGATTTATCGTGGGTTTCGACCCTTGTACCATCAGCCAACAATACCGGATCGGGTATGTGATTATATCCAAGGACTATTTGGATACATTGATAACCTACAATCTGTCCGATAGGGTTTTTACCCTGCCGGCATCAGTGGGCCTAAATGCCTCAAAACCACTATATACCATCCCGGAGGATCGATTCTCCGGCTATAGGGATTCAGCCTACTTCCCTGAATTGTATCGAAATGATTACCCAATAAAGATTTCCTATCGAAAAGCTTTGGATTATGAGCTCAACATAAATCTATGCTTTACAGATATCAACATGGGTGATTTTGGAAGGCAAATAATTTACAACCAAGTCATTGTTGTCAAGGCTTCCAAAAATTGATAAAATTAAACAACAATCATATGAAATCAATTTTCACATTTTTAATATTGGGTGCTTTTATAGCTATTTTAACAGGAAGCTATCAACAAAAGAAGGAAAACAGGTTTTATTATGCCTATGACGAAAAGATAACACTATCAGAGGTTGACAATAAACTGATTCTTCAATATAAAAGCAACCAAAGGACCGAAAACAAGGTCTTACTTTCGGTATTACCTGATATTTCGGAACAAAATCTGGTTTGGAGAAATGACAGTACATTGGTGATAGAAGTGCATCCTTCTACAAGGAGTCAAATAAAGTCTGAAATAGAAAAACAGGAGGATATATTGGTATGTAATCCTGTATACAAGACACTGGAGGGCATCGAAATGGGCTTTACAGATAGGTTCATCTTTAAGCTGAAGGAAGGTGTTTCCATTACAGCCCTAAATAAAATGAATTCTGAATATAAAGTTGAAATCATCAATACTACTGACCACTATTTTATTCTAAGAGTCCAACCTGATGATGATGCGCTTGAAATCTCCAACAAATATTTTGAAAGTGGGGTGGCCGAATACAGCCACCCGGATTTTTTTGCGGATATTGTTTTTCACCAGGCTACCAATGACCCGTATTTCAACAACCAGTTTTATCTGCACAATACGGGTCAGGTATTTACGGACGGTCATTTTGGGATAGCCGATGCGGATATTGATGCACCTGAAGCCTGGACTGTGACTACAGGTAGTTCCAACATAATTGTGGCTGTGCTTGATCAGGGAGTTACTTCCAACCATGTTGAACTTCCCAATACCCGGCAAGTCCGCCTGAACGGGAGCAACTTCGCAGATGGAAATGCAAATGATCCATCTCCTACCGGTGACATGAACCATGGTAATGCCTGTGCCGGAATAATTGGAGCTACCCGCAATAATAATGTTGGTGTGGCAGGCATTGTACCCGGTGTCAGAATAATGCCAATAAGAATATCCAATTCCAATGGTTCGGGTATATCTGCCTCACAAGTAGCAGCAGCAATTGATTTTGCCTATACCAATGGAGCCCATATTTTATCTAACAGTTGGGCCTATAATTCAAACAATCCGAATTTTTTGCCAGCAGTTAGGGACGCAATCTCCAGGGCAACTACCTTAGGGAGAGGAGGGTTGGGCTCCGTTGTTGCATTTGCTGCAGGTAATAATGCGCATCATGCCATAGGCGCACCCGGCCAGGTGCTCTTCCCCGCCAATGTAAACATTGCCGGAGTTTTGACTATAGGTGCATCTGAAAGGGATGATTTGCAGGCCAATTACAGTCCTATGGGAAATCCCGGTGCCGGTTAACAACCAGATAATTGATATAGTGGCTCCCTCACATAGAGCTTACTCTAATCAAATAGCTAACGAAACTTTTGAGGTTTGGACAATCGATATTCCCGGCACTCCCGGATATAACCCTGTGAAAAACACTGATGGAGGTCCATTACCGCCAGTTGGTTCCATCCTGCCAAATTTTGGCCCACAAAACCTTGATTTTACCGGTAGGTTTGGGGGTACCTCAGCTGCCTGTCCCCAGGTGGCAGCAGCGGCGGCATTGATCCTTTCGGTCAAGCCTGGCCTCACCCAGATGGAAGTTTTTAATATTCTCACCCAGACTGCGGATGAGGTAGGGGGGTATGTTTACACTAATGGAAGAAGTAATGAACTCGGTTTTGGCAGGCTCAATGTCTGCAGGGCCCTTGCCGGGGCAGCTACTGTCTCCGGTCCGGCAACCGTCTGTTCATCCGGACAGTTCTCAATAGGTACATTACCTGCGGGGTCAACTGTTTTCTGGACTTCCTCAAACAGTAGCGGATTGTCCATAAACAGTTCAACCGGTGCAGCCACCCGGGTAAACGGTTATAATGGTGCTATTGTACTTACAGCGAATATCAACAACGGTTGCGGTATTGCCACAGTTACACGATCGATCTGGGTTGGAACTCCCCTCATTACCAATGCGCGTGTAGACGGAATGCCCTACTTTACCGGGATGTATGTGGAGCTTTGTCCGGGAAACCACTGGCTCAACGTAACTCCCGTTGGCGGAAATCCCGGCAATGCTACTTGGACAGTCCCCTCCGGTGTTCCTTATTGGGTAGGTACAAACACCATGGATTTCACCTATCCTCAAAACTATCCAGGTGGAATCGCAATTACCGCAAGGGCTTCCAATAGCTGCGGACAAAGCAGTAATTTCAATTTCTTCCTAAGCAAAAAGACTTTTGGATGCACAAGTTCATTTGCAATGGTAGCCTATCCCAATCCTACTCAGGATGTATTGACCATAGAAATGATACCGATCTCCCCTGATGTATCAAAAGATGAAGCGCCATTGATTGAATCGGCGATCCTTCTTAACTCCAGTGGAAAAGAAGTCGCCTCTGGAATTAGAGAAGGGTCTAAAATCGTTTTCGATGTGAGGAACTTACAAAAAGGGACATATTTTATCCATGTGGCGGTCGATGGTGAATTGTCAAGGGAGCAGATAATCATCGAGTAGTTTTTCAAAAAAACAATGTGTAAATTTCCTGAACCATTGAGTGGAAATCTTTCCTGATAGCATTTGGAAAAATGACTGATGGGCAAGATTTCCACCCCCTCCCATATTGAATGGGTTGAACCAAATAGAACCGGAACATTTCAGATATAATCCACCAATCCCTCCAATTTCATTCCCCTGCTTCCCTTGATCAAAATCAGGTAATCTTCCAGTTTTGAATCCTGAAGCCAGTTCCTAAAAGAAAATGGATCAGGGAAATAGAGGGAACTTACGGGAGCTTTCGATAGGGCAAACCGTATATGGTTTCCCGTGAAACAGATTTTATCGAAGGAATACCTACCGACCAGTTCCCCCAGTTTTTGATGCTCTTCCTCCGTGCTGTTTCCCAATTCGAACATGTCCCCCAGTATGACCATCTTATGTTTTTTGCCGGTCATTTCCCCAAAGGTTTTGATAGCCACCTCCATACTGGATGGGTTGGCGTTATAGGCATCCATGATAATCAAATTGCTCCGCTTTTCAACCAATTGGGAGCGCATGTTGGAAGGACTATATCCAACAATGGCCCCTACAGCATCCTGAAGGGGAACTTCGAAATATTTACCTGCTGTCAATGCAGTTGCAATATTCCCAAAATTATAGGCCCCGATCAAAGCGGATTGATGGACTTTCTCCTCATTTCCTATCCTGAACCTGACGAAAGGATCTGCATCCTCAAAATGGACCTCACAAAAATCACCCTTTGCCGGATACATAACAGGGTTTTCGAAACGCTTGGCCATATTGGCCAAAACAGGATCTTGGGAGTTGATGAAAACCGTCCCCTTGTTTTCGCGAAGAAATTGAAAAAGTTCTGTTTTGGTTTTCAATACCCCTTCCGGTCCGCCCATTCCCTCCAGATGTGCCTTCCCGATATTGGTGATGAATCCATGTGTGGGTTCGGCAATGTCACAAAGCTCCTTGATGTCCCCAACTTTGTTCGCTCCCATTTCCACAATCGCAATTTCCACGTCTTCCTCTATCGCCAAAAGGGTTAGGGGAACTCCGATATGATTGTTCAGATTCCCCACCGTCGCCGCAGTTTTGTATTTTTGTTTCAATACCACATGCAACAATTCCTTAGAGGTGGTTTTCCCGTTGCTGCCGGTTAAACCAATGATGGGTATTTGGAGTCGTTTGCGGTGGTGATTGGCCAAATTTTGCAAAGCCTGCAATACGTCATCCACCAAAAAATAGCGGGAGTCGTTTTCAGGAACTACTTCAGGTTCGTCAACTACCACCCCCGCGGCCCCGATTTCCAAGGCTGTGGAAGCAAATTCATTGGCATTGAAATTTGGACCTTTGAGTGCAAAAAAGAGATTTCCTTGACCTATTTTGCGGGTATCGGTGCTGACTCCGGTGGATGTGAGATAGTGTTGATAAAGTGAGGGAATGTCCATGAGCAATTTTTGATTGAATGCCAAAATTAAAGGTTTAGAAAACATCATATCCGAATATCTATCGTTTAATTTTAGGAATTCTAGATTCGATCAAATGCGGAACCTTATTTTTCTTGTTCTTTTTATTCTCCCTTTATGGGGAACCGCCCAACAATCCTTTTTATATGACCAAGAAATTCCCGTTCAAGTCGATGGTAATTTTCTTTCCATGCCCTTTGCAGGAGGAATAAACGCCGCCCAAATACAATCCATGGATGTAAACGGGGACGGAAATGATGAACTTATCCTTTGGGATATAAATGCCCGAAGAATATCTGTCTACAAAACATCAGGCGAAGAACCGGTGGTATTACCTGAAATGGCCTACTTTTTCCCCACGGATGTGAACGGTTTTTTGGTTTTGGCGGATTTTGATGGGGATGGAAAAAAGGATCTATTTACCAGCACCCCGTTCGGGATTAAAGCCTACAAAAACATTACCGAGGCGGGAAATTCTTTCCCACAGTGGGAAGTCGCTCGGGAATTTCTGCGATTGGAAAACGGCTCCAATCTTCAAACCAATAACCTGGACATCCCCCTTATCATGGATCTTGATGGGGATGGTGATCTCGATATTGCCACCTTCAATTTCGCCTCAGGCGACTATCTGCAATTTTATCTCAATACCAGCGTGGAAAGAACCGGCTTGCCCGATATTGACGGATATGCCTTCCCTATCAACAGATGGGGGAATTTTGAATTCTGTGGTTGTGGTACTTTCAGCTTTGGTGTTACTTGCGCGGGCTTTCCCATAGGAAGAGAAATCATTCCCTCCGAAAACCAACGAATGGAACATTCAGGGGGACATTCCATGCTTTATCACGATTTTGATGGCGACGGTATTTCTGATCTTCTGATGGGACAGGACGAATGCAACACCCTCTATTTTTTGCCGAACAAAGGCACCAACAGCGCCCCCATCTTCAACGAATTTTTTACCGGCTTACCCAGAATCGGTACATTACCGAAGTTTCCTGTTTTCCATGCAGCCCATTTGTTCCAAAATGAGCTGATCATCAGCAGCAATTCCTCCACTTCGGCTGCCTTATATCAATCCGATTATGCCAGAAATATTTTCAACTATCCCCTTGAAAATGGTCCTTCAACCGGGATGAATAACTTTTTACAGAAAGACATGATCGATTTAGGCGAAAACTCCAGGCCTTTTTTCCGTGGAAACAGCGGAGCGGGTGAGTTGATCGTAACCTCGAACACCTTGGTAGAAGGTAGGATTATTGGAATAGCCACCCTTTATTCGGTAGGAAATGAAGGTTGGGAATTGGTGGAAAGAGATTATTTGAACCTTTCCGAGCTTCAGCTTACAAACATTCAGTATCAGGAATATCGAAACAGTCAGGGAGATTATCATTTTTTTCTGGCAGGCGTCGACACGGCAGATTTTGCATTTCGAAAGCAAATCCTTTACAATCGTTCAGAAAATTTTATGGAAGCCGAAGCCATTGTGGTACCCGGAACAGGTATACAGCCTTTGGATCATTTTGAATTTTTCAATTACCAAAACCGCGACTATATGCTTTTGGCAAAGCAAACGGGAGAATTGGTGATTTTTGATGTCGATTTTTCCAATGGGGTAAGCCTCAGCCTCCACCAAAGCGAATTTCTGGGATTTGCTGACAATCCTGCCAATAGAAATTTGACTGTGCATGTAATTCCGGGTAGCTCACCTTCCCTGTATGCAGTGGATCAAAGGGGCATTTTGTTCTTTATGGAGGATTTTATGGATCAAAACGAAAAAGAGGAAGTACAAATAGCCGTAGGGGAAATGCAAACCGAGAAAACACGTTTGGGAAGAAATACCTGGATGACTCATATCTCTGACCCCTTTGGACAACAATTCGATTTGGTTTTGGGAAATACAGCTGGAGGAATCCGGTATTTTAAAATCAAGGATACGGGCCAAACACCCTCTGAGGAACAGTTTATGGCCAAGGTTTACCCAAATCCAAGTAGCGGGCCCATCAAGATCATCGTTTCCCAATCGGCAACGGTACGATTGATCTCTACTTTGGGACACATATTGGTGAATCATTTCAATGTACCTGCAAACACAGAAACGGAACTGCAAATACAATCACTTTCCCCGGGGTTGTATATCCTTCAACTAACCAATGAGAAAGGTGAACGGATCAGCAAAAAGGTGATGGTTAAAAATTAGGTTAATTGTAGTTTGTTATAATTAAGGCCCTAAACCATACTGAAGAACAATAAGAATATATAATCATAGAGAATTAATAATGGGGAAAAGTGTGCCCAGACACTTCATTTAATCTAAATTAAATTTTCGTTCCCTCCCTATATTTTACGTTTCTCCCATCACTCATTGTTTCTTATAGCTGGATTAGGATTAAAAAAAATGTATATTTGACAAAATTTGTCCATATTTTATTTTCAAGAAAAATAAGGAAATGACTACTAAGGAATCTTTCGGAGAACACATTAGGAGGTTAAGAGAAGAAAATGGCCTTCCTTTAAGAAAAGTAGCTGCTGTACTGGACATAGACCCGTCTACACTTAGCAAGATTGAAAGAGGAGAACGGTCTGCGAACAAGGAAATGATCCCTGTTCTTGCAGAATTATTCAGAGAAGATATGGAAACACTGGGCTTGATTCTACTCAGCGATAAAGTAGCATACGATTTAAGGGATGAAAAAAACCCAAATGAAATTCTCAAAGTAGCGGAGGAGAAAATCAAGTATTTAAAAACCAAAAGCCATCAGCAAGGCAAATTAGATTTTGACAAGCAATGACTATTCAGGAACTTGTAGAAAAATATCGTTCGGACAGAGTATGTTGCCTCAAAACAACTTACAATGAAACGCAAGTGCGTAACGACTTTATTGATCCGCTTTTGAAGTGGCTTGGGTGGGATGTAGATAATAAAAAAGGAAAAACGCAATTCCTGAGAGATGTTATTCAGGAAGAATATATTGAGGTAGAAGACGAAACAACCAAAAAGAATCCTGATTATACGCTACGCATCAACGGTACCAGAAAACTATTTGTTGAAGTCAAAAAGCCTTCAGTTAACATTTTAAAATCTCCCAAAGCAGCTTTTCAAACGAGAAGATATGGCTGGAACGCCAACCTTGGTACTTCGATTCTAACCAATTTTGAACACCTTGTTATCTATGACTGCAGGTTCAAACCGGATGTTTCAGAGAATGAGCAAGTAGCCCGAGTCAGAATTTTCAATTTTGAAGAATATGTTAATGCCTCTGACGAGATTCATCAACTGGTTTCGTTTAATTCAGCAAATTCCGGTCAATTAGACGACCTGTTTTCCATTTATGAGCGAAAAGGACAAACTTTTGATGACTATTTCTTAAAGCAAATAGAAGATTGGCGCCAAAAATTGGCCATTACTGCTATTGAGAAAAATGAGAGCCTGGATGATGAAGACATCAACTTTTTGATTCAAAGGCTGCTTAACCGGATTATCTTCCTGAGAATTTGTGAAGACCGAACGATAGAAAAGTTTGAAACGCTGAAAAATATTAAAAGCTATGATGAGCTGAAACGTCTTTTTCAAAAATCGGATAAGAAATTTAATTCAGGTCTTTTCGACTTCATTGAAGATACGCTTTCACTTAAAATTGACATTGATTCAGAAGTACTAATCGAGATTTTTAATGAACTCTATTATCCTTTAAGCCCGTATGATTTTTCTGTTGTTGATCCGACAATTTTAAGCCAGATCTACGAAAGGTTTTTGGGAAGCCGTATTGTTCTCGAAGAAGGAAGACAACTTTCAATTCTAGAAGAACCGGAAGTTTCTGCATCTAATGGTGTTGTTCCGACTCCCAAAATCATTGTAGAACAAATCATAAAAGACACCTTGTCTCCATTGATGACTGGGAAAAGCTTTGATGAGATTAGCACAATAAAAATTGCAGATATATGCTGTGGTTCAGGAACCTTCCTTATTTCTGCATATGACTTCATGCAGCAAAAGGTTCTGGAAAAACTAATTGAAGAAAATGCGAGTAGTAATGAGTTGGTTTACCAACTGGATGAAACCACATCTGCACTTACGCTTAAAGCTAAGCGAAACATTCTTGAGCAGAATATTTATGGTGTGGACATTAATCCTTATGCCACCGAAGTATCCGAATTCAGTTTGCTTTTGAAACTTTTAGAGGGAGAAAATAAAGCTACGGTTGACAACTTCATTAATCAACATGCCGAAAAAGTACTACCAAATCTCAAAGGAAATATTAAATGTGGGAATTCACTGGTCGACTCCAAATTCTTTGAGTTTATGCCAAAGGCACTTGAAAATGACCAACTGCTACATAATGTCAAGCCTTTTGATTGGAAAATAGAATTTTCTTTTTTGAAGGAGACTAACGGTTTTGATGCTATTATTGGTAATCCTCCATACGTACGCATACAAAATCTCGTAAAATATGCTCCTGAGGAAATCAAGTACTATCAATCAAGTATCTCCGGCTACGGTGTTGCTAAAAAGGAAACCATTGATAAATACTATGTTTTTATTCAGCGAGCCATTGCCCTGTTAAATACAAATGGGTTGCTTGGCTACATTGTACCGCATAAATTTTTCCTTATCAAAGGAGGCAAAGCATTACGGGAGTTTATAACAACTAACAGTCAAATTTCAAAAATCACACACTTTGGGGTTACACGGGTATTTCCGGATCGATCGACATACACGGCTATCTTAATTCTTCAAAAAGCTAAAAAGACAAACTTCCAATTTAAGCGTGTTAGAAAAATTACGCCTGAATTGCTTGAAAAACAAGATGCTTTTGTTTCATACCAAACAGATTCTTTCAATACCGACCCATGGATATTTCTTTCACCAGATACAGAAAGAGTCTTCAATAAGCTTCGTTCTAAACAGTCTATTCCATTAAAAGCATTGGCAGAAATATGTGTGGGTTTACAAACCAACGCTGATAAAATCTACATTTTTGAGTCGGAAAGTGAAACATCAGATACATATAGGTTTACCAAGAATGGGAGACAATGGGAGGTTGAAAAAGAAATATGCCTTCCGGCTATTTATGACTTGTCATTTGGCTTATTCGATACCATAGCAGCCAATGCTCGGATTATATTTCCTTATTCAGTTGAAAATGATGGAGCCCATTTATTCAGCGAAGAATATTTTGAAAGCAACTTTCCGCTTGCCTGGTCATATTTACAGGAGCATAAACCGCAATTGGAGAAAAGAAGCTTGCAAGGAAACAACCCCAAGTGGTATCAATTTGGACGTTCTCAAAGCCTGACAAGATTTCACAACACGCCAAAACTTGTTTGGTCTGTTTTAGCAACCAGTCCACCCTATGCTCTTGATAATAATGATCTTCAATTCACCGGTGGAGGAAACGGCCCCTATTACGCATTAATTAACCGATCAGACTATTCGCTGCTGTATTTCCTCGGCATTTTATCACATCCTCTGTTTGAGAATATGGTAAAGGCAGGAGCAAGTGAGTTTAGAGGGGCTTATTATTCCCATGGAAAGCAGTTTATTGAAAACATTCCTATTCGACAGATTGATCTCGACAATACTTCCGAAAAAGAAAAATACAACACCATTATTAAACTGGTAGAAACATTGATCAAAACGAAAGCACAACTCAAAAGTGCAGCTTACGGATCAAAAAGAACGGTGCTACAAAGAAAAGCGGACACACTCTTTGATAAATTAATTAAGTATATCAATCTCTTATATGGCATCAGCGAGGAGGAATTTAGTCTGGTTATGAATGATGATATGTTCACCACAGAATTAGCAATAGAAGAATAATGGGACAGGTAAAAGAAAATATAAGTGCTCAAAAGTTAAGAGGTGGTTATTATACTCCTCAAGCTATTGCTGACTTTTTATGCCAATGGAGCATTGACAAAAACACCCAGCGAATTTTAGAACCGAGTTGTGGTGATGGAAATTTTATTGAATCGGCCATACTTCGGTTCAAAGAACTGGGGATTGAGGGGGAAGACCTAAATGGTCGGATTAAAGGAATTGAATTGCTGGAAGGAGAATCACTGAAGGCCAAAGCCAGAGCTGCCAATTTGGGTCTGAATTCCAATACCATCGTTAACAACGACTTTTTCCATTATCTCAGCAGTAATGGAGTAAACAAATATGATGTGGTCATTGGTAATCCACCTTTCATCCGATATCAAAGCTTTCCCGAAGAGCACCGGAAGTTGGCTATTGAAATGATGCAGAATCTTGGTTTGAATCCCAATAAACTCACCAATATCTGGGTTCCCTTTTTAGTCGTTTCCGCTTCCTTATTGAAGGATAATGGCAGAATGGCCATGGTGATCCCAGCAGAACTGTTCCAGGTGAAATATGCAGCGGAAACAAGGGTTTTTCTCTCTAAGTTTTTTGAACGTATTACGATTATCACTTTCAAGAAATTGGTTTTTGCCAATATTCAACAAGAAGTGGTACTGCTACTTTGCGAAAAGAAAGTGCATCATGGAAAAGGAGTAAGAGTAATCGAATGTGAAAACCTGGAGGAATTAAAGGCAATCAATTTCAAGGCGATCAACGGTTCCAATGTGAAGCCTATAGATCATACCACTGAAAAATGGACAAAGTACTTTCTCAATGAGGATGAAATCAACCTTTTAAGAAGATTGAAAAAAGATAAGCGGGTTATCATCTGCGGAGACATCATGGAAGTAGATGTTGGGTTGGTAACAGGTAGAAATGAATTCTTTATGATGAAAGAGGAGCAGGTCAAGGAATGGAAATTGAAAAAATACACCATTCCGGTAACCAGTAAATCCAATCAATTGAAGGGCATTACATTTTCTGAAGAGGATTTTTCCGTTAATTCAAGAGCACAAAATTCTATCCATTTGTTTATTCCGCCCAATGAAGATTTTGAGAAGTTGCCGAAGGTCTGTCAAAAATACATTGAGTATGGTGAGCAAAAAGAATTTAATACTGGCTACAAAACACGGATAAGAAAACGCTGGTATATCACCCCTTCCTTGTGGGTGCCGGATGCTTTTGCACTGCGACAAATAGGTGATTATCCCAAACTTATCCTGAACGAAACAGGAGCATCTTCCACAGATACTATTCACAGGGTAAGATTTAAAGAAGGTGTCAATAGAAGTATGGCCGCCATTTCATTCCTAAACTCACTTTCGTTTGCCTTTTCAGAGATCACCGGACGAAGCTATGGCGGTGGTGTGATGACTTTTGAACCTACGGAAATTGAAGAAATACAAATCCCCGTTTTAGCTGATTTAGCCATAGACTTTGACCACGTTGATGCACTGATTCGCAAGCGAAAAATTGAAGAGGTATTGGACCTGATGGATGAAGCTTTGTTGATCAAGCATCATGGGTTCATTAAAGCTGAGGTGAATGTTTTGAGAGGAATTTGGAAGAAGTTGTCTCAACGGAGGATTAACAGGAAAAAATAAAATTAAATATTATGAAAAGAAAACCGGTAAATTCATCCAATTTAGCCTCTGTAGGCTATGAGGAAGAAAATGAAATTCTTGAAATAGAATTCAATCATGGTGGCGTTTATCAGTATCTTGATGTTCCGAAAGAAGAGTATGAAGCATTGATGGATGCAGATTCATTGGGCAGTTATTTTTTTCACAATATTCGTGATGGGTATGAATATTCGAAATTTTAAAGATTATACAAATGGAAAGGTATAGAAATTCAAGGAAGACTAACTTGACTTTTATACAGACGAGGACATTAAAGACGAATTCAGGCTGATTGAAAAAAATATGAATGAAATATAGCCCAGCCCACCAGCCACACATTATAAAGCAAACTTTAACCAAAGCTTTCGAAAAATGAAAGTTTTTTAATCCTAAACTTTCCTGTAATCGGACAGTGAATCGCACCGAAATCACGCACTACGGTAATACTTGCCCAATAATTCAATAACTTTCCGACTCATTCGGAAAGTCTCTTTTCTTCACATCCTGAATGTAATTGCCAACAGCATTCAACATGGTCCCTCGTAAATCGGCATATTGACGCAAAAATCTGGGTTGGAATTCCTGGGTGATGCCCAACATGTCATGGACCACCAAAACCTGTCCATCTACATCCCCACCGGCGCCTATTCCGATGATCGGAATGGAAACGGTTTCGGCTACTTTTTTGGCCAGTTTGGCTGGGATTTTTTCAAGTACAATGGCAAAACAGCCACATTCCTCCAGGATCTTGGCATCGGCAACCAGCTTGTTTGCTTCGTCCTCATCTTTTGCCCTGACGGTGTAGGTACCGAATTTATAGATGGATTGTGGTGTCAATCCCAAATGTCCCATTACCGGTACGCCTGCACTCAGGATCCGGTTGACAGATTCTTTTATCTCTGCTCCTCCCTCTACTTTGACGGCATGAGCACCGGATTCCTTCATAATCCGGATGGCCGATCGGAGTGCTTCCGAACTGTTTCCCTGATAAGATCCAAAGGGAATGTCCACCACCAC
>JBGTDA010000132.1:0-18648 GCA_041748555.1 Rhodonellum sp.
GATGACAGGGTGACAGGGGATTTGAGTAGATATGCCAAACAGGCCAAAGTAATCCATTTAGAACTTGATCCGGCGGAGATTGACAAAATAGTGAAATGTACTGTGCCGGTATTGGGAGACTGTAATCAAAGTTTGTCGATGCTTACGGAAGCTGTAAAACCGAATAGCCATGACGACTGGAAAAACCGGTTCAGGGAATTGGATAAGCAGGAGAAGGAAGCCGTTTTTTCCCTTGATCTGCTGCCGACAAAAGTAGGTCTCACGATGGGAGAAGTAATCAGGTTTATCAATGAATATAAGGAAAATGATGCAGTTTTAGTCACGGATGTGGGCCAGCATCAGATGATAGCCTGGAGATATTTCGATTATAAAACCCCAAGATCCCAAGTGACCTCAGGTGGGTTGGGGACAATGGGTTTTGCACTCCCCGCAGCCCTTGGCGCACAGCTTCATGATTTTAACCGACAGGTTATTTGTGTGGTAGGGGACGGTGGTATTCAAATGACCATTCAGGAGCTGGGCACGATCATGCAGACCAAAGCGCCTGTTAAGATTGTGTTGTTGAACAACAACTATCTCGGAATGGTCCGGCAGTGGCAGCAGATGTTTTTTGATAAAAGATATTCTTTTACAGAACTGGAAAATCCGGATTTTGTCAAAATTGCCGAAGCCTACAGAATCAAGGCCACAAAGGTAACTGATAGAAAAGATTTGAGTGAAGCTGTAGCTGAAATGCTGCTGCACAACGGACCTTATTTCCTGGAGGTTGTGGTAGAAAAAGAGGACAATGTATTTCCTATGATTGCTACCGGTTGTTCGGTGGAGGAAGTAAGACTAAGCTAAACGTAGATTTATGAACCGTTATACCATATCTGTTTTCACGGAAAATTTTATCGGAATTCTTAACAGGATTACCATAATATTTACCCGCAGGGGGATCAACATCGATGCACTGACAGCATCCGAAAGCCGTGAAGATGGGATATATAAGATTACAATTGAGCTCACCACTTCTGAGGAGCAGGTAATTCAGCTCAGCAAACAGCTTGAAAAAATCATCGATGTTATCAAAGTGTTCTATTACGTGGATGATCAGGTTGTTTATCAGGAAATTGCCTTATACAAACTCCCCATTGATAGCCTGGATCCAAGCCTGGAAAAAGTGATCCGTCAATTCAATGCGCATATCATTGCGGCAGAAAAGGATTTTGTGGTCATAGAATTCACAGGACACAAAGAGGACACGCAATCCCTGTTGGAGATTTTAAAAGAATATAACATACTTGAATTTGCCCGATCGGGAAGGGTGGCAGTAGCCAAACCCATGGATACTATTGAAAATTATCTAAAATAATCAAACCTTAAAGCTATGAAACTGAAATTCGGATCAGTAGAAGAAAATGTTGTAACCAGGGATGAGTTTCCTTTGGGGAAAGCCAGAGAAGTATTAAAAGACGAAGTGATTGCAGTCTTAGGTTATGGAGTACAAGGTCCCGGACAGGCCCTTAATCTAAAAGACAATGGATTCAATGTCATTGTCGGTCAAAGGAAAGGTTCAAAAACCTGGGATAAAGCTGTTGCTGACGGTTGGGTTCCAGGTAAGACATTATTTGAGTTGGAGGAGGCCTGCGAAAAGGGTACAATTCTTCAGTTTCTTCTATCTGATGCGGGACAGATTTCTGCCTGGCCTATGGTCAAGAAAAATCTTACAGCTGGAAAAGCTTTGTATTTTTCACATGGTTTTGGTGTGACATATAAAGAAAAAACGGGCATAATACCACCTGCTGATGTTGATGTTATTTTGGTTGCACCAAAAGGATCCGGTACTTCATTGAGAAGAATGTTTGTAGAAGGAAGAGGACTCAATTCATCTTATGCTATTTTTCAGGATGCCACAGGAAGAGCCAAAGACCGCGTAATCGCTTTGGGTATCGGAGTGGGTTCAGGTTATTTGTTTGAAACCGATTTTTACCGAGAGGTAACATCTGACCTTACAGGAGAAAGAGGCACGCTTATGGGAGCGATCCAAGGGATTTTTGCTGCCCAATATGAAGTATTGAGAGCCAACGGCCATACGCCTTCGGAGGCTTTTAATGAAACTGTAGAAGAGCTGACCCAAAGTCTTATGCCTTTGGTAGCAGAGAATGGAATGGACTGGATGTATGCCAATTGCTCCACTACGGCTCAAAGAGGCGCATTGGATTGGTGGAAGCCATTCAGGGATGCAACAAAACCTGTTTTCGAAGAACTGTATAATAGTGTAAAAACAGGAAAAGAAGCCCAGAAATCAATTGACTCTAACAGTAAATCCGATTATAGAGAAAAATTAGAAGTGGAGTTAAAAGAATTAAGAGAATCTGAGATGTGGCAGGCCGGAGCAACTGTCAGAAAATTAAGACCCGAAAACAACTAAGTTATGAGTGAGAAGCTATGGATATTTGATACTACCCTGAGAGATGGGGAACAGGTGCCGGGATGTCAATTGAACACCCAAGAAAAAATAGTGGTGGCTAAGGCTTTAGAAGAACTTGGAGTAGATGTTATTGAAGCGGGATTTCCAATATCCAGCCCCGGTGATTTCAAATCCGTCGTTGAGATTTCGAAGGCAGTTTCTAATCCCATTATCTGCGCCCTGTCCAGAGCAGTTGAAAAAGATATTGAAGTAGCTGCTGAATCATTGAAATATGCCAAACAAGGAAGAATCCACACCGGCATAGGAGTTTCACCTTATCACATTCAGTATAAACTGAGATCCACACCGGATGCTATAATTGAAAGGGCTATCAAAGCGGTTAAGTATGCCAAGACTTTTGTGGAGGATGTAGAGTTTTATGCAGAAGACGCAGGCCGTGCTGAGCCCCAATTCTTAGCCAAAATTATAGAACAGGCCATCAAAGCCGGATCAACTGTTGTAAACATTCCTGATACAACTGGATATTGCCTTCCCGAGCAATATGGAGCCATTATCAGATACCTGAAGGAAAATGTTACCAATATTGACAAGGCCATAATAGCAACTCATTGCCACAATGATCTGGGTATGGCTACTGCCAATACAATCGCAGGTGTGCAAGGTGGTGCCCGTCAGGTGGAAGTTACTATCAATGGAATCGGTGAAAGAGCGGGTAATACTTCAATGGAAGAAGTGGTGATGGCCATCAAGTGTCATCATGATATTCCTGTTCATACTTCCATCAATTCTCCCAGAATATACGGCACCAGCAGATTGATATCAAAGTTGATGAATATGCCCGTGCAGCCCAACAAAGCCATTGTTGGAAGAAATGCTTTTGCACACTCCTCGGGAATCCATCAGGACGGGGTATTGAAACACCGCGAAAACTATGAAATCATAGATCCAAAAGAGGTGGGCGTGCATGAGTCTACGATAGTACTTACTGCAAGAAGTGGCAGGGCAGCATTAAAGCACCATTTGGATGCACTTGGTGTGGAATTGGAAGGAGAGGAATTGCGTGCAGTATATGAGGCCTTTTTGGTGCTGGCTGATTCCAAAAGAGATATCGGACGCAAGGATTTACTTTCTCTTGTCGGAAAATATATTCAGGATTCCAACTTCATTGAACTTGTAAAAGTCACTTATCAATCCAATGGAGATATCCAAGCCCATGTAGAACTCAAAATCGGTGATGAAATTTATCATGAAACTTCAAGGGGTAACGGCCCCGTTGATGCTGTGCTGAAGGCTATCGAAAAGGTAGTGAAACCTCAGGTGGAGTTGGAAGAATTCCTCATTCAGGCCATTACTGCAGGAAGTGATGATGAGGCAAAAGTGCACATGAGGTTGATGTTGGGAGAAATACCCTATTATGGATTTGCGTCCAGTACCGATATCGTGCTCGCTTCAGCTCAGGCTTATGTGGATGCACTAAACAAAATTCCTGTAAAAAATAAAGTAACCGTCGGTTAAAGTCGATTAAAATGGAAAAGAAAACACTATTTGATAAAATATGGGACTCACACGTCGTTCGATCTGTTCCGGATGGGCCCGATGTATTCTTCATTGATAAGCATTTTATCCACGAAGTGACCAGCCCTGTAGCATTTCTGAATCTGGAGAAAAGAGGGACCGGGGTGCTTTATCCCGAGATGACCATTGCAACTCCCGATCACAATGTGCCCACTATTGATCAGGAAAAAACAATTCAAGATAAGCTTTCCAGAATGCAAGTGGAAAGGTTGAGGGAAAACTGTAAAAAACATAATATTGAACTTCATGACCTGGGAACCAGCCACCATGGAATCGTCCATGTGATCGGACCGGAATTGGGGGTGACCCAACCCGGGATGACCATTGTCTGCGGTGACAGCCATACATCAACGCATGGTGCTTTTGGTGCAATCGCTTTTGGAATCGGAACATCTGAGGTGGAGATGGTTTTTGCGACCCAGTGCATCATGCAGACAAAACCCAATAAGATGAGGATAACTGTGGATGGTGAACTTGGCAAAGGAATCACATCCAAGGATATCATTCTTTATATTATTTCAAAAATCTCAGCAAGCGGAGGAACAGGCTATTTTATAGAATATGCCGGTTCTGCTATTGAAGCCCTAAGCATGGAGGCTCGGATGACCATTTGTAACATGAGTATAGAAATGGGAGCGAGAGGCGGGCTGATTGCTCCCGATGAAAAGACATTCAAGTATTTGGAAGGAAAACGTTATTCACCAAAAGGAGAAACTTGGGATAAAAAAGTGGCTTATTGGAAGTCGCTGAAAACAGATGAGGATGCTGTTTTCGACATGGAATATCATTATGATGCCGACGATATCGAACCGATGATCACCTATGGTACAAATCCGGGTATGGGTATCAAAATCAAAGATTTAATCCCGACAACCGAAGGAATGGAAGGCAGCAACAAGTCCTCATTCCTGAAATCATTGGATTATATGGGTTTTGCTCCGGGAGAGGCCATCAAAGGAAAGAAAGTGGATTATGTATTTGTGGGAAGCTGTACCAATGGCAGGATCGAGGATATAAGGTCGGTGGCCGAATTTGTAAAAGGCAAACATAAAGCAGATAATATTACTGCCTGGATAGTTCCGGGGTCTAAAGAAGTTGAGAAATTGGCACATGAAGAAGGGTTGGTTCAAATTCTTGAAGCTGCCGGATTTGAATTGCGACAGCCCGGATGTTCTGCCTGTTTGGCAATGAATGATGATAAAATACCTTCGGGAAAATATGCGGTTTCAACTTCGAACAGAAATTTTGAAGGAAGACAGGGACCCGGTTCCAGAACACTTTTGGCCAGTCCTTTAACAGTGGCAGCAGTGGCAGTGACCGGTGAAATATCAGATCCAAGGGATGTATTTTAATATTAATAGCAAATCAAAAATGGCTTACGATAAATTTAATGTCTTGAGAAGTACTATGGTACCACTTTCTGCCGAAAATGTTGACACGGATCAGATAATTCCTGCCCGTTTTCTTAAGGCCACCGAAAGGGAAGGCTTTGGGGACAATCTCTTCAGAGATTGGAGATATGATGTTGAAGGCAATCCCAAAAAGGATTTTGTGCTGAACGATCCCACCTATTCAGGAAAGATCCTTTTGGCGGGCAGAAACTTCGGTTCGGGTTCCAGTAGAGAACATGCCGTTTGGGCAATTTATGATTATGGTTTTAGGTGTGTAGTCTCCAGCTTTTTTGCGGATATTTTCAAAAATAACTGTTTGAATATTGGTGTGCTTCCTGTTACGGTGAGCGCCGAATTTGCAGAGGTTTTGTTTTCAGCTGTTGATGCTGATCCAAAAACCGAAGTGGAAGTTGATATTGACAGGCAAACCATCACCTTGGTAAGCACAGGCCAATCTGAATCTTTTGATATCAATACCTATAAAAAGGAAAATATGAAAAACGGATTCGATGATATTGATTATTTATTGAATCTCAAGGATGAAATTGCAGCGTTTGCGCAGGATAAATAGCCCCTGTAACAAATGGTAAAAAAGTTTTTATTGACTCAAAAACCAGCTTTTTGGAAACGGAACTCGGATATTGATTATATGAATTAGGTGGTTTGATAATGGGGAATCAAAAGAAAATAGAGATCATGGATACCACACTGAGGGATGGCGAACAGACCTCGGGCGTATCTTTTCTACCTTCTGAAAAGCTTCAGATAGCAAAGCTGCTATTGGAAGAGCTGAAGGTGGACAGGATAGAAGTGGCCTCTGCCAGGGTTTCGGCGGGAGAAATGGAGGGTGTGAAAAAGATTACTCACTGGGCTGCTGAAAAGGGCTATCTGGATAAAGTGGAGGTTCTTGGTTTCGTAGACAAACCGGCATCAGTCGATTGGATCGAAAAATCCGGAGCGAAGGTGATGAATCTTTTGACAAAAGGATCACTTAACCATCTTACCCATCAGCTTCGAAAAACCAGGGAGCAACATTTTCATGAAATAAAAGAAAGTATTGATTATGCCCAATCCAAAGGAATAACTGTTAATGTGTATTTGGAAGACTGGAGCAATGGCATGAGAAACAGCATCGCTTACACCATGGACCTTATCGGCTATCTGAGCCAGCTTCCAGTCAGAAGGATTATGTTGCCCGATACTTTAGGGCTGCTAAGTCCGAGGGAAGTTTCACATTTTATCAAACTGATCACATGTGAGTATCCGGATTCTCATTTTGACTTTCATGCTCACAATGATTATGATCTTTCCATTGCCAATGTTTTGGAATCAATCCATAATGGTGCTTCAGGCATCCATACCACTATCAATGGTTTGGGTGAAAGAGCAGGAAATGCACCTTTGGAAAGTGTGATTGCAGTATTGAAGGATTTTACAGATTACAAAGTTTCCATCAATGAAAACAAAATCTTCAGGGTAAGCAAGCTAGTAGAACAGTTTTCGGGGCAGCACATTCCTGCAAACAAACCTGTTGTCGGGGAGAATGTTTTTACCCAAACAGCCGGCATCCATGCGGATGGAGACAACAAGAAAAATCTTTATTTCAATGACCTTCTTCCGGAAAGATTTGGCAGAAAAAGGAAATATGCATTGGGCAAAACCTCCGGAAAAGCCAACATCGTAAAAAATCTTCAGGAGCTTGGTATCTCTTTGGAAAAAGATGAGCTTGCAAAAGTAACCCAAAAGATCATTGAGCTTGGGGATAAAAAGGAAAGGGTGACCACAGAAGATCTTCCTTACATCATCTCTGATGTCTTGCAAAACAATTCCATTTCAAAAAATATCAGCATTGAGGGTTACCATATGACCCATTCCAAAGGACTTAAACCAACCGTGCAGCTGAAAATGAAAATCCATGGACAGTTTTATGAACAAAGTGCTTCCGGTGATGGTCAGTACGATTCATTTATGAAAGCCCTGAAGAAAATTTATACAGGCTTAAATGAGGAATTGCCTTTGTTGACAGATTACCATGTATCGATTCCTCCGGGAGGAAAAACCGATGCCTTTGTGGAGACTGTTATTACATGGGATTATGGAAAGATATTCAAAACCAAAGGACTGGACAGTGATCAAACAGTGGCTGCCATGATGGCAACTGAAAAGATGTTGAACATCATTGATCAAATGGAAAACAAAAAAAAATTAAATACAGAGTCAGATAAAAAGACATTATATGGAAGTGAATATAGCACTACTGCCGGGTGACGGCATTGGACCCGAGGTAATCGCTCAGGCTGTCAAAGTTGTAAAAGCAGTAGGTGAAAAGTTTGGACATAACATACATTTTGAAGAAGCACCTGTAGGTGCAGCAGCGATTGATCAAGCAGGGGACCCATATCCCGAATCCACGCATGAAGTTTGTCTTCGGGCCGATGCTGTTTTATTTGGAGCCATTGGAGATCCAAAATATGATAACGACCCCAAAGCCAAGGTAAGACCTGAGCAGGGTTTGTTGGCAATGCGCAAAAAACTAGGACTTTTTGCTAATGTCCGACCAACTTTTACTTTTCCCTCATTGGTTCATAAATCTCCCTTGAAACTCGAAAGGGTGGATGGAGTTGATTTCGTTTTTTTTCGTGAACTAACCGGCGGTATTTATTTCGGAGAACCTAGGGGTCGAAATGAACAGGGGACAAAGGCGTTTGATACCAATATTTATTCCAAAGAAGAAATAACAAGATTGGCAAGAATGGGTTTTAAGGCTGCCCAGAAACGGAGGAAATTACTAACATGTGTAGATAAGGCCAATGTAATGGCTACTTCAAGGCTATGGAGAGAAACCGTTCAAGAACTTGCTCCTGAATATCCGGATGTGAAAGTGGAGTATGAATTTGTGGATGCGGTGGCAATGCGTTTGATTCTTTGGCCAAAAGTTTATGATGTATTGATCACCGAGAATTTGTTTGGAGATATTCTCACAGATGAGGCCTCTGTCATCAGTGGTTCCATGGGATTGATGCCTTCTGCTTCTTTAGGTCTG
Organism: Rhodonellum sp.; assembly: GCA_041748555.1. Taxonomy (GTDB): domain Bacteria; phylum Bacteroidota; class Bacteroidia; order Cytophagales; family Cyclobacteriaceae; genus Rhodonellum. The sequence goes on from JBGTDA010000132.1 coordinate 8,423, forward strand.
GAAAACAAGCTTTTTGAGCCTATTCATGGATCTTATCCCCAGGCTGCAGGAAAAGATATAGCTAATCCACTCGGAACTGTCCTTTCCGCTGCCATGATGTTTGACTATGCCTTTGATCTTAAAGATGAGGCGAAAGCCATTTCTGATGTTGTCAATAAATCTTTGGGGGAAGGTATCGTAACGGAGGATATCGCAGAGGGAGCCAAAGCCTATAAAACTTCGGAAGTGGGGGATTGGCTGGCGAAAAATTTATAGGTGTGAGATTTGAGATGTGAGACATGAGATATGCACCGTCATTGGTAACGAGTTCAGAAAAACCTTAAGCTACCGGGAATCCCGTCAGCGAAGTGAAGAATCTCTTGCGGGAAGGCAATAAGGATCGAGTGTCAGGTAAATTTAGAAGATAACAGATGGCGAGAGATCAGAAAAGAGAGGCGGAGGCAAGAATTTGGGCTTTATTGAAAGGAGCTCATTGAAAAGTTCAGTTCTTTGGAAGCACTGTTTAAAAAACGTTTGAGGTCAATTGACTTCAAACGGTTTTTATTTTTATTGGTATTTTTTATTTTGGATTTAATTTTAACGAAGTTTTTCAGAAGATTGGAATCAAAAACCTTAACTTATTGAATTGTTCATATTTCCCAAAATAATTTTGTTAAAAATGAATAAGCTTATCTTCTTTTTACAGATTGTTTTCCTGCTAACTACAAGAGTCCATGCTCAAAAAGATGTTCCTAATGTCATTATTTTCATTGCAGATGATGTGAGTTGGGATGATATGGGTGCATATGGTAATGAACAGGTTAAAACCCCGAATATAGATTATCTCGCCGAAAACGGCTTAACTTTTCATAATGTGTTCCTTACTGCCAGCTCCTGCAGCCCAAGCAGGAACAGTATCATGACAGGAAGATATCCGCATAATACAGGAGCGGCCGAACTGCATACTGAACCTCCCCTCGCTATGCTTTCGTTGGCCGAAATGCTAAAAAAGCAGGGATATTATACGGCAAGCTCAGGGAAATTCCATATGGGAGAATATGCCAGGCGAGGATTTGACAACATCACAGAAAAACCGGAAGTAGTCGGTGATGGCGGTGAGGAAATGTGGGTACCTGTCCTTCAGCAAAGACCCAAAGACAAACCCTTCTTCATGTGGTTTGCAGCACTTGATGCTCATCGGGTCTGGGGTCCAAATGAATTTTCAGGTACTCATAAAGGTGAAAACCTAGAACCTCCCTTTTACCTGGCGGAGGGTTTGGAAACCAAAAAGGATCTTGCTCAATATTACGATGAAATCTACCGGTTTGATCATTATATAGGGGAAGTGATCAAGGAATTGCAAAACCAAAAGGTATTGGAAAATACGCTGATCATAGTCATGTCTGATAATGGCCGGCCATTTCCCCATAGTAAGACTCGGGTGAACGATCGCGGGATGAAAACACCATTTATTGTACATTGGCCTAGCCAGATCCCGAAAAAAGATCGTTCTGAAAGCCTGGTTTCTGTAATCGATATTGCGCCCACTATTTTGTCGCTCACAGGAATTGATATCCCAAATCAGTTTCAAGGCTACAGTTTTGAAAGCCTATTTCAAAATCCGGATGAAGAATTCAGAAATTATGTTTTCGCAGAACATAACTGGCACGATTACGAGGCGCATGAAAGAATGGTCAGGAGCAAGGATTATCTTTATATTCTAAATTCAAGGCCTGATATTCCACAATCGGGACCTGCCGATGCAGTAGAAAGTCCAGCTTATATAGAATTGGACAGTTTACGGAAAATCGGAAGATTGACTTCCGCTCAGAGCGATGTTTTTGTCACCCCCCGACCTTACGAAGAATTATACGATTGTCAGGAGGATCCTTTACAGCTGCTGAACAGGGCTTCTGTGCCTGAATATCAAGAACAAATTCAGGAAATGAAGGGGGTATTAGAAAAATGGATGGAAGAAACCGGTGATGACATACCTGATCAACTTACTAAAGATTGGTACCTCCGTGTTCCCGGTTATCAACGGACTGAATTTTATGAAATTCGCGGAGAAATGCCCGGTGATAAAACCGGCGCGGTGAACATCAACAATAAAGGGCCACGATAAATAAATTCATGAAGCAGAGGCCATTTACTTATCTTTTTTGGATTCAATATCTGGGTCTACGGTATCATGGTTGGCAGAAACAACCTAACCTCAAAACGGTGCAGGGAAGAATAGAGAAATCTGCAAAATTCGTTTTGGGGCATGAAGATTTTATGATCCTTGGAGCGAGTAGGACTGATGCAAAGGTTTCCTGTAATCAGGGTGCTTTTGAATTGTTCAATATTGCTTCGCTGGATGTCCATTTGTTTGCAGAGGAAATGAACAAGTACCTGCCGGATGATATCAGAATTTTAGATGGCCAAAAAGTACCTGCCCAATTCAATATCATTCACAGCGTCACTGTTAAAGAATACCATTATTATTTTTGTTTTGAAAATAAAATCCATCCATTCGCATCAGGTAATATCACCCACGTGAAAACTGCCTTAAATATTGAGGCGATGAAAGAAGGGGCGAAACTTTTTGTGGGAACCCATGATTTCCGAAGATTCTGTACTAAGAATAAAAACACTGATAATTTTGTCAGGGAGATATTTGAATCTGAAATTTTTTCTTCATCTATTTTTAGCGGAGGATATTTTCCTGACAACATTTATTTTTTTAAAATTAAGGGGAGGGGATTCTTGACACATCAGGTCAGAATAATGATGGAAGCTTTGTTTCGTTTAGGTCAGGGGAAGATAAATTTTCGGGATATTCAGGATGCTTTATGCTCTGAAGAATCTGAGGCATTTTGCGGGAAGTCACCTGCCCATGGTTTGGTTTTGGAGAAGGTTATATTCAAAAACTGAAAAATATTATTTCAATAATTTCACTTTTTGCATCTAGCCTCACCCACCGGGTTCTTCAATCTAACATGTGAATTATAAACACCGATAAAATACAGGACAATAATAACAAGCACTCGCAAGGCAATAAAAAGGGTAATAAGCTTATCATTTAAAATATGAGAAAATTACCGAAAGGGATAGTAATGTTAAAATCGGAAATAGACATGATCTTCTAAACACAAGGATAAAAAAAATGAGACCCTTGGCGGCCTCATTTTAATAATTCACAAAAATTAAAAGATTATTGGTCTTTAAATTTTTCCATCAATTCCTCGGATATACCTGTAAATGAATATCCACCGTCGTGAAATAGATTTTGCATGGTTACCATTCTGGTGAAATCAGAAAACATGGTAATGATATAATCGGCGCAGGACTCAGCAGAGGCATTGCCTAACGGAGACATGGCTTCTGCAAAATTATAGAAGGAATCAAAACCTCCTATACCGGTGCCTGCAGTGGTTTTGGTAGGTGATTGTGAGATAGTGTTTACTCTGACTTTTTTTAGTTTACCATATCGGTATCCATATCCCCTTGCAATGCTCTCCAGTAAAGATTTAGCATCTGCCATATCGGTATAAAAAGGAAATACCTTCTGCGCTGCAATGTAAGACAAACCCACAATTGAGCCCCATTCTTTCATGACATCCATTTTCTCGGCCACCTGCATCATTTTGTGAAAGGATATGGCAGATACATCATAGGATTTCATTGCCCAGTCATAATTCAGGTCACCGTAAGAACGGCCTTTTCTGATATTGGGTGACATACCTATAGAATGCAACAAAAAATCAAAATCGCCTCCCAGATATTCTTTAGCCTCGGTATAAAGTTTTTCAATATCTTCCAGAGAAGTCGCGTCAGCAGGAATCACAATTGTATCACACTCCTTTGCCAGTTCATTGATTGCACCCATTCTCATGGCTATAGGAGCATTTGTCAACACAAATTTAGCACCTTGCTCTTTGGCTTTAAGAGCGGTCTTCCAGGCAATGGAATTTTCATCCAATGCACCCGTAATAATTCCCAGTTTTCCTTTCAGTAAATTTTCAGGCATGATATAAATTTTGAGGTTGGTTCGGTTTAGATTGGTAAAAATAGGAAAAATAATGCTTAGTCCATAGCCACAAAATGATGGTATCTGCTTAATGCTCTTTGTATTTAAATTGGAATCCTCAAATTCCCAGAAGTTCTTTGGCACTTTCTACAGCATTGGAGGAGGGATTTTCGCCCGCAATCATTTTTGCGATCTCTAAAATACGGTCTTCAGATTCGAGTAATTTGATTTTACTGATTGTTTTTTCGCTGCTGTTATCTTTAAAAACATAATAATGCCGGTCTCCCTTTGCAGCCACCTGAGGCAAATGACTGATGCAGATAACCTGATGCTTTCCCCCAATAACCTGCATCATTCTTACCATTTGAAGTGCCACTTCACCTGATACTCCGGTGTCTATTTCATCAAATATCAAGGTTGGCAGTGCCATTTTATCCGCCATTATATATTTTATAGCAAATATCAGCCTTGAAAATTCTCCTCCGGAAGCAACTTGCTTTAATGGTTGGGGTTTCATTCCTTTATTAGCTGAAAAGAGGATGTCGATCTGATCAATGCCCCTTCTCCCAGGCGGGATATTTTGAATTGCAAATTCGACATTTGCATTTTCCATACCCAATTGTTTTAACAATACTATCAATTGGCTTCTGAATTCAACAAAACCTGATTTTCGTTTTTGGCTTAATGTTTCCGCGTCTTTTATCAGTTCTTTTTGCGCTTTATCGACTTCTTTTTTAAGGTTATCCAGTTCCTCCTCCAGATGATCAATCTGAAAAACCTTATCAGCCAGTTCATGCTCTAAGGTAATCAATGACTCCACAGAATCCACTCCGTGTTTTTGTTGCAGCTGATAGATTTTGCTCAATCTTTCTCGGGTAGTTTCGAGCTTTTCGAAGTCAACTTCTATATGCTGATCTTCATTTTCCAGACTTGATGCAATATCTTTTAACTCTATCAATACGCTCTGAAATCGGTCTTTATAAGTTTCAAATTTGTGTGCCAGACGAGAAAGTTGGTTTAACCCCTGACTTGCCAAAGAGAGGATCTGTATAGCACCGAGCTGATCTTCGGTAAGATGTAGAGAAATCTCATTGATTTTGGTTTTTATTTCTTCGGCGTTTTCCAGGATTTCCTGTTCCTCTTCCAGTTCGGATTGTTCACCTTCTCTGAGATTTAAGGCCGAAAGTTCCTCCAGCTGAAATTTGTTGAAATCTGCCTCTTTCCGCAGTTCAGATGCTGCAAGCGAAAGTTTTTCGTAAGCTTTTTTTGCTAGTTGAAAAGTTTTGTAGCTTTCTCGGTATTGGCTTACTTCTTTTTGGCAATGGCTAAAAGCATCTATTAAATCAAGCTGATATTCACCTTCGCCCAATTGTAAGTTGTCATGCTGCGAATGGATATCCATCAAAGCCTTACCAAGTTCCTTTAATATTTCCAATCGGACAGGTGTATCATTGACAAAGGCTCTCGATTTTCCGTTCGGGCTGATTTCTCTTCTGATGATGCAAAAATTATCAAAATCCAGATCCTCTTTGTCGAAAAGAGGCTCCAATCCATAATCTGCAATCAAAAAATGACCTTCAACAATGCATTTCAGTCCGGGATCAAAAAGCGCTTTAGTATCCGCTCTATTACCCAAAAGTAACCCGACAGCTCCCAACATAATTGATTTACCGGCACCGGTTTCTCCCGTAATCATATTAAGGGATTCACTGGGCTCCATTTCCAGTGATTGGATCAAGGCATAATTGGTAATGCTAAGGATTTTGAGCATTTATTTCTGTTTTTTCATAAATCTAAGAAATAGATTTAGCCTTTCAGAATTTCATTATACTTACGGGCATTATTCGGGTCCACTTTCAAGAGAAGCTCCACTGCTTCCGTACGGATTTCCAAAGAAGCCTGCTTCAGTATCTTACTGATTTCATCACCTTTGGAGTCCATGAAAGCAATGGTATAAATACTGTTGGGTTGTGCCTGATTGGCCTCAGATACTTTCTTGATGGCTTCCAGAATATTTATAAAAGCTTCCTCCGGGTTGGTATTGATCATATCCATCCCCTTTCTGTGATATAAATAATGAGCTTCCCTGATCGGAGCAAATATGGAAGACGTATAAATATCGTTTATCAGCCAATATCTGTTTATTCTGTCACTGGGATTCTGGCTCCACCCTGGTCTGGGAGATTGTTGGGCATTGTTCACTATGTTGTTTACTATCTCAAAATATGGATCACCTCCTCTCAATGAGAAAGTATCGTGATCCATGCCAATCGCCATATAGGCATAATAAGCCAATAAAGAAGTGATATTATTCAAATAGGAAAACCTGTTGAATTCCAAGGGCTGAGACTGAATATAATCAAATGAAAAGTTTCGATCTATAAAATTGAATACAAGACTTTCATAGTTGGTTCCATAGACGGGCCGTACAGTCTGCACTTGCACAGTAGCATTATAGATCCCCACCTGCGGCATTTCGTTGATAGTGATAAGCATGTTTCCCTTAATCCTTTCCTGAATCAAAAAATCTTCACCCGTCCAGTTTCTACCGTTCAGAAACTGTTCAAAGTCAATTTTCATATTGTCAAAAATTTCCTTCTGCTGGGTTCTTGCCCGGTCACTGTTGATAGTAACTGTAAATCTCAATTCTTGGGCTAGACCTGTAATCGTGGTGGAAATGAAAAAAAGGAGTATACCGGCAATTCTCATATTTATCTTTGGGCTGTGATAAAGATAACGTTTTATCCTGAATTAGATTTTAACAGGAAGAATTTTGATATGGGAAAGAATCAATTCGGCAATTTGGTTTTTAGGCATTACCTCGGTCGCCACTTCGTGTCCATCTTTAAAAAACAAAGTGACTTTATTGGTGTCCACTTGGAATCCTGCGCCTGCATCATGCATTGAATTGAGTACAACAATATCAAGATTTTTCTTTTGCAATTTTGATATTGCATTGGTCGATTCATTTTCGGTTTCCAATGCAAATCCAATGTGATGCTGGTTGGTACGTTTTTTCCCACCAAGACTTTGGGCAATATCCACATTCCGGACAAGCTCCAAATTCAGAAAATCCCCGTCTTTTTTTATTTTTTCTTTAGCGGAAAATTTTGGCGTATAATCTGCAACCGCAGCAGCGAAAACACAGATATCAGCTGTTTTGTGTAGGATTTCAGCTTGATGAAACATTTCCTTTGCACTTTTAACCGTGTAAATTTTGATTCCGGGATGATTGGGTACCTGAGCACCTTCTCCCAATACTACGTGAACATCCGCTCCTTTACGCGCAAATGATATAGCGATTGCTGCCCCCATTTTCCCACTGGAATGATTGCTGATAAACCTCACCGGATCTATAGCCTCCTGAGTGGCACCTGAAGTAATCAATATTTTTTTCCCCTGAAAACTTTTACTTTCCTCAAAAAACGAAATGACATGATCCAATATATGCTCAGGCTCCATCAGTCGCCCCTGACCGGATAATCCGCTAGCCAATTCTCCGTTCTCGGCATCAAGGATTATATTGCCAATAGACCTTAATTTTTTAAGGTTATTGAGAACAGACGGATGTTGGTGCATATCCAGATCCATCGCAGGAGCAACCATTACGGTACATCTTGCAGAAAGATAAGTGGCAGAAAGTAGGTTGTCACAGATCCCGTTAGAGAATTTTGCCAAAGTATTGGCACTGATCGGAGCAATTAAAAAAAGATCTGCCCAAAGGCCTAATTCAACATGATTGTTCCACACTCCTGTTTTTTCTTCCTGGAACTTGTAAAGAACAGGGCTTTTGGAGAGTGTTGCAAGTGTGAGGGGAGTAATAAAATCAAGGGCAGAAGTAGTCATGATGATTTGTACTTCTGCCCCTTCTTTGACAAGTAGTCGTGTCAGATGGGCGGACTTATAAGCAGCAATACTGCCTGTAATGCCCAATAGGATACGCTTACCTTTGAGTTGCATTACTCAGCGTGTTCCTCATCAGGAAATCTGAAGAATATTTTTTTATCCAAAAACTCTTCCATTGCAATGGCTGTCGGTTTTGGCATTCTTTCATAGAATTTGGAAATTTCAATCTGCTCCTTATTTTCAAAAACCTCTTCCAGGTTATCTACGGTAGAAGCAAATTCAGAAAGCTTGTTGTTCAACTCCTCCTTCATGGTAGAGGCTATTTGTTTTGCCCTTTGGGAAACAATGTGAATTGATTCATAAAGGTTGTCCGTCGGACCTGCTATCTTATCCAGATCTCTGGTGATAATGGATGGATTGATTGCCATATTTGTTTTTAGTTATTGATTTGCAATTGATTTCTTTCACCCCCGATAACATTTCCTATTACGGGAGCGGATTTTTCAGCCTCTTCCTTCGCTTTGGCCATTCTTTCTTCATAGTCCTTCTTAAGCTCCTGATGGGCGATCAACTCTTTTGAAGTTTGTATGACCAAATTTTCCACCCTTCCCAAATAGGAACTGTTGGGATATTTTCTTTTAAACTGATCCCCGAATGAAAGGGCATTGCGAAGTCTTTCTTCCTTCTTTTCAAATACCGATCTTTCACCGTATGCATGGGCGACCTCGACTAATTTGAAAGCCAGTTCCTCATTATAATCACTGTCAGGATATGATTTGGCAAAATTCTGGAAGTTGATTATACAGGCTCGATAAAACTGCCCCGGATAAAGTCCATCTGTCAACCTATAATATAAGGAAGACTCCTGATATGCTTTTTCTTCAAACCTTTTTTGAAGATCATCAATCATAGCAGTAGCTCTTTCATAGGAATCCGACTCGGGAAATCTGTTTATGAAAAGCTGGATGGCATTAACAGCATCCTTACTGCTTTTTTGGTCCAGATTGAAGTCAGGGGAATCCAGGTAAAGAGAATATGCATTCATGAACATTGCCTCTTCAGCCATAGGGCTTCTGTTGTAGGTCTGATAAAAAGTGTTGAAATATCCGGCAGCTTCTATATATCGCTTCATCCTATAATGGGAATAAGCATAATTGAAATCCGCCAATTCCGAACGTTCTGTTCCTTTTATGACAGGAAGAACTTTATCGTATAAAATTATGGCTTTGTTATACTCGCCCTCATCATAATAGGCATTGGCTGCAGCATATAATTCTTCCCAGTTGGTGCTCTTTTCCAGCTTATAGAATTTTCCACAAGAGGTTAAAAACATGATCAATAGGAAAGGAAATATATATAAGGAGGTATGTTTCATATTTTGGAAGCGCAAATATAAGGGAATATTAATCTGTATCAAATTATGGGAGAGCCACTAAGGATTGATTACTTTTTGACAACGAATTTTTTTGTCATTATATTTTTATTGTCCACAAACAATGTATAAAAATAAACGCCTGGATTTAGGTCGCTTACATTGATTACAAGAGACTTTTGATAAGGATCCAACTGAAATTCGGCAATTGGATTTCCTATAAAACTATTTATACTGATCTTTGCCAATGCAGAAGGGTTTTGAAATTCGTAATCAATCTGAGCAACTCTGTTGCTTGGATTTGGATAAACACTGCCGACGGAAATGTCTTTATGGACAGTTGCGTTTCCTTCAGCATTGGGATTGAAAACATTATAAACCGCTTCAATTAAGAATACATCTCTCAAATTTTCCGTATTGGTGAAATGTAGATCAAAATTCCCTTTTGTTTCAGTAATACCTAAATCAAACTCGAGATACATGTCTGTAAGGATTTCATTGGGCTGAAGCGTAAGTTTTATTTTTGCCAAATCTTTTCGTGGATCCAGGCAGAGTTCGCCGATACAAAGTTTGATGTTCTGGGATGATCCGATGTTTCCGCGGAGAAATTTTAAAGCGTATTCTTTAACTTCATTGCTTTCATTTTGGATGATAATTGATTTTCGGATGGAAGCTCCGATTTTACCTGTAAATTCTAGATTTTCTGACAATACCCGTACCTGTCTGGCTTCCAATTCAGGAGGAAGCAGCAAAAAAAGGCATGCGAAAAGTAGAAATAAGATTTTCATGTAAAGTTTTATCAATAAGCTTTCGAAATATGATGCGTGATTCAAGAATTATCTACGTATAAATCTACCGAATAGGTTCGGACTTTTAAAAGGTTACGGGTTAAATTTTGTTAATCAACATGAAATTTTTTTGAAAAAATTACGTTCTCCCCGATTACTTTTGAGCGAGAGTAAAATTAATTGTGGTTTCTTATCCGGATTTTGTTTTTTCATCCAGAATTTTTTGTAT
>JBGTDA010000133.1:0-9813 GCA_041748555.1 Rhodonellum sp.
TGCATTTATAGTTACTCTGACCGTCAGGAGGCGATTCAATTGGCAAATAACCTGGATTATCATTTTCAGGCGGCTGTATTCACCAAAAACATGGACATTGCCATGGATGTGGTGCAAAAACTGAATGCGACTGCTGTAATGGTCAATGATCATACTGCATTCCGTGTGGATTGGATGCCATTCGGGGGAAGAGACGCTTCCGGAGAAGGACTGGGAGGAATTCCTCATTCCATGCATGACATGACACGGGAAAAATTGATGGTGATCAAGAGTAAGTATATTTGAGACTTGAGACGGGAGATGTGGGACTTTATATCCGAAGTCGGGTTTCCGATGACCTAATGGTATTTGGCATGAAGTATTTGGTATGTGGTATTGTATAATTTATACTTAATTCTTAATACCTATTTCTTGACTCTTGTTACTTAATTCTTATACTTGATACTTGATACTTTTTCTTGCTTCTCGATTCTTACTTCTTGATACTTGATACTTACCTTTGTTCGTTTCAATGCAAAAGCACCCAAACTAAAAAAATGAAATCCTTAATATTTAGCTTTCTTATACTGTTTTCCTTCTTGGCTCCGGATGCGATTTCTCAGGAAACCGTACGGACTTATTATGATCCGCAAAAGTTACGGATCAAGGAAATCTATCAGAAAGTCGATGGTGCCGCAAACGGTCCGTATAGATTGTTCTATGAAGATGGTTCACTTGCATTGGTTGGTCAGCTTGTGAATGACAAAAAGGAAGGAGTTTTCATTGATTTTTTCCCAAATTCCAATGATACTTTAAGAATCATTTCTTACGAAAACAATAAACGGGAAGGTATTTCAAAATCATATTTTCCTTCCGGGAATATTTCCCAGGAACTGGAATTCAAAGCCGATTTAATTGAAGGTGAAGTGGTGACTTATTTTGAAACCGGTGACATCAAACAAAAGTCTACTTTTTCCCAGAACAGACCTGATGGATGGAGTTATGACTATGATACTGCCGGAAACCTAATAGAAAAAGCATTTTTCGAAAACGGTATCCTAGAGGGCAAAAAGGAGCAATATTTTCAGAACGGTAAATTGAAGTCACTGAGCAATTATAAAGGTGGAGAACTGCATGGAGAACAGGTCAACTATTATGAACATGGATCTGTAAAATCCAGATTTGTCTATAAAAACAACTATCAGGACGGTGAAACGCAAGGATATTTCCCTAACGGCCAAATTTCCAGAACCGGCAAATACCGGCAGGGGGAGCCTGATGGAAGATTTAAAAGCTATCATGAAAGCGGTCAGCCGGCAGAAACGGCTAATTACAGAAGAGGTTTTCCTCAAGGTGAAATTATCAGCTATTTCCCGGACGGAAGTCAACAGCGTGTGGTATCCCACAATTCCGCAGGTCAAACTACCAAAATCATGGATTACTTTAAAGATGGACAGCTACAAAAAGAAGTTCATTTTGTAAATGGCAAAGAAAACGGAAAGGCTACAGAATATTTTGAAAACGGTAAAGTGAAAGAGATTTTTCCTTATCAAAACGGAAAGCCTGAAGGGACCTATCAGCAATTTGACCGTGAAGGGAAACTGATAATGGAACGTTACTTTGAGGAGGGCAAGCTGATAGGATCAGAAATTTTCCAGTCAACCGAAAATATCAATAATTAAAGTGTTGATGTAAGAAGATAGTTAACACTTTTTCTATTTTTGTCCAAACAAATAAAAAATGGATACTGCGATCAAAGAAACTAGCTATAATTTTCCCGGTCAACTTGACTTTTATAAAGGAAAGGTAAGAGATGTGTATTATTTTGAAGACAAAATAGCGGTTGTTGCCACGGATCGCATATCCGCATTTGATGTTGTACTACCGAAACCTATCCCCTACAAAGGTCAGGTTTTAAACCAGATTGCTGCCAGCTTCCTCACTGCAACGGCAGATATTGTCCCTAATTGGGTTACCGCCACACCTGATCCCAATGTAACTATAGGGAAAAAATGTGAGCCTTTTAAAGTGGAAATGGTCATCAGGGGATTTTTGGCGGGTCATGCGGCCAGAGAATACAGCCTTGGAAAAAGATTGCTCTGTGGGATACATCTTCCTGAAGGATTACGTGAAAACGATCCCTTACCTAAGCCTATCATTACCCCCACCACAAAAGCGGATGAAGGACATGACGAAGATATTTCAAAAGAGGAAATATTGGCAAAGGGAATTGTCAGTGCTGAAGATTACAGCATACTGGAAAAATATACCTACGCTTTATTTGAAAAAGGGAGCAGGATGGCACAAGAGAAAGGTCTTCTCCTAGTGGATTCGAAATATGAATTTGGTAAATTTGCCAATCAGATCATTTTGATCGATGAAATCCACACACCGGACTCCTCCAGATATTTCTATTCTGATGGTTATGCAGCCAAGCAGGAAGCGGGATTGCCTCAAAGGCAGTTATCCAAGGAATTTGTCAGACAGTGGTTGATTTCAAATGGGTTTCAGGGTAAGGAAGGGCAGGATATACCCGTGATGCCGGCAGCTTTTGTGCAGGAAATATCAGGAAGGTATATTGAGCTTTATGAAAAACTTATCGGAGAGCCGTTTGTTAAAGGACATACAATTGATTTGGAAAAGCGGATTGAGCAAGCGGTTTTAAGTGTCCTCTAGGATTTCTTATATTGCAGATTCATACGCATTAGAAGGAAACAAAGAAGGGTCAGGGATCCATAGAGGATAAAAAAGCTTTATACTTAATATAAATTCGATTATGAAATACAGTGTAGATAAAAAAGAGCAGTATGTAATATTTACTCCGCATGAAGAAAAACTGGATTCGGCTTTATCCCCCAAGCTAAAGTCAGAGTTGTTGACAGTTCATGCTGAAGGGTACAGTAATCTTGTACTGGACCTGAGTGAAGTAAAATACGTAGATTCCAGTGGATTGAGCGCGCTTTTGGTAGGAAACCGTGAATTCAATAAAAACGAGGGAATATTTATCATCTCTGCTCCCCAGGAACACGTTTTAAAACTTATTAAAATTTCAATGTTGGACAAAGTCTTCCATATAGTAGATTCAATAGAAGAAGCGGCAGAGGCTATTTTTATTCATGAAATCGAAGGAAAAGAGGAAGAGGAGGAAGAAGGAGAATTATAATTTTGAAATTTGAGGTTACTATTTTAGGATCAAATTCGGCCATTCCGGCCCATGGCCGAAACCAAACTTCCCAGTTAGTCAATATTGGATTGTCAGCCATGCTTTTGGACTGTGGTGAAGGCACCCAAAATCAGCTGTCGAAGTTTAAACTGAAGTATTCTAAAATTGACTTTATTCTGATTTCCCATTTACACGGAGATCATTTCTATGGGCTGATGGGAATGATCTCCTCTTTTCACCTGAATAAGCGGACAAGGTTGCTCACCATTTTTGGCCCTCATGGCTTGGATGAGATCATCACGGTCCACCTCAAACACAGCAACACCAGGCTCAACTTCCCGCTACGGTTTATTGCCACCACCGATCTTCAAAAACAATTGATCATTGAGGAGAAAGATTTTAGGGTTTTTTCTATTCCATTGAAACATAGAGTGCATTGTACAGGTTTTTTGATTGAAGAAAAACGATCATTTTTGAAGCTGATCAAAGAAAAGCTGATGGTAAAAAAGATTCCTGTTGAAGCTATCCATTCACTAAGGAATGGTAAAGATTTTCGGGGACCCGATGGAAAGATATTATATGCTGTTGCCGACTATGCGTATCCGCCCCAACCGTTGAAAACTTATGCCTATTGTTCGGACACCAAGTTTGACCCGGAGCTGGTGGAGCATATACAAGGTGTCGATTTATTGTACCATGAAGCTACCTTTATAGAAGCAGAGGCAATAAGGGCAACCGAAACTTCCCATAGCACAGCCCGACAGGCAGCTTTGATAGCGGCAAATGCAAATGTGAAAAAGTTATTGCTGGGACATTATTCAACCCGATATGCCAATTTGAATCCCATTCTGAATGAGGCACGGGAAATCTTCCAGGAAAGCTATCTGAGTGTGGAAGGTGAGTGTTATGTGGTTTAAAAGTATGCGTATATTTGGTTCCCGATCATCTTCACACATCTACCCTCTGTATGGAAATAGCAACAAGTATAAAGACTTTTCATTCAAAAAAAACAAATCTTTTTATCATTTTAAGTGGCATATTTTTGACCAATGCGATTTTAGCAGAAATTATAGGAGTTAAAATTTTCTCGGGAGAACTGACCTTAGGCTGGAAACCTGTAGGATGGACATTTTTTGGAGATTATGTACTGGATTTTAACCTGACGGCAGGGGCGGTAATCTGGCCGATCGTTTTTATCACCACTGATATTATCAATGAATATTTTGGTAAGAAAGGTGTCAGGAGAATCAGCTTTCTTACGGCCTTTTTCATAGCTTATGCATTTATCATCATTGCTTCTGTCACCACCCTACCTCCTGCCCCGTTTTGGCTTGAGGTGAATTCCCCCGACCTAAACGGAAATACCTTTGATATCAGCTATGCATTCAATATAATTTTCAGGCAGGGATTGGGAATCATTCTGGGTTCTTTGACTGCATTTTTATTGGGACAGCTGATTGATGTATATGTTTTCCAGAAGTTGAGAAAGGTCACAGGTCCAAAGATGATCTGGCTGCGAGCTACAGGCTCTACGGTTGTTTCCCAGTTTTTTGATTCATTTGTGGTATTGGGAATCGCTTTTTATGTTTTTGGAAACTGGTCGTTTGACCGGGTGATTGCTGTCGGGATCATCAATTACATCTATAAATTTGCCGTAGCTGTTCTGCTTACCCCGCTGCTTTATGTAGGTCATCATTGGATCGACAGTTATTTGGGAAAAGAAGTTGCAGATGAGATGACCAGAGAAGCGTCCAAGAACACGTCGTTTTTGTAAAAGGAAATGAGGGGGAGACCGGAAATTTGACGGATGTCCGATGACCGATGCGGAAACGTCATTGGTAGGAATGCTCTTAAATCCTTAAATTCAGCGTAAAATTCAATGCACGACGTGGCAATATCTTTGATGACGGATGACCAAGGACCAATGCAAAAACGTCATGGGTAGTACCAATATTTTTGCAAAATACACAACATAAAATGACAGTTCAGCAAACACCTCATTGGTAGGAGTACTTTATTCCTTTGATTTACCTGAAAATACCAGGCACGAAGTGGCAATCCCTTAGTGGGTGAGGAACTTATGTATAAGTACCGTTAATTTCATCATAGGTTGGCTATTCTTCCCTTTTATAATACGCCACAGCCTTCTCCAAATCCTCAGGTGTATCTATCGAAATGGCCTGATGATTTGTTGGGATCATTTTTATCCTGACACCGTTTTCCAGAAGTCTCAACTGTTCCAACATCTCAATTCGCTCCAAAACGGATTTCTCCATTTCAGTGAAAGCAAGTAAGACGCTTTTACGGTATGCATATATCCCGATATGTTTCCAATAATCCGGATGAATTCCCTCATCCCTAACAAAAGGTATCGGGGCTCTGCTGAAATAAAGGGCAAACTTTTCCTTATCGAACACAAGTTTCACATGATTTGGATTCTTGGCATCTTCCGGATTTATTTTATACATCAGGGAAGCAACCTGAAGACTCGGATCATGAAAAGCACTTACCAGGTCAGACAAAGATTGCTTGTCCTGAAACGGTTCATCTCCCTGCACATTTACTACCACATCTACTTCAAGGTCACGGACTGCCTCAGCAATCCGATCCGACCCGCTTTCATGGGATTTTTTACTAAAAAAAACTTCCCCGCCAACACTTTTTATCTGATCCTCAATTTCAGGATGATCCGTCACAACCATCACCTTATCAAAAACCCCGGTTTCCACTGTGCTCAGATAGGTTCTCTGAATGACGGATTTTCCGCAAAGATCCTGAATAAGTTTTGCAGGAAACCGTGTAGAGGCATATCGTGCGGGAATAAGTGCTATGGTTTTCAAAAATTCCAAACTATTTTAATAAAGTACAGGATACAAAATGGACAACCATACATTTAAACAAATGATTTATTCAAGAATAGATTATGCAAATAAATTGAAAATTGCGGTTAGTGAATTATGCTCTGAATTTTGACAAAAACTTACTTACCCATTCCGAAGGTTTCTTTTTTTCATCATCATCATAGTAATTTCCGGTGTATTTATTTTTGCTCATGTAGGAGTAGTTGTATCCATAACCGTAGTTATAGCCACCAAAATCATACACATCCCCACCTGATTTCAAGCCGTTGAATACGGCATAGAAGTTTCTGATCTGATCATTGGCGTATAAATCATTGATCATCAACAGATAACGCTTATGAGTATAATCCTGTCTAACAATAAATAGATTTACATCCGAAAACCTAAGTAAATCCATGGTCTCCGAGACGAGTCCTATAGGCGGAGTATCCATGATAACTATATCAAAATTCTTTTCCAGATGATCCAGAAACTCACTCATCTTACCTTTTAAAAGGAGCTCAGCGGGATTTGGCGGAACAGGACCCGACGGAACCATAAACAGATTTTCATATCGGGTGGGAAAGATAATATCTTCCATTCCAACTTTATCAACCAAAAACGTGGATAGGCCCGTTTTATTCTCTACTCCCACATATTCGGCTATCTTGGGTTTTCTCAAATCCAGACCGATCAAACAGGTTCTCTTTCCGCTCAATGCCAAAGCAGCGGCAAGATTCAAGCTTACAAATGTTTTTCCTTCACCTGAAACCGAAGAGGTAACCAGAATCCGTTTGCATTTTTTTTCACTGGAAATATAAAAAAGCGCTGATCTGAGGGATCGAAATGATTCGGAAACCATTGCCTTCGGGTGTTCGGCAACCAGCATATTGGTGTCTTTTGTACTATAACCGATTGTACCCAGCAAAGGTATTCTCAAGGCATTTTTCAGCTGGATCTGATCCATTATTTTGTTGTTGAGATAATGGAAACCCAAAAGGAATCCCAACGGAATAAAAAAGCCTAACCCGACAGCAATACCATAATTCTGTGCTTTTTGGGGGAATATCAAACTTCCCCTCCTTGCATAATCCACCACTGCATTGTCAGATACATTGGAAGCCTTGGCGATACCCGCTTCTGCCCGCTTCTCCAACAAATAGTTGTACAGGTTTTCCCTTAGCTTATATTCCCGAAAAATATTGGTATAGTTTGATTCTGCCTGAGGCAGTTTTGAGAATTCATTGTCTGAAACGGCAAGTTTTTTCAGTGCTTCGGCTTTTCGCCTTTCGGTGTTGATTACCAAGTTATTGATGTTTTCAAAAATATTCTCCCTTAACTTTGTGATCTGTTCATCCAGTTTTGATACGTTGGGATGGGTTTCATTCACAACTGACAAAAGTTTTCTTCTTTCCAAAGAAATACCCACCAGATTGTTGACCAGACCGTTTAAAAAACCATCATTGATACCCACCAGCGAAGGAGCTATGATCTCACTGTAGTCACTTCCTTTTACAACAAGGTAATTCTGAAGAGATTTGTAATAACCCAGCTCAAATTCAATGTTCTGTACCATATCTTCCAGACTCTGGATGTTGCCTAATACCCCCCCAAACTCACTGTTGATGTCCAGCAGTTTGTTTTCCACCTTGAAATTCAACATTTTTCTTTCCACTGATTTTAAAGAATCTTCTACGATGAACATCTGTTCATCAATAAAATTAAGGGTGTTTTCGGAAATCCGATTCTTTTCTTTCAGGTCATAATCAATGTAGGAATCCATCAAAGCGTTGACATAATCTCTGCCTTTTTCCACCACAGTAGAAACCATTGAAACCTGAAGCACGGTACCATAGCTGTTTAAAGGTCTTACCGATACAGCCCTGGAATATTCATCTATTATATTTGTGGGATTGTGGACAATAAAAGACAACTTTTCACCTTCCCGGAGCGGGCGCAATTTTTTGATGGTAAATTTTGACTTGTCGGTTTGGATAACCTGATCAAACCGATATACTTTATTTAAAATATCCTCATCAAGCGGACCGCTTGCTTGGGCGGCAATAAAATCAAAAAACACTTTTTCCTCTCTATCCAGCATGAATTCATCCTCCGAAATCATTCTCAACTGTATCAAACCTGATTCCATCTGAAGATGGTCCCAATCCACCTCAACTTTTATTGGGGATTTGTCATATAGTTCTATCTCTTTGATGTTGGTGGATGCGTAATAGCTGACATCGAAATGCAACTTGCTCAATGCTTCGGCAGCAAGGTTTTTTGAGGTAAAGAGTAATATGTCATTTTCAAGATTGTTTCCTCCACTGAAAATATTGGACCTGTCCAGAATTCTGACCTCAGGTGAGGCATTCCTTTTAATCAAAATACTTCCCCTTACCTCGTATTCTTCTACGGTATACCTGTGAAAAAGAAAAATCAGAATAAGGCCAATAAAAATACAGGTTGCATAAAGTGGCCAATACCTGGAATACTTGATCAGGTAATATTTAATGTCAATTGGTTTGACATCATCTTCAAATTTGGATATATCTATTTTACCGTCAATCATTACAAATTCCTCCCCACCAAAGTAATCAAAAGCAATACAGAAGTGGTAATCGAAATAATCAGACCCAGAGAAGCTGACAGATTATCCGCACTTCCTATCTGCCGGATCCTCATTGGCTCCAAATATAAGATATCATTTGGCTGAATAAAATAATAAGGTGAAGCGAGCAATCTTCTGTCATTCAAGTTTATCTGATGGATTTTTGAACCTCCATCATATTGACGCACGATAAATAGTTTGTTTTTCTTTGCAAGAATGTTTGATTCTCCTGACAATGCCAATGCGTCAAATATGGTAGCCCTGTTCTTCATGATGATTTTTGTTCCTGAACTACTGAATTCTCCCAAAGAAGTAAAGCGGATTCCTCCGATTCGGAGTTTTACGAATACATCTTCTTTAAAATATGAATTCAGGGACTTCTGAACTTTGACTTTGGCTTCCTCTTCAGTCAGCCCGGCGATTTCAATTTTTCCAAGTATGGGTATTTCTACGAAGCCATCCTGATCTATAGAATATCCCGTAAAATAGAATATGTCTCCGGCACCGCCACCTCCACCCATTCCTCCACGCATTCCTCTTGAACCTTGAAACTCAAACGCTTTAGTGAGCTCTTCATCGGAAGAGGCAAAATCGATATCCACCACATCAAAGGGCTGAAGAACATACCTGTATTCCACCTGTGCAAAAGGAATAAATTCATCAAGACCAATAGGTTCATTTCCCTGAAGGTTTTGAAGATACGTGATCCGCTTGTTACTGATACAGGATCCGGTTAATAATAAGATTGCAATAACAAAGCAGGTAGCTTTCAAATGGGTGACGGTATTATAAGTAATCATGAATCCAAATATAAATAAATAAACCAAATGGGAATATCTTTTTAATTATGAAATCTTCAGATCCAAATCCACCTCATATGATAAGGTGTGGGAGAATTATAATGCTTAGAAAAAAATGGGGGAAAAAATCAGTATTTAAAAATCCCCATAATGTTACCTGGTTGAAGTTGAAAAATGAAATAAAAAGTTTTTAATCGCCTATTACAAATGTAGACATTCATGAAAGCGAAAAAAATACCCTGAACAGGGTATTTTTTAAAAAGTTTTATAATATGGATGTGAATATTTACCCGAAAACGTACAAAATCCTATACCTGAAAATCTTTGATCAGTAAATTTTTTCAGTATATAAATTTTAATTCGGGAGAGTTTATCAGAAGATTTTTTTAGCAAAATTAAAAAAGAAAGCGAGGGAAAAAATTT
>JBGTDA010000134.1:0-2900 GCA_041748555.1 Rhodonellum sp.
TGGGGCAATACCATTGTAAATGGTGTATATCTTTTCGGGAGGTATTTTCAAAATATCCATAAAAAAAGACCTTGCCTGATGGCTAACGGTTATGACCAGGTCGGCCAGCATGGCTATCCTTTGCTGAAAAAAAACAAAATCCATTGCCATTTCTATTCCGGTGTGGTCCCCCTTTTTCAACAGGTCAGCAAATTTCTCATCCGGTACATTATAAATGGATTTCCAGGTCCAGGCATGATGGACATAGACCAATCTGCAATCCAGGTTTTCTTTAAGTTCAACACCGATGTTAAGGTAATCTATCGAATTGATTAGAAATATGGGATCTTCTTTATCCTTGATAAAAGGGTAAATAATTTCTACCAGCCGTTTGGCATAAGTTTTCTGCACAAGGTCCTGGGAGACGGTCAAATATAGTTTATTTTCAGGCTGCGGAATATGTAGGACCGAAAGGCCCTCTTCCTTATCCTCATATACTGTTCGGGCGCTTTTGTCATCGGTCTTGATAATGTACAACGAAAAGTCATCCCCCTTTATAAAAGCAGGCAGCAAGTTGCCGATATGTGATCCCGCACCAAAATGTCCGGTTCGAACCCCACAATACAGAAGAACAAAAGAAATCTTTTTCTTTCCCACTATTCAATGGGGACATATCCGGAAATCACCAGGTGATCCGGGCTGGTTTGACTATTAGAGTACACCATAATTTCCTTAATAAAGTTGCCTTTGTTTTCAATATTGTAGCTTATTTTGAAGATGCCTACTGCATCCGGCTCCAAAAAATTGCTGTTCCACTCAGGAACGGTACAGCCACAACCGGGCTGGATACTGTGGATTTTCAGGTCTTTGTTCCCGGAATTTTTATAAACAAAATAGAAACTGGCATCTTCCTGTCGATATAAGGTGTCAAAACTGTGGATTTCATGATCAAAGCTAATCAAAGCATAATGCTCCCGCTGATACCAATCCCTCACTAAGAAAGTAATCCCTGAGGTCAATAGTACCGCCAATAGCAAAAAAACAAAATATCTCAGTTTTTCCATCCGTCCATCTGGTTTTTGATGTCGTAGCGGAGCACCATTTCATTTGCATAATCCGTGGCATATAACATGCCTTCTACCTCATCCACTCCGATTCCACTTAAATTATTTCCAAACTGCAACAGACACACCGGGCGACCCTGCCAGTCATAGACCCTGACATAGCTTTCTGGGCGAACATCTGCATTGCTGGGAGGTGTTTTCTTCCTCTCCAAGGCAAAAATAAAATCACGTGTACACACCAGACCATCATACCCATCTACCCTTTCATCCAAAAAATTTGATGCCGGGTCTATTTCCTCTGCATCGTAGTAATCGTCCTGCCAGTTCTCCCTATCCACAATCGATTTCTGCATGCTAAGGTTCTCATTAAAGATATCAATACGGTTAAATGTTGCCATTGCCTGAACGAATACATTTTTCGAGGGGTGTTTTGCAAAAGTGGTTGTATAGAGACTGTTTACCACCTCTGCAGGTAGCAGGTGTATATTTTTCATTGAAGGAAAAAGCGTAGATTTTTTGACTTCCTCTGTCTCGGGATTAAAGGATTTGATGCGAACCCGGTCCTGTTCAGTTATCCAGCAATCCGCTACCAGTTTTTCGTCATTCAGGTAAAAGAGCCTAAAGTAAGGAAATTTGCTGGCATCAATTCGAAAACTCTTATCCAAAATCGGGTAGGGGGAGCCGGAAAGCAGGGTCTTGGTAAGGTTGATTTTTGAAAGATGGCCTCTTTGGTAATCAAAAAACCAAAGAAATATCCCGGAATCTGTCACTTCGTATTGTCCGACTGTGGTATAGGGCATAGTCCATTCATCTGGGCCCTCCCCCCTGACACCCACAGACCCCAGTACTCCTGGGTTTGGGTGTGATAGGCGTGGAAATGGTAATCTCCCACATTGGAAGTGGTAAGCAAAACCGTATCCAAGATATAGACCTTATGGTGGTGATAGTAATCGTCCCGGAGGATTTCCTCTCCCTCCAGCTTGACCTCGGCAGGAAAGTCAGCGCGGCTTACCCTCACGGTGATAGGATTATCATTTCTATCATTCCCCTCTCCGCTACAACCCAGTAAAAGCAGGAAAACTACAACCGGCCAACTATTTTTTTTTCTAGTTCTAATCATAATTAAGAAATATTAAACCTGACGCTCTGCCGGGCAAAGCGTCAGGTGATTGTACATCTATTCTATCAAAGCATTTTTACCACATGGGTCATATTACCATGTACCACATGGGCCAACATTACTTCCCTGTCCAGTCAATGTACTACAAACATTATTACGGCAGAAAGTTGCTATTCCTTCATTTCCTCCAACATTATGTTGGCAATAACCCCACCAGTTAATGTACTCTCCTGCGCCTGCAAATCAAAAGATTGGACCAATCCTACACTCATAGCGATAACTCCGGCTGCCATGGTAATTTTTTTTAATGTTGTTCTTTTTTTTTATGATCTTGTTTATTTGGTTCATTCGAAGTTCAACAAAGAATCTAATCCAACCAAAAAAATCCGGGGCTAAAAAACTGAACGCTTGATTTTTCTACTTGAGTGCTTGGTTTTTTGGTTTGAGTGCTTGATTTTTTTGATTGACTGTTAATTCTGTATTTGGCTTTTAGATATCCACCCAGGAATGTGCCCAATAGTGAGTCATGGGACTGTTGATTTCTCTTGGAGGTCTTTCATGGATTTCTGAGTTGTCGTACATTAAAAGCTCTTTGACAGGGATGGTGCATTGATTAGTTGTGGAAATTATTTTCAAAACCCGGGAGGTGGTAAAGAGTGTTCTCCGTTTATTGTTTTCTTAAATGATTCAGTATTTCCTCATATTGATATAATTGGAAATTCAGAAATTCTCCACTA
>JBGTDA010000135.1:0-21362 GCA_041748555.1 Rhodonellum sp.
GTCACATAGTTGGGGGTCTGAATATTCGGAAGTATGAACTGGACTTCCTGTCTTGGGATCAGGGTCAGGTTGTTTGAATCTTCGGGATTACCGTTATAAAAACCGAAAAGATCCCTTTTCAGGGAATTGTAAGGCAAATCCCATGAAAAATAATCGGTATGGTAGTTGAATCTGTAATCATTGATAAAGGTGCCTTTTCCGTCATATACCTTCAAACCATCAAGTTTTAACCTTACGTTTGTCGGATCTTCCTTCAAAGTAAAATATGACTTATTCTGCATCTCAAAAATCCTGAGTTTTTCATAGTTTACACCTGACTTTTCATAGAGCTCGATACGGTCCAATGCATATGCGTTTCCATGTATGTCATCGGAACGCAGGGTTTCGGCATTAAAATCAATCCTGCCGTTTTTGAAATAAATGGTTTTTAGGGCCATCTGGGATATGGTGGTATAAGGCGAGCCAACCGTAATATCCGAAATGTACTCCTGGGGACAGGGCAAGGCTCCCGGGTTAGTGGTGCTACAGGCGTCAATGATGGTCAGATTATGGTCTATATCCTGGACGGTCATTGTCCCGATTGACTGGTATTCCAGACGGATGTAGTCATCGGTATTGGGATCAATGATTTCCATCAGATGCCAGGCTGATATATAACCACCCGATCCGCCCCCGGTAGCCTGATAGTTGTTGTAGTCCCTTGCAATCTCATTATTGCTGTTTTTTCCGTAGCGGTAGATTATCCCGTTTTCATCTATAATCTCATAGGTGTCACCGGCATGGTAAATTCTGATAGGTCTATGGGGGTATATCAGAGGTGACATACCGTTCTGTCTCATCAAAAAGTTGCCGCTTCCGCCAGGAAAACTGTAACTGTAAATATCGGATTGCCTATCGGTGCTTCCGGTGGCCAGGAGATATTTATAATGCTCATCGTCACAGCTGAAGAAATCCACCGTATAATCATTGTCCTCATTTAAGAATACATCTTCATCATTTTTCCCCTGCACCGTCCTTGAAATCTGCCCACCGGCCACAAGGGACCATCCCAGACCGGCCCAACTGGCCTGGTCGGTATTATTTGAATCCGGAGGCATGGTAGGCCAGCGAGATCGGGAGCGAAAGCTTTCCTGAGGTAACAGTATAGACCGGTACGGAAATCCGGGGCAAGCCTGTATAAAGGTTTACTTCATAGTTTCCGTACCTTTCAATCCCTGCAACATTAGGTGCACTGGCTACAGGATTCGGTCTGTAACGGTTGGCCTTTCAAAACATGGATTAAAACAAATTATGCAATTGGGTAATTAAAGTAAAAGTTGGTTTCGTTGAAACAACAATCCAAAAAAAATCCCATATAAAAAAACCCGTTTTAGGGGTATTGATTCTTAGTTTTTAATTTATTAGTTTTATAGGTTTTGCCCTTCAAACCAGCAGCTTAATTACATAAAGTGTAATCTGTTTTTTGGACAAAATAAAAAGAATTTTATAGTTTACGGGTTGTGGGAACCTACCAAACACACTGAAATCCTATACAAAAAAAAATCAGATTTTTTTTTGTATAGGATTAAATGAAAAGAAATTTCACCAAAAAGGTGAACTATTGGCTTTTGGGAAAGCTTTCACCAATTGAAAAGTCCCTTAAAATAATCATTATGCCACAGGTACTGACGCTTACAAAAAAATTCCAAATTTGACTTGTAATTATTTTTCTTTTGTTAAGTCAGGATTTATACAAAATTCATCTAAATGATTTATTAGGACAATTCACTTATTAACAAGGAACCATATATAAGGTAAACAAAAAATCCCCCAACTTGTTGAGCGGAATTCATTAAGTGCCACCAAACAACAAAAGCAGTTAAGAATCAAAAAAAATATTTTAGCCCCACAAATAGCCCCCAATTCAAAACAAAAAATCCTAACCTTCTTTTTTACAGTTGATTAGGATTTGAATGCAGAGAGGAAGGGATTCGAACCCTCGATACCCTTACGAGTATACACGCTTTCCAGGCGTGCTCCTTCAACCACTCGGACACCTCTCTGTGTGGTACCTTGGTTTTATTGGAGTGCAAAGAAAAATATAAAATACAGCCTATCCAAGCTTCCGGCAATAAATCAGCCTCATTTTTCTTATTTCATTAACAATTAGACCCTTACATTCAGCCACTTGTTAAAGACATTTCTCCGGCTAAGGGTGTGATCAGTTTTCTCCTGATTTCAGATTCTTTGGTTTCATTTGCCAAAAGAAACATCAATTTGGTGATGGCTGCCTCAGTGGTAATATCACCACCACTTAAAACACCGATTCTTTTGAGGTCTTTACTGGTTTCGTATCTGCCCTGAATTACTCTTCCTCCATTACATTGTGAAACGTTTAGGATGATTATTCCTTTTTTCATGGCTTTCTCCAGAGATTTAAGAAACCAGTCTTCGCTGGGACAATTACCTGACCCATAAGTTTCCAAAACCACTCCCTTCAACCCTTCTATATTGAAACAGCTGTCCATAATATTGGTAGTAATGCCGGGAAAAAGTTTTAGAACCATTACATTATTATCCAGCTTATTAATAAATTTCAGCTCCTTGCCCTCCTGATAGGGTTTTATGGATGCGTAATTATAATCTATGATAATTCCCGCTTCCGCTAGAGGTGGGTAATTTTCGGACTCAAAAGCATCGAAATGCACACTCTGTACTTTTTTTGACCTGTTTCCTCTTAATAAGGTATGGTTAAAGAAAATACAGACTTCGGGCACAATTGGATTTCCGTTTGCTTTAGCTGTTGCTATTTCTAGGGACGTCATCAGATTTTCCCGGGCATCCGAACGCATTGCCGAAATGGTCAGTTGGGCTCCTGTGAAAATAACAGGCTTGCTCAATCCTCGCAGCATATAGCTCAGCATAGATGCTGAATAGGCCATAGTATCTGTGCCATGCAGCACCACATAGCCATCGTAACTATCATAATTCTCATAAATGATATAGGCCATATCTGCCCAATGTTTCATATTGACATTGGAAGAATCTATCGGCTCGGGAAAAGAAATCACCGTAATGGCAATGTTCATACTGGTGAGATTAGGGATTTTTTCCAGTATCTGACCAAAATTAAAAGGCACCAAAGAACCCGACTCATCATAAGCCATACCCAGCGTACCTCCTGTATAAATGATCAAAACCGATGAGGTGATTTCATTTTTAGCGGCAGTATTCAACCGGACTATTTTATAGTTCATTCTCGATGCTCTTGATAAACTTGCCATGCGTTTCTCTGAGTGATTTCTGATACCTTCTCAATTGTATTTTCGGTCAAATCCCCTACTCGACCGGCTATTTCCGGAATATACTCAGGGCTGTTTCTCTTTCCTCTGAAGGGTACGGGAGCTAAATAGGGTGAATCCGTCTCCAATACTACATTTTCCAATCCTATTTCAGGCAAAATTTTGTCCAACCCTCCGTTTTTATAGGTTGCGACTCCACCGATCCCCAAAAAGAAACCTAAGCTTATAATTTCTTTTGCCTGCTCAAGGGAGCCTGAAAAGCAATGGAAGATACCGCTGAGCTCATTGGTTTTTTCATCTTTTATGATCTTCAATACTTCATCCATTGCTTCTCTGCAATGTAGAACAATAGGAATCCTATTCTTTTTTGCCCACTGAATGTGGATCCGAAGTGATTCTTTCTGCTGCTCAAGCAAAGTTTTATCCCAATATAAATCAAGGCCTGTTTCACCTATTGCATAAAAATGCCTCTTGTCAATCCAATCTTCCATGACATATAGCTGCTTTTCGAAATCCTTTTCAACATGACATGGGTGTAATCCCATCATCGGAATACAGATATCAGGATATTTCAATTCGGCCTCCAACATCCGGTCGATGGATTCCGAATCAATATTGGGCATATAGATTTTACTGACACCTTTTTCGGATGCTGATCTGATCACATCATCTCTGTCCTTATCAAATTTTGAAGTATATATATGGGCATGCGTATCTGTAAAGTTCATGGGTATAAACGTCCTTTCCAATTCGTTTTGGAAGGCCAAAAATAATAAACTATCGTGGACCAAGAGGTAAACAAATAATAAATTTCAAATATTAGTAATGTCTCCCATTTAACCCGCTCTCCGGCAAAATCAGAAAACCGATAAAGAAACACTCCCTGAATAAAGATTTTTATGCCCCAGACGGCCGTACCCAGCACCGGATTGATGGCGATCAGGTATAAAACTGCAGGGAAAAAGCAGACTTGCAATACCAGCAAAGCTTTCCAATAAAGAGGTAAACCAAATGCTCCCGCCATCCACCTTTTTCGTTGTTCAAGCAAATTAATGAAGCCCTCGATCGCCGCTGTTTGTATTAGGTTTTTGGCACTTACTTGGTGAACTCCTTTATATCCACATGCCCTTACTTGTTTTGCCATCTCAAAATCCTCTGTTAAAGAAAATGGAATTGAAGCAAAACCCCCAACTTTTTCATATGCTTTCCGGGTAATAAGCATGTTGTTTCCCATTGAAGTGATGGCAATCCCTAGGTCAGCCAATACTTTCACCATCCCTAAGGTGAGCCACCAGTCGGTTTTTTGCATTCCCGAAAAGAAAGAATTTCCTGAGACGGTCGTAATTCCAGTTACAACTCCGACACCTGAACTACATCCTGCCAACATTTCTTCTATCCACCCCTGAGGCACCTGACAGTCTGCGTCTGTAAACAAATAATAATCTCCAACCGCCTCAGCAGCCAGCTGTGCGAGTGCATTCGCTTTACCGTTGACTTTAAGACCAAAGGCTGGTTGCGGAGTAATCGAAATTAATTTTGCATTGGGAATATTCTGAATCCATGTGGTAATAAGGTCCGAGGTATTATCAGAACTCTGATCATCACCAAAAATGAAAAACGTTTTTTCTTTAGGATAAGACAACTTGGATAATGAAGCAAGGCAGGCAGGCAAATTTATGGATTCGTTTCTCGCAGGGATAAGAATACTGACGGTTGGGAATGCCTGAGGAACTTCAGATATATAATGCCGGAAGTTGGATTCCAACAAAGCTGTCAATAAAATATCCTGAATTAATAAAAGGCTAATAATTATTAGAGCAAGCGCTAACATTACAGCACATCGGTTTCGAAACCGTTATCAACAACATAATCCAAAAACGGATTCAGCACCTTTTTGATTTTATCTTTTGTTTTTTCCTGGTCATGAAAAACAACAATGGATCCGCTTTGGCAGTATTTCTTGGTTTTGGACAAACATTTCTGTGCTGATTGTTCCTGTTCAAAATCGCCGGACAAAACATCCCACATCACCACTTGAAAAGATTTCCTGATTCCTTTAAATTGGCTTAGGGTAATTCTTCCGTAGGGAGGTCTGAAAAGCAGGGTTTCAAACCCCAGTTTTTCCTTGATAAAATCCCTGCATTTATAAATATCTGCCAAATACATATCTGAACTGGTTTTAAAACCATTCAGATGATGGAAGGTGTGGTTCCCCACTTGATGACCTTCAGTAGCTACCCGGCGGGCCAAGGGAACATTCTTCCTAACATTATCCCCAACCATAAAAAAAGTAGCCTTCATATTCCTCTCCTGAAGTAATTTCAAAACATAATCCGTCACTCCTTCAACCGGCCCATCATCGAAAGTCAGATAAATTTTCTTTTCCGACCTGTTTTTGTGCCAAATAAATTGAGGAAATATTTTTGGGATCAGTTTAGGAACATGATGAAGGATCATGATGCTATTTAAACCTCAGGCTCATTAATGTAATGTCATCACGCCTCTCCACACTTTCCGAGAAAGCATTTAATTCAGGAAAAAACTTATCGTGAAATTCGGAAGGGTCTAAAGAAATATTTCCCTGAACAAATTTCAGGAACCTCTCGTCTCCGTATTCTTCTTCTTTCTCGTTAAAGTTTTCAGTCAAACCATCTGTATAAAGATGAATGGTAAAACCCTTTAGATGACTTTTCCTTCCTATTTCCAAAAACGGAAGCTTTTCAAAAGCTCCCAAAATAGTTGTTCCGGCTCCCAGAAGTTCACATCTTTTCTCGCCCTCCCAACACAAAACAGGTGGATTATGACCTGCATTCACGTATAAAAGTTCTCTTTTCTTAAAATTATAATATCCTAAAAAGAAGGTGATGAACCGCTCCCCGGCAGTGTTTTCATAAATCGTATAATTCAGCTGTTCGGCAATCATTTTCAGATCAGAGGAGCTTCTGAGCAAGGTTCTCATGGCTGCCTGAAAATTGGACATCAACAAAGCTGCGGGCATCCCTTTACCGGAAACATCGGCTATACAGAAAAACACCTCATCCTCAGATTTTTTTATTAAGTCGTAATAATCCCCACCAACAGTACTGTGGGGATAATAAGTTACTTTGGCATTCAGTTTTTCGGTTTGCGGTAAATTAGCAGGGAAAAGCATTCTCTGAACATTTGAGGCGATTTCTACCTCTCTTCTGAGCCTTTCCTGCTCCAGCTGCTTTCTTGCAAACCGCTTGTTTTCCAAAGCTACCACTAAAATATTGGTCAAAGCCTGGGTAAAATCGAGGTCCAGATCACCCTGTTCCTCCTTTTTCTTTAAAAATAAAATAGCAAGCATATTATCCTTATGATAAACAGGGATATAGATTTCAAGTTCTTCAAAAGAATATCCCTCCTCCACCTCAATCTGCAATTCATCTGTTGCCCTGTTGTCTTTTACTTTATCCCCTGGGATTAAATCAGGAATCACACCTTTGATACCATGGGAGATCTTTTGCTCAAAATCGCCGTTTGCGGCTACATATAACAACAGGGAGCGGATGTTTAGATGAACCAAACAAGTGAACTTAAAAATATTGAGCAATACTGAACTGGGCTTGTTTTCATTGATCGCCTGGGTGATCTCCAAAAGAGCCTTCAACTCCAATTCTTTTTTCTGATATTTTACTGTTTCAGTGGACAATCGCTTGTTATTAAAGTGCGTTATGTTTCATCAATCCTTTTTTGGATGCCAAATAATACAATATAACTCCCTCCTTATTGATGTCTGTTTTCTCGAAAATTTCTTCATCCGGGTGACGGAGGCATTTGATGAAATCTTTTTGATATAGCAACTGCAAGTTAGCCAAAAGCTTTTCATCCTCCCAACCCATGATTTCTTTTAAATATTGGTAGTGTTGTACAAAGTATAATTCATCCAACAAATCAAATTCCTCGTCTGTCATAATTTCGATTTCCACATCAAAATTAATTCTTCCTTTCATTTCTTCTCCCTTTCCATTCAAAATTTCCTCTGATCGCTCCGAATGCTGTAATCAAAACATAAAAAGGATGAAGAACACTTATTCCGATCCATGAAAGTGAATCAATCGATACACCGTATAATTCCAATACTTTGCCAAGAACCATTTTTTCCGAAATAATTTTCACCCCCCAAAGCAACAAAAACACGGTTAATCCTAAAGGACCTGTAAAAACAAGAAAAACGCTTGAGATAAAAAGCACCTGAATCGCAAAAGGAATAAATGATGCAATTCCATGCCTTGCGGATTGATGGGTATTCCATTTTGAAGCCCATCTCATCCTTTGCCTTATCAAGCCCCAAAATGATTGAAACGGCGGGGTTTGGATAAGCTTTGAAGATTCTTTGGCATAAACCGCGGATGCATGACCAAAATGACTTACTATTTTCTTTAAAATAAACTCATCATCTCCCGACATGATATGATCGTTTCCATCAAATCCATTTATTTCCAAAAAAGTGGATCTTCGATAGGCCAGATTTGCACCACTGCACATTATAGGATATTCATTTACAAATCCTGTGTGGGTTATTAATAAAATACTGGACCAATCCGCCTGCTGGAATTTAGAGAAAAATGATTTCTCATTCAGGGACATCACAGGCCCTGCTACAAGATGGATTTGTGAATCCTGAAATGGCTTCAAAAGCTCACCCAGCCAGTTACTTGACATCTGACAGTCCGCATCTGTAGTGACGATTATCTCCCCTTCTGCGGCAGTCACGCCAGTTGAAATGGCGGCTTTTTTACCAACTCCTAAATTGCGGATTACTTTCATCGGCAATTTACCGGGATTGATTTTCATTAAATTATTTAAAATCAATAAAGAATCATCTTCACTAAGATCGTCGATCCAAATAACTTCCAAGTCGGGATAGTCCAGCTCCATCAGCTTGATATAGATAAGGGGAATGTTTTGGTTTTCATTGCGGAATGGTACCAAGACACTCGCAGAGATGCTTTGTTCTAATTCCGGATAAACTTCAGAGGGTTTGTTCCAATGGGAAGAAAGTGTTCTCATCAAAATAACATAAATGATACCGAGGGTGAGGTAAAATAATATCATGAATTCCTTTAAATTGCACTGATGAGTAAAGAAGAGAAAAAAGACGAAAAAGAAAAAATAATTCTTGGGATCGACCCAGGTACTAATATTATGGGGTATGGTTTACTCATTGTGTCGGGAAAAAAATACAGTCTACTTCAATATGGTGTAATCCATTTGAAAAAATACAGTACGCATGAGCTCAAACTAAAAAAGATTTTTGATCGGGTCACTGGCATAATCGAGGAGTTTCATCCTGATACTGTAGCCCTCGAAGCACCCTTTTATGGAGAAAATGTCCAATCCATGCTCAAACTCGGAAGGGCTCAGGGAGTGGCCATGGCTGCTGCCCTCGCCAGGGAAATCCCAATTACAGAATATTCCCCGAAAAAGGTAAAACAATCCGTGACCGGAAATGGCAATGCATCAAAAATTCAGGTTGCCGAAATGCTGAAGACATTACTTAACATCAAAGAAATTCCAAAATTAT
The DNA here is from genome assembly GCA_041748555.1 of Rhodonellum sp. GTDB lineage: Bacteria > Bacteroidota > Bacteroidia > Cytophagales > Cyclobacteriaceae > Rhodonellum. Next base: position 8,830 of record JBGTDA010000135.1, read on the forward strand.
TGGATGCCACTGATGCACTTGCCGTTGCGGTCTGTCATCATTTTCATGACGGCAGGCTACAGACAAGAGGCAGAAATGCCGGATGGAAATCTTTTTTGGCGGAAAATCCTGATAGGGTCAAAGGATTATAAATCAAAAAAGCAATAACCCTATTAAAAGTTTTTGCCCACAGCAAATTTAAGCACTCTGTTTTTGACGTTGAAATTAAAATAATTCAGACTCGTCAATCCAAAGTCATAACTGGTTTGGAAATTAACCCCCTTCGGAAGAGAAACCGCTACCCCAATTATCCCAGCCAAATCATAACCTCTGACCACGTCGGTAGTTCGGGAAACGGTTCCATCACTGTTTTCTCTTTTTCTAGAGGCCAAAAGAGAAGCCTGAGGTCCTGCGAAAACATTCAATTTTTCTATGATAGCATAGCGAACCAACACGGGGATATCTACATAATTGATGTTTTCGGTGAATGCACCTGCAGTGGAAGTAGCAGAAGATTTATATCCTTTTTGAGAATAAAGAATTGCGGGTTCAAGGGTCACCTTATCCCGTAAAGGAAGTCCATAATACAAGCCTCCATGAAACCCAACTCTGGACTCGAAATCGAACCCATCAAAATTGGAAACACTTATACCGGTTCGAAGGCCGAATTGGGCATGGGCTTGTTGAAAAACTGATAGGGTTAAAAGGAAAACAAGGGAAAACAAAAGATTTTTCATTTTTGGTAAAGAGTATTTACAACTTGATATTTATGATTGGGTAAAAGTAGTTTAATTTTTGATTTAAGTTAAAAACAAGAGTAAAAAATCCCCCTGAAACCGCTTGGGTTTTTTCGATTACTACAAAAATAAAGCTCTCTGAAACGAGAGCTTTTAGTTTTGGTAACCCTTTTTATTAAAATGCATATCCCAGCGAAACCTTGAATCCACGGTTGTAGATATCCGCGTCACTGTCTTTGAACACCGGTGATGTACCAAAATCATAACTTCCCTGTAAATTCAATCCTTTAGCTAAATTATATCCCAATCCCATTACAAAACCTAAATCTGTCTTCGAAATGGCTTCGGTGTCATAACTGAATGTCGACCCGAACAAATCTCCTTCAAAAGATGAATTGGTCAGAAAAGAAGCTTGGGGTCCTACAAAAACATTAAAACCACCTGCTAAATAAAACCTTAAAAGTAAGGGGACATCAATATAACCTAAAACCGCTCTGGAATTTGCCAAATCTTGATTTTGGGTGCCTTTAAGGGAATAGTATGCTCCCGGTTCAATGGCAATTCTTTGTCCTAAAAAAAGATTGGTATAAACACCTAAATGGAAACCCGCACGATTGGAATAATCATTACCCGAAGCATCTGAGCCTCCAAAATTAAAGAAATTGACTCCTCCCCTTACGCCTGCTCCCGCAGCAATATCAGTTCTTGATACTTGTGCCTGTGATTCAATTGATATAAAAGCAAAAAGGGCTAAAATTAGAATGATCTTTTTCATGTCTTAAGTAATTTGGTTAGACCATAAAACAAGGCGAAGATTATGCCAAAAAGTATAGAAAAAATTGGTTTAATTCCAGAACATATTAAACCTTAGTTATCAATCGCTTATCTTTTTTTCAATATAACTTGAATTCATGACACTCAATGCTCCCATGTATTTCAGCTTGAATTTCACCAAATCGCCAACTTTATATTTTTTTGGATTCTGTCCTATGTTGATGATCAACATGTCTGAGCTTGCCCCCAGGATCTCGAATTCTGCATCTTCAGGGATCAGATATTTTGGGTCTACATCAAGTAATCCTATGTCAAGAATTGCCCTAAAAGAAGACTTTCCTATGAGTTTTTCATCAACTGCCATCACCTCACCCTGCGGGTTTTGACCTAAGTTTCCCATAGGTAATAATGGTTTTTCCTGCATTTCAATTATTTCTGCAAAAAGCTCGAAAACGTCCTCGTTCATCCCCTCAATGGTTTTATTCTCAAATAAATCAATTCCGAAATAAAGGGTTTCTCCAACCCGGAAATGATTTATGCCTTTAGGTAATTGTTGGTGCAGCATCAAAGGGATGGTCACGGACGTACCTGCAGAAACCCAAGGAATCTGAATATTGAATTTCAGCTCAATAATTTGTTTGTAGAGGGATAATTGAATTAATTTATCAGTGGACGGCATCACCCCGTTCAGACAGTTGAGATTGGTCCCCAAACCGATGATTTCGATATTTGGCAATTCGAATATTTTTGCATAAAAATCAACCAGGTGATCTCCCATGACACCTTCTCGAAGATCGCCTGTCTCCACCATGATAATAATCCTGTGGAATTTGCCTTGTTTCACTGCCTCCTCACTTATCCACCTGATGGTATTCATCTCACTGTTGAGACTTACATCAGCATATTTTACCATACTTGATATATTCGACTTTGATGCCGGTTTAACATAGACAGTTTGAATAGCAGGATTGATTTCTTTTATTTTTACAAGGTTGCTGATTCTTGAATCGTGGATTTCCTTTACACCCAAGTCAATCAATTCCTTCAAATACATGCGGTTTCCGCATAGTAGTTTGGATACCACTCCCCAGGATATATCTTGAGATTCAAAGGTATCGGTTAAATAATCAAAATTTTGTTTGAGCTTTTTCCTATGTAGATTCAGAAACGCCATATTATTTTATTAATCTCATTTCCAGGTATTTATTTGTAAAACCCAGATTTTCATAAAGTTTCCTCGCCGGATTATCCGGTTCAACATGCAACGCAACATCGCCATTGGCCATATTCAGAGCTGTTTGCATAATTTTTTTGCCAACTCCTTTTCCTCTTTGTGATCCATCTACAGCAATGTAAACCAAGATGTAATCGGGAATATAACCTGACATTCCTGTCTTGTTCATTACTACGGCACCGACAATTTTACCGTTTTCACGGCCAAGGATAACATACCCCCCTTTGTCCACTGCCTGATCCAATGCATAATCAAGGCACCTCATGATGTATTCATGCGGGTCACCGTATTGATCCAGATGTTCAAATAAAAAGTCCGCTATTTCTTTTTTTTGAAGATAAGTGGCTTGATCTATTGCAGAAAGGTTTTCTATTTTAAACATTCTCGTATTTTAATTTTGAGTTAAATGATTTTCTAAAGTAAAAAACTAACAAATATGTTGCTAGAGAACATAATATGCCCAGAAAATTCGGATCCAGGTCCAAAGGCAGTCCAACCTCCAGATAGCTCAAAGTGGCAGTCATAAAACCACCTATGATCATTGCTCCCAATGCTGCATTTCCGTCTTTTATATTTGTAAAAAGACCAAACAGTACCGGTACCAACAGACCCGATACCATAAAAGCATACGAATAGAGCATAAGTTCCAGAACATTGGTCATCTGAAGGGCAACAGCCAATGCGATCATCCCTAACAACAAGGTGAATATTTGGCTAAACCTTATCTGTAGTTTTTCATTTTTTCCGGCAAGAAATTTACCGAATATATCAGTCGAAAGATTTCCTGAAGCCGCCATCAAACAAGAATCTGCTGTGGATAAAACCGCTGAGAAGTATGCCGCCATCATCAAACCCAATATTCCTGAAGGGAGGATTGTTCTCAACAGGACCGGCAATCCCATTTCGGGATCAAAACTGTTCAGATCTCCCATAAGAAGGCCTTGCTCAAATGCTACCCGGGATAATAATCCCAACGAAACACCCATAAATGCCATGATTGGCCATTCAAAAAGGCCTGCAATAAACCATGCTTTTTTGGCGGATTGCACATCTCTGCTGGCAAATATCCTCTGATAAAGAGTCATACCTATAAACCAAATCGGTAAAATCGTAATTCCCCAATTGGCAAAATCCTGCCACCTTAAATTACTCAGGGTGAAAAATTCCGCCGGAAGTGTTTCTCTGATGGTTTCCCATCCACCAACATGATAATAAGAAACGGGTAACCCGATGAGGATCAAACCCAACATCAATATAATCCATTGGATGGTGTCGGTATAAATTACCGCCTTCAAGCCACCCATAACTGTATAGACAATGGCTATAGCCCCCATTATCCACAATGCATAATCGATATCCAGATCCGGGAAAGTCCCCGAAGCTAATTTAGCTCCTGCCAAAAGCTGGGAAGAAGTGAATCCCAAATATCCGATCATGCAGATCATTGCTGCAACTATGGCAACTTGTTTATTGAACAGGTACCCAAATATCTGTGGAAAAGTGTAAAAATTCGCAAATGCTGAATCTTTCTTTACCCTGGGAATCAAAAAAACCGCTGCCAACCATGCGCCCAATAATCCTGTAAATAACATCCAGCTGCCGGAGAGTCCCATGATAAAACCCAATCCGCCCAAACCAACCGAAAACCCTCCGCCGACATCTGTAGCAACAACCGAGAGTCCAATATGCCAACTACCGATATCCCTTCCTCCAACATAATAATCGTCTTGGCTTTTATTTTTTTTCATGAAGTAGACCCCTACTCCAAGCATAAGAAACATGTACCCGATAAAAATTCCCAGGTCAATGTAATGCATGTTTATCCTTTCTTTTAAATAAAATCTTGATGAATGCAAATTTTCCAAAGGTAACCAATTATGCCCCGGAAGGAAACCGATCATGATCTAAATTGGTGATTCCCCATGTATGAACTATTTGTCCTGAATATATTCATAAAAAAAGCCGGAGTATACCGGCTCTTAAATTGAAGTTATCAAAGATTTAAAACCTATACATTATCACTGGTCAATACTGCGGCATAATATTCTCTGTTCATCCTGGATATGTTTGCCATACTGATACCTTTTGGACACTCTGCCTCGCAGGCTCCGATATTGGTACAGGCACCGAAACCTTCTGCATCCATTTGTTCCACCATTTTCTCGGCTCTTGCTTTCTGTTCGACTTTACCTTGGGGAAGTAAAGCCAACTGTGAAACTTTAGCAGATACAAAAAGCATTGCAGATGCATTTTTGCAAGCCGCAACACAAGCACCACAAGCTATACAGGTAGCGGAGTCAAATGCATCGTCTGCTATTCGTTTTGGAATAGGGATTTCATTGGCATCAGGAACACCTCCCGTATTTACCGAAATATATCCTCCCGCCTGAATGATCCTATCAAAAGCCGATCTGTTGACCATTAAGTCCTTCAAAACAGGAAAAGCTTTTGCTCTCCAAGGCTCAATGGTAATCTTATCTCCATCATTGAAAGACCTCATATGAAGTTGGCAGGTTGCAGTCTGCTGAGGGCCATGTGGCTTGCCATTTATGAACAATGAACAGGATCCACAGATCCCTTCCCTACAGTCATGGTCAAAATGGACAGGATCCTCGTTTTTAAGAGTCAGGTCTTCATTCAATACATCCAGCATTTCCAGAAATGACATATCCTTGGAAATCCCGCCCAATTTATATTCTATAAAACCGCCCTTATCGGCACTGTTTTTTTGTCTCCAGATTTTTAAAGTAAGATTCATATCCAATGGATTTTTATGCTTTTTAATTACTTATAACTTCTTTGTGTCAACTTGACGTTTTCAAACTCTAAAGCCTCTTTTTGTAATACTTCTTCTTTACCTTCTCCCAAATATTGCCAGGAAGCCACATAGGCAAAGTTTTCATCATCTCTGAGGGCTTCACCTTCGGGTGTTTGATATTCTTCTCTGAAATGACCCCCGCAGGATTCTTCTCTGTGCAATGCGTCATCCACCATCAGCTCTCCAAGTTCGATAAAATCAGCCACACGGTTTGCCTTTTCCAGCGTCTGATTGAGTTCCTCATTTGTTCCCACCACTTTCACATTCGACCAGAATTCAGCTTTCAGTTCTTTGATCATACCTTTGGCTTTAATCAAACCTTCTGCTGTCCTGGCCATCCCACAATAATCCCACATGATTAGACCAAGTTTTTTATGATAAAAATCAACGGTCTTAGCACCTTTAATATTCAGCAGTCTTTGGATTCTGTCTTTGACATCTTTTTCAGCTTTTTGGAATTCGGGATGATCCGTTGGGATTTTTTCTTGGGATAACGGTGCCAAGTAGTCTCCAACAGTATACGGAATAACAAAATATCCGTCAGCCAATCCTTGCATCAATGCAGATGCACCAAGTCTGTTTGCTCCGTGATCGGAGAAATTAGCCTCTCCCAACGCATATAAACCTGCTACATTTGTCATAAGATTATAATCAACCCACAGGCCACCCATGGTATAATGGACAGCAGGATAAATCATCATCGGACCTTGATAAGGATTATCACCCGTGATTTGCTGATACATGTCAAAAAGATTTCCGTATTTGGCTCTAATAGTATCTTCTCCCTCTCTATTGATGGCATCTCTAAAATCAAGGAAAACTGCTTCACCTGTCGCATTGACTCCCCGACCTTCGTCACATACATATTTGGCATTTCTGGAAGCCACATCCCGTGGTACAAGATTTCCAAAAGATGGATATTTGCGCTCCAGGTAATAATCCCTGTCTTCTTCTTTGATGTCATTCGGTTTGATCAGATTCTTCTTTAATCTTTCGGCCGTTTCAATGGTAGCCGGGACCCAAACGCGACCGTCATTTCTAAGCGACTCTGACATCAAGGTCAATTTTGACTGATGATCTCCGGATACCGGAATACAGGTCGGGTGAATCTGCGTATAACAGGGATTGGAAAACAATGCCCCTTTTTTATGGGCTCTCCAGGCGGCTGTTACATTTGATCCCATTGCATTGGTGGAGAGAAAAAACACATTTCCGTATCCTCCTGTACATAACAATACCGCATGACCGCTATGGGATTCAATAGCTCCCGTGATCAGATTTCTTGTGATGATTCCTCTTGCTTTCCCATCTACCAAGACCACATCCATCATTTCAGTACGCGGATAAAGTTTGACTTTACCGTTGGCCACCTGTCGGCTCAAGGCAGAATATGCACCAAGCAACAATTGCTGTCCTGTTTGCCCCCTGGCATAGAATGTTCTGGAAACCTGTGCTCCTCCAAATGACCTGTTAGCCAACAATCCTCCGTATTCACGGGCAAAAGGTACTCCCTGAGCAACACATTGATCTATAATGTTAACCGACACCTCGGCCAATCGGTAAACGTTGGCTTCTCTCGATCTATAATCCCCTCCTTTGACGGTGTCATAAAAAAGTCTGTAAACCGAATCACCATCATTCTGATAATTTTTTGCAGCATTGATTCCTCCTTGGGCAGCAATGGAATGGGCCCTTCTTGGGCTATCCTGAAAACAAAAAGCTTTGACATTATATCCCAATTCTGCCAATGATGCAGCTGCAGAAGCTCCGGCAAGGCCGGTACCCACTACAATCACTTCATATTTTCTTTTATTGGCGGGATTTACCAATTTCATATTAAACTTATGCTTTGTCCACTTATCTGCTATTGGACCTGCGGGCACTTTGGAATCAAGGATCATTGTACTTAATATTTAATGTCTACAATCATTCAATTTTATAACAGGCTATAAGTTTTGGAAATACATCACCAATGGTATCAATGCAAACAAAGCAGGTATAAGAATAGAAAAAGCGATGCCTGTATAGCGGATGATAGGAGAATATTTCACATGGTTCAATCCCAATGTTTGAAATGCGCTTACAAAACCGTGAGAAAGATGAAACGCTAGAAAAACCATACTGACAACATAGAAGACCACATATAAAATGTTTTGATAGGCTTCCGAAACAATAGCAAATCCGTCTTTATAAGTGATTCCCCCGTAATCAACCGTCGGCATTTCTCCAAATTTGAATTCATACCAAAATGCTCTCAGGTGCACCAATAAGAATATCAGGACCAAAGTACCCAAAATCCCCATGTTTCTGGATGCCCAAACACTTTTAGTGGCTGTATTATTCAAGGCATATGCTACAGGACGCGCAATTTTATTTTGTCGGGTCAGAATCACAGAATAAATAACATGAAGCAAAATAAAGCCTAAATTGAGAATGGAAACACCTCTGATCAACAGATTTTCGCCCATGTCCTGAGCATATATATTAAAAGATTGCCCTCCGTCAGGAATCAACAGTTGGAGGTTTCCGGCCAGGTGGACCACTAAGAATAAAATCAGGAACAAACCTGTCAGGGCCATGATCAATTTTCTACCCAGTGAACTACTTAAGGTCTTTGATACCCAACTCATATACTTTCTTTAATTTTGATTGATTATTTATTTCTTTGGCGCCAAATTTACAGTTGGAAAGGTTAGCAAACAATCAAAGGTTTATTGTTTGAACTTATTTTAAAACGTTCTAAATAGAAGCCCTATTAGGCATATCCAGAAGCAGTTTTATTGGTTTATAACCAAGTGTTTATTTTTATTGTTTGATAATCAAAATAAAATCCACCTACTTAAGTTATTTTCGTATAACTTGAAAAGCAAAGTCGAGCCTTCATGAAAATCAGATACTTATTATTTCTTGTCTTTTTTATTGCTACCGCATGTTTCAATACTGCTCTTGCCACTCACATCAGAGCAGGAGAGATTATTGCCGAGAGGGTAAATGTTCAAACACTAACCTATAAGATCACGGTGGTGGGATATACCGATACACGATCCCAGGTCATTTTTGGCCCGGGTGAAATTGATTTTGGTGATGGCCGGGATGTACAATTAAATACCGAAAGTGCTTTTTCATTGGTGGAATCAGTAGGCAACCAAATAGAAAAAAACACATTTGTTATTGAGCATACCTATCAGGGACCGGGTCAGTATGTAATAAGATTCAAGGAGTTTAACAGAAATGACCTTACACTGAATCTGGACAATTCCGTGGAAACGCCGTTTTATGTCGAAACCATGATAATAATTGATCCATTTTTTGGAGTCAACAATTCTCCTGTTTTGACAATTCCTCCTGTAGACAACGGAGCGGTAAATGTAAGGTATATCCATAATCCTGGTGCGTATGATCCTGATGGAGATTCACTTGCATACGAAATGGATGTCCCAAAGCAGGCTTTCCAAAGACCTGTAAACAATTACAGAAGCCCGGGTTCATCAGAATTCAGTTTTAACAGAGAAGATGGTGGATCGCCTGCATTCTTAACATTAGATGAATTGACTGGGGATCTGATCTGGGATGCGCCTGGAATCGCGGGTCAATACAATGTCGCCTTTCGGATTCTGGAATATCGAAAGATCAATGGCAAATATGAGCTGATCGGTTATGTGGTTAGGGACATGCAGATTATCATAGAAAACTCAGACAATAACCGACCGGAACTTATTATCCCTCCTGATCTTTGCGTAGTAGCCGGGACAAATATTGAAGAAATCATTCAGGGTGTCGATCCAGACGGTGATCCCATAAAAATTGAAATTTTTGGAGATCCAGTTGAAATCACTTCATCTCCTGCTTCTTATTCTCCTGAATCGGTTTATCAGCCCAGCCCGGGCATAATCGACTTTGCCTGGCAAACTGTCTGCAGTCATGTGAGAGAAAGGGAATATCAAGTTCGGATAAGAATCACCGATCAACCTCAATCCGGTCCTCCTTTAGTGGACATCCGAACCTGGAACATCAAAGTGATTGGACCTCCTCCGGTCGTTGAGGAATTGGAACAGCTACAAGGCAGGTCGGTGGATTTGCATTGGGAGCCTTATTCCTGCGGGACAACTGCAGAAACAATGCAGATTTGGAGAAGGCTTAACAGCGATCCCTATGAACCGGATTCATGCGAAACCGGCATAAGACCCGGTTTCGAATTGGTGGGTACCACGGATATGAATACGTTCAACTTTATCGATAATAATGCCGACCAGGGACTTGCCCCCGGGAACACGTATTGCTATCGGCTGGTGGCCGCTTTTCCCTCCCCCAGATCCGGAGAAAGCATTGTATCAGATGAAATCTGTATTACCATAGATGTCGATGTGCCTTTGATAACAAATGTCAGCGTAGAGGCCACTGACACTGAAAACGGTGAGATTTTCATCAAGTGGACTCCTCCATATGATATTGATCAAGAACAGTTTCCCGGGCCTTTTACTTATGATTTGTATAGAACTACAGGATTTACAGGAAATCAGAACAGAGTTGCCGTAATATCTACATCCGATACGCTCTTTACAGATACCGGCTTGAATACCGAGAACCTGGTCTACAACTATAAAGTAATCCTCAAAGAGAACAATACGACAATCGACAGCTCCAGTTCAGCCTCTTCAGTAAGACTGGAATCAATTATCATCAACGAAGCCATCGAACTTAATTGGACATTCAATGTGCCATGGAACAACTCCGTTTCAGAATACACACATGAAGTTTACAGAAACAGAACAGATCCCGATGCACAGGATGCCGAAACCTTTACACTGATTGCTGAAGTCGATCCTACTGCCTCCGGATTTTCATATTTTGATGATGGAAGCCATAACGGAGTAAGCCTGCAAAGAGAAATCGAATATTGTTACTATGTGATCACAAAAGGAGCCTACAACATAGACCAAATTGAATATCCCTTGGAAAACAAATCCCAGATAATCTGTGCAAGACCTGATGACAATAGACTTCCTTGTCCTCCAGTGCTTACTTTCGAAGGACCTGATTGTGCCGAGTATCTGTCTGATAAAGCCTGTGGTATCAATACATATGTGCATGATTTGAGTTGGGAACCGGATTTCTCCGGCGACTGTGATGATGAATTGAGCGGATATAATCTTTATTTTAATGAAGATGGTGAAGAAGGCACCTTTTCCCTTGTTGGCAACTTCTCTGCTTTGGATTTACAGACTACCATTACGGATCTTCCCAATTATAGAGGCTGCTATTATATCACTGCCGTGGACCGGTCCGGAAATGAAAGTGATCCCAGCAACATTGTCTGTGTGGACAATTGCCCGAATTATGAACTTCCAAATGCATTTACGCCAAACGGAGACGGGATCAACGAAACTTTTATGGCATATGACAATCCGTTTACAAGATGTCCTCGGTTTGTAGAAGCCGTTGAAATTTTCATCGTTAACCGTTGGGGAGCAGAGGTATATTCTTATAATAGCCTCACCTCAAGTGAAAACGATATCTTTATACGTTGGGATGGCAGGGACTCAAATGGAAAGGAACTTCCATCAGGAACATATTTCTATTCGGCAACGGTAAGATTCGATGTTTTGGACCCTGCCCTTAGTGAGCAAAAACTGAAAGGAACAATTCAGATTGTCCGATGATCAAAAAGCTTGAGGATGAAGTAATATTATTTGAGGGTGTTTGTAATCTTTGTAATCGTGCTGTGGACTTTATTATCAATAGAAACAAAAATAGCAGGTTTAAATTTGCAGCCCTTCAATCAGAAACAACCAAAAAACATTAAGAAAAGTATTCCGTTGATAAAAACTATCTGGATTCGATCATTTTGCTCCGGGGAGATCTGGTGTTTTTTAAAAGCAGAGCTGCATTGGAAATTTCAGGAATCCGGGAGGCATGTGGCCATTCATGTATATATTCATTGTTATAACTTATTTTATAAGAGATGCCATATATGATTGGATTGGCCAAAACAGACATAAGTGATATGGGAAAAAAGAACATGTCGAATGCCTTCAAAGGAGGATTTAAAGAAATTTCTTTAGGCCTAAAGACCTTCAAAAGGATAATAATACATCCTTACATTTCAATTTGATTGATTTTTAAATTAAATATATAATTAATTCTACTTTACGATTTTAAAAATGGATATTAAAACTGTATTTGAAAACAACGAAATCTGGATTGCTTCAAAACTTGACAAGGATCCGGAATATTTCAATAATTTAGCAAAAGGACAAAACCCTGACATATTGTATATAGGCTGTGCAGACAGTAGGGTAAGTGCCGAGGATCTTATGGGTGTCCAGCCCGGAGATGTTTTTGTTCATAGAAATATTGCCAATATGATCATCAGCATAGATCTGAATGCAATGTCAGTTTTAACCTATGCGGTAGAGTACCTGAAGGTTGACCATGTGGTGATCTGCGGCCATTATTATTGTGGGGGAGTAAAAGCTGCTATGGATGCTGCCGATTTGGGAATATTGAATCCATGGCTAAGAAATATCAGAGATGTTTACAGACTACACAAAGAAGAATTGAATGCCATTTCTGATGAAAATAAAAGGTATAACAGACTGGTTGAACTCAATGTACAGGAACAATGTGTGAATCTCCTCAAGACTGCAGTCGTTCAAAAAGCGGTTCGGACAAGAGGCATGAAAGTTCACGGATGGGTTTTTGATGTTGGTACTGGCAGATTGATTGATCTGAGAATAGATTTTATAAAAGCCCTCAAAGAAATCACTGAAATTTATGATTTAGGTGGAATGAATATTGATTCACTGAAAATAGATTCCTGATTGACGGAAATGAATGAAACCCAACAAAGCAGGGAAATCGCCTTTAACAATTCAGTATTTTAGCCCTGAAATCATCATCCATGGCAGCCCTATACCTTTTCTGAGGTTTGGACATTTTTGGAGTGGTCTCTTTTTCTATCAGGACGAGCGCCATCTTGGCCATCAACCCA
>JBGTDA010000136.1:0-131440 GCA_041748555.1 Rhodonellum sp.
AATTGATTTAAAGCCGAAATGGAGAGCGAAAACCGAATTTCCCGTAGGGGGGTACTAACAAATAATGGCTGTTTTTCTGAAAAAAAGCGAAATTATATCAAAATATCTCGTTTAGCCCAGAAAAGCTGCAATGTGGGTTAATATTTCCTTCTTCCAAGCTATCTGTCAAAAAATGACCTTCTCCGGGAGACTTTAAGGTCTTGGAGGATAGTGGATTTTACTCTGATGTCCACATTATAGGATGTGAATCTCCCAAAAGGTATCCAGTTGACATTCATCTGCCAGCAATGTAAATCCCTGGCAATCCCGATCATCGTCTGGGTAATTTGCGCGGTGGAAAAATCATAACCTGCATTGAAGTTTACTTTCCATTTTTCCGTAAGGCTCAGGTCACCGTTTATATTGATGGCCTGTGTCAGATTGGTGACACCGCTGGATTGCCGGTTGTAGCTGATGTTATAGCCGAAACTCATATTCCAAGGAATTTCCCAATCAATGTACTGACTGGGATCATTGACTATCCGAGTGATTTCATTTTCCACAAACTCATTCATCTGTCCACCCTGTTGCAGAAAATCATTGGTCAGATCATCTCTGACCTCACCGGGAGTGGTTCCGGATCTGCTGGGATTGATACTTCCATTGATGTTGAGGTTGGCATTTCTTATGCGACCAATCCCCTGACCTGCACTCCAGGCAAATGTGTTTATTCTTCTGTTTCGAATCTCTCCTGTCGCAGGAAGGGTGAGGGACTCCTGCCCATAGGGATCAAAAGTGGTGGATAAGTTGACGGAAATCTTATTGTCAAAAAATGAAGTTCTTGTATTGAAACTGATTGGGGCCAGCTGAAATGAATCTGCTGCAAAATTGTAACTGGTGTTGAAATTAAAGGTTTGGAGCAACGGTACTTTTTTGGTGCTTGCTTCAGCTGTATCACTTTCCGTTTTTATTTTAGCTTCCAAAACATTCCTGAGCGAAATGCTCAACGCCTTGGCTTCGCCCAAAGGAGCTCCTCCAAAAATAAATCCCTGATAACGGGAAAAAGGCTGGCTTCTGCCGGAGCTGTCCACCTGAACCTGTTGGTAATATCCGAATCTAGGGTCGGAAAAATCAGGCGTATAATTGAAGGAAAAAGTCGGCTGCATGTGATGTCTGATAGCCTCTATTTTTTTCCCCGCTTTGAAAGTATAGAATCCATAAACGTTGGTGTTCAATGCAAATGAAGAATTGTAAAAACCAACACGGTTGAAACCGCTTTCAAGAATTCGATCTACCCGGTTTTCCGCAGGATTGTAGTAGAAGTTGATCTTTTCCGTATACCAAAGCTCGGTATAATTGATAGCCGCCGTACCTGTGAAGAATTTAAAGAGCGTGAAATTAGAGGACAAAGGGATGGTATTCCGGGCTCCATTATCAGCATCCTTCAAAAGTTGGGGAAGATTTGCGAAAGTGAGGGGAAGAATGTCCTGCTGCCTATTGATACCCTGGTCCTGCTGGAGTACTTCATTCTGAACTCCAAAAGGAGGTGTAATCCGGTTATTGATGGAATTTTGAAGATTAAAATTCCACGCAATGTTGAGTGTTTTGAGCGGCTCGAATTTTACATTCTGAAACGGGTTTTGCCTGTTCATATTGACCGCAATATCCGGTAATATCAGGTTTACCTCGTTGGTCTGGATATTCTGTGAATGCCGGAGATTGGCTGACATACTGAAAGGAGTTCCGGCAAAGGTCTTGCTGTAAGCAATATTTGAGGCGAATTCCGATTTCACGTTGTTGACGAAACTTGTGGGATTGATGACTACGTTGTTATAATTGGTCGTTCCGGCATTCACAGAAGCAGAAAATCTCGAATTTCCCCGGGATTCGGGGGTATGCTGCCAGTTTACCCAAATGGTATTGTAATCCAAAGGGTTCAGCTCCGTTTCAGGACTTCTGAATTTTTGATAATCAATATTAAAGCCCCCGTTAAACCTATACCTTTTTTTATAGATGGTGGCTGCTTTCGCTCCATAACCCCCTTTGGAGTAGACGTCTCCGGTAATCCTTGTATGGATAAAATCATTAAACGCAAAATAATACCCGAAATCTCTCAGGACAAATCCCCGAACCTGTTCTTGTCCATATGAGGGAAAAACAATACCCGAGGATTGTTCTTCAGGCGTATCCGGTATCATCCCGAAAGGTAATCCAAACGGCGTGGGAATGTCATTAAAATAAAGATTGAAAGGACCGGTTACGACTTTTTTCCCTCGGACAGATTTGATTTTAGCTGCACTGATATGCCAATGCGGTTCTTCCAGATTACACGTGGTATAATATCCGTGGTCCATATAAACGCTTCCATCTGCCCCTTTTTTGATTGTTTCACCTCTCAAGAGACCGTCCTGCTGTTCAGTCACCACATCTTTGATCAGGGCTTTTTGGGTTCTGAAGTTATACCTCATTTCCCTGCGGATTTCATAAGTAGCATTTCCTTCTTTGAAAAGAGGACTTCCCACGGTATTGCCTAAGGAATCTGTCACACCTGATGCAAACAGTTCACTTTTGTCCCAATCAATGATAATCAGGTCCGCATCCAACCTGATATTTCCATACTCAAACCATGCTTGACGGTGGAGATATACTTTATTTTCCGCAAAGTCCGTTATAATACTGTCTTCGGCGAAATAATTGATCGTAGTTTGTATACCGCCTTTGGGCACTACATTTGTTGTGTCGCCGGGAGGAATGGAATCCTGAAGGCTGAGATTCAAAGTATCAGGATCAATTCCAGGCTGTTGGATATTGATAACAGAATCAGGAAATGTAATCGGTCTTTCTGTGTTCCGCTGCTTCCTTTGTTGGGAAAATACCAGGGTGGGTAAGGCCCAGAGCAAGAGGAAAATAAGCAAATTGGGCCAGTTATTCTGCACCGGTTGATTTCTATTTGATTAAAAATTTATAAATTTCGCACAAGCAAAGTTAATGTTATTAACCCTTATGAAACGCCTTAAATTAAAAAATATTCTACCCGTCACTTTATTAACAATATCATTGTTGTTTACCGGTTTTTTACCGACAGGCAGCAGGGCACCTGAATTTAAACTCAGGACAATTGTAATCGATGCGGGTCATGGGGGGAAAGATCCGGGAGCTTTGGGATCATATTCGAAAGAAAAGGATATTGCCCTGACGGTAGCTCTTCAGGTGGGTCAATATGTTAAAGAATTGCTGCCGGGAGTTGAAGTCATTTACACCAGAAAATCAGATGTTTTTATAGATTTAAAAGAAAGACCGAATATCGCCAACAGGAACAGGGCAGATCTTTTTATCTCCATCCATTGCAATGCTGCTGCCAATAAGTCCGCTTATGGAACCGAAACTTTTGTAATGGGAACAAAGAATTTTGAGGCAAATTTTGATATTGTGAAACGGGAGAACTCTGTGATACTTTTGGAAGATAACTATCAGGAGGATTATGAAGGTTTTGATCCTGCCTCACCCGAATCATATATGATGTTCAATCTTATGCAAAAGGCATTTTTATCGAACAGCCTTTCATTGGCATCGAAAGTTGAGGAGGATTTCACCACCCGGGTAAACAGACACAGCAGGGGTGTAAAACAGGCACCTTTTTATGTATTGTGGACGACCAGCATGCCAAGCGTTCTGGTTGAGCTTGGATTTATTTCCAATTCAAAAGAAGAGAAATACCTGAACAGCAAAGACGGGCAGACTTATTTGGCATCAGCCATATTCCGTTCAATTAAAGCATATAAAGAAGAAATAGAGGAACTGTAAAATTCCTTTTCATAAAAATTATACCCCAAACCACAGCCTATTACCTGAAGTTTGGGGTTTCTTTTTACAAATCGGGTTAATTGGTTTATTTTAGCAATCAAACAAACCCAAACCCGAATATTTCCGATGGATATCGAATTCAACAAGAATGAAGATCAAAACAAACAGCTGCTTTATCAACTCAAAAAAAAGCTTGAAGGTGTCAGATTAGGCGGAGGCGAGACCCGAATAGCCAAAGAACATGAGAAAGGAAAACTGACAGCACGGGAAAGAATAAAATACCTGATAGATCCCCAGTCTGATTTTCTTGAAATCGGAACAATGGCCGCCGATGGCATGTACGAGGAAGAAGGGGGCTGTCCCTCGGCTGGAGTAGTTACAGGAATAGGATATGTCGAAGGCAGAATGTGCATGATAGTTGCCAATGATGCCACTGTAAAAGCCGGAGCATGGTTTCCCATGACAGCCAAAAAGAATCTTCGCGCACAGGAGATCGCCATGGAAAACAAACTTCCTGTTATCTATCTTGTGGACAGTGCGGGAGTCTTTTTACCCCTGCAAAACGAAATTTTCCCTGACAAAGAGCACTTCGGACGTCAATTCAGGAACAATGCAAAGATGTCCTCAATGGGTATTATTCAGGTTGCTGCCATTATGGGCAGCTGTGTGGCCGGTGGTGCCTACCTTCCCATCATGTCCGATGAAGCCCTTATAGTGGATAAGACCGGGTCGATATTTTTAGCAGGATCATATCTGGTCAAAGCAGCTATCGGAGAAACTGTGGACAACGAAACTTTGGGCGGTGCTTCTACCCACAGCGAAATTTCAGGAGTTACCGACAACAAATACGATACAGATCAGGACTGTCTGGATGCCATCAGAAAGATATTCGATAAAATCGGCTCTTACGAAAAGGCTGGATTTGACAGGGCTGATTCAAAAGCTCCCAAAAAAGATCCGGAAGAACTCTTCGGGATTTTTCCGGCAGACCGGTCAAAACCCTATGATATGGGAGAAGTAATCGCCCGCTTGGTGGATGATTCCGAATATGAGGAATACAAAAAGGATTATGGCAAAACCTTGGTCTGCGCCACCGGGAGGATTGATGGATGGGCCGTGGGCATAGTAGCCAATCAAAGGAAGATAGTCAAAACCAAAAAGGGCGAAATGCAGATGGGCGGCGTCATCTATTCCGACTCGGCAGATAAAGCGGCCAGGTTTATCATGAACTGCAATCAGCGTAAAATACCCTTGGTATTCCTTCAGGATGTCAGCGGCTTTATGGTTGGAAGTAAAGCAGAACAAGGTGGGATCATCAAGGACGGCGCAAAGATGGTCAATGCCATGGCCAACTCCGTGGTTCCAAAATTCACCATCATTCTTGGTAATTCCTATGGTGCAGGAAACTATGCCATGTGCGGAAAAGCTTATGATCCACGGCTGATTTTCAGCTGGCCTACAGCACAGATGGCAGTAATGAGCGGTGCTTCGGCAGCAAAAACGTTGTTACAGATAAAAGTGGCTTCTCTCAAAAAGAAAGGAGAATTGATCACTCCTGAAGCCGGGGCCCGACTGCTTAAGGAAATCACCGACAAATACAACGAAGAGCTAAGCCCCTACTATGCAGCGGCCAGGATCTGGGTTGATGATGTAATAGATCCTCTGGAAACCAGAAAAGTCATCAGCATGGGCATTGAAGCAGCCGATCATGCACCGATAACCGAGCGCTATAATGTGGGCGTGATACAAACATAATTTTAATGAGTTCGTAATTTATTCTTATTTAAGTAGAATAAAAGAGGCTCGTTTTTTATCAATAATGCTGTATGGATAATCTTTCCGAAAAAGAATTGAGTGCCTTGGTATCTTTACTGGATGACACAGACCGGGATGTCAAAACCCACGTACGAGATAAAATCATCTCGCTGGGTCATGAGATAATTCCTTTCCTTGAAAAAAAATGGGAGGATAGCTTCAATCCCGAGATTCAAAAAGAGCTTGAGGAACTGGTCCATCACCTCCAGTTTTCTCAGCTGAGGGAGCGGCTTCAGGATTGGAAGGATTCACCTGATCAGGATCTTCTCACAGGTATCTGGATTATCAACACCTTTCAATATCCGGATCTGGAATATGATAAACTCAATGCCGAAATGCATCAGATTTATTTTGAAGTTTGGACAGCTTTTAAAAACGACCTTCTTCCCTATGATCAGATCAAGATCATCAACAGCGTTCTTTTCAACACCTTGCGGTTTAACGCAAATACGAAGAATTTTCATTCCCCGGCAAACAGTATGTTGAGCAATGTAATCGATACCAAACGGGGAAATCCCATCAGCCTTTGCAGCGTCTACCTCCTAGTGGCTCAAAAACTCGGATTACCGATTTACGGTGTCAACCTGCCAAATCTATTTGTGCTGACCTATAAATCAAAAGACATAACTTTTTATATCAATGCCTTCAACAAAGGATTGATTTTTAGCAAAAAGGACATTCATAATTACTTGGATCATCTCAAAATCGAGACGCGGGATATCTTTTTCCAACCTTGTCCCAATCAAGACATCATTATTCGGATGCTGAGGAATCTTGTGGTTTCTTTTCAGAAATTAGGTGAAATGGAAAAGGTAGTGGAGATCAAGGTGCTCCTTTCTATTGTCGAAGGCTAAAGTTTGCACAACAGATAATTCTACTGTTTATTTCAGATATATTTTAGTTTGATAAGGAAAGCTTGGAAGCCGAAAGTCCGAATACAGAATTAATCCGCAATGGTAAATCCTATTTGAAATGGATCAATCATTTATTACCTGATGTTTTCGGATATAAAAAAATCAATCCTCAGTTCACATTTTTAATGTTGCAGCCTACAGGTCTGCTGGTTGAGGGACTTGGATTCTTCTTGTTTTGAATGCTCGTGAGTGCGTTTTCCAGGTATTTGATACTGGCATTTTCAGCCATTTGAGGGTTATTGTCGATGGCACCACGATAGGATACGGAAAAACCTGTAGGACTGGGGCTGATTACTACTACTTCCGGTAATTTTGTAACCTGCAACTGTTTCGTAACGACCTGTTGATCATCTATCAGATAAGGAAATCCATAATTGCTTTCAACAGCCTTTTGTCGCATGGATTCCTGGCTTTCATCTGTTTCAATTGCCGTATGCGGATTGACCATGGCAAATACAAAACCATCACCCGAAAACTGTTGATTCAGTGTTAGGATGCGATTTTCGTAAAGCTTGGAAAAAGGGCAGGTATTGTTTGTGAAGATCAATACCACCGCTTTGGCATTTTCATGATCTGCCAAAGCAAAAGTTTTCCCTGATACTGCGTCGTTTAATTGAAAATTTTCCACCCTTTGGCCTAAAACCAAAAAATGGGTCAATGCCAATATAGCAGTCAATAGAAAATCAAGTTTCATTTGTGTTGGGTTTTATACCTGAATGTAACAAAAAAAACCTGCAGAATAATCACCAAATGGTATAGGTGAGTACCATATCCTTTTCATTTTCCACTTTCACGGTGTAAAAATGATCAGAACGTTCTGTTTGGTGGACCTTTCCCTTGATGATCTTGTCTTCAAGTGAAAACGGATTGAGCAGGATATTCTCTTTTAAACTGATTCCTTTTCTTCCCTGACACTTATAAATCGATTCCTTGGCTGACCATGCTATAGTAAAAAGTAAGGGATTATCTCCTAAAAATTCTATTTCAGATGGTTGTAAAAATTTTGAGCCCAGTTTCACTATTTTCTCCCGTACATAATCCATATCTATACCCACAGGAATATCTTTATGAAAAATAGCTGCAGCTTTGCCTTTGGTATGGGTGAGCGAAACATGACCATAATTATCCATTGCATGCGACTTGCCATGTTCATCTTTATAAAACCCCGGGTACGGTAAAGAAATGCAATCCAAGGCATATTTAATGGCTAATCTTGCGCCTTTCCACTCCATTTTCTTTTCGACATGTGAAATATTCGCATATGATAATTTTTCTCTGAAACTCAAAAAGTCAATGCTGTTTTCCGCTTCATCCTTAATATTATTGATTGCCAAAGCAGATAAAGGACTTATTTTTTCTATTTTTGTTTGCATGGGGGCCCAAAGGCTTTGTTTTGCTTATCTCCGCAATATATGTCAAATATACAAGTTAGTAAACTTCATACCCTAACAGGCCATAATGATAGTATCTATGCTTTAACAGAAGGAGCAAATCCAAGGTTTTTCTACACAGGATCCGGAGATGGCATGGTGGTGGAATGGGATTTGGACAATCCCAAAGACGGTAAACTTGTAGCTAAACTTCCTCATTCGATTTATGCCTTAGCCGTGGATAAAACACGGAATCTGCTTATAATCGGGCATAATTTTGAGGGAATACACGTGATCGACCTTGAGCAATATCACGAAATCTGGTCGCTTAAAATAACCGATTATGCTATTTTTGATATTTCCATAGTAGACGGAGAAATCTTTGTCGGCACTGCAGACGGAGTCATCATCGTCTTGGATATTGATGAAAGATCCATCAAGAAGCATCTGAAAATAAGCCCAAAAAGTATCCGGGTCTTTGCTGTTGACCCGTCGAAAAACCAGCTTGCTGTTGGACTGAGTGACCATTCCGTGAAAATATTGGATTTGCAAACCTACAGTCCTGTACATCAGCTCGAAGGACATACGAATTCCGTCTTTGCATTGGGATATTCGCCCTCGCAACCCATTCTTATCAGTGCCGGAAGGGATGCCACTCTAAAAATCTGGAATACGAACACCTATAAAATCAATCAGTCTGTCGTGGCACACATGTATGCAATCAACTATTTGTCATTTCGGGAGGATGGCAGATATTTCATAACTTGTAGCATGGACAAGTCAATCAAGATTTGGGATTCCGAAGATTTCAAATTGCTAAAAGTAATTGATAAAGTCCGTCATGCAGGACACGGAACATCCATCAACAAAGTATTGTGGAGCACTTATAATCAAACCATCATATCTGTCAGTGATGACAGAAACATATCCATTTGGGAAATAGAATTTAATTTATGAAAATGACACCTACAGAAATCCGTAAAAAATCCTTTGAGAAAAATTTCAGAGGATATGATAAAGACGAAGTTTCAAATTACCTGAATACGATTGCCGAGGAATTGGAAAGTCTTACAGAGGAGAAAAAAGACCTTCAGCGAAAGCTGGACCAGTCCGAAAAGGAAGGAGCCAAACTTAAGCAAGTAGAAGAATCGCTTTTCAAGACCCTTAAAACAGCAGAAGATACGGGTGCAAGTATTATAGAAGAGGCAAATCAAGCGGCGGATCATATCCTGACAGACGCACATCAGAATGCTGAAGCAATGTACAATGATGCCCAACGCCAATCCCAAGCACTGATTCAAAATGCAGAATCAAGAAGCCGGGAAATCATGCGAAACATTAAAACCGATGTCACTGCCATGGTAGAAAGTTATGACACCATGATCCACCAACGGGAGCTTGTTCTGAAAACGCTTAAAAAACTTTCTGAGGATATCAATGACAACATTACGGTTTCACAAAATGAATTTAAAAAAGTGAATGTTCAGGCACATGCCCAACTGGTGATGGATTTGAGTAAAAGCAATTCATTTGCCAAGGTAAAAGTGAGTGAAATCAAACAGGAAGAACCAACCAAGGAAACTCCTATGGAGCAAGTTCGGGAAGAAAAAGCACCGGAGGCAAAAGTCACCCTTGAGCAAATAGCCCCCCAACCTGTTGAGGAGGTTATTATAAAAAAAGAATCACCGAAAGCTAATATTCATTATCAGGAAGAACCCGTTGCTAAAGAAGCATCCGCAAAAGAAGCTGAAAAGGAAAACAGTAACAATAAAAAAGACGGGTCATTCTTTGATCAACTGGACTGATGGGAAAGGTATCATTGGAAGGAATTGAATTTCACGCCTATCACGGAATATTTTCGGAAGAAACCAAGCTGGGCAATCGGTTTACAGTGGACATTCATGTGGAAACGGATTTCAGCAATGCCATGCTGAATGATGATCTCAAGGCAACTGTAGACTATGGAAAACTGTATCAGATAGCCAAATCCCATATGCAGGAGCCTGTGAAGCTTTTGGAACATCTCGCACACCTGATGATCAAGGATATTACAGCCGTCTTTCCCCGGATAGATAGAGTCACTATCGCTATAAAAAAACATAATCCGCCTTTAGGAGGCGTGGTGAATTTTTCTGTAGTAACGGTCTCATACCCGGAAGATTATGGCTAAAATTTTATCTGTATTTGTTTATTTGGTTCTATTTATTGAAGCATAATGTACAGTAAAGCTGAAACAGCAAAAGTCCGGAAGGATTTCTGGACAACTTTTGGCCAATATATGAACCCTGTACCGGCAGCTGATGGAGGTCGGGTTAATTGGCAGAATTATAAAACCGGTGTGAGAAATATTTTTTTTAGGATGAAAGCGGAAAGGGATTTCACATCCCTAGGTATTGAAATCACCCATTCCGATGAAGAAATGCAGGAGCTTGTTTTTGACCAGTTCAGGCAATTCAGGAATATTTTACAAACAACCGTTGGCCAAGAATGGGAATGGCAGCTACATACTGTTGATGAATATGGAAAAACCATTTCTACAATAAGCATTGCGAAATCCGGTCCCAATGTAATGGACCGAAACGATTGGCCCGAGATCATTTCTTTCCTGAAGCCAAGGATTATAGCTTTGGATGAATTCTGGTCAAATATGAAACCTGCTTTTGAAGATTTTTAACGGAAAGTTATCTCACCACTCCTATATAAACCTTATAAAAGCATTAAAATTCACACAATTACTTTTGTCGTTCCACCACCTGTCAGCGTCAGTTCAACAGGCTTGTTTGTCTTCCATTCACCTGCGGTAAAATCGGGTATGTCTATTGAGTTAGACCTATTGGAAACCGACCATTCACTTAAAGGAGTAATTGAAGACCACAGCGCCGCATCATAAACATCCTGATCCAGAGGAAGCCCGTTTCTCAGACAATCTATCAATCTCCAATCCATCATGAAATCCATTCCGCCATGACCTCCGATCTGTTTGGCCAGTTCGCCTACTTTCCTGACAATCTCTGGTGTATATTTTTCTTCCAGTGCTTTCATTTCATCCTCCTTCAACCAATCATGGCCGTGGGATATTTTTGGAGTAGGATATTTTCTTGCAAAAGCTTTTGTTCCGCTGATAATATGGAGTCTCGAATAAGGCCTCGGAGAAGTCACATCATGCTGAATCATGATGGACCTGCCATTTTTGGTTTTGATAATGGTGGTGTTCATGTTCCCTCTAAATTTCTTTTCGGCATAAGCAGCATAAAAATTATCCTCTTCAGCCAATTCCCTTGCTTTGTCAGCCATATGAAAATCATTACTGGACAATGAGGTCAAATAATCCATTTGGTCGCCCCTGTTTATGTTCATGACCTGACTGACAGGCCCCAATCCGTGCGTAGGATATAAATTTCCATCCCGCAAATTTTCCTTGAGCCTCCACATATCCTCATAGCCACCTTTTGTGAAATTATCCTCCAACAGATCATGGATATATGCTCCTTCGGTATGTATGATTTCACCAAAGTACCCGTCTCGAGCCATATTGAGTGTCATCAATTCAAAAAAATCATAGCAGGTATTTTCTAGTTGCATGCAGTGTTTCCGGGTTCGCTCCGAGGTTTCCACTAGCTGCCAACACTCTTCAAGTGTCTTCGCTGCAGGAACTTCCACGGCTGCATGTTTCCCGCATTCCATTGCATAAACGGCCATTGGCACATGCCAATCCCAAGGTGTGGCAATGTAAACAAGATCCAGATCCTGCCTGTCAATCATTTTTTTCCAGGCGTAAACTGAACCGCTATATCCTTCCGGTTGATGAACGGTTCCCTCCAATGACTTTTTCGCTTTGTCTACCTTTTCAGGAACCAGATCGCATAAAGCTTTGATCTCTACCCCTTCAATCTTGCTTAACCTGTTCACTGCTCCCGGACCCCGGTTTCCCAAGCCTATTATACCAATTCTGACATTAGAGATTTTAGGAGCTGCATAACCACTCATATTGAAGCGTTGAATATGTTTTCTTTTGCTCAGTCGGTACACCTGATCCAAAGGTTCTGCCTGAGAAAAATTGGGTAGGGTTGCTCCTGCCAGACCCAGTCCGGCAAGTTTTAAGAAGTCTCTTCGGTGTTTGCTCATGGGGTACTTGATTTGGGTTTTGATTGAAAAAGTCAATTTAATTAAAATTAATATCGCATCATGATAATATGGAAATAAAAAAATGAGGCGCTATATGAAACCCATAAAAAGAGATCAAGGCAACCGCTCATCAAGTACATATCTTGAATGTATTAAGTGGGAATTTCTTCCCCTTGACTTTGCGTTTTTAAAGTTTAGTTTATGTTTTCAGTGTTTGGTGTGGTTCATGAACTTACCATGTTTGCCCAATTCATCCAGGGCGGCCCGAAAAGCATGTGGTTGTGTCCAGACACCACCTCTAGGTTATTTTGACGCAACGCATTGACAACAGGATTCACTTCGGACTGTAGCATGGCAATATCTCCGGCTATATGATCATCGTCTTTGTTGCCTGCAAATGAGGTCCAGGAATTCAAGCCCATGGAAGCAGTCATTTCGGCACCCATTGCGATGATGCTAAAATCATCTATGGCCCAAGGTGATTTGTATGTGGGTCCATTGACAGTGTAGAGGTGTGTTGTGAGTCGCTTCTTCTTCCTTGTATGTTCCTTTTTTACCCATTGCAGTACAGTATCACGAAGTTCCTGACGGCGAGATATATTTGTATTCATTAAGAAAACAGTTAATATGACATCTTTTTTGCCATGCAATACTCAGGTATCGCCAAGAGATATTTCTAATTCAAGATTTAAATTTTCTTGAAGACTATACTGTTTTCATGTTCCCAAACATATAATATTTTATTGTCCTTTGTTCTGATGGCCACTAAGGCACTGCCTTCACCGATTGTCGTCGGATTTGCTGTACCTAACTCTTGTACATTTAATTTCTTGCCATCCTGCCATGTCATCACAGGAAAATCATTCCCTGTGATATAGCAAGCACGGCCTGCACCAATCCGGACTTCACTTTTATGGGGTTGTGCATAGAAAATCTTACCCTCCCGCTGCCAAACTGTATGTATTTCAGCGTTTTTATTCAAGGTAAGACCGCCTCCATCCATAGGACAACCACTGAGTTTCCAAGTGCCGAGACCAAGTTTTTGAGCTTTCCCAAAAGTTTTGCCTTGATCAGCTGATTCAATGAAGTGAAGATCTCTTGATCCCTCAAGCCAGTTTCTAAACATAATCACTACCTGCGAACCTTCGACGGCAATGTTTGGCTTGCAGCATTCACATACTGTCTCATCCGGTGATTTATAAGCAATTGAGTTTTTTGTCCATTTACCTTCCTTTGCAGACAAAGAAGAAAAACCGATTTTATTTTTTCCATCATTCCTTAAGTCTAGCCACACCGCATAAAAGTTATTTTGCTTATCCGCAGCTATACTCATTAGCCCTTCCGGCGCAGCGGATGGCGTGTCATTTACAAAACCTTTGTTACTCCATGTATCTTTTGCATGATCTAACTGAAAATAATGAATATTACCCGGTTTATCCATAACAGTAATAATGGTGAAATTGTCTGAGCTGGCAATCTGGGGGCCGCGGGTCATCCCTAAATGCATTTGGGATACTTTACCAACCAATACGGATTTTGAAAAAGTAGCACCTGCATCATTTGAGGTAGAACAGAATATACTGTCGTTTCTGCCAAAAACAGTCCTAACCACACCTTTGCTATCCATACTGAGTTGCGGCTGTTCTCCTGGTGCTAAGACAGCGTAATCAGGATCTGAAAATGAGGACATTAGCATCACCAAAAACATGGCATAAACCGGAAATAGAAAATTTCTCATAATTATCATTGATGACATTGAATAAAACAGCGGACTATCCGAAGAACCAAAAGTACTCAAAATAGTGGATTACTTTTTAAAAAGACTTGTTGAGAAATATCCTTTTTCATCAGTAAAATGTCTCACCTCAGAAAAACCGATTTTTGACCCCAGAATACTTAGTTCCTCCAGGCTGTACTTTTGGGAAACTTCTGTATGGATCAGTTCATTTATCTTGAATCCAAATTCGGTTCCGTCTTCAAAAGTTACTTTTTGAGCTTCCAGACTTACCAAATAGCTAAATGCAATGCCGGCTACGGGGTCATAACAGGGATAATGATCAAAAGCCGTTACATTGAAATCCGCACCTAATTCCCTGTTTATTCTTTCCAGCAAATTAAGATTGAAATTTTTTGTAACCCCTTTCTTATCATTATATGCTGCAAGGATGGTTTTTGGATTCTTTTTCAAATCCACACCCATCAACAAATAATCCCCTTGATGAAGAAAACCATGTACCATCTGTAAAAATCTGACAGCAGCCTCTCCCCTATAATTACCGATATTACTTCCCAGAAAAAGCACCAATTTGGTATTCATCTGATCTTTCAGTATCTGCATGGTATGAAAATAATCACCCGTTACGGGTTCAATATCCAGGTCAGGAATGGTTTTATGAATATTCTCTTTGTTAATTTCAAGGATATTCGAAGAAATATCCATTGGGATATACTTGATTTTTTTATCTGATTTGATCAGATTTTCAAGGAAAATCACTGTCTTGCTTCCATCTCCCGCACCCAGTTCCAGGACATCCACTTGTTGATCTGGTATCCGGTCT
Source organism: Rhodonellum sp. (assembly GCA_041748555.1). GTDB lineage: Bacteria > Bacteroidota > Bacteroidia > Cytophagales > Cyclobacteriaceae > Rhodonellum. Next base: position 14,566 of record JBGTDA010000136.1, read on the forward strand.
GCAATGGAAAAAGTCTGGGTTCTAAGGATTTCTGCTTCACAGGCTGGAAGGTAATATTCTTCCAGCTTCATAATTTCCTGAAAAAGCTGATCACCTTTTTTATCATAAAAATATTTGGATGACAACTGTTTAGGCACTTTAGAAAGTCCTGCCTTTACATCCACTTCGAATTCTGATGTTGCTACCTGTTTGTCCATTTCTTATTTTGCTAATCTGATTCCTGCCAAAAGCCATCTTGATGGAGCGGCAAAAAAGTTTCTATATGTTTTTCTGCTGTGTCCGGGAGCGGTCGCCAAGGAAGCTCCCCGCAGGACATTCTGATTGATCATGAACTTTCCGTTGTACTCACCGAGAGCTCCCGGGGCTTTTTTAAAATGTGGATAGGGTTGATAAGCACTGTATGTCCATTCCCAAAGCTGACCCCAATTCAATAAATCAGCTGCCGTCTCCCATTCAAATTCGGTTGGCAACCGCATTCCCTTCCATTCTGCAAAAGCCAAAGCTTCATAAAAACTGACGTGTTGTACGGGAAGGTCAAGATCAACTTCTCTGAACCCATTGAAGGAATAATTGAACCATTTATTGTCTTTGTTATACCAATAAAGTGGGGCTTTAATATCATCTTTATTGATATAATCCCAACCTTCGGAAAGCCAATAATTAAAGTTTCGGTATCCATCAGCTTCCATAAATTCCAGGTATTCCCTATTGGTAACCAAACTGTCGGCAATTTCATATTCTTCAAGAAAAACGGTATGTCGGGAACATTCATTATCAAAGCAGAATGCATCTTCTTCAGCTCCGATCAGATAATTTCCCTCATTGATTTTAAGAAAATCCATTCCCTTTTTTTCAGGTTTCAATTGAAATGCATCACCGTAAGCAGGGAATGTGGGCTGGTTACCCAGGATATATTTTATGTCGTAGACCAAAAGCTCCTGATGCTGCTGCTCGTGGTTGATCCCAAGTTCTACAACCTTCAGGATTTCATCTAAGGGATCAGAGTCCATCAATTCCACCATAGCATCGGTAACATATTTCCTGTATTGATAAACTTCCTGGACAGGTGGTCTGCTCATCAGTCCTCTGTTTGGTCTCAGGACTCTGTCACCTGCATTGTTATAATAGCTGTTGAACAAAAATGAGAAATCCTCATGATAAGGTTTGTATCCGCTTTTATACGGCTGTAAAAGAAACTGCTCAAAAAACCAGGTAGTGTGACCTAAATGCCACTTTGGAGGCGAAACATCTACAATCGGTTGTGGCACATAATCCTCTGTTTCCAAAGGAGCACAGATTTCCTCTGTCCTTTTTCTGGTTTCTGAAAATCGGTTTTTCAATTTATCGGTATTCATTTTTAAATACTTTGGAATTTAACTTAAACAGAAAATAAACTATCATTCCCAAAAAAAGGAAACTGAACGGTAATGCAAACAATATCAACATCTGACTTACAGAAGCCAACAATTCCTCTTTTCCGACCAAAACAACAGCAATTGTAAACAGGGTCAAGGTAATGCCCCATACTAACCTGAATTTTTTTCGAGGCTCTTCTTTCCCTCCGTCGCTGAACATTCCCAACACGAAAATAGCTGAATCTATCGAGGTGATCAGAAAGGTAAATATCAGGATATATGCCACTGTGTTGGTTATTTCACTCAATGGGAAGTAGTTGAAGAAAACAAATATCGCGCTATAAATGGAGTCAAATTGGCCTTGGTAGGTTGAGGCATCACCGATAAGCTCAAAAGCATTGGTTCCAAATGCTGAAAACCAGAAGAAAGTGCCAACTGAAGGTATAATCAATGTAGCTAAAATAAACTGTCTAATTGTTCTTCCTTTGGATATCCGGGCAATAAATACACCTGTAAAAGGTGCCCAGGCCAGCCAAAAAGCCCAGTAAAAGTAAGTCCAATCGGTTAAAAAAGTTTTGGAAACCTGATGATCTCCTATGTTTAGACTCATTGGAATGAATTCTTTGAGATATTGCCAAAATGATACAATGTATGCGGTTGAAATGGTGGAGACATTTCCCTGAAAACAAACAAAAAGCAGGAGAAAAATCGCCAATGAAATATTAAAATTGGAAAGTATACGGATACCTCTGGTGACGCCTTGATAGGCTGAAAAGGTGGCTAGACCTGAAACCAAAACCACAATGTACAGGGTGTTGACGGGATCCAAACCGGTGGTATTAAACAGATAAGAAAATCCATCCAAAAGCTGTCGACTGCCAAGCCCAACAGCAGCAACTACTCCCAAAAGAGTGCTTATAATGGTGATGGTATCGATGGGAGTTATAAACCGTTTCTTTTGAAAGTGGGGTTCAAGAATCGCAGAACTCAGAATGGTTCTGTTATTAAGATAGAGATTATAAGAAATAATCAAACCGAACATGCCATAAAAAGCCCATGGGGTAAATCCCCAATGAAAATAGGAATATTGTAATGCGTAAACCCTGTCGGAATATTCTACCTCATTTGGAGGATGAATGAGGTAGTAAACCGGTTCCTGAACTGCGCGAAGCATCAATCCAGCTCCCATACCGGTACTGTATAACATGGCTATCCATGAAAACCAGGTGAATTCCGGTTTCACTTTTCCAAGTTTAATTTTGCCCTTGGGTGAAAAAGCAATGGCAAGCATAACCACCACAATTCCAAATCCCAAGTAGAGATAATAGTCACCAAAAATCGACAGCGTATTTGAGGTCCAATCTGATAGTATCTGCTTAAAGAGGAGTGGTACGGAAAATGCAAATCCCAAAAACAGCAAACAAAATACGCCTGTTACTAAAATTGTTGGTGAAACAGATCGCTTGAACATTTTCAGAAGCATTAAAAAGGTAGTTTGATAAGATAAGGTTAAATATAATTATGGATATACGCTATTCTGCCAGTGGCATTTGTTTTTCTTAGAAAATGGCTGGAAGATCGATAGCGATCGGGACGAAGTCTGAAGTAATCGGGTATTTGGCATCCGCCTGTATCAGGTTATAATTTAACCCAATCCGAATTTTATCTCATATTTTACAGATCATCGGTATGTTATGAAATTCGTTAGGACAAGTCATGCCCTAACAAATTCACTATACTCTACTGAATCCTTTACAGATCCAGGCCTATAAACATAAAAAGATTAAACTTAACCTTATTAAACAACCTTAAATAATCTACTATCCAACTTTCACCCCTTTCCAAAACGCGACATGATCCTTGATTTCTTTTGCGGCAGATTTTGGTTCAGGATAATACCACGCCGCATCCTTATTCACCTCTCCATCCACCTCAATATGGTAATATGAGGCCTCACCTTTCCATGGGCAGGTAGTATGGGTGTCGGAAGGTTTGAAAAAGGATTTATTTATACTGTCTGCCGGAAAATATTGATTGTTTTCGATATTCACAGCAGCAGTACTTTCTGCTAGGATTTTATTATTCCAGATAGCTTTCATAATCGTGTCATTTGATTTTGATATTTTATTAAACATATGAAATGGTAAAAAGTTATTCCACATTCAATTCATATTCCGAAGCAATATTTTGCTATACCAAAGCTTTGAATTATCACCAAAAACCAATCATGAAAATTTAAACTCTTAAATTAACTACAATTAATTTGGCAAAGTTTAACAATAGAAACCCATCACATGGGGTAAAAATAAGTCAAAAAGAAATTAATAGGAAGAAAATAAGAGCTAAATTCAATCACCAACATCAATACATTTACAAACGGGGTTGTTGGACTTGGCATATTCGTATCCTTCTTTCCACCATTTTTTCATCAGGACAGGATCAAAAATCAGGGAATTTTCAGTAAGTATTCCCTGTGGCCGATAGAAGTTAATTTTCACCTGTCTTCTTCGGCCTTCCAGTTTGCCAATGGTAATGTCATCATTGGAAATCTGTTCCAACATAAAATCAAAAGCTCGGGTAGTTACTTCAAGCGCATTTCTGGAAGGAATTTTTTGATGTTTTACCTGATCTGTTTTAAGCAAAATCACATCTATCTCTTCTGCCCCACGATAAATGGCTTCTGTCAAGGGAACCAAATCTGCAAAACCGCCATCTGCATATTCATAACCGTTTTTTTCCAACAAACTCATGAATGGAACCATATTGGCCGATGCCCAGATCCATTCACAAAAATCTTCATAACTATAATCTTTCAGTCTTTTATACTCCACTTGATTTGTGCTGAAATTTGATACTGTCACCAAAACATCAGAAGGCGTTTTCCGCATTCTATCAAAATCCTCCTTCACCATTATCTCTTGAATTAATCTGAATAGTGGCAAGCTTTCCCCAAAAGTCTTTTTCCGCTTCAGAAACATCCAGATTATTCCCAAGTGGTTGATGCGTGTTTTGTATATACCGTCTTTTTTCGTGATAATAAACGGGCTGGTACTGAAAATCTGGTTCTGGGTGACGGAGGTGTAGATGGCTTTGATCTTGTCTATTTCTCCTATGGAAAGTAAGGGTACGATTAAGCTTCCGGTTGAAGTTCCCAAAAACAAGCCATATTCGTACTTACATTCCCGCAAAAGATATTCGGCGATACCTCCGGCAAACGCACCTTTACTTCCACCTCCTGATATAACCAATGCCCGCGTATAACCCATTATTAGCGGTATTCCGGATTAGGATTGTTATGATCACTTTTACTCCATTCACTTTGGAGATTGCCATGGGCAGGAAATCCGTTTTTAAGTAAATACGCCATGTGCATCAGGTTCCAAGTCATAAAAGTAGTGTTTCTCGTCGTAAAATCGTTTTCCAATCCCCCACCTTCTTCATCCAGATAACTTGGTCCGGGCCCTGCGGGGCCTACCCATCCTGCATCAGCTTGGGGCGGAACAGAATAACCCAGATGCTGCAGACTGAAAAGGATATTCATGGAGCAATGCTTAATCCCATCTTCATTTCCCGTAATCAGACAACCGCCTGCTTTTCCATAATAAATATATTGCCCTTTGTCATTCAACTTTCCGGATAAGGCATATAGTCTTTCTATTACTTTAGTGGCTATAGAAGATTTATCACCTAACCAGATTGGGGTTCCGATCACCAAAATATTGGCATCCAGCACTTTTTCCTGAATGGCCGGCCACTCATCCTTATCCCATCCATGTTCAGTCATATCAGGGTAAACTCCGCTTGCCACCTCATGATCTACCACCCTTATCAATTTGGTTTTTACACCGTTTGCTTCCATGATGGTTTGGGACATCTTCATCAATCCTTCGGTATGGGAAAGCTGGGGAGATTTTTTGAGTGTGCAATTCAAAAAAATGGCTTTTAGATCTGAATAATCCAGTTTGTTGGTTTCATTCCACTTCTTCTGAATTTTATTTAATTGAAATCCTGTCAGTTTTTGCATAAGAATAAAATTAAAAAACATTGCCCGAAAGTAAAAAGGCAAAAGTCCTTTACGAGTTTAAATTTAAAGCTGAGTTTTCTTGCTATTCCGACAAATTCAATACCAAGATTTATTCATTTGTAATTGCTATAATAGGCTCTCATAACCTCCTGTGCTTTTTTGTTTTGCGGAGTGAAATCAGGATTTCGGTCTCTGGGGTTTGGATACCATTTCCAAAAATATGCTCCCGCAAACCAAGGTTTATCCCAAACTGTTTCGAAAAAGGCTTGGTAACAAAGGGCCTGAATCTCTTCCGACAATTCAACAGATTTGCGTTCATTGGGCCATATCCATGGTTCGGCAGCTGCATCTATAGTATTGCAATAACCTATTTCCGTAAATAGAACAGGCTTCCTGAACCTTTTCTGCAATTTTTCGATTTCCGGTATCTTTTTATTCCAACCCTTTATCAGCATGTCCAAATCGGGGTTGACTTTTTCTGATAATGGAAAGTAAGCTTGGATTCCAATGTAGTCCAAAGCATCCCAGAATTTCACTTTTTCATATTCAGTGAAATTGGCTGCATAGGTGAGTTCCCCATCATACACCTGCCTGATCTGATCGATCAGCTTCCTCCAATCGACTTCCCGGTGGGATGTTTTCTCCAGTTCAGTGCCAATACATAAAAAAGGCAATCGGTGGCTTTGGGCATATTCGGCATAATAAAGAATAAACTCTCCATAGATTTCAAACCACTGTTTCCAGTCGTCTCCATTCTGCATTTCTATTTCTCCCGGCCACTCACCTTTTACCCACAAATGTGGTTTCAGCATACTTTCTACTGACAATTCTCTTGCCCTATCCGTTGTGTGTCTGACACCTTCGAGCGTCTCCCCCCACCACATCTTGTCCGAATGCTTTTCCCATTTTATAGCAGGTTTTTTGGGATCATTTTGCCACCCAAAAGGAGTCTGAGAAATGTGCGTCACCCCAAAAGCTGCCAAAGAATCCAATTCCCAACCTTCCAGTGGCTTGGAACTTCCCACCCAACAGACTCCTTTCTGTTTGGTTGTAATTACCGTCTCCTCACCCAATATCTCAACATCCTGATTATTGTGGTTCCAAAAAGCCATCAAAATAAGTAATACAATAAAAACCGGAACAGCCTTTTTCATGAGAGTTTATTTAAAACGTGTTTCGATGATAATTTCCTCCTGCAATGTTCTGTGGACAGGACATTTGTTTGCTATTTCCAGCAGCTTTTCCCTCTGTTTGGAATCCAGATTACCTTTCAGTTCCAACAAACGGGTAAATCTGCTGACCTCATTCTTGTTGTCGTCTTCAGAAAATAATTCAATGTCTTCTTTGTGTACTTTATCATGATCCAGAAAAACAATCACTTCATCAAGATCCCATTTTTTCCTTTGGGAATACATCTTCAGGGTCATCACGGTACAGGAACCCAGAGAAGCCATCAAAAAATCATATGGAGTCGGTCCCAAATTATCCCCGCCCACATCATCGGGTTCATCGGCTATCAAGTGGTGAAATGGTGTTCTGATCTCAGAAGTATATTTATCACCCGCAAGCCTTACACGCACCTGATGTCCATGTTTTTGGTCCGGCTCTTTGGTATCGGGTAGATACCTCTCCGACCAGCTGCTGATCATTTCTCCGACGTACTTGCTATCAGCTTTATTGCTTAATAAATGGTCGGCACCATTGAGTGAAATAAAGCTTTTTGGATGATGTGCCGCTTTATAAAGCTCTTCTACATTGAAAATGTCGACAATATTGTCCTGTGGTGAATGGAAAAACAAAAATGATTTTCTCATTTTCGAAAGCACTTTTTCAAGATTATGTCGTTCAAGATCTTCAATAAAATCTTTCTTGATCCTGAAACTCCTGCCACCAATATTCACTTCTGCACTTCCCTCTTTTCGGATAGTATCCATATCATCCCTGAAAAGACGTTTCACATGATCCGGATCTGCAGGGGCAGCAATTGTGACCACTGCTTTCACAGAATCCAGTTCGTTGGCAGCAAAGATCACAGCGGCGCCTCCCAATGAATGACCGATCAGAAGTTGCGGGGCCGAATAATTTTCTTCCAAAAATCCGGAGGCACTGATCAGATCCCCAACATTGGATGAGAAATCCGTGTCCTCAAAATCCCCTTCACTATTGCCCAATCCGGTAAAGTCAAAACTCAACACAGCAACTCCCAGGCTACAAAGGGTATTGTTGATATTGCTGACGGCCGAAAAATTTTGGGAGCAGGTAAAGCAATGGGCAAAAATCGCAAAATATCTTGGTGTTTCATCCAAAGGGTGGTACAGTCTGGCAGACAGCTCATGTCCCTCCTGATTTTTAAAGGTCAACCGTTCAATTTTCATTTGTTTTTTCTTACGAGATCAAAATTCGATTACTCTACAATTGTTATCTGAACATTTTCCAATCTAATTTCGGACAACAACTCTAAATCACCTTTTTCAAAAAGATTTTCCAATTCTTCCAATGGTGTGTTTTTATCTGAAGGTTTATAATTTTCATAATCCTGAATCAAAATCCCTTCTATCATTCGAGGATTTATGGCTTTTCTGAATCTTACACCCCCACCGTCAGTAAGATAATTATAGGCCAAATAATCAATTCGGTTATTCTGCTTATTCAACCAATATAAAAATTCATCTTCAAAATCTTTCCCTCCACCTCCCGGTGAAAAATTTATTTTTATCAAATGATAAGAGTTACCTGAAATCTCGCTTTCGCCCAAATATTCTTTATAAACAGCCGGATCATTTAATCCATATGGCAAAAAAGCAAAATAAGCCACCGAATTCACTGAGTTTGAATACGCGGTTTTCCTTTCCGGAGATAGTTCGACTTCCTTCCCATCAATGGTTCTGGTAAAGCCATTATTGTTTAATATATCTACAACCTGACCCGTAGAGTCGGTGAATTCCCTGCTATATTCAAATCCTGAGGCTCCCTTGAAAATTACATAATGCCTGTCTCTGAAATCAAAACTTATTTTAGCTTTTTCAAATTTTTCACCTCCATGGGCTTCAATGGCTTTATCTACGGTTTTCTGCGCTTCTGATGACGAGCAGGAAGTAATTCCGAATAATATTCCTAATAAATAAATAGTCAAACAGGTTCTGGAAGCTTTTACAAACATGACCGATTAAAATTTAAAGTTAAGTGGAAAGAAATTGAGGGATACTGAACGGTTAAATTTAACCTAATAATCAGGAATTACTTTACTTGTTTCCATAACCGGAAAAAAGAAATTTGGATTTCAACATCATTACCTTTTTACTTTTCTTCAGGTTATGCAAGAGATTTTTTTTAAATTAACCTTTCATATTCAGCAAATTAATTAAACAAATCACAATTTAAGATGTAATCATTATAGCAGTAGAACTCTTATACAGTGTGAATTGACAGTCCAAATAAATAATTTTAACCTAACCTCCCATGAAAACTTCATTTACGCTAAACGGGAAAAAAACTGAAGTCACCACTGAAGATAATGCAAATCTTCTTTGGACCATCCGCGAAAGATTAAAGCTTACAGGGACAAAGTTTGGCTGCGGTGCTGCCCATTGTGGGGCATGTACAGTTCATCTTGATGGCGAACCCGTCAAGGCCTGCGTTTTACCGCTTTCGGTGGTGGAAGGAAAAGAAGTTGTTACCATTGAAGGTCTGTCCAAAGACCGCTCCCATCCTTTACAGAAATCCTGGATTGAAAAACAGGTTCCTCAGTGCGGTTACTGCCAATCAGGGCAGATCATGCAGGCAGCAGCCTTATTGAATAAAAATCCGAATCCAAACAGAGAACAGATTATCAGTCACATGAACACTGTTCTATGCAGATGCGGCACGTACACGCGTATCTTGAAAGCCATTGAAAACACCATCCAAAAAAGCTAATCATGGAAAATCCGATAGAAGGAAATAAGATTTCAAGAAGAAAATTTTTGAAAAGAGGTGGTGGAATATCCTTTTTAATTGCAGGAGTAGGTTTCCCTGCATTTGTGTGGAAAGGAAAAGAGGATGATGTAAAAAGCAGTCAGATCAACGCTTGGGTTCATCTTGCTACCGATGGCAAAGTGACCATTTACAATCCTGCTGCTGAAATGGGGCAAGGCTCCATGACAGCACTGCCCGCAATAATAGCAGAAGAAATGGATGCCGACTGGTCCAAAGTGATAATAGAAAATTCTCCTGTAGAACCTGAAATCTATGGCATTTCTTGGGGAGGTGGAGGAAGAGGCGGCAGCATGATGACGGTTGGAAGCCGTTCGGTGAGCGGCCATTTTGAAAATCTCAGACAGGCAGGTGCCCAGGTGAGACACGTTTTGATGCAAAATGCTGCCAATAAATGGAATGTCGATATTTCAGAACTGAAGACCGAACCCGGAGTTGTACACCACCCAAAAAGTGGCAAAAAGATGAGCTATGGAGAAATTGCCACTTTTGCCGAAATCCCAAATGAAATACCTCAAATACCGCAGGATCAACAAAAAAAACCAGAGGAATTTAGGTTAATCGGAAAAGATTTCCAACGTTTTGACATCCCTGTCAAGGTTGATGGAAGCGCTATTTATGGGATGGATGTAATGCTACCCGATATGGTATATGCAGTTGTGTGCAGGTCTCCTGTTAATGGTACAAAGCCACAATTAATAAATGAGATTTTAATCAAAGGAATGGCGGGAATATCAGATTTAGTTCCCTTGAGCCATGGCATAGGTATAGTTGCTGACAGTATTGAAAACGCATTGAAGGCAAAAGAAGCCGCCGAAATCGAATGGATAGGCAAAGTTACCGCTGTTGATCATAACAGCGACACTGCTTATATGGATTATGAAAAAATAGCAACCTCCAGTGATGCGGGGAATATGCTGGTGAGTTCAGGCAATTTCAATCAGGAGATACCCAATGTGAGCAAGGTGATTCGGGCAGATTATAAAAATGATTATGTCTATCATGCTCAGATGGAACCTCTGAATGCAGTAGCGTGGGTTAATGAGGACTCGGCTGAAGTCTGGGCAGGAACACAGGCAGCTGACGGAGCCAGATCTTCGGTGGCAAAACATTTAGGTATTCCCTTCTCGAAGGTCAATCTGCATACCTTATATCTTGGTGGAGGATTTGGTCGCAGGTCCATGGATGACTACATCATTGAAGCGGTGGATGTTTCGAAAGCCGTAAAGAAACCGGTAAAATTGATTTGGACCCGAACAGATGACATTCAATATGGTGCATTCAGACCTATTTCATTGCAGCGGCTCGAAGCGGGAATTGATGCTACCGGAAAAATAAAAGCCTGGAAACATGTAGTAATCGGTACAGGAGGAGGATTATTGGGATCCGGAGCTGACATACCATTTTATGATATCCCCAATAAGCATGTGGAGGTAAGAAACATTGATCATGGTGTACGCACCAAACATTGGCGGGCTGTGGGACATGGACCCAACAAATTCGCAATCGAAACATTTTTGGATGAAATCGCCATAGATCAAAAAATAGATCCTCTCCTTTTAAGACGGAAACTGATGCAAAATCATCCCCGGGAACTGAAGGTAGTGGAAACCGTTGCGAGAATGGCAGATTGGGGTGGAAAAGTACCTGAAGGAAGAGCTAGAGGAATCGGCTTTGCCGAGCGGAGTGGTTCTTTGGCTGCAGGTGTTTGTGAAATTTCACTGGATAGAAAATCGGGCAAAATCAAAGTTCATAGAATCTGGACTGCCCTAGATGCCGGCATTGTAGTACATCCCGATAACGCAAAAGCTCAAGTTGAAGGATCATTGGTCATGGGTTTGAGTTCTGTACTGATGGAAAGCATTACTTTTAAAAACGGTCAGGTTCAACAGACCAACTTCAATGATTACCCGATTCTGCGGATGGAAGATGCCCCCGATCAGATTGATATTGAAATTATTCCTTCCGATGTGGCCCCTTCCGGAATTGGAGAGGCGGGGTTACCCTTTATGGGAGCTGTGGTTTCGAATGCTTTTGCGGCATTGACAGGCAAGCGGCTAAGACACATGCCATTTACTCCCGAAAAGGTTTTGGCGGCATTTGAGGGAGTTTGAATTCCTATAAGGGATGAAAATATTTCGATCAGAAATAGTTGGTGATAATTCATAGGAAATTGTTGATCAGAGACTTGGACTTATTCAAATTCAAAAAGGGCTATGATAAAATTCAATCCAAATGTTCGATAGATAAAAAAACCGATATCGTCATAATTCAAAAAACCGGATATTTCCTGCATTCCCTTCAATGGTGATACTGGAAAAATACTCGGAGCCCATCTGAAATGACATATTATACCAGGTTCGCTCACATGCGGAAACCTGTAGAGGCAAATCCCAAACTCCTTCCAAACAGCAAATATCAGTCAAAACTTCAGATAAACCGTCACCTGTTGCTTTAAGAAAGGATTCTTTAGAAGTCCATAACCGAAAAAATTCCAATGATGGATTTTTTGCGTTATTGATGAATTCCGTTTCTGAACTGGAAAAAGATGATGGCAAAATAGTGCTGAAGTCAAATCCGGGAGAAATATACTCAACATCTATTCCGCAGCTTGATTTTGCAAAAACGAACATCACCCATTTCCCGGAATGAGAAATATTAAAGTGAAAATCTGGATTGCTAAGAAGAATAGGTTTATGGAAATCATTCTCTGTAAATACCAAACTTTCGGGATCAATGCCCAGATATGCTGAGATCAGATCCTTCCTCAATACTTTACTTATTAAAAATCGTTTTTGGTCATCTATTCTTTTGAACCTGTGCATTTTTTCCAATTCGTGAAAATCAAGAAGATGGCGTCTGTTTTTTGCTTTTCCATACCCTTTTTCTAGCTCACATCTCCAAACATGAACATCATATCCAAGCTCCGATGTACTGTTTTTCTCCCAATTTGGAGAATGTTCCATAGGGTTACAGGAAATATTTGAAGTCATTCTTCCTAGGTTTGGTCCAGTACTTTTTGAATTTTATCGGCAAATCCTATGATGAGATTTGGCTCTTCAAAAATTGAATTGTGATCTCCTTCCACTTCAACCACCTTAACCGAATCGGCATATTTGTTCCAGCTGTAAAAAACCGAATCGGGTTCATAAAAAGTTTGGATTGATGACTTGAAAAGAATAATCTCACCCGAATACGGGGTTAGGATATATTCATCCATGGCATTATGGTTTATCTTTCTGATTTCTTCTATTCTGTGGAATAATCCGATATCATTCCCGCCTTTTTCTAATCCTACAAGTTTTTGGAATTTTCTTTTTTTTCGATAAAAAGATTTACTTTTCAAATCTTTAAAAGTGTTGAATGCGGTAAATAATAATTTAACGTCTACGAGACGTTTTTGAATTTCGTAAACCACCGATCTTTTCCTATTTTGCCAGTCGGTGAGTACCTTATCGGATTGATAGGCAGATACATCAAGAAGTAGGACTTTTTGGACCTTCAAATTCCCAGCCTTCATTTGCTTTGCCATTTCAAAAGCGACATAGGCTCCAAAAGATTGGCCGGCCAAATAGTATGGGCCGTTAGGATTTTGTCTGATTATTTCTTCTATATAATGCGCCGCCATTTCTTTGATGGTATGGAATGGCTCATCTATACCGTTTAGTCCTTTGGCCTGTAAACCATATACGGGTTGATCCACATCTAACACACTTGCCAACTTATAGAATGGAGACACATTGGCTCCCGCTCCGTGAATAATATACAATGGAATTTTATTCCCCTCCGGTTTTATGGCCACCAGTGAATTCCAGCCTTGTTGGCTTTTTTCACCTTTATCCAAAACGGCAGCAAATTCGGAAAGAGTCGGGTTTTGGAAAAGGGTATTCAATGGTAAATTGAGATGGGTTTCATTTTCCAACTCCGCCATCACTTCGACTGCCATTAAAGAATGACCTCCCAATTCAAAAAAATTATCTTCTTTCGCTATAACATCCAACCGTAGGAGTTTGCACCAGATTTTGGATACAAGTTTTTCGTTTTCGGAAAGTGTTTGGTTTTGACTGGTTCTTCGAATCATTCCGCTTTGTGTAGGAGGCGGAAATGCTTTTCTATTGATTTTGTTATTGCTGGTTTTAGGAAAATCAATCATAGAAACCCAAACTCCGGGAACCATATAATCTGGAAGAGATTTATACAAGAAATCTTTCCACTTTATAATTTTCTGTTTATCAATTGATTTGGCTACTTGGTGAAAATTTTCACCATTTTCTACTGATAAATTACCGGAAAGGTTAGGGACACTATAATTTCCATTTTTTTCAATCACATATGCAACCAAATTGAGGTCACCCGGGTGATCTTCTCTAGCAATCACAACCACATCACTTATTTCAGGCAACTGATTTATGCTGTTCTCTATTTCTCCAAGTTCAATTCGGAAACCCCGGATTTTGACCTGATTATCCAGTCTTCCCAGGCACATAACTTCCCCATTTGGTAAAAACTTACCTAAATCTCCTGTCCGGTATAATAAATCACTTTTAGAGGCTTCAAAATCATTTGTAATAAATTTCTCATTCGTAAGTTCTGACCTATTCAAATACCCTTTGGCAACCCCTTGACCTCCAATCCAGATTTCGCCAACATTTCCAGGAGAAAGTAGATGACAATTTTCGTCTAAAATATATACTTGGGTGTTATGTATGGGCTTGCCTATGGTGATCGGCAAGTCGGGAGTTGTAATTTTCTTCATCAGTGACCACACAGTAGTTTCCGTAGGACCATACATATTCCAGAGAGCATTTGATCTGCTTAAAAGTTCCTTGGCTAGATCCTGTGGAAGTGCTTCCCCTCCACAAAGGACTTTGAGAGGAAAGTGCTTCTTCCAAGAAGAATTGATCATCATCTTCCAGGTGGCAGGTGTGGCCTGCATCATGGTGATTTTTTCCCTTTCTATCAGGTCCAAAAGAATCCGTCCATCGCGGGCTTCTTCATTTTCTGTAATTACAACCTCTGCCCCTGCGATCAAAGGAAGGAATAATTCCAATCCGGCAATATCAAATGAAATTGTCGTTACTGCCAACAATTTATCCCTGCTTGAAATCCCCGGACTTATCTGCATACTTAGCAGAAAATTCAAAAGATTATGATGGGAAATCTTTACTCCTTTAGGTGTACCGGTTGATCCTGATGTATAGATTACATAAACAAGGTCATTCCCCTTCAATCCGATTTCGGGACTCTGCTCGGAAAAATCATTCAATTGGGCCATAACTTCTTCAAGAAGTAAAAACGGTGCCTGGGTTATATAATTTCCCTTCAAATGGCCGGATACTAAAAAATATTTACAAGATGCATCATTTACCATCATCTCGATTCTTTCTTTGGGATATAAAGGATCCAAAGGAAGGTATACTCCTCCCGACTTTACGATTCCCAATAGACTGACCAGCATTTCAACAGAACGATCAACGCATATCCCAATGATATCACCCTTTTTTACTCCATTTTGAAGGAGGTAATTTGCCAACTGATTGGACTGTGCTTCAAGTTCTAAATAAGAAAGTTGCTTCTTGGAACAGCTGACAGCCACTTTTTGTGGGTGCTTATTGGCAGTTTCATTGATAAAAGAGGTGAAGGTTTTTCCCATTTGATTGTCAAGAGATGTGTTGTTCCATTGGTTTATTTCTTTTAGAAATACATTTTCAATAAAATCTATATTTGAAATGATAGTGGAAGGATTTTCAGAAACAAATATCAGAAGATTTCTGAATTCGTTCTGCATCTTTTTGATACTTTCCGGGGTATACAGGATCGTATTGTACTGCCAATTTATCGAAATCCTATCCTCATACTCAGTTACATAAATTGCATTTTCAAAAGTCTCGAATTTTTTAGGATTAAAAAATGACTCAACAGCCAAATCTTTATAGTTGAATTGATCATTTTTTGCTGATTCAAAATTGATTATGATGGGAATTAAGGGTATTGTGGAATTCTCCCGAGGTAAATTCAGATGCTGCAATAGACTGCTGAAAGTATACCGGGAATGTTCATAATCGTTCAGGAGTTCTGATTTTCTTTTATGCAAATATTCCAAAAAAGTGAGATGGGGTTCAATAGTACATGGAATTGGTAAAAGGTGAACACAATGGCCAACCAAATGGAAGTTATCAGATACAGCCTGCCCTGAAACAGGAATTCCTAAGGACAACTGCTTCTGTCCGGTGAGCTTATGAAAATAAATTTCAAAAACCGCCAATAAAGTATTGACTAAGCTGGATTTGGCCTTGATCCCAACCTTCCTGATAGCTTCAAGAAGATCAGCATCCACAGTCAATTCCATTCTTTGACTGTTAAAGGTCCTGCTGCTAGGTCGGGGTTTATCTGTAGGCAGATTCAGATAAAAATTTTTTCCTTTGTACCTATCAATCCAGTATTCCTCGGTTTTCCTGTATTCCGGTCCTTGGCTCCATAGGGACATCTGGGAGGAATAGTCGCTGAACAATACAGGATTGTAAAGAGTAATTGGTTTATTTTCCGACAAATCAGAATAAATGATTCCTAATTCCTTAGTAATAAGGCTGTTTGACCAACCATCTATGATAATATGATGTCCCGTAATAATCAGTATATGGAAATGTTCATCCAATCTGATCAACCTAAACCGTATTAAAGGGCCTTTTTCTAAATTAAATAAAGTCAAACTTTCCTCCTCAATCAGCTTTTTGAAAACCGATTTCTTCTCCTGATGTGAAGAAATACCTGATGAGTCCAAGTACATATAATCCGGAGGAAAAAAATCATAAATGATACTTTTTTTTCCGTCAGGACTAAAAGTCATTCGGAGTACTTCATGTCTTTTCACTAATTCCTCAATGGCTTTATGCAGGACATTAATTTTCAGTTTACCTTTAAGATGAAGTGATGTTGACAAATTGTTGGCAATGTTGGCTTCATCTCCGCCTAATTTACAGGAGACCCAAATTTCTTTTTGTGCGTCCAGCAACCCTAGAACTTTGTCAATTTGAGGGGATGAAAACGGATCGTACTCTATACTTTCAAATGATTTCATTTGATGACTCATTTTCTGATTTCCTTAATATAAAAGGTAAATTGACAGTCAAGAAATTGGAATCATACCCCCTTCATAAAAAGGAGGTATAATTATGTAACTAATAATTTCTGAATTTAAATATTTTTTTTCTACCCATTTAGCTAAATTCAGCAAGTTAAATATCAATTTCAGTTTTCTCATACTCCTTTTGTAAAATTGATAATCATTTAAGATTAATGTAGAAATAAAAGACCTGTCAAAATATTGATTGATGGTATAAAAAAAGAAAATTTTTCTCAAATAGCAAAAGGGTTAATACTATAAGATTAAATTTCCCAATTGACCTTTAAATAATTTCCCGGTTTATTTTCGTCCAGTACAAACCAAGCAGGATTACCGCTTTTGTCTTTTCCAAGCTTTGCTCCTGGAATGGGTGGATTATCCTTTGAAACAATAAAATTGTCCAGATTTTTTTGGATCGAAATATTGCCTTTTTCCTTTAGAAACCCTTCTTCTAATAAAATCTCTACAGTATTAATAATGTGTGTAATTATGTTATCAATTTCCGATTCAGTTGCTTCCGAATATAGATAACTTGGAAATCCATCAAAAATTTGAATTCCCTTTTTCCTCAACAAAATAAATAATATACTCGGAATAGCAAGTTCATCTTTGTGATTCAACTTCCACATCGAACCGCAATTTGTTATGAATAATGGTAACTCATTTTTCTCAAAGAATATATTCAAGGTATCCGAAATCCTTTTTGTCTTTCGCTCAAGGATCAACTGAATTTCTTTATCTTCCTTGATGAGGTTTTGCAAGAAAGCATCCTGTTCTGAAGTTACATCGAGAGGTGATTTCTGAATTTTTGCCATTGCTTCATATGTTTTGGGCAAGCCTGCTTTTTCCATTGCTTCCTCATTGGAATTGGAAATATCATTATATTTTGTACAAGTTGACAAACCTGGAACAGCATTTGACTTCGGTTTTGGATGCTCATTTATCCGCTGGGTTGAAGCATTAATTTCTACTCCGTTGTTGATGATTCTGATTTGCTGTGAAAGCAACTCAAGCTGTCTGGATATCAACTCAAGATGGGAAGCCGGCATGTGGAGTGCGGCTTCAATCGTTTTCGGTAAAGGCATTGGTTGTTGTTCCTCATGATTAAAAAGAGTAGATGAAACAGTATCTCCGTTCTGATGGTTTTTTTGGGCTACTAAATTCCCCAAATCTGAATCAACACCTCCAGCAACTTTTTTTTCATTGAATTCTTCTTCCGGTAGCTGTTGATCCAAGTAGTCTACCAATTCCACTAAATCTGAAATGGATTCACTCAGTTGCCTAAAACTAATTGGAATTTTGAATTCTTTCTTAAGACTTGATGCCAATTGGGTTAAAAGTAATGAATCAAATCCAAGTTCTAAAAAAGAAGCCGGCTCATGGGAAACACTCAATCCGGTAGTTTCCTGAATGAGTCCGATTACACGTTGCTTGATTTTTAATTTCCTGTTCAAAGTAGTTGGGTTTTGTGAATTTATTGAGTTTATTTGTCCAGGTGAAATAGATGAATGAGTTGAAGAATTATCGATATTTTTCACCTGCAAGGGTTCCATCCAAATCCTCTCCTTTTTAAAAACATATGTAGGTACTTCCATAATTAAAATTGGGTTCCTGTATAAATTCTCCCAATGGATTTTTCTTCCATTCTGCCAAAGGTTACCAACAGTCTGAAGAAAAAAGTGATAATCCGGGATTTTAGAATTCCTTACCAAACTGTTGTACATCACTTTACCCATTGCAAAAGGGGATTGTCGGGATAATGCTGTCAAAACATTACCCGGGCCTACTTCAAGAAAGAGGATAGGTATGTCCAACTTACTAATCGTTGTAACCGCATCTGCAAAACGTACCGGATTTCTCAACTGTTTAGTCCAATATTCAGGACTTTGTGCCGCCTCGTCTGTAATAAAATTTCCTGTTACAGTGGATACCATTGGGATTTTAGGTTTATTCAAAGAAATCCCTTGTACAACTTTGGAAAATTCATCCAAAATAGGCTCCATCATTTTGGAATGAAATGCATGGCTTGTTTTGAGGATTTTGGAAGGGATATCCATTTTTTCTAAAAAATTTGCAAAAGCTTCCACTTCGGGAATTTCCCCGGACACGACACATTGATTGGATCCGTTAATACCCGCCAAGGATAAAGATTTAGGTAGGATGTCAAGAAGGTGTCCTTCGGTACACCTTACAGAAAGCATGTTTCCCTGAGGCAAACTACTGATTATTTTACCTCTAATAGCTACCAATTTTAAAGCATCTTCAAGACTCATAATTCCTGACAGATGGGCCGCAACAAACTCTCCGATACTATGTCCACATAATAAAATCGGCTTTACTCCCAAAGAAATCCACAGCTGAGACAGTGCATATTCAACCGTAAAAATCGCAGGTTGTGTGTATTGTGTGTCTTTAAGAATTTGTTCAGCAGCCTCATTCTCTTCAGCGGGATAGATTATATCCAAAATTGATCTATCCATATGAAGGGAAAGAATATCCGCACATTCAATGACTGCATTTCGGAATGTGGCGTTGAACTCATACAGTTCCTTTCCCATATTCAGAAATTGTGCTCCCTGGCCCGGAAAAAGAAATACGTGCTCGTTGGTTACGTTTACAGGTGTTGATTTATTGGTCGCTTCCGACAACTTGAGAATCAGCTCCTCTCTGCTATTTGCAACCAAAAACCTCCTGAACTTATAATCAATCCGTTGTTGCTGAAGACTGTTCGCAAGTCTTGATAAATCAACATCAGGTTTTGATTTTATAAAGTCCAGCAACTTTAAGGCATAAAGTTCCAAACTTTCTTCTGATTTGGCAGACCAGCTGATAATATATGAAGGATGTTCTTCCTTTTCATATTCCCCTTTTTCAATTTCAGGAGCCTCTTCCAAAATCACATGAACATTTGTCCCACCAACTCCCAACGAACTTACTCCTGCAATCCGTTTGTGATCAGTATTCCAAGGTTTTAATTCTGTGTTGATATAAAATGGACCGTCCTTTATTTCAATATTTGGGTTGACCTCGTGAAACGCTCTTTGTGGAAAATACTGTTTGTATTTAAGTGAGAGCAAAGCTCTGAAAAAACCTGCTATTCCTGCAGCTGCATTCAGATGTCCAATATTGCTTTTGATACTACCTAGGGCACAATATTGTTTTTTTGTGGCTTGCTCAAAGGCAAGTTTGAGCCCCTCTACTTCAATTGGATCCCCGATTGGTGTGGCTGTGGCGTGAGCCTCCAAATAAGTGATTTCTTCTAAATCAACTCCCGCATCCAGAATGGCACTGTAGACTGCCCCTGCTTGGCCTTCGGCACTTGGGGCAGAAAAACTTCCCTTTTCTCCACCATCGTTATTTATTCCTATTCCTTTGATTACTGCAATAATCCGATCTCCATCTGCTATGGCCTGATCCATATTTTTCAACAAAACAGCTCCAACGCCATCGCTGAAAATAGTGCCTGTGGCTGAGGCGTCAAAAGAATTTACATGGCCGTCCTTGCTAAGAACAGATCCGTCCTCATGGATATGACCACTGATTGCAGGTGATTTGATGCTTGAAGCACCGGCAATGGCCATTTCGCATTTCCCGCTTCGAATGGCTTCTGTGGCTTGGGCTATTGCCAATAATGCAGTAGAACAGGCCGAATAAACACTGACCGCAGGTCCCGTCAAGTTAAGATGGTAGGCAGTTCGGCTTGCCAGATAATCTTTCTCATTCAAAGAACCAACCATAAAGTCACCATAGGACTCCAATAATTTTTTGTGGTAAATGAGATTATGAGTAAAATATGTATTGTTGCTACAACCTGCATAGACTCCGATAGGGGCCGATACTTCTTGGGTTCGATATCCTGTTTTTTCCAGCAACTCATAGGAAACTTCAAGAAATTTCCGTTGCTGAGGATCAGCTATGGCCGCTAATTTTGGATTAAATCCAAAAAAAGTAGCATCAAATTGATCATATCCACCAATGATTCCTCTAGCACGAACATATCCTGGATGCCGGTATGCTCCTCACTTATGGATTTATCCAACTCATTCTGATCAAAAAATCTTATTGTTTCTTTACCCATTCTCAGGATTTCCAAAAGTTGCTCCTCGGTATCAGCTCCTGGAAACTTGAAGGCCATACCTATTACAGCTACATCCTTTCCATCTTTGTTAATATCCTTTTTGGAATTGGCAAAAACTTTAGGTTTGGCGTCTATTTTAAGATAGTCAGCAATTTGTGCTACTGTAGGAAATTGATATAGTTTTATGATAGGCAATTCATATCCAAACCTCTGTTTCAATTCTGCAATTGTTTTTTGACCTTTAAGGGAATTGCCTCCCAATTCAAAGAAATTGTCATAAATACTTATTTTATCATAATTAAGGGTTTCCTGAAATAAACCAAGGATATTTTTCTCTGTTTCAGTAGTGGGAGGTGCCAGTTGTGCAGCTGTTTGAGGCCTGGCATGTAGGGGTTTAGGCAGGGCTTTTTTATCCACCTTCCCTGAACTTGTTCTCGGAAATTCATCAACTTCCACCAAAAAATCCGGAATCATGTATTCCGGAACAAATTTTTTCAGTTCGGCTTTTATGTGGATTATTTCAATTTTATTCTTTTTATCAAATTGCAGGTATCCACAAAGGAATTTTTGTCCGAGGTGGTCCTCATCCAATTTTACAATAGCATGTTTGATATTGGGTAAATTGGATAAAGCACATTCTATCTCACCAAGTTCGACTCTGTTACCACGGATTTTTATCTGGTCGTCTTCTCTTCCATTAAAATAGAAGTATCCCGCTTCATTTCGATTAACAAGATCCCCTGTTTTATAAAGTTTGATAGTCTCACCATCAGGGGATTTCCAGTCGATAAACCTTGCTGCTGTAAGATCATCTCTATTCATATATCCTTTTGCCAGACAAGATCCGGAAATATGCAGTTCACCCAAGTCGCCTTTCTGAACAGGATTTAACTGTTCGTCCAATATCCAGAATTCACAATTTGGAAAGGGTTGTCCAATAGAAGGAATTTCCTCCCAATTATCCGGATCTCCTTTTAAATCCAAATCAGAAACCCAAATAGATGCCTCTGTGGGGCCATAATTATTCTTTAGATATGCTCCCGGAACATTCCTGAAAAACGCTCTTATTTGCGGGGTGATTTTCAAAAGCTCACCCCCTGTATTAACTTCTGTAAGACTTTGTGGAAAAATACCACTACTCACAGCTGCATCTGTAAAGTACTGAAGGGCGACAAACGGGAAAAATACGTTATTGATTTGATGGTCTTTGATATAATTGAGCAAATAATAGGCATCCAATCTTTGAATGTCATCAACCAGATGCAGTTCCCCTCCGGAAGATAGGCAAACAAAAATCTCCTCAACTGATACATCAAATCCTAAATGACAAAATTGTAATGTTTTTACACCTGCTCCAGCTGCTTTAGAATGTTTAAGTTTGTGCTCCACAAGATTTACTGCGCCTTCATGTTTGACCATTACACCCTTTGGCTTGCCTGTGGAACCTGATGTAAAAAATAAGGCATATAAATCAGAACTGAATTCAATTTCCGATTCAATTTCCGATTCTTCATTATAGGGAATTCTTTTCAAACCAAGCGGAGCCCAACTTTCATCCTCAGAAGGACCTGCTATAATATAAGACACAGAGGATATTTCCACCATGTTTTTATGTCTTTCAACAGGATAGTTGGGATCGATAGGCAAGTAAGCTTTCCCTGATTTGAGAATAGCCAACACGCCTATGATCATCTCAATACCCCTTGTGGTACTGATGGCTATGAATTCTTCTCGGGGAGCTTTAAGTAAGATGGTATTTGCCAAAAGTGTTGATTTTCTGTGGAGTTCTGAATAAGAAATTGCCGAATCCTTAAAAACTACAGCCTTTTGATTACCAAGATTCTTACCAGCCCTGTAAAGGATTTGGTGAAGTAATTTTTTTTCCATTATGGTATTATTTTCATCTAAGATGAATATGTATGATAAAAATATAATTCCTTTTAAAATTTCAAAGATGCTAATTCAATGGGTATTTTGAAATATAAATTTAAAACACTTTTTGATTTAAAAAACATTTTTAGTATTTGAAAATGCAAACATGGTTTCTTATCTCAATTTTTACGGGTAGGGTTTTCTTATTTATTACAAACTCCAAATTTTATTTTCAATAAAAAATAATGTATAACTTGAAGGATAACAGTATCATAGTTTGAGATAATTTTAATTTTAACAGAAATAAAAATTTGAGTTTGACTGCCTGTAAATCTTTCAATAGGCATTTTTATTGTTTAAAAAGAGGGATTTAATGGTCATCATAACAATTATGAAGTCAATGAATAAATTCCAGTTTTTAATATAGAAAAGATCATATTTCAGCCTGAAATTCATATCATGCACATTCCTGATTTCACCCCTGAATCCTTTTGCTTGGGCTAATCCCGTAATGCCTGGTTTTACCATATGGCGATGCATAAAGTTTTCGATTCTCTCAGAGAATTCCCTGTTCATTACAACTGCATGAGGTCTTGGTCCAACTATGGTCATTTCTCCCAAGATTACATTAATTAGCTGAGGTAGTTCGTCCAAACTGGTCTTGCGTAAAAAAGACCCTATAAATGTAATTCGTTGATCTACTTTTGATGCTTGCTCAAAATGATCATGATGATTGTACTTCATACTTCTAAATTTTAAACAGTGGAAAGGGATATTATTTCGGCCATGTCGCAATTGCTGGTAAAATACGGGTCCTTTAGAGTCCAATCGAATTATTAATGCAATGATAGGGAACAACCAAGATGCCACAACAAGGAGAAAAAGGCTAACAAAAAATACGTCAAAACATCTTTTTATAAAAATTTGAGACCTGTCCAATAAATTTATTGAACATCTTTTGACAATAAAGTCTGTATTAAAAACATATTCACTGATGCTGTCTAAATTGGAAATTGTCTGGGCCATTTTACTTTTTAATTAAAGTTTTTCGATTTCCTTATGAATTTTATTAAAGCTAAGAAAATAAATGGAATTTTCTATTGAAATGCATTTTTTATTATTCAAAATTCTTTTTTTTAGGTTGTTTTGATTTTGGCTTTATTTTTTTGCTAATCGGAATTTATAACTTCCGAATATTTTGATCACTTTGTAGAGCGGGAAATTAAAGGGCGATTCCAAATGGATTCAAAAATAAATTATAGGTTTCCGCTTACTTGTCAGAATTTTGAATATTCATTTATGGGCCTGAAACTCAGCCTAGCAATTTTTTAAAAGTTGGAGGGTTATTTCAATAGAATTCTGTTTGGATGGTATTTGCAAATTATGCTGAAAACATACCCGATAAATTCTTTCAAGTTATTCCATGAAAAATTCCCGATACTCATAAAAGGCACTCAAGTACAAGTGCCGGCCAAGGCTGTCCACTCTGAAGCTTTCTCTCATAGCTGGGAACAAAATACCTGTTCGATCATCAAATTCACGATTATATATAAGGCTATAATGGTCCGATGTTTTAACCTTATAAGCCAAAAGCACAAGGGTGTTTGGATGAAAGTAATACCACCAAATATCCACATTTTGATCCTCCGGATCACCATCAATTACCTGTACAGTTTCCACTTCCTGACCCTCAGCCAAAAATGTTATGCCTTGATATTTGATATGTAAGTGCTCATACAGCAAAGAAAAGGGTTTATTGAGGACATAAAAAGCCGCATCCACTTCTTTCTTTTTTGCCTGTAGAAAACCCTCATTGAGAATTTGATTTTCCCCCATCCTGTAATTCATTTTTAATCCATCAAAAATAAGCCTGTGGTCTATGCTGTCTTTTTCCCAATCGATCCTTGCCTCAAAATAAGGTTTCATGCGGAAAATCAGCTGTTGAAGGGTGTGGCCTTCCTCCTCCCCCGCCTTATTATATAGCCAACTTTCCTTAACAAAAGAAAATGATTCTATACCATCCCAGGTTTCTTGACCTCCATGAGCCTGTATGGATTTCCGGATCAGCGCCCGCGCTTTTTTCTCATCCGGGGATTGACAGGAAATCAGGATTATCAGGAATGAGATGACTATGAAATCAGAAATTTTATTCATAAAGTATTGACAGGTTTTCCTGCAAATTTGCCTAAATAATCCCATATGATAAATAGGAACAAAACTAAATATTCCAGTAAAAGGATCCCCCCATTCTCTTCAAATTGAAGATGTGCATATGCATGATAGGACAAAAATATTAAGCCCGACCAGGCTAAAAAAGCCTTCTTTTCTGTAAAGATGCTCAAACCCAAAGCAGGAATTATATACCAAGGATGAACCACCGGTTGAAGCAAAAAATATATCAGGTAAATCTTTATGAAGAATTCAACAAAATCCCGGCCCTGGACTTCCTTCGCTTTGGATACAAAAAGGAGAATCAGTAGGAGAATAACCAAATTGAGCAAGGGACTCAAAGTGGCGATAGGATTATATCCGAGCCACCAAATTCCAACTTCTCTCAGAAGATAATAAAGTGAGGCATTGAATTCGAATTTCCCTTGAAACAGCTTGAGGCTTACCATAAAACCTTCAAAACTTTTGTCCCATAGTAGTGGAAGTAATGCCAGAAATATTAAAAACCCTGAAACAGCGAAAAATCTAATCCCAGGTTTGAGCTTAAATGCTCTCATCAACAATGGTCCAAACATTAAAGGCGTAAGTTTGGTTGCAACTGCCAAAGACCAAAAGGTAGCGGAAAAGAAAGGTTTCATTTTAAGATAACCGTATACAGTTCCCAACAAACCTGTTAATACCAAGGCCTCAAAATGGACATTTGCAGCTGTTTCTAATATTACAAGAGGATTGAGAGCATATAATAGCAACCTGTATGCGGGTTGGCGCAACGTACTTAATATTTTAAAAAGAAGATAAAAGTTAATCAATTCAAAAATCAAAAGAAATATCTTTAACCAAAGCAGATTAAGAAATAAATCCTGTCCACCAAATCCAGCTGCGAGCATAAAAAAAAACTGATTCAATGGAGTATAGACAGTATAATACTCAGGTGAATTCATTTGATCCAATAAATTGCTGAAAAAAGAATTGTGGAACCAAGAATTTAAATCCATTGTCTCCATTGGATTGAAGAGATATGGGTTGATACCATTCCAAACCAGGTGGCCATCCCAGACAAATCTATAAAAATCATCGGAAAGCATAGGCATAGCTCCAAAAAGGAGAAGTCTTATGCAAACAGCCGCTCCAATACCCCACCATATAGAGAAATGGTTCTGTTTGAAAAAATGATAAATCGAAATAAAAATGCCATAACTTATCCCAAAAAATAGAAACAGATTGAAAATAGCGGTTCGGGGTAAATAATATCCCAACACTATTAAGGTGAAAGAAAACAAAGTAAGAAGGAGAACAAGAATCAGTTGCTTTTTCACTTGCTGCTTTACCTTGGAATTTTCCTTGTCCCAACAACTTCTTTTATCAGCTCCATTGATTTGCTCATTCCAATTTTAGCTCTTTTCTTAAAAATTCATCCTCTACCTTATTTCTCGTCCAGTAGTCAATGATTTTTATGGATTTTCGCTCTGCCTTGGTGATTTCCTTCTCACCATCGGATCTTACAAATTCTTCTTCCCAACCCATAATTCCATGTGGGAATTCTTTTTCAAAATTTATCCTTAAAACCCGGGTGCCTGAACTATAAGTCACTTCAACTTGGCTGCGCTGATTGCTTATGTCATTGATCCGGATAAAAGCTTCTTCAGGTTGAATCTCTTCGTGGGTAAGTCGCTGATTAATTAATGAAGGAAGCAACATAATACTGCCTATAGGAACCTGATTAGGTGCTATTCTGATAAGATTCCAAAGTTCATCCTCTGCAAAACCGGTAACGGAAAAGGACTGATCTCCCTCTTGTTCAAAATAAGAAAAAAGATTTCCGTTGTATTTTTCTCCGCTACTTAGATTCAACTGAGAAAAAGTTTGACCACACCACTCCTGTACACTGCAGCTGAGTTTTATGGATTGGGATTGTTCTTTTGTGGGGGTAAATACCGAAAGCATCATATGATAGGGATATATCCCGGTGATAAACTCCCTGGTTTGGTTCATCTTGATCACACTGATTTTATCCCGTCCCGCATTTTCGGGATCGTCGAGTTTTACATGGTCGTCTCTGGAAAAATCCTCGGTTACAAAAATCAGGACCGCATTTCCTTGCCTTGGTTCTCCATATCTATATTGAGTCAGGTCATAACTGCTGATTTCCGCGTTTCCCTGAAACCAATATTCTCCCCAGTTATCAAAATCCACATTTTCTCGCTGTGGTCTGGAACAGGATGCCGAAAAGATCAATAATCCGATAAATAAAACAAATTTGATATTCATTTGAAGTAATTTATGAGAAAAATAAAGTTAAGGTATAATTGCGAAAAATAAAATATGGAATTTCTTAAATCAAATTGGAAATACTCCACATCAATATTCACCATTTCGGATTTCAATTAATGTCCTCAAAGAATTCAGGATGACACTAAACATCAGTAAATTAGTCATGATTAAATTTTCCCAATTAAACTATAACCTGCTGAGGTATAAATCTGCTCTGAAATGCGGATCAAGGTGTTGTTAAACTTTCAAAAGATTAAGAAAATCAGTCTCACTATCGCCCACATATTGCCTATAATATTCCAGCTCTTTTTCTTGTAATAACAGCGCTTGATCAGGATTATTAATTAAATGATTAATTTTCGAAGCAAATTCTTCAGCATTGTTGGTGGGTTCCAGAAATTCAAGTCCCTCATATCCCCTGAGAGAAAAATCAGTAGCTACAATCGGAATACCATATGACAGCGCTTCCAGCATTTTAATGTTTATTCCTCCTCCCGTGAGCATTGGAACAAAGAAAACATCAGATTTTAAAAAATATTCTTCCATAGATGGAACATCTGAATACAAAAGTATTCTCTCTGATTCATGAGCCATTAAACTTTTTGGAATATGCCTACCGACAATTATCACATTGACATTTTTTTGAAGTTTGTCAAAAACATTATCCAGAAACCATTGAATGGCTTTTACATTAGGATGCCAATGCATGCTGCCGCAAAACAATATGTTTTTCCTGGATGATTCTCGATTGGGTATTTGATATTCTTTGTGATCAAACCTGATCATAAGTTTTTTCAGAATATGTGCATTTTTGAAATTATCTGAGAAATCAAATGAGCTAATAAAAATGATTTTTTCCAACAAGCGGTATATATTGTCCCTATACTGTTTGAGCAGCTGAGTCAAAATAAAATATGTGATTTTTACCCCTGGATTTAGTGAAACCTTATAATTTTGTTCAAAAATTTTGACTTCATCATTGTGCTCGATCAAGTAAGTCTTTATGGTATTGGGATCCATATATATACTTGATCTCAAGTGATCTATTAAAACAAATCCTGGCTTTTCATCAATGATTATTTGGTTTAGCCGAGCAGTGATTGTCTCTTTGTGTTTACTTCGGGTAATTATGGATGGCTTTCCGGAGTAAAATGATTTAAGGGCCGTAAAGCCTTGGTTAAAATATGTTTCTTTGAAAAAATAAATTTTGGAGCAGAATTTTTGAAGGTTGGAAAGATTCAATTCTTCATCAAATTCCTCTTCAATTACATTTACAAGAACAACTTCGAATTTTTTGGATAAAACTTTGAGTTGATTCAAAGAATAAATTTTATCCCCACTGTTTGTGGGAAACAAAGCACTTGAACATATCAATAATACAGTGTCTTTCATTAAAATTATTTTTCTTTACCATTATAAAGTTCAATGAAGACTTTTTCAAGTCTGTCACCAAAATTGTTCATATTATAGGTTTTAATTTGAAGTGCTTTTGCATTTTGACCCATTTGCTTGCATAATGACGGATTATCAATTAAATTTTGAATTTTGGAAACCCAACCCTGGACATCGCCCTCCGCGACCCAATACCCAATTCCTTCCTTTTCGACATCTATGTCAATATATGTATTTTCAGTTATAATTGCAGGTTTACCCATAGCCATTGCATCGAATAAACTTGTTATTCCTAAGGTTGATTCTTGACGGATTTTAAAACAAATCAAAATCATCGTTGATTTTTTATAAATATCAAGTAATTCTTTGTACGTTACTCCATTTATGAAAATTTCGACATTCTTGGGGATATCATCTGATTGAGGTTTATAACCTGGTCTTGAATATATCTTCAATTTCAAATCCAATTTTCTAAATGCCTCTATGAGAGTATCAAAATCCCTATCAGTCTGTCCGGCACTGATAGCATAATCTTCATGGCCTGTTTCGTCTTCCGCTGTTTTTGAGTCATAGAAGGCAGTTTCCGCCCCCCAGTTCAAATGGACAAAACGCTTCTCGTATTCATGAGGAGCAAGAGAAAAGGCCTTTATGTTATCCCGCTCAATATTGTGGCTAATAAACAGCATCCTATCAAACCCTTTCATGAGCCGTTTACCCAACAATCGAACAACTTTTTTATTGGAATTACTTCCTAAGAGAGGATAATGAATCACCGCAATTATCGGTGTATTAATGAGCCCTAAAAACTTCAACAATAAAAGAAATTTAGTGGTAGCAGCGGCAAAGGGAGCATAAATAATATCAATATCCTTCTTAATCAGCAAAGCCCTCCATTGCTGGTCAAGATGTTGAATGTTGAAAAAATTTCCGATTTTATCCAAAAACTTATACTTTTCATGGGGTAGGATAATTACCTCCATTCCAT
Organism: Rhodonellum sp.; assembly: GCA_041748555.1. Taxonomy (GTDB): domain Bacteria; phylum Bacteroidota; class Bacteroidia; order Cytophagales; family Cyclobacteriaceae; genus Rhodonellum. Next base: position 43,807 of record JBGTDA010000136.1, read on the forward strand.
TTTCACGATCTAACTCAACTTTCCCCCACAGCTGCTGACTTGGAGTCAAACCGTTCTTCCACTGATCAAAATATTTGTCAAGAGGGTAATCATTAACCATTAATATTTTCATAAAAATATGCAGTAGAGCGAATTAATATTTGTAGATGATAAGGTGATGGGTGGGATTATTAAGAGTTGACGGGTTTTTCTATGGGAATTTCTGTTCGCTCCTTTTTAAACTTGTCATAAACTAGCGGAAACAAGGTTTTTACCCAGAGTTTAAGGAAAATTGAGGGTACCTCCCCGGGAAAATGATCTCTCATAAAGAAAAGAAACTCTTTGTACTGGAGTCCTTTGGGACTATATAAATATTTTATGCGATCTTTTAAACTTGTATCAGATGATTTCCAGCTTTTACCGTGATCATATGCGCAAAAACCCAATTTACCGGGAGCTACGTATACTTTGAATCCTGATTTTTTCGCTCTTAGCGTATAATCAAAATCTGCAATTCCATGTGTATAATTTTCATGAAGAATACCGATTTTATCTACGATCTGCTTTGGTACAAGCATGATGTTTGCACAACCGAGATCACACTCCTCTTCTTTATCGGGGCTGACAACTAATTTGTGTTTTAGTCTTTTATGGGATTTAAGCCTAAATCCGCCGTAAGTTAATTGACCTGTTTTTTCATCCACCGTTGTACCGATGGATATGTTGGGAATACTGCTTTTGTTGAATTGATTATTGTTAGCCTGTAATAAATCCACAATTGTAGATTCAAATATATATGTATCATCATTGAGAAGTAAAAAGTAATCAAATTCCACTTTTGATTCTAATGCCATCCTCCAAGAGTTTCTCATCCCTCCAGCCCAAAATAGCGACCCACTTCCTTCAAAAACATTCACTTTGGGAAATCTGGCTTTGACTTCTTTACCAGTGCCATCCGGGGAATTGTCATCTGTTAAAAATACATCAAAACTTATCTCATCTCCAACGGGTAAATTTTGACCATAAACTTTTTCAAGGCACTTTATAGTTTTCTCCCGTCTGTTGTGACAGGCTAACAATACGGCTAATTTCATAACTATTATTTCTTTTAGGAGTTTTCGGTTTCAATAATTAAATCAGCGTCCACTGGTTCGGCCATTTCATCTTTATCTAAAGTATTGAAGTTTGGAAAAAACAAAAACATTAGAGTGACAGGCAACATTAGTATGGGTTCTCCAAAATTTAAAATAAGGAAAACCAAGATAAAGTAAGAGCTAAACTCATTACTTTTCAATTTCAAATAACAAAATTGGTATATCCTGACAAAGACAAAGATCAGTCCCAGTAGCCCAAATTTACTTATAAAATCCATAAGACCATTGGAAGTATTAAACCTATCCAATCCGACACCATAGATTTTACTATCCAATTTGATATAGGCATTACTTACACCAAAAACCAATTGTTTTTCAAAATGCCTGTATAGAAAAATAGCACTTGCAAACCTATTGAGCTTTACTTCACCCCCATAATCGGTATAATACTCAAGTTCATTTTGCACTATTTCGACATCTTCCAAGGTTTGCACATCTTCGTAATAGGTGTCTGTAATCTTGTCCCCTAAAAAGGGCAAGAAAATAAAGGCCATAACCATCGCAATGCAAACAGTGATTAAACCCAAATTCCATTTTCCTCCTCTCGCTCTGTAGGATAAGAAAATCAAAATCCCAAGCGCCAGATAGGAAGTTGTAGAAAGAGTAGTAATCAAGGCGATAATCAAGACAATCGTTATCCTATCATAGGAAAAATCATTTCTCAAAAAATTAAAAAACATAGCAATGATAATGAAGCAACCAAATGCTCCGGGTTCCCAAACAAACCCTGAGTTTCTATAAACATGTACCTGATCATAAGAAAATATCAAAAAGTTAGAAAAAGTGGAACTTAAATCTTCCGTTGCCGGAGCAGTAATTATAAAAGCCTTACCTATTTGAAAAAGGATATTTCCTCCGCCAGCTAATTGAACAGCATAAAAAAACAATGAAATAGCTGATAGTAAGAAAACGACATTAACAAAAAGTCGAACAGCGTTCTCTTTAAGCACAACGCAAAAAACGTATGCAGCAAAAATAAACCGAATCAAATAATAGATATCGCTTAATAGAAACGAAGTAGGCAATTTGTTAATGAAAAAATTCCTAAATAGAATGTAACCTAAAAAGAACAGGGAGAATGTAGTAAATACATATATATCTTTTTCATATATCCTTTTTTGGCTAAAACCATAAACCAAAGCACCGATTGCAAATGCAAACCAATATAAATCGATATAATAAATAAATGATGTCTTAGTAGTCAACATTAAAAAATAAAATGTGATGATGTAATCAATATTGGTGGGTGAAGCAGATTTTTCCATAAGAATGGGAATTATTTATTCCAAACCCCTGAAGCAGTTTGATTTAGAATTTTTTCAACTTGGATATAAAATACGATTCCCGTAATTGCGAATATAATAAAATTGGATAAAATTACCCCCGGCAAGCCGATTACTTTTCCTAAAAATATGGATAAAGGCACGTTTAGAAAAGCCCCTATCAGAATTGTTATTAACTGTATTTTGAGTTTTCCGATACCGTTAATGAATACAGTATGGATGTTGTGCCAAAAGAAAACAATAAAATAAGATCCGACAGCAAGGGAAACCATAAATGGGATTTCCAGAGCATCTCCTATCCAATATTTGAAAACGATGGGTGAAATCGCTATGGTAACAATACATACCAATATGAATCCAAGAAAAATTCGCCTTAATTTTTGAATGTTTCTTCTCATCCAGTCATAATCGTTCAATTCAAATGCATCAGTGAATGCACTCCAATAAGGTGTAAGAACAACGGATATGACCATAAACAATGACATATAATATTTATACACCACATTGAACACAGAAACCTCTTCCACTCCTAAAACATTGGCAATGATAAGATTATCCGTTTGATATAAAACCAAAGCACCAATTTGAATAACAAAAAAGACTCCCCCTGTTGTAAAAAGTCCCTTTGACATCTTGAAATTCACCAGCCTGAAACTCGGTTTCAAAAATTTAAGATCTTTGGAAAAATAGTATATACTTAATACTCCCATCATAATGACGGGAGACGCCGCCAGTACGATTACCATATAGAATAAATTGCTTTCGGTAAAAAAAGTCAAAAACAGTATACCTATCAAGGAAAGTAAATGACCATAAAACTGAACCAAATTAGCTTTGTATGGCAAATGGATAGCAGTCAATAAATTATTGATGGTTTGAAGAATAAATTGAAAACAAAAGCAAATCAAAACGATCACCACAACCTGAGAAAGTGTGCCTTCCATATTGCCTGGTGTATTAAAAATTTTGCTCCAATCTAAAAATGAATTAATAATCATGAAGCCCACGAAAAAAAACAATGCAATCAAACCCAAAACCGCATAAGTAGTACTCACGTACATTCTTCCTTTTTCTTCTGAATTATGAGCATAAGCAGCTGCAATTTTATTTCTAAGGCCATTGCCCATCCCTAAATCAAATGAACTCATCCATGCAATAACAGAGCTTACTGTAACCCAAATACCATATTCAGTTGCATTTACATAGTTTAAGGTCAGTGGAAGCAAGATAAGGGAAATAATAATGCTAAGTGCTCTGATACCTGAGGAATTAATTACATTCCTTAGGATGCCGGAAGATCTGTCATTCTTGTCATAAGCAGCATCTAATTTATTTATAAGGATATTTACTCCGGGTATTCCTGAAAAATACACCATTATGCTTTTTAGCATTATTACTATTTAATTTATTACTCTTTTATTCCTGATTAAACTCTGGCTGATTCTTTTTCCTCCTTACCATAGTACCCATATCCGAATTTTCTCCCGGAGGTTTTGTCAATATCATTCAGTATCACAAAATTCTGCTTAAAAATCTTATTCTCAACAACTTCATTGATCTGATCCAATTGGCTGATTTGGGTAAAATTCATCCGAACAACAAAGATCATTAAATCTACTAATTTACTGAAAGCATAGGAATCTGCGACCAATCCAATTGGGGCGGTGTCTATAATTATATGATCATATTCAGCTTTTAAATGATCGATTAATTCTGAAACCTTATAAGAATTAATGATTTCTGCAGGATTGGAAATTATATTTTTCACCCCAATTACATCCAAATATTCGGACACACCGGAAGGACTTATCAATTCCCTCCAATCTGTAATTTTGTGCGTTAAATAATCTGTTACACAATTTGCGTTCTTAACCCCTAGCGCTTTTAATATTTGCGGTCTTCTTAAATCAAAATCAACTATCACAATTTTTTTATCCACCAAACTCAAGGTGGTAGCCATATTGATGCTGATAAAGGTTTTTCCTTCTTTGGACATGGATGATGAAACCATCATCACCTTATTTTCCTTTCCTGCAAGAAATTTTAAATTGTTTCGAATTAGCCTGAGCTGCTCGGCTGTCGGAGAAACACTTTTGGCACTGATAGCCATCACTCCTTTATTTTCATTCCTAGCAACTTCACCCAAAATTTTGGCATTAATTCTTTTCTCCACAAGACTTCTTGATGAAACTTTGGAACTAAGCTTGTATTTAACGAATATCAAACCAAAAGGGAAGAAAATACCCATAGCCAAAGCTCCACCCATAATGATGAGGGGGGAAGGTTGCACAGGCTTCAGGCTGGAAGTGGCAGGATCTATTATTTGGGCATTGTTAGTGCCGGTAATTTCGAGGGATAATGCAGATTCTTCCCTCTTCATCATTAGATACTGATAGTTTTGCTGTTTTATTTCCTTTTGCCTATTTATTTCGATCAATTCCCGCTCTAGGGACGGTAGTTGCTGAACCCTGGAACTAGATACACTCGCAGTTCCCTGAAGATTTCTTCTGGTTACTTCAAGATTGTTTCTTAATGTCCTGGCATTTTCCAGAATACTTCTTCTTAATGATGATATTTGTTCATTCATGCTCAAAACCTGAGGATTATTAGGCTGAACGGATCTTAAAAAACGTTGACGCTCACTCTGAAGAGTATTATATCTGGATACCATATCCACCAAAGTAGCATCAAGACCTCCAATAGCACTTGGTATAAAATCAAATTCACTTCCCTGAGAATTGATATTGGATTGAATCATGTCCAAAATTTCAATTTGGTTGGTTACATCCGCAATCTGTCTTTTTGTTTCGGCGTTGTTTTCCAAATTGATCCGGGAATCCATCCCGATATCAGTAATGTTATTCCTAACCTTATAATTTTCCGCATTCCTCTCCACTTCTTCAAGATCCTTGGTGACATGAGCCAGTCTCTCATCAATAAATTCGATGGTTTTCATCGCCACTTCATTTTTCAGTCTGATAGCTTGGTCATTATAAGCCTTTACAATCCCATCTAAAATCAATTGCCCTCTTTCGGGAGAACTATCCAATAATCTCAAATGTACGGTACTGGATTTGAGACCTGCAGGTTCGATTTCTATTTTCTTAAGATATTCGTTTATAACCGGTTGGATATTTGACAGCTGAATCTTTACCTCCCTATTTTCTTCCTCTAAGCTGTTATTTGATTCATTCTTTTCTAATTTGATTGTTCCGATAGGAAGTTTTATTTCCTGACCAAACTCAAACTCCTTTTTTTGGTTTTCGCTTATTATGATAGCGAATTTCTCATTGTTTATGATTTCGATTTCCAGCTCTTCTGTTGGTTCTTTGAAGGTTTTATTAAATTCAAGAACAGTAACGGAGACAGGCGAATTGGAGGGATCTATTTCTTTGGAGAAAAATCCTTCATCATAAATATACTTGGCATAGGCCTTATGATTTATCAATACATCCGCTATAAGGGATTTCGATTTTAATTTTTCAAGCTCATCCTCCAGTTTAATGGAAGTTTTAATGTTCTCAAGATCCTCAAAAATTGCATTTTCGGAAAAATTGGCTTGTTTCTCACCCTCTTTTATGATAATAGTGGAGTAAATTTCATATTTGGGTGAAGCTATTTGGAGGTATACATATGCCAATCCCAAAAAGATAATTATAAAAACAGGAAACCAATACCAATTTTTTGAAATGTATTTGAAAACCCGTTTCAAATCAATGGGATCTATATCACTCTTATTTTGAGTTGATTGTTTCATCTTAAATTAATTTAAAGTCTTTAGAACTCATTGGATTTTTATCTGACAAAAATATTTTGGAAGTTAAACAGCATAGGAACAAGGATTGAAACCGCAAGTCCGGCCAATACTATATTCCTCTCGTTTGTACTTGCCCTTACAGATTTCAGTCTATGCGGCTGAACATATATCATATCATTCTGCATCAAATAATAGAATGGGGAATTCAACAATGTTTGTTCATTAAAATTGATTTTATGCACTGACCGGACGCCTTCCGATTCTCGTACAAGAAGCACGTTATGCCGTAGACCAAACTCGGTCATATCCCCGGCCAATCCTATTGCCTCAAAAATTGTGATGTTTTCTGTCGGTACGTAAAAAGTGGAAGGATTATTCACCTCCCCAATTACTGTAATCTTAAAATTGGCAAATCGTAAGCTCACTATTGGATCAACAATATATTCTTTCATTCCATTCTGGATCATAAGAGTGGCTTGTTCTTTTGTCAAACCGTTTATATTTACACTTCCTAAAAAAGGAATGTTTATTTCTCCGGTTTCGTTCACCAAAAACCCATCATTATTAATACTGTTAATAACATCCTTATTAAAATCGGGTTGTACCCCTTTCTCATCAAAAGCGGCATCAAACTCCGGGATCAGGCTACTTAACCTTATTCTCAGTAAATCCCCGGGCTGAATTTTAATTTCATTTTCTTTAATGATTTTGGTCTGGAAATCACCCGAAGTATTCAGATCGCTGATATAGGTGAGGTTTCTTTTCGCGCAGGAAGTAAAAACCATTAATTGTAATACAAACAATAACAGTAAAAAGAAATTGCTGGAATTGTATATTTTAACTTTTAACATGGAGAGAATATTAAGTTAATTAACAGTTGGATGATTCGGGTCCAATTATGGATGAAATGGGTAATTGTCAAGTGTAAAGGTATTCTATTTATTCAAGAGATTTTTATCCTAAATAATCAATTAATCCATGTACTTAAAGTAGTCAGGGTAATCAAATTTTTAAACAAACACTATATGTTAAATGTATAAATCATTTTTCACTATTTGAAATACATTTTTGCAAATATAAAATAAATTATTGAACCTTCGACCATCATTCGAAAATAATCTTCCGCAATTTCTTCATATTGATTTTTCTATTATCAAATTTAAGTTTCAATTCCTTTTCAAAAACCAAAAAGTATATTCCAATTGCTGTTTTACTATTTCGAAAAGGAATATTTAGTCGCCATAAAAAAAAATCAACTATTTATTTAAAAGATGATTATTTATTGATTTTCACGTGTTTTTTTAGATTATAAGTTTAAAACATCCAATAATAAATCTTCCTTACATTTTTTATTACCTTTGGTGATATTCGAATTACAACAAACCACTCCAATAACCTTCTTAAACTTAAATCATGACTGAGGTCAAGCTCTTTTCCGGGACAAACAGCAGCAAATTAGCAGAAAGTGTAGCCAAACATTATGGTAAAAAATTAGGGGATGTTACCATGTCAAAGTTCAGTGATGGGGAATTGTCTCCAAGCTTTAATGAAACTGTTCGTGGATGTACCGTCTTTCTCATCCAATCCACCAATCCATCTTCAGACAATCTAATGGAACTCTGTCTCATGATCGATGCAGCCAAAAGAGCAAGTGCCTATAAGGTATGTGCGGTCATACCCTACTACGGATATGCAAGGCAGGACAGAAAAGACAGACCCAGAGTTTCGATTGCTGCAAAACTGGTTGCCAATATCCTGACATCTGCCGGGGCAGACAGAATCATGACCTGTGATCTTCATGCCGGTCAGATTCAAGGTTTTTTTGATATCCCTTTGGATCATTTGAATGGTTCCGCTATCTTTGTGCCCTATTTGGAGGGCCTGGGTCTGAACAATCTTATTTTTGCAGCTCCTGATGTAGGGGGTGTGGCAAGGGCCAGGTCATACGCAAAGCACTTTGAGGTAGAAATGGTGGTCTGTGACAAGCATAGAAAAAGGGCCAATGAAATAGCTTCCATGCAGGTAATAGGTGACGTGGAGGGTAAAGATGTGGTTTTGGTGGATGACTTGGTGGATACAGCAGGCACTATCTGCAAAGCAGCACAGATAATATTGGATAAGGGAGCAAATTCAGTAAGAGCAATTGCTACTCACGGGGTACTTTCAGGAAAAGCATATGAAAACATAGAAAAATCTGTTTTGGAAGAACTGGTAATAACTGATACTATTACACCCCGAAAAGTTTCTCCTAAAATACATGTGATCTCCGTGGCGGATCTGTTTGCCAAGGCCATTCATGCAGTTACCGGAAACACATCCATCAGTTCTTTATTCATTTGAAAAACTAAAATCAATTTATACACACTCAAATTAAAATTTATGAAATCTTTAGAGATTATAGGGTTTAAAAGAGCAAATCTCGAAAAAGGAGAATTAAACCAAATCCGTGAGGAAGGTAATGTCCCATGTGTAGTTTATGGACCGGGTATTCCTGAGCAAATCCATTTTTACTCACCTGCCATACTTTTCAGACCCTTGATTTACACTCCTGATGTGCACATGGTGGAGCTCAACATCGAAGGTACTATCATCAAAGCAGTTTTAAGGGAAGCTCAATATCATCCGGTAAGTGAGGTTTTACTTCATGCTGACTTCCTTGCCTACAGTGATGATAAACCGATTAAGATTGATATTCCTGTTTCCATAGAAGGAAATTCACCCGGTCTGTTAAAAGGTGGGAAGTTGGAAATCAAATCCAGAACACTGTTGGCAAAAGGATTGGCTAAAGACCTTCCCGACACCATCAAAGTAAGCATTGCCCATTTGGACCTGGGAAAATCTGTTAAAGTAGAAGAACTGAAAGTTGAAGGTTATGAAATCTTAACCAATCCTAATGTTTCTATTGCTACGGTTGGTATTCCTAGAGCACTTAGAGGGAAAAAAGCGGAATAATTACAGCCGTACAACTTATTAGATCAAATCCTGCTTAAGGTTAAGCAGGATTTTTTATTTTTGGCTTCTCAACTTTTAGCGCAAAAAAATGAAATATTTAATTGTTGGACTGGGCAACATTGGTCCGGAGTATGAACTCACCCGGCACAATATCGGCTTTCTTATTCTGGACAGGTTGGCGGATAAACAGTCCGTGGATTGGAAAAGCGGAAGACTTGCATTTACCTCGGAGTTTAAACATAAAGGCAGGCAGATCTTCATGATCAAACCCACGACTTATATGAATCTTAGTGGTAGGGCTGTTAATTTTTGGATGAAAGAGCTCAAAGTCCCCAAAGAAAATGTACTGGTTGTGGTAGATGATGTGGCCCTTCCTTTTGGAAAACTCAGGTTGCGGGCCAAAGGATCCTCTGCCGGACATAATGGATTGAAAAACATAGAAGAACTCACCGGTGGGCAGGATTTTTCAAGATTGAAATTTGGGATCGGAAATGATTTTCCACAAGGCAGGCAGGTTGAGTATGTGTTGGGTAGATGGGATCAAAAAGAAATCAATGATCTGATCATTCCTATGGATAAGGCCATAGATATGATCATGGCTTTTTGTTCCATTGGCATCCACATGACCATGAGTCAGTTCAATGACTGAATTTTATTAGAGAAAAAAATTGGAATTCATCCCGATCACCGTTTTATTTGTGCTCACTTCAGGAAACTGATTTATAAAGAAGAGGCGAGAGACCAGGCTCTATGACCCTCTGGCAACCATCCAATCCAAGTGGAAAGGTGCCAAAACCTGCCCGATCAGACGGGGACTATAAATTGGACATTATGATTTCAGCTACATTTTTACTTTATAACCCTTTTATGGTCCCTTTTTTGGGTTCAGGGATTTTAATGCTCCTCCTGTTCCCGAATTCTTTTCATCACCAAAATCTTAATCAGTCTTTTAACGCGCTTAAATTATAACTATGTCTTCACATTTCGAAACCAATGCGATTCGCATAAATCCTTCCAAATCAAATCAGAGGGAACACTCTGCTCCTATCTATCTTACTTCCAGCTTTACTTTTGACAGTGCGGAAGAGGCCAGGCAAATGTTTGCAGAAGAAATCCCCGGGAATATTTATTCTCGTTATGCCAATCCAAATTCGTCCGATCTGATAGAAAAGATTTGTGCCGCAGAAGGAACAGAAAGTGGAATAGCCACAGCTTCGGGGATGGCTGCAATGTTTGGAAGTATGGCTTCCCTGCTGCAGCAGGGCGATCATATTCTTGCCTCCAGATCATTGTTCGGTTCTACTCATCAGTTATTGACCAGAGTTTTCCCGAAATGGGGTATCATATCTTCCTATGCGGATATTTCTGACACGGAAAACTGGGAAAAGCTGATTCAACCGAATACCAAAATGCTTTTTATAGAAACGCCTTCGAATCCTGGGCTGGAAATAATTGACCTGGAATGGGCGGGAAAATTTGCCAATGCACATAACTTAATCCTTGTGGTTGACAATTGCTTTGCCACGCCGTATTTACAACAACCCGCTAAATGGGGGGCACATATTGTAACTCACAGCGCCACCAAATACATTGATGGTCAGGGTCGCGTTTTGGGCGGATTGATTTTGGGCAAAAATGAGCTGATCAAAGAAGTCGATTTTTTCACCCGGCATACTGGCCCTTCCATTTCCCCTTTCAATGCCTGGATTCTTGCGAAAAGCATGGAAACCTTAGGAGTGAGAATGGATAGACATTGTGATAATGCGCTGAAGGTTGCTGAATACTTTGAAAACAACTCCCAGCTTGAATTTGTGAAATATCCTTTTCTTGCCTCACATCCCCAATTTGACCTGGCCAAGAAACAGATGTTTAAAGGTGGGGGAATCATTACCCTGACTTTGAAGGGGGGTAAAGCCCGTGCACAAAAATTCATCGACCAACTTCAGATGATCTCTGTTACTGCCAATCTTGGGGACAGCCGAAGTATCATCACCCATCCCGCCTCCACCACACACAGTAAGCTGAGCGAGGTAGAGCGGTCAAAAGTTGGGATAACCGATGGATTGGTCAGGCTTTCAGCAGGATTGGAGCATGTGGATGATATTATCCTGGATGTAGAAAGAGCTTTGGAAGAATCCAATTAATCGAAAAGTAATAAAAAAGCATAACCTTAGAAGTTATGCTTTTCTACTTTTTACAAGTCAATTCAATTTCTCAATGAACCTGAGAACTACTTCTCATAGCTTTAAATGCATTGATCAATCCATTGGTAGAAGAATCATGGCTGTTGATCGGTTGATTATCCTGTAACTCCGGAAGAATGGCATTTGCCAATACTTTTCCGAGTTCAACCCCCCATTGATCAAAACTCAGGATATTCCAGATTATCCCCTGCACAAAGATTTTATGTTCGTACATGGCCACCAGCTGACCCAAAGTATAAGGGTTGATTTCCTTAACTAGAATAGAATTGGTTGGCCGGTTTCCTTCAAAGACCCGATGAGGTGCGATTTTATTTATTTCTTCTGAGGATTTACCTGCATTTTCCATTTCTGCTACCACCTCATCATAGGATTTTCCGTTCATCAAAGCTTCCGTTTGAGCAAAGAAATTAGATAGAAGTTTGACATGATGATCACCTATAGGATTATGGGATTGTGCCGGGGCAATAAAATCACAGGGAATAATGTGTGTCCCCTGATGGATAAGCTGGTAAAATGCATGTTGACCATTTGTTCCCGGCTCTCCCCATATAATCGGGCCTGTCGAATAATCAACTTTTTCGCCGTCCCGGCTAACATATTTACCGTTTGATTCCATATTACCTTGCTGGAAGTAAGCAGCAAATCGATGCAAGTATTGATCATATGGAAGTATAGCTTCGGAGTTGGCACCTAGAAAATTTGTATTCCAAATACCCACAAGTGCAAGCATCACTGGGATGTTTTTCTCAAACTCAGTTTCCCGAAAATGTTTGTCCATGGTATAGGCACCCTCCAGCAACTCCTCAAAATTATCAAATCCGATGGCACAGGCGATAGGCAATCCGATTGCAGACCAAAGGGAATACCTACCTCCTACCCAGTCCCAAAAAGTAAACATATTATTGGGATCTATTCCGAACTCCCTAACCCCTTTTTCATTTGTGGAAAGTGCTACAAAATGTTTTGCTACAGAAGCTTCATCTTTAGCTTCTTCCAAAAACCACTTTCTCGCTGTATGCGCATTGGTCATGGTTTCCTGAGTGGTAAAAGTTTTGGATGCTATAAAAAACAAAGTGGTTTCGGGATCAACCTTTTTCAGGGTTTCCGCTATATGCGTTCCATCCACATTGGATACAAAATGAATTTCCAGTACAGGATTTTGAAAAGGTTTCAATGCCTCGGTCACCATTACCGGGCCAAGATCGGAGCCCCCGATTCCAATATTAACCAATGACCTGATCGGTTTTCCGGTATATCCCAGCCAGGTACCTTTCTGAACCTGATCCACAAATTTCTTCATTTGAGCCAAAACAGCCTTGATCTCAGGCATCACATCATTTCCATCCACCTTTACGGGTGAATGACTTCTGTTTCGGAGGGCAGTATGAAGTACAGCTCTGTTTTCGGTTTTGTTAATGGGTTCCCCTGTAAACATTGCCTCAATCGCAGCTTTAAGCTCGGTTTCATCCGCCAGTTCCAAAAGTGTTTTTCGGATATCGTCATCTATTCTGTTTTTGGAATAGTCCACGAGGATATCTTTCCAGCTTATAGAATAATTCTGGAAACGGGAATTATTGCCAAAAAGTGACTTTATGGTCAAATCCTTATTCTCCTTGGCGAATTTTGCAAGTTTTTGCCAAGACTTTGTTTCTGTAGGATTGATGTTTTTCATACTTATTTAAAATTTTTAATGGTTAACATAGGTTGGTATTACAAAAATAGCCTTTTAATCGGGGTTGAAAAATCAGGGGAAAAGTGAAATTTTAGAATATTGCATCAAATGCCAATCAATATTAAATCAAAAAGGCACATTAGAAAACCCAATGTGCCTTTTTGATTTGAAAAACGAGATTTATTTATTGAGGAAACCCCTCAACACATAGTGAAGAATTCCGCCGTTTTTATAATATTCCACTTCGATCTCTGAATCGAGTCTGCAAATTACTGTGAATGAAGCTATGCTTCCATCTTCTTTGACAACTTCCACTTCAAGGTCTTTAAGCGGTGACAATCGGTCACTTATACCTGTGATAGTGAATTTTTCTTTACCAGTCAAGCCAAGACTTTGAGCGGTCTGTCCGATCTGATATTGTAAAGGAAGAACTCCCATACCAACAAGATTGCTTCTGTGAATTCTTTCATAGCTTTCGGCCAACACCGCTTTTATTCCCAGAAGCGTTGTTCCTTTCGCAGCCCAATCCCTTGAGGAGCCGCTACCATATTCCTTCCCGGCCAAAACGATGAGAGGCGTACCTTCCTGTTTATACTTTATGGAAGCTTCATAAACACTCATTTCCTGATTGGAAGGTATATGGCATGTAAATCCACCTTCGGTATTAACCAGCTGGTTTTTGATGCGGACATTGGCAAAAGTACCCCTCACCATTACTTCATCATTGCCTCTTCTGGAACCGTAGGAATTAAAATCCTTCTTTTCCACTCCTCTTTCCAACAGATATTTTCCCGCTGGGGAGAATTCACTGAATGACCCTGCCGGGGATATATGATCTGTCGTAATGGAATCTCCCAACTTCAGAAGCACACTTGCATCCCTGATGTCAGTGGAGTCCAGGACAGATTCCGTAAGGTTTTCAAAAAACGGTGCTTCTTTGATATATGTGCTTTGGTCCGACCATTGATAAATTTCATCTTTTGGAGCCTGCAAGTTTTGCCACTGCTCATTTCCTTCAAATATCTTCCCATAGTTATTTTCAAAATCAGCGGGTGAAAGCACTTTGCTCATCACCTCAGAAATCTCATCATTGGAAGGCCAGATATCTTTCAGGTAAACCGGTTCAAGATTAGGATCATGACCCAGTGGCTCGTTCAAAAGATCCACATCCACTCTTCCTGCCAGCGCATAAGCGACTACCAACATTGGAGACATCAGGTAATTCATCTTGACCTGCGGATGAACACGGGCTTCAAAATTCCTGTTACCGGACAATACCGAACTTACAACCAAGTCATTTTCTTCCACTGCCTTGGCAATGTGAATCGGCAACGGTCCTGAATTGCCGATACAGGAAGTACATCCATAACCCACTGTATGAAACCTCAGGTGCTCCAAATCATCCAGAAGACCTGCCGTCTCCAAATAATCCGTCACCACTTTGGACCCCGGAGCAAGTGAAGTTTTCACCCAAGGTTTTACATTCAATCCATGTTCCCGAGCTTTTCTCGCAACTAACCCCGCACCTATCATAACCGAGGGATTTGACGTATTGGTACAAGAGGTGATGGCAGCGATCACCACAGATCCATCATGGAGTGCATACCTTTCATTGTTCATACTTACAACCACCGTCTTTAGCCCATCTTTAACTTTGGTTTCGTATTCAACTTCGGCAATGGCCTTGTCTTTTACTGCATTGTCTTCTTCAGCTGTCTGACTTCCACCTTCGCCATACCATCTACCAACATCTCTTTCCTTTAAAGGAATGTATTGCCGGCCGTGAACTTCACTAAGCAATTCACCGAATCTATCTTTAAAATTCCTGACAAAAATCTTGTCTTGCGGTCTTTTTGGCCCGGCAACTGTGGGTTCTACACTGCTGAGGTCCAGCTCTACCAGCGAGCTGTATTTGATCTTATCCTCACCTGCTCTCCAGAGCATATTTGCCTTTGCATAACTCTCCACCAGTTTTATCTGTTCGGTAGGCCGGTTTGTCCTGTCCATATAATCCAAAGTCCTCGCATCTATCGGGAAATAAGTTACCGTACACCCGAATTCCGGTGACATGTTGGAAATCGTGGCTCTGTCGGGTACCGATAAATGATCCAGCCCAGGACCAAAGACCTCTACAAATTTGCCTACGACTCCATGATTTCTAAGAATTTCAGTTATTGTCAAAACCATATCGGTGGCTGTTGTGCCCAGAGGAAGCTTTCCTGTAAGTCTTAATCCTACAACTTCGGGCATAATGAAATAGATAGGCTGACCCAAAATAGCCGCTTCGGCTTCAATACCTCCTACTCCCCATCCGACAACTCCGATTCCGTTGACCATAGGTGTATGGGAATCAGTACCGACCAAGGTATCCGGAAAAACATTGCCGTCCCTTTCAATTACCCCTTGGGCTAAATATTCCAGATTGACCTGATGACAAATACCCATTCCGGGAGGGACCACTGAAAAATTGTCAAAAGCCTTCTGTGCCCATTTTAAAAACTGATACCGCTCACCATTCCGCTGATATTCAACATCCACGTTTTTTTGATAGCTATAGTTTGTCCCAAAATAGTCTACCTGTACCGAATGATCTATCACAAGGTCTACGGGAATCAGGGGGTTGATTTTATTGGGGTCTTTCCCTTTCCTGACAGCTTCCGCTCTCAATGATGCGATGTCAACCACCGCAGGAACACCTGTAAAATCCTGCATCAGGACTCTGGCAGGTTTAAAAGGTATATCTTTATCAGAAGATTCAGGAGTCCAATTGGCCAGTGTTTCCACATGGTCTTTTGTGATGGCAAAATCGTCAAAATTTCTCAACGCGTTTTCCAGCAAAATCCTGATAGAAAAAGGTAGGCTATCTATTTGATAACCTGCTTGCTGCATAGCCTCCAAACTCCAATATTCGGAGGTTCCGTTTGCGGTATTCAACTTTCTTTTGATTTTATATGGATCCAATGTCATAATGTTTTATTAAGGTTTTTTTAAAAAGGTTACAATAATTCAACAGGCATTTCATGTAATTGATTTCTTAATTTACTTTTTTTTAACCTTATATTGAATGCCTTCTTCCATTAAAGGTGGATTTATTATATTTAAACAAATTTTTATTTAAAAAAATGAAAATAACACTCCAAATAATAAGCGTAATTATAATAATAGCAGGGTTAATACCCTTAATCAAAAAAGATCATTGGACCTATAGAATTTTTGAATTTCCAAGGTTTCAAAAATTATGCATTAGCTTAGGGATACTTGCAATATGGATAACAGGATTCAGTAATTATGAGAAGATGGATATCTTGGTCATTGTTGGCCTCGCTGCACTGTCTCTGTTTTTAACCTATAGGATTTTTCCATACACTCCTTTTGGCAAAAAGATGATCCAAGATGCAGAAGGGGAATATGACAACTCTATTGGAATCTTGGTAGCGAATGTCTATCAGGATAATGAAAATTTTGAAAAAGTAATATCTCTGGTAAAAAAAGTTGACCCGGATTTTTTCTTATTGGTAGAAACCGATCCAAAATGGGCTGAAGCAATCAGTGTATTTAAAGAAACCTATCCCAATTATATAGAAATACCCTATGAAAACACCTATGGAATGCTTTTCTATTCAAAACTTCCGGTCATCAATAAAGCAGTAAAATTTTTAATTGAACATGATGTTCCTTCACTGGAAGTGGATCTCGAATTACCCGATGGCAATATTCTCCGTGTGTATGCCATACATCCAACACCTCCCATACCAGGGGAAAATGTAAGAAGCACAGAAAGGGATGCTGAGATCTTACTTATCGGTAAGAAAGCAAAAGAATATGGAAGACCCTGTGTGGTCATCGGAGACCTTAATGACGTTGCCTGGTCTTACACAACAAAGTTGTTTTTAAAAACCAGTGAACTGTTGGATCCAAGAAGAGGACGGGGGATGTTCAATACCTTTCATGCCAAATATCCATTACTCCGTTGGCCTTTGGATCATATATTTATCAGTAATCATTTTACTCTGAAAGACATAGAGGTACATGATCACATCGGGTCAGATCATTTTCCTATCAGCACAAGCATCATTTTGGATCCACAAAACCTCAATGATCAAAAGACCGCAGATGAAGATGATAAGGATGAAGCAGAAGAAAAGATTATAAACGGAAAAACCGGTCAGGAGAGATAGACCGGTTTTTTAAATTTTGCGAAAACTATTTTTGTTTCTGGCAGCAAATCAATTGTCTGCTCTGTTTTTCTTTCTAAAACCACCTCTGAAGGGCCAAGTATATTCAAGCGCCTCCAAAAAGCTGTTAAGGTTGGTAACGGAGCTGTCCACTGTAACCATGGTACCCTTCAAGGTTGAAGCAAACTGAGGATCGTTCAGCATCATTCCAAGCGCATTATCAGAACTGTTTAACTTATCTGTGGCTACATTTAGATTATCAGTAACACCTTTTGCATTTTCCGCAGTCGATTGGAGCTCCGTAATGGTTTCCTGAAGTTTTTGGTAGGTTTCTTTGTCATTAACCAGGTCATTTATCAGGGTGCCTTCCTGATTGAGACTGGTCGAGAATTTATTTAGCTCCCCAAGCATCCTGTTGCTGTTTACCGAAGCCCTTTCCAGATTCACTAAAATACTTCTGAAATTAACGGCCAATAAGCTATCCGTCATCACCGCACCGATTATTCCTTCTCCATCCGCAATTTTGCCTGTCAGAACTTTAAGGTCATTTGTGATGGAAACAAGATTGTTGTTGTTTTCCTGAAGGGTTTCCATCATTTGATCGGTATCCAGCGGCATCACGGCTACAAGCCGGTCTCCATCCTCCACAGGTGGCGTCTGGGTTGTTCCACCATAGATTACGATGATCTTGTTTCCGATAAGTCCGTCAGAGCTGATGGTCGCCTTGGAATCTTTTCGGATATATTCCCGGGCAGATTCCTCCACATTCATCTCGATTTCCACTTGGGCATCGCCAAAGAAATTGATTTTTCTGACGGTTCCTATTTTTACACCCGAAAACCAAACATTGTTTCCCGTCTGTAATCCTGCAATATCGTCAAAAACTGCTTTCAGCTTGATATTACTTACAAATCTCTTCTGTTGTCCACCTAAAGTAAGAATCCCTGCCACCAAAATGGCAATGCCTATAAGGACGAAAATTCCTACGATGACATTCTTTTTGCTATCGTCTCTCATTATTGAATGAAGTTATACTCGTAAAATGATTTTATTCTCTCGTCAGTGGCATCCAAAAACACTTCTTCAAACTCACCGACTGCTTCAAATTTTCCGTCCATCAATACTGCAACTCTGTCTCCTGTCGCTTTGGCGCACGTAAGATCGTGGGTGATCACAATGGAGGAAGTATTATATTGGTCTTTGACTTGATTGATCAGGCTGTTGATTTCACCACATGTGATGGGATCAAGACCCGCTGTGGGTTCATCATATAGCATGATCTCCGGTTTTAAAACCAATGTTCTTGCTATTCCGATCCGCTTTTTTTGACCACCTGAAAGTTCGGAAGGCATCTGATTGATGGCTTTTGGTAAACCCACAGATTCTAGCAATTCCTCTACCCGCATGTCAATATCCCGTCTTGACAAACCCTTGATATTTCTTACCAATGGAAATTCCATGTTCTCACGCACCGTCATACTATCATACAGCGCACTGTGCTGAAAGGAAAATCCTATTCGAAGTCTCAGCTTATTCAAGGCCCTGGCACTAAGTGTAGCTACATCCTGATCCAAAACTCTTACTATTCCTTCGTCTTTTGTAAGGAGACCTACAAGAATCTTGATCAGGACTGATTTTCCTGTGCCCGATTTTCCAAGGACCACAAGGTTTTCGCCTTTGAAAAGATCAAGATTTACTCCTTCCAGAACTTTTAATTCACCGAAAGCTTTTTTTAATCCCCTGATCTCTACTACTCTATTGAGTTCTACTACCCTTTCTTCCATGGCTTTTAGATGTTTCTAATGAAATTTACAATCTGTAAACCAAGAAGTTCTTCTATAAATATCAAAAACATTGACATTACCACAGAGGCATTTGCTGCCTTACCGACACCCTCGGTTCCTTTCGATGAATTATATCCTTTGTAACAGCCGACTATACCAATGGTGAAACCAAAAACCAATGATTTTAATACAGAAGAAAACACATCCAAAAAGGTGATGGAATCAAATACCTGAACAAAGAAAGTAGACATACTCACCAGTTCATTTGCGTTGACACTCAAAAAGGAGCCCATCAAGGCAACAAAATCTGTATACATCACGAGCATCGGAATCATAAAAGTAGTGGCTAAAACCCGGGTCACGACAAGAAATTTAAACGGGTTCGTAGCGGATACTTCCATGGCATCTATCTGCTCGGTAACTTTCATGGACCCGATCTCCGCCCCAATGCTTGACCCTACCTTACCTGCGGCTATCAATGCGGTAACCAAAGGCCCCATTGCCCTTACCACAGCAATTGAAATCAGGGCAGGAAGCCATGAAGCAGCTCCGAATTCTGTAAGTGAAGGACGGGATTGATTTGTAAAAACAATACCGACTATAAAACCGGTAAG
This sequence comes from Rhodonellum sp., assembly GCA_041748555.1. GTDB lineage: Bacteria > Bacteroidota > Bacteroidia > Cytophagales > Cyclobacteriaceae > Rhodonellum. The sequence continues at coordinate 63,381 of JBGTDA010000136.1, forward strand.
TGAAATCAAGGGAAGTGATTTATAACCGATTTCGTAACATTGGCGCAAAACTTCCTTAAATTCATAAGGAGGAAACCAAACCTCGACAAAGAACCGTTTTACAAAGGCAAATGCTTCTGCAAGTCCGGTAAAAAATTTGTCTAATTTTTTTGAAACAATTGGTTTATTATCGTCTGTCATAGAATGGCAATAAAACGCTAAAGTTAAATATTAATAATCAGATCTTAAGACCACTCTCCCAAAAACTCTTCTATCACCTCGGCCTGTAATGGCTTTACCAAAAAGCCGGTAACCTGTCTATATTCATTGCTCCTTTGAATATCTTCAGGATCCATTGATGAAGTTAACATTTTCACATCAATATGGTTTCCTTTTTTAACCAGCTCATCCAAGAATTCCCAACCGCTCATCTCAGGCATGTTCACATCAAGCAACAATAAATCGGCTTCATTATCATCTATCCACTCCAATGCCAAAAAAGGGTTTTCAAAGAAAAAGAGTTCCAATTCAGGTTTAAGTCTCAACAGATTTTTTTTATTGATCATATGCTGGATTTTATCATCATCTACAAAAAGAATTCTGGTTACAGGTTTGATCATTTCAACTGATTTTCAACAATAATTTAGATGAGGTGATGATTCATTCTTAAAGCCCAATTTCAACTTCTTAAGAACAAAGATTATTCCATTCACAAATTTAATGTTTTATCCTTCTTCTACCCTTTTTTTAAAAGGAGTTGTTTTTAGATTAGACTAACTTATTTAGAGCAGTCAAATTTAGATATGTCTAAAAAGTATTTACATATTTATCTATCAGTCGTTTACATAAATAATACTTAAGTATATATTCAATCCTAAAAGATTACTTTTATAAATTTAATTTATGGAGGTTATGCGATTATTCATCAAAAATAGGTTAATTGTTTCATCTCATTCAATACCCTAATTGAATGATTTGCGATCTTGATCCATCTTTAATTCATCAAACATTGTTGCATGATTGACTTAAAAGAAAAAGAAAAAAAGGAGAATGCTGTCGGAATCAGAAACAGAATATTATTGATTCTGATATTTTTCAAAGATAGATTTGACCTTCATGAAGGCAAAGAAGATGAACTGGAAACCATCGATTATATCAAAAAAAATGTGGAATTCAAAGGTGCCAATCTCTGGATATTGATATTTGCTATCCTGGTTGCATCTGTAGGATTGAATGTGAATTCCACTGCGGTCATCATCGGAGCCATGCTCATCTCCCCTCTTATGGGACCTATCATGGGGATCGGAATGGCGGCAGGAATCAACGACTTTGAGCTTCTGAAAAAATCACTTAAAAACCTTGGGATTGCTGTCCTGATTAGTATCCTCACCAGCACGATTTACTTTTCCTTCACACCCCTCAGCGATGCACAGTCCGAACTGCTTGCAAGAACAGAACCGAGCATTTGGGATGTACTGATTGCGCTGTTCGGAGGCTTGGCAGGAATAGTGGCGGGTTCCAGAAAAGAGAAAAGCAATGCCATACCGGGAGTTGCTATAGCTACTGCTCTGATGCCTCCACTGTGTACAGCCGGATATGGATTGGCAACGGGAAATCTCTATTATTTTCTCGGAGCTTTTTACCTCTTTTTCATCAACTCCGTATTTATCAGCCTTTCCACTTACCTTATCGTAAGGTTCATGAATTTCCCCAAGAAAGAATTCATGGATAGAAAAAGAGAAAAACAAGTCCGAAATTACATCACCCTGTTCACGATAATCACCATAGTGCCAAGCATCTATCTCGCCTACAACATTGTCACCAGAACAATCTGGGAAAAAAACGCCAAGCAGTTTCTTTCAACTGAATTCAATTTTCCCCGAACCCAATTGATTGCCAGTGATCTTCAATATGATCCCGACAGCAGCGTCATTACAGTTACGATGATAGGTGACAGAATTGAGGAGGAACAAATCGCTATCCTGAAAAACAAAACGGAGCTACTCAGTCTTTCCAATACTCACCTGAATCTCAAACAAAGCGGAGACAAAGGTACTGACCTGAATATTCTGCGATCGGATATTCTGAAAGACCTTTATGAACGCAATGAAGTATTGATCCAAAACAAAGATCAGCGGATTGCATTGCTGGAAAGAGAAATTGCCGATTATGATCAAACCAGCCGACAGGTGATGGATATTGCCAAGGAAGCGCAGGTCAATCACCAAAATCTGGAATCCTTCACCATCAACCGATCCGTCATTGCCAACCTGAAAGAAGGAAAACAGGACACCCTCCTACTGGCTTTTGCAAGGTTCCGAACAAAGCCGGCTCCTGAGGAAACGCTCAGGTTAACCAATTGGCTTAAAATAAGAACAAAAGCCGACACGGTAGCTTTGGTGATCGAACCGGGAATGTGATTGATTTATGATTCTGATTATATTTGATAGGATATTCTTGATGACTTTAAAAAAACGATCTTTCCTTAACTTCTCTGTTGATATGAAAACTTTTCTGAGTTGTATCCTAACTTTCCTGTCACTCTCACTGATGGCACAGGAAGGTTCTTTTGATCCCGCCATGGCCGAAAAACTCAAGGCTGATGACTTTGGAATGAAGAAGTATGTGATTGCTTTTCTTTACAGCGGTAGTAAGGTAAATGATTACACTGCCGAACAGCGTTCGGAATATCAAAAAGGGCATATGGAAAATATTACCCGTTTGGCAGAGATGAAAAAACTTATCCTTGCAGGTCCTTTTTTTGGTAATGAAGAATTGAGAGGTTTGTTTTTCTTTGATGTGGAATCCATAGCGGAAGCCGAAGCTTTGACCCAAACAGATCCTTCCATCCAAGCGGGCATCCTGAGAATGGAGCTCAAGGAATGGTATGGTTCGGCAGCCTTGATGATGATACCGGAAGTTCATAAGAAAATCCGGAAGAAGGATTTTTAGTTGGGATCAAAATCGTCTTAAAAAGAAGAATCGTTTTTTTGAATAGGAACCTCAACGGCCACAGATTTCCTTATAGGAACAAAAGCCACATTTTTTCAAATCACCGGTCTGCGAAAACGGCAGGTTCGGATCATAGATTTCTTCCAGAATTCCCTTCAATCCATCTTCGAATGCTTCCTGATATACCCTATAATCATGAACTTCTTTTCCCATTTTGTAGGGCTCCTTTTCCTGCAAATAAGGATTGAAGTCATCTTTAAAAATTTCTCTCAAATTAAAAATTGCGGGTTTGAGGGGTAAAATGTTTTCGGGATGTTGCTGCCGGTACAGCAAACCATAAAACAGGGTCTGCATTGCGGCTTTGTTTCGTCCGGAATCTTCCCTGTCAAAAAGTGAAGGAATACTTTTGAATTCCTTCTTATCCATTCCTGATTTATAATCAATGAGCCTCACAGAACCGTTTTGTTCATCCACACGGTCAATGATTCCCTTTAATGCTATCTTTTTCGTTCCATGAACGGTCTGAATATCCAGCTGCGCGCGGTATTCCTTTTCCTCTTCAAGTGATAAGATCCTAAAAGGAGCATCTGCCTCATCTATCCGGAGAAGTGCTTCAATGTATTTCTGCAAGACATCCCGGGCAATCGCCAATTGACCGTTGAGCCTGATTTCCTTTTCCTCCTGTAGATTGTAAAAATCCCTAATGGCTTTTTCAATGGCAGGAAATATAAAATTCCTCAATTGCTCAAAATCACCTTTCTCCACCGGATTTCTTTTCTTCCGCTGCATAAAGCCCTGATAAAGATTTTCCAGACTGTAATGTGCAAGATTGCCAAAGACCGCGGCATCGATTTCCTCACTTACTTCGTCCTTTTCCCTGATGTTTGCCAAATATTGTAAATAAAACTTAAAGCGACAATCCAACCATACATTCAATGCTGATGGGGAAAAGGCAGATCCGGCTTTGCCGTCAGCCTGAATGACGTATTTTTCCAAGATCTCCATCACTTCCGGAATCTTTTCTATACTGATATCAGCAGCGGTTTTAAAATCCACGGGCACATAAACAACCTCCTCCTCAATCACTATTCCCATCTCCACCATCATTTGTTGAATAAATCGGCTCTTCTCTCCTGCTTTTCCCTGATCTGACGCAGTGGTATAGATCATATGGACCTCTTCCGCACTGTGAAGCAGCCGGTAAAAAGTATAAGCATAAATGGCATCGTTTTGCTCCTGAACAGGCAAACTGAATGCACTGCGGATATTGAATGGGATCATGGAATTGAGCGCTCCCGAAGGCGGAAAACTATCTTCATTCATATTGCAGATGATCACCCTTCGGAAATCGAGGTTTCGGGATTCCAACACGCCCATCACCTGAAGCCCCTGAAGCGGTTCCCCTTCAAAAGGCAATTTCAACTCTCTGAAAACCTGTCTGAACAATCGGATAAAAAATTCCAGGTTGACAGGAATTTCCTCCTGATTAGAAAATACAGCCTGAAGCCTGTTCAATTGCTTGTAGCACTGAAAAAGGTGATTTCTTTGTAAGGGTTCAGCTTCCAAAAGCTCTGCCATGGTGACCATCAACTGTAACAGGTAATCAAAAAGCCTGTCTGCTGTCAGCTTTTGAAAGATCATTGCAAAGAGTGGACCGCCCTGCAAAAGTCTTTCTTGGGGAATATAAACCTGATTTTTAGATTGGATCTCCTCTAGAATCTCTTTGATAAAAACGTGATTTACCTGTTTGAGATAGGTAGAGGACAATAAATCCTTGAGTGGTTTGAAGTAAAAAAGTATTTTACCTTCCTCTACCCGGATATACCGCTGCAGCTCCAATACAGCCTCCAAAAAAGCATACACCGGTGCGTTCTTTACAGGATAACCCATCGTGACATTCACCTGATCAATGGTTCCGGGAAGCGAATGTAAAACCGGGAACAGGAGTTGTTCATCCGGCAGTATGATGACCGTTTCCTGCAAAGGCTCACCCACCTCCAGCTTTGAAAGGATGGCACCAACCAGGTTGGCTTGGTTTACTTTCAGCGGTGTGGCGTAGGTTTTAACAACTGCTTTGTGAGAAGCAATCTGTTCAGGAATAATTTCGGGAAAAGTTGGGCCCAGAATCTTATCTTTTCGGTATTCCCTAAAAAATAATCCCGCTTCCTGATTTTTATCCTCCAGGTAATAAGCATCAATATCCCAAAAAACCTCCGCCGAAAATTCGGTGATAAAATGCTTGGTCAACCGTTCCTCCGTTCCGGTAAAAGCATTGAAGCCGACAAAAATATGATGTTTTTCAGGTTTGTGAAGGCTTTCCAACATGTCAATAACCTTTTTGTACAGCATCCCGGAATAAGCCAGACCCGAAACTTCCAAACTTGCCTGAAAATTTTGATAAAGCGGACTGAGCAGCTGCCAGAACTTAAGGAATTTCTCCTGATGGCTTCTGTCCTGCCTTTCAAATGATTTCCAAAACTGCCTGATCAGCGCAATCTGGTTTTCGGTCAAAAAGCTAAGATCTGTTTCAAATTCCTTGATTTCGGAGAGGTGATGGTAGAGTTTTTTGGCATCGACCATAAACTGATCCACATCATTGAAATCCTTGAGTATCATTTCTCCCCAAAAATAAAACCTGTCAAAAGTCTCCGGTTCAGGATGAAGTTCCTGATAGACTTTATAAAGCTCGAAGACCAGCGTCAGGTCATCTGCCGGACGCTGTCCTGCATATTGATAAAAAATATCCTCTATTGTTTTCACCTCAGGCATCCAGGCAGGCGCTGTGATCAGACTTCCCAGATGTTGGGTGAAAAACAAACCTGCCCGACGGTTCGGTAAAACGATTACCAGGTTTTGAAGTTCGAAGTTATTTCGCAGGATATTTTCAGCAGTATTTCTTAGAAAACTATGCATGGAATTTCAAAAGGAGTAGTTTGGTAAATCAAAGGTTTTTATGGATCAAAAAAAAATGAATGACAAGAGATGTCAGAGATTGAAGATGAATACCTTTTCAGCCCTTTCTACTTTTCAGTCGTTTCCTTTTAGTATATACAACCCCAAGTGCGGCAAACCCCACCAAAAACCCAGTGATGCCAAAAACAAATTTAAGTACGACGAGGGTTTCGAACATCAACATATTACCGGCATACCCCTGCTCGATCCATGCTGACAAGCGAAGGTTTTCACTCACATCAAACGCCAACGCAAAAATTTGCAACAGCGCCAGAATCAACAACATTCTTTTCAAAAACAGAAACTGTCTGGACTTTCCGGTTTTCTTCTCCAGCCGGATAATTTTTAAAAGTGCCCAAATACAAAGAACCAGAATACAAGGGAACAATGCGGACATAAAAAAGTAATCGTATCGTAACTGCTCAAGCACGAATTCCTTTTTTTCGGGTTCACTCCAATCTTTAATCAGAACATTCATGTTTTCCTCGCTTCCCGGCAGTTCAAATGCCATCACATTAAACTTATAACCATTCTCAGCTTCAAAATTAGACTGATGGATACGCATAAGGAAAAAAGTACACAGTGTCAGAAAGAGCAAGGTAAAGAACAGCTGTTTCATTTTGAAGAATTAGGGTAGGTAAAATAAGAACCCAATCTAATGAAACTTTCTTTCAGATAATCAAACAAAACTTCATTATTCATTATTCTTCATTCATCATTCATTGATCCTTTTATTAATATTGAATGATGAATATCGAATATGGAATGATGAAGTAAGATAGCTACCGGGTTCCCACTCCGAAAAGATTGCCACGTCGTGCATCAGGTTTATTCTTAGTTAGTGACTTACCACGCACTCCTCGAAATGAGGTCCAAACAACGGACTAACTCCCGATGGCCACCGGGGATTCCACTCTATTTAAACCACTTCCAAAATCCTCCCACTCTCCAGATAACAAAGGTATCCGCTAACAGGCTTTTTGGTCAGCGAGCTGACCAGCTCCATATATTCCTTTATCTGCTTTTCATATCGCTCATATTCCTCCCCGGTTTTGAAATCCACAATCACAGCTTCATTATCCCCGAGGATGATCTTATCAGGTCTTTTTTGCTTGCCTCCCGGCAATAAAATGCCCTGCTCGGCCAGCAAAGAACCTTCTCCCGCAAACCAGGAATTAAACAAAGGCTTGGTAAACAATTCATCCAGCTGCAGCTCAACTGCTGATTTCTCCGTTTCCGACAACCTGCCTTCAAAATAAAAGGCCTGCAGGATTTCTTTTGCTTCATTCAGGCTCACCGCCTTCTCCAGGATTTCATGGACCAACAACCCGAAATTTCTTTTCCGGCGCTGTGCCAAACCTTCCTCGGAAAAGCCCACTGCATACTTTTTAACCTGAAGCAATTTGGTCCAGTTTTGATATTGCCAACGGAGTTCGGGCAAGGGGTTTTTTTCTACCTCAACCTGATCATATTTAGGCCATTCACCCAAATCGAAGGTATGGGTTGACGGATCAAAAAAAATGGAAAGATCAAGTTCTCCATCGGAGGCATGGCTGTATTCAAAAACCTGTTGGATATTGACTTCGATGTTATTCAAAGACCTGTCCTTTTTGTCAGGTTTATAGGGAGCCAAAGCCCAAAAGACTTCCTCAGCTCTCGTCAACGCAACATAGATCATGTTCAGCGTATCCAAGTAAGCCAAAATACATTCTTCACCATAGGTATTATGAAACTCCGATTTGGCCAACTCCTTCCGCAGTGTCAGCGGAATGATGGCCGACAAGCCCGATTCCTCATCCTCAAAAGGTGACCAAATGACATTGTCCTTTGCCGTATCAAAAATGGTCCAGGTCAGAAAGGGCATCAGCACTACTTTAAACTGTAAGCCCTTGGATTTGTGGATGGTCAGAATCCTCATCGCATTATGGCCTTCGGGGATTTTGACTGTTCGCTTATTTTGATTGTCCTCCCACCAATCCAGAAATCCGGCTAAATCTGCCCGGTTATTCGCCATGAAATCATATACAGCCTCTTTGAAACCCGAAGTATAGGCCCGCTCCTGCCCGTTTTCCATAAGTCCCAGTATTCCAATGATTTCCTCCACCACCTCCATCAGAGGCAATTGTAGCAGCTGCATTTCTTTGCTTTGAAAATTGGCAACAATTTCAGCCATGTGGGAAGGGAAACTTCCCAATTCGAATAGCTGATGGTTTACTTCCAGACCCAACAACTGAGCCCTGTAATACCACATGGTCTTGAACTGAACCTGATCCTCCTGGTTCTGAAGGTATTTCAAGGCCGCCACCAATGCCTTGACCGACGCGGATTTACTCAGGTACATGGATTCGTCCGAAAGTACATCGAAACAATATTTTCCACCCGGATTATCAGTTGCAAAACTCATCAGTGTATCCGCAATGGCCTCACCTTCGGATTTTCTTCTTACCAAAAAAGCAATATCCCGCGGCGCATATCCCTGATCCTGCAAATCCATTACCATCCGGGGAAGCTTTTCCAACACCTGCTGCTGGAATTTTCCGTCCTCCTCCTCCTTTTGCTCTTCCAAAAATTCAATTTTGACTTTACCTTTGAAATGAGCTTCCTTCTTTTTCAGCGAAACATGCTGATATACATCCTTATACGCTTTCTCTATGACGTCAACTCCTTCGATTCCATATTGGCTTTGGATCACCTCCTGAAACCGATGAGGCAAACGGGCAAAAAGTGCATTGTTGAAATTGATGATCTGTGGAAGACTTCTGAAATTTGTATCCAAGTTTTGGAGATTGATTCCAAACATTCCGGTTTCGGCTTCCACCTGTTCCAGAAGCAATTTCATTTCTCCTCCCCGCCATCGGTAGATGGATTGTTTTACATCTCCAACAAGAAGGTTGGTATTCCCCTGAGCAAGGGAATTTTCTAGCAATGGCTTGAAACTGGACCATTGAAATCCGGAAGTATCCTGGAATTCATCGATAAGATAGTGTTTGTATTGGCTGCCCACCTTTTCGTAAATAAAGGGAGCATCATTTTCTTTGGTGATCTCTTTGAGAAATTCATTCGCATCAGAAATCAACAGCATGTTTTCCTCATCTTTGATAGTAGTAAGTTCATCCAAGAGATTCCTGAAAATACCATAGACATAAAAGTTTTTGCCTATCGCCTCGATGGTGTTCCATTGGTATTCCAAAGGTTCAATTTTCCCCAGCAACCCACCCAAACCCGCATGATAAGACTGTTCTATTAAATTCCTTTTGGAGCTTTTTTGGGTGGCCCAACCTTGGGGAGCGATTGCCATCAGCTTTTGGTTATCGGTAAAATCTGACATCGGACATTCCAGGCTACCCAACTTGTCGAATTTTTTGGTAAATCCGCGATAATAATCCTCCCATTCCAAACCCAACCGCTTACGGATCTGATTGGCTGATAGATTTATCTGTTTGGCTTCATCCAACAGCTTTTTTTTCCGTTGCCTGATAAAAGCCGAAAGTGTTTTTAGATTTTCCTTCTCCTCTAGAAAGATCCTAATCTCTGTAGCATTTCTTTTAAAATCTTCCTGAAAAATCTGCCTGCCCAATCCTTTGATGTTTTTTCGGATATCCCATGATTTACCGTTTTGGATCTGATCTGTTGCATAATCCACCAGCCATTTGTGCAGGTGGGCATCTTCAATCACCTTTTCCACTATCCTATCCACCACCCTTTCCAGTACAGCATCCTGATCAAGCTCAACCTCAAACTTGGCATTCAGGTCCATCTCCCGGGCAAACGCCCTGACCACTCTTTGAAAAAAACTGTCGATGGTGCTGACAGAAAATCTGCTATAATCATGAAGAATGGCAGTAAGGGTTTGGGTTGCCCGTGATTTAAGTTCTTCAGCATCCACATTTAGTGCTGACAAAATTTCACTATCCATCTTTTCAGCCGGTTTTACGGTGTTCCTCAGCCGCATCAGCTCCTTCAGAATCCTTTCCTTCATTTCCTGCGTGGCCTTGTTGGTGAAGGTAACCGCAAGGATGGATTTAAAAGCCGGAGGAAATCTGAGTGCCAGTTTCAGGTATTCCATGGTCAGTGTATAGGTTTTACCCGATCCGGCGGAGGATTTATAGATAATAAAAGGGAGCTGTTCCATCATGAAAAATCAATTTAGGCAAAACAAAGGGATTTTTTGGGGAATACAAAGGGGTTGACGGAGGTTGTCGGGGTTTTTCCCTAGAAACCTTTGAGGTTTTCAAAACCTCGAAGGTTTATAATTGATGTGAAAACTAATTTATTTTCAAAACCGATAGTGATGTGGACGAAGAAACTTTCGAAGTTTGAAAATAGAAACCTTCGAGGTTTGAAAAAAACCTCAAAGGTTTAGAGGAGAGCTTCCCAAAGAATTTCAACAGGGTGCTTGGCTTTTCTGCCTGTGCCATCGGCTATCTGGTGGCGGCAGGAGGTGCCAGGAGCAGCAATCAGCGTATTTTCCTCAGCAATTCTAACTGCGGGAAACAAGACCAGCTCACCAATCTGCATACTTACATCATAATGCTCCGCCTCATACCCAAAGGAACCGGCCATCCCACAGCATCCTGAAGGGATAACCTCCACACTATAATTCTTTGGTAACGAAAGCATTCTTGTTGTCCAACTCACCGTGGAAAGGGCTTTTTGGTGACAATGACCATGTAGTTTAATTTTTATTTCTTCCTCATTAAAAACCTCAGCAGTAATATTCCCTGAAGCTATTTCCCTTCCCAAAAACTCATCGATCAACAGCGTATGGAATTTCAGTTTCTTGGCCACTTCAACAAATTCTTTTCTGACCAACCGCGGATATTCATCCCTAAAACTTAATATCGCCGAAGGTTCAATCCCGATCAACGGAGTATCTCCATCTATCAGATCCCCAAAAATCCGAACGTTGGCCTCTGCATGTTTCCTGGCTTTTTCAAGCAATCCTTTAGAAAGCGCGGATCTTCCGCTTTCCTGATGATCCACCACCTTCACCTCATAACCCAGTTTCTTCAACAGCTTAACGGCTTTGATGCCGATATCAGTGTCATTGTGATTGGTAAATTCATCTACAAAAAGGTAAAGGGTTTTGATTATGGGAAGCGTTTGCGGAAGATCTTGGTAATTTTTGCGGTACCATTTTCTGAAGCTCACTTTGCTTATCTCAGGCAGATTTCTCTTTTGGGCTACGCCTAAAAACGATTTCATCATCCTTCCCGTGATTCCGTTTTTTAAGCTGAAATTGGCCAAGCCAGGCATTATTGCCCCTAGCCCATTCAGATTATTGATATTGGCAAATACTTTCGAACGGAAAGGTATGCCATGAGTCTTCTGGTATTGGTATAAAAACTCTGCCTTCATAGTAGACATATCCACATTAGAGGGACATTCTGCTGTGCAGCCTTTGCAGGAAATACAAAGATCCAAGGCTTCTTTAATTTCAGGGTGATCGAAAGGATTGGGTTGTTGATCCTTAGTGAGAAATTCCCGCAGCGTGTTGGCTCTGCCACGGGTAGTATCTTTTTCGTTCCTGGTGGCCTGATAACTCGGGCACATGGTTCCTCCGCCCGAAGCAGGCAATTTTCTGCAATCTCCCGAACCGTTGCATTTCTCAGCCATTCTCAGGATTCCGCCGATTTCAGTGAAATCCAATAATGTATCCTGAACAGGAGTCACCATATCCGCCTCATACCTAAGGGAGGTATTCATCGGTGCGGTATCCACGATTTTACCCGGATTAAAAATATTATCCGGATCCCAGGTGTATTTTATCCGCCGAAACATCTGGTAATTTTCCTCTCCTACCATCAAAGGAATGAAAGGTGCTCTCACCCTTCCGTCTCCATGTTCGCCGCTTAGCGATCCCTTATATTTCTTTACCAGTTTGGCTGTTGCTTCTGATATTTTAAAAAACTCTTCCCGGTCAACTTGCTTTTTGAGATCCAAAATGGGCCGAAGGTGGATCTCTCCTGCTCCTGCATGTGCGTAATGCACCGGTTTTTGACCGAAATCTTCCATCATCAGGTCAAATTCCCGGATATAATCCGCCAAATCCAATATATCCACCGCTGTATCCTCGATGCAGGCAACCGCTTTGCGGTCTCCCGGAATATTGGCCAATAATCCCAGACCGGCACTTCTCAAAGCCCAGGCAGATTTGGTCAGTTCCGGACCAATGACAGGATAGGCATATCCCAATCCCGCATTTTTAAGGTCTGCAATCAATCTTTCGCCTTTTTCCATGGCTTCCTCCACGGTTTTCCCTCTGAATTCGATCATCAGCAAAGCCATTGGGTCCCCTTCTACAAAATTTCGGTTTTTGCTGTATTCAATACTTTCTTTGGTGCAGTCCAGGATGATTTTGTCCATGAGTTCAACTGCCGTGGCCGGATGTTTCATAGCAACCTGAGCAGCTTTCATGCTTTCATGGATGCTGACAAAGTGAGCGCCCACCACGATTTCAACAGGATCCGGCAGGGGATCAAGCTTGATTTTTATTTCTGTGGTAAAGGCAAGCGTTCCCTCTGATCCTGCCAGCAGTTTGCAAAAGTTAAAAGTATCTGTGCTTTCGGTGAAGATCTCCGTGTTCATCAAATAATCCACGGCATAGCCTGTGTTACGCCTATGGATGGATTTCTTTGGAAAATGCTCCCGTATATTTTCTTGGTTATTGGCGTCAGAAAGGGCTTCCCGAATCTGCCGATAGATTTTTCCTTCCCGGCTTTTCAACCCGCACTTGACCCGGAATTCTTCCGGACTGAGCGCACCAAAAACAACTTCCGATCCATCACTTAAGAAAGTTTTGAGTTCAATGACTTTCTCCCTTGTGGTCCCGTAGACGATAGAGGTTGTACCGGAGGAATTGTTTCCCACCATACCTCCGATCATGGCCCGGTTGGCAGTAGAGGTGATGGGGCTGAAAAAAAGACCATGAGGTTTCAAAAAAACGTTCAGTTCATCCCGGACAACACCCGGCTGAACCCTAACCCACTTTTCTTCCTTGTTGAATTCAAGGATCCCGGTAAAATGTTTCGACACATCCACCACGATACCGTTTCCAACACATTGGCCCGAAAGGGAGGTGCCTGCTGTTCTGGGAATCAAGGAAGTTTTGTTTTCCCGAGCAAAGCGGATCAACTTTAGTAAATCAGCTTCGGATCTTGGAAAAGCAACCCCAAGCGGAATTTCCCGGTAAACCGAAGCATCGGTGGCATAAAGTGTCTTGGTCAGTGTATCAAACTTTAATTCCCCTTCCAGTTGGGCAGTTAATTTTTCCAAAAGAGGTAACAGGTTGGGTTTGGTCAATGTCATAGTCAAAAATACTGAAAAGAAATACAAATGAAATATGCTTCTCAAAATAGGTCCGCAGTTATCGCTTTATTATATATGGGAAGGTTTTTTCAGGCGGATGAAATATGGTTGAGATTTACACCGAAAATCATGTTCTTAATTCTTGATACACGCTCTTAATTCTCAATACTCCGTTCCCAAACCTTTATACTTGGTTCTTGATTCCTTGGCTCTTGGTTCTTGATTCTTGGTTCTTGATACATTGGTTCTTGCTTCTGAATTTTTCTATCTTTCCAAAAAATTTCACCCATGTTCTTCTACCTTGCCCAGTTTCTGAGTTTTTTAGCTATGCCCATGACCATCATTTGCCTCCTGCTTATTTTTGGTTTCTGGTTTTTGAAAAAACCTTTGGGTAAAAAATTAATTCTGGCGGGTATTGTTCTTCTGCTTTTTTTCTCCAACCAGTTTATCAGTAACGCTGTCATGCAGGCCTGGGAACCGGAATTCAAAATCTTTGAAAGTCTCCCAATTTATGAGGTAGGCATTGTCCTGACAGGAGTCACCAATCTCAGCAAAACCGTCTATGATCGCACTTTTTTCAATAAAGGTGCCGACCGGGCCACCCAGGCCATACAGCTATATAAATTGGGTAAGATCAAAAAAATCCTGATCACGGGAGGTCAGGGACTCAATCCCGCAAACCCAAATACTGAAGCGGAACTTTTGAGGGATTTTATGGTCATTGCCGAAGTGGCGGAAGCGGACATATTAATAGAAAACCAAGCCAAAAACACCTATCAAAATGCTGTGCTGGCAAAAGAAACACTTGAAGAATACGATTATTCTCCACTGGAAAAATCTCTGTTGATCACCTCTGCATTCCATATGTACCGATCCAAAGGCTGTTTTGACAAAGCAGGTGTGCTGACGGATACTTTTCCGGTTGATTATTATGGACAGGACACGAAATTTGACATTCCGGTACTATTATACCCTGATCCACAATCTCTCTCTTTATGGCACAAACTGTTCAAGGAATGGATAGGAATTGTGATGTATAAGTTGGTGGGATATATGTAAAAATATGTATTTCTGTTGTTTTAAAAGAAACATTAGTATTTCCGGGAAGAAAGATTGAAGACAAATCCCAATAACTTCAGGACGGAAGTAGTCGCAACCAAAGGTCAGGTAAAGGATCCGCTGAATTTTGATTTTCAATTATGTCCTATTAGAACAAAAGCGTGAGGAATCAATTACCACGTGGTCTGTTTGAGTTTGGGAAAGGCACGGATAACATCACTCAAACTGATCTGACCGATTAATTTTCCTTCCTGCATAACAGGGAAGCGACGGATTTTCAAATCCAAAAACTTACCGGCTGCATCAAAAAGTGACATCTCAGGTGAGAGTGTCATCACTTCTCTGGTCATGTGTTCGGCCACTGTTCCGGGAAACCGGGGAGTGTTGGTGTACTTCCCTTTGATGATTTCATTCAGGCAATCAACTTCGGAAATGATCCCAACCAGGTTTTCATCATGATCCACAACCGGTGCACCTGATATTTTTTTATTTGTCAAAACCTCCAATACATGATCTATGGTATCCTCAGGATAAAAGGTGGTCAGGTTTGTTGACATGTGATCCTTTACCAGAATGGAAACATTGGATTTTTTTGGTTCTGCCATGCGAACTCCTTGAAAACTTTTGACCATGGTATTTGGGGTTTAATGTGATTTCTTAATTTAGCTCAAAAAATTCAGCAATCATAATAAAATGTATTTGAAATCCTGATTTTCAGACTTTACATCTTAATGAATTGATTATTCAGATTATAATATCCATAATCAGATTATTATTAGAATTAAATTTTATAAGAAAAAAAAATTTTCAACAAATCCTGAAATCATTTGCTTCCCACATTTTTCAATACCACAAAGGGTATCCAATCCTGCATCGGGAAATTGTATTGTGTTTTGAAGTCAAACCCTCCCAGTACAATATCCATTTTTCCATCTCCATCCAAATCACCTTTTTCCATGGTCAACCATGAATATTTTCCTAATTCTTTATGTGCGTGAACCGAAAAATCAAGGTTGCCGTAATTTTTGAAATAAAGAAAATTATGTTTTGGAATTTGTTTACCGTCCGGAAAATACGATATGACAGCAAGATCAGGTTCTCCGTCTTGATCAAAGTCCTCAACCAAAATCCCACTTGCTCCATACATGGGATAAAACCAACTTTCCTCAAATTGATTTTCCCCGTTGTTCAGAAATATTCTGATGCCATGATAAGGTTTCAAAATGGGCGACTTATCGGCATTATCACCGCTGACAATCACGATGTCCAGATTCCCATCCTTATTGAAGTCCACCATTTCAAAGTCAGATCCTCCGAATAAAGGATTAAATTTTAACCATATTTGCTCCCGGAATTTGCCATCACCCTGGTTGATATATGCATATACTCCTTCTTTTGCCTGGGTCATCAAAGCCACAATATCAGGTAAACCGTCATTATTGAGGTCTGTTACCACTGTTTTCCTGGCTCCGGGTTGCCCATTCAGAAGATGGTGCACAAATCCACCGGGAGTGTTTTCATACCAGGAAAGATTTCCGATATGGTGACCAAAATTACAGATGATAATATCTTCCCGCCCGTTTTGATTCAGATCAGCATATGAAAAATGGACAGGTCTCCGCAAACTATCCAATTGCAGGGAAGCAGCACTTATTTGAAAATTTTGAAAGTTATTCAACTGCCCGATCGCAAAATTGGATGGGTCCATGATCCCCATTGTCAATAAGTCAAACTTACCTTCAGGATGAAAAATAATTGCAGAGGCAGGGGAAGCTATGGGAATGGAATCTATCAGCTCCATTGACTTGCCATCAATCAGGAACAGCTGCCTGAAACGGTCACCGAAGTACAGAATTCCCTGTTCCTTGTTCCATGCCGTCAAAGTAGTAAGATTTGGCCTTTGTTTATTCAACGTGGGTACTATAGGTTCAAAATCCGGTAATTCATACTCAATATCAATTTTTGTTTTAATTCCCGTTAAGGTATCAGGTGCGCGGGACAGATAATATTCCCGGATTTTTTCCCATTCCCCACGGGTAATCAGTTGTGATTCGGAATAAATGCCAGATGGTACATCACTATCTTCACCTACTGCCAAACCAAAATCATCGGCGGTGATCAAGCCCATCCTCCGCCTCATGTCGGGTAAAACTGAATGCTCCCAGGTAGATTTGTCGGGAAGCTCCGGCTCCGGTTTGAGATGACATGCTCCACAATAAGCCGCCGCCAATTGATGTCCTTCCAAATCTTCAGAAGTACCGTCTATTTGTTTTAGGGCTTCAAAATCAGTATTTTCATGATTATTTTCACTATTTGAAGAACAGGAGGAACCCATCAAAGCCAAAAATAAAACTTTTGTAAAGGTCCCTTTCATGCGCATACTGGCTTTATCCACACCGTTACCAAGAAAGCCGAACAGTTTCTTCAAAACAGCCTGTTTGGTTTCAGATTCTCTTGAGGAAATTGCAGACCATTCCCGCAACATTTCTTTTGCCTCATGATACATTTCCAACAGTTCAGGATCACGGGAATTGTAAAAGTCTCCGGCAAGCAATTTTTCCCGTTCTGTCATGACTTTTCCATTTCCTCCAAAAAGCGGTTTACAAGTTCCTTGTCGACTGTCAACACCTGTTTAAAGGCCTCCAGGTCATGTGAAAGTCTGACTTTCGGATGTTCATATCGGCTTTCGGAGGGTCTATGGCTTTTGCAGCTTGCATGAATTTCTTTCAGCAAACCTGATTTGTTTAAAATTGGAACATGCTGTGGCTGCAAACCACCGCCCGGCATGATGATGATTCGGTTTCCCGCCAGTTTCAGGAGTTGCTGAATTTTGGTAAGGCCTGCTGTTACCGAGTTTTCACCACCCGAAGTCAGGATTCTTTTAAATCCACAGGCAATAAGGGTTTCCAAAGCTTCTTCCTGATCCTTACAAATATCAAAAGCGCGATGAAAGGTGCAGGGAAGCTCTCCTGCTTCGGCCAATAGGTATTTGCAGGCATGTTGGTTTACGCTTCCGTCAGGATTCAGGATTCCAAAAACAAACCCGTCCGCTCCAAAAAACTTAAGGATGTTGATGTCATTTTTCATGACTTCCAGTTCTTCGGGGGAATAGACAAAATCCCCACCTCTCGGCCGGATCATCACATAAACAGGAACTGTGAATTTCTCTTTCAAAAAGGATAAGGCCCCTGCACCGGGAGTTTCCCCTCCTTCTCCAAAATCAGAACACAGCTCCAGTCGGTCAATTCCGAATTCAATGGCTTTTAAAGCCGCTTCAATAGTGAAAACCGGTGATTCTATCAACATCTTGTTCATCATTTAAAATTTACTTTTCGCATCGATCAATTCTCCTCCTCCGCTGTGATGGCGGGCATAATTGAACCCGGGCCGGACAGCATAAGCCCCAACTTCACCGTCTTTGTTCATTGCTAAAAATCCAGCCTGAATATCCTGAATATTCTTGTTTTTTGAGATCAATCTTCCGACCGCCTCCTCGCATGCTTCCTGTGGGGTTCTGCCTTGGCGCATCAGTTCAACGATCAGAAAACTGCCGCAGATCCGGATAATGGATTCCCCCAAGCCCGTTGCAGTGGCAGCACCTACTTCATCATCCACATACAATCCCGCACCGATAATCGGGCTGTCCCCTACTCTGCCATGCATTTTATAGGCCAACCCGGAAGTAGTACAGGATCCTGCCAATTTACCATCTGGACCCAGGGCAATCATGCCAATGGTATCGTGGTTTTCTATGTTGATTATAGGTTTATATCGATAAGTTTTTTTCCACTCCTGATAAAGTTCTTTCGCTTTTGGGCTCAGGGTTTCGGACTCCATCGGAAATCCCTGAGCAATTGCAAACTGCCTTGCTCCCTCTCCTGCCAACATTACATGTGGAGTTTCTTCCATAACTTTTCGGGCTAGAGAAATGGGATGCTTCACCTGTCTCACAAAAGCCACAGAACCACAGGAACCGTCCCCTTTCATGATCGAAGCATCCAACGTCGGGATGCCCTCACGGTCCGGCAATCCCTGCAAGCCCACAGAAAGATTGTCCATATCCAGCTCTGTCACCTTCACGCCCTCCTCAACAGCCTCCACCAGGTTACCGGTTCGGGATAGCACTTCCCAAGCTTTGTCGTTGGCAGGCATGCCATGATTCCAGGTAGACAATATCAAGGGTTTGAATTTTTCCCTTTTTTCTGTCAAAGAAATGGCAGCCTTGGAAAAAGTCGCCGGAATCAAAAGTGAAGTTGATAATAAAGTTTTCTTTAGAAAATTTCTTCTTTGGGACATTTGCTTCTTGTTTGATATGTTTGGGTAGGTGGTATTTGGTATTTATCCCTGTGGGATTTATACCACATACCACAACCCAAAATTACATAACCTATACCGAAAACGACCGGATAATTATAACTTTAGCTTTTCAAACTAAATCAAAAAACATGAGACCTTATATATTAGCTGAAAACAACTGGAAGAGTTTAAAAGATGATCGGTTTGAATTGGCGGTGATGCCATGGGGTGCAACTGAGGCGCATAATTATCATATGCCCTACGGAACGGATATTTATGAGGCGGATGCCATAGCTGCAGAAGCCGGAAAGGTGGCTTGGGAAAACGGAGCCAAAGTAGTGATCCTTCCTACCGTTCCTTTTGGTGTCAACACGGGTCAAAGCGATATTTATCTGGATATCAACATGAATCCCAGCACCCAAATGGCCATTATCAAGGATGTTCTTACAGTCCTTAACCGTCAGGGCATCAAGAAATTCCTGATCCTCAACAGTCACGGTGGCAATGATTTCAAAACCATGCTCAGGGAGCTGGGACTACTTTTTCCTGAAATGCTGTTGATGACCTGCAACTGGTTTCAGGCTTTGGATAAAACCAAATATTTTGAGGAGGAAGGGGATCATGCAGATGAAATGGAGACAAGCTTAATCCTGTATCTTTATCCGCACCTGGTACTACGGCTCGAAGTGGCCGGAGAAGGAAAAGAAAAAAAATCAACCATTCCGGGACTTCAGGAAAAATGGGCATGGGCGGAACGTAAATGGTCTCAGGTAACGGAAGACACAGGAATAGGAAATCCAAAAAAATCCAATGCTGAAAAAGGAGAAAAATATTTTAAAGATGCCTGTCAAAAAGTGGGTAACCTGATGCTTGATATCTGCAAAGCAGACTTGAATCAGCTTTATAAATAAGGCCTGGACAGTAAAAGAAGGTATTGGAACTTGAAAATCATATTGAAAATGAATGTCAAAATCTGAGTCGGTAAAGTAAACCAGGCTATGAATAAATCTACTGTAGAAGAAATCAGGAGGAGGTTTGACGGGGATGTCGAGCGGTTTTCCAATTTGCAGACGGGACAGGTGGCGACCATTGATGCCGAAATATCCTTGGAGCTGCTCACCGAAGCTGCCAAAAGAATAAAACCGAATGCGACTCAGCTGCTGGATCTTGGATGTGGTGCCGGCAATTATTCCCTAAAGATGTTGGGCAAAATCCCGGATCTTCATTGCACGCTGATTGATTTGAGCAAACCGATGCTGGATCGGGCAAATGAGCGGATTTTACAAACATCCAAAGTAAAGCCTACACTCATCCAAGGTGACATCCAAGAAATCAATCTTCCTGCTGAGCAATTTGACATCATCTTGGCAGGTGCTGTTTTACATCATTTGCGGGATGATCAGGATTGGGAATCAGTGTTCACCAAGCTTTTCAGGTCTTTAAAACAAGGTGGCTGCCTGATGATATCAGACCTGGTAAGTCAGGACACTGCCTTGCTGAATGCTTATATTTGGGAAAAATACGGGGAATATTTAGAGGGTAAGGGTGGTGCAGAATACAGGAAAAAAGTGCTGGATTATGTGGAAAAAGAGGATTCTCCACGATCAATCAATTATCAGCTGGACGTGATGAAGAAAGTCGGATTTACCCGGGTTGAGGTGCTACACAAGAACCTTTGCTTTGCTGCTTTTTGTGGGGTGAAGCAAGGGTTTTTGACGGATGACTGATGACCGATGTGACCATCAATCTATGGGCGAGGATAATAGGTTTTGTATCGAGGTTTATTCGGATTTTTTGTGAGAAGGAAAAAATGAATTTAAAATTATGGGTTTAAAAGCTTCTCCAAGACAATATCCAAATCTCCTTTCAATTCATAAACCTTATATAAATCCGAGAAATAAACCTTGTTACCGGGATCGTTTTGACATAATTTTTCCAATACCTGTACTGCTTGGGACAATTTTACCAAACCAAGGGATTTGGTTGCAATCAAAATCTCGTTAATTTCTGCCGGATCGTTTACACCGGAGAGATTGATGGAGATCAGGCTTCCCTGGATTTCCACAACGGTTTTATAGGGACTATAATAGTTTTTGGCAGCCTTAACAATTTCCTCATAATTTACAAGATTCTCTTCAAGGTTCAGATTTCTTAGAAAATTGGATTTGTTGATAAAGATTTTCATGGGGATTAAACTTGATCTTTTGTTAATTACGATGTTGGGTGATACCCGGATTGAAGGGCAATGATGAATGGGGCGGAAGATTTATGTTTAAATATTAAATATAACAACTTTATATTAATGATATGGTTCTTCTAAGCAGTAATTTTACCATCATATTAATACCATCTTTACTTAGCGTGTTGAATAAATTCAACCATTATAACCTCTTTTTTTATTCCTTTAACCTAAACTTTCTAATCTTTGTAGTACTAATTATCCCAAAAAGATTTACTTTTTATCTACAAACCCATCATCTCCTCAAATGCCGACTTGCTTTTGACCGCTAAAGGACATTTATAGTATTTTTCGTACAGATGAAAAATTGGAAAAGTTTGAAAAACGCGGATGATGCAACAACTGATCCGGCATAAAATTGGAAAGACAATTTTGAATTATTTTAAATATGCTATCCTTACTACTATGAAAACTTTAAAATCCAGTGCTTTGGCCCTGATATTTTGCTTGGTCGTTTCCGCACTTTCCGCACAGACGGTTGAAATGAGGAGTTTGTCACCCTTTACCAAAATTTCCTCCGGAGGAAGCTGGGATGTGATCCTTCAGAAGGGTCAAAAAGAAGAGATCCGGTTGGAAACCGACAGCTTTGACCTGAATAATGTGATAACTGAGGTAGATAATAACACCTTGAAAATTTCCTTAGAAAGAGGAAATTACAGAAATGTAAATCTGACTGTGTATGTTACTTACCGGGATCTGGAAGCTATAAAAATAAGTGGTTCAGGAAATCTTAAGAGTTCAGAAAATATTGCTGCCCATGACCTTGAGATTGAAATGAGCGGCTCCGGCAATACAATCTTAAAGCACATAACAGCCGACAACCTAATGCTGACCATGACGGGTTCGGGCAATATGAAAGTTGAAGGTGGTGCTGTGGGCAACTTGACTTTAAAGCAAACAGGTTCGGGTAACTTCAATGCAATGGAACTTCAAGCGGAAAATACGACGGTAAACAAATCAGGATCAGGAAATGCTACTTTCACTGCCAACGAATCCATCTCGATAAGATCCTCTGGTTCAGGAGATGTGCAGTATAAGGGAAATCCCCGTAACACAGATGTGCGCACCTCAGGATCAGGAAGAATGGTAAAGAAACAAAACTGAACAGAGATATGGATAGTAGAATGGTAAAGATGCCGGGTCAAGGAAATGAGTACGGTATTTTCATAGCCCAGAAGGATTTTAATCCTTCTGTTTTTCTTCCTTATCTAAAAGCATATACGGGTAAAAACCAAAATATATCCTCCTCATTATGCAATCTATACCCGAATACATTGGTCATGCATTACCCTTGTAAAACTTTTTAAAAAGTGATTTCCATTATTTTCCCCTGATAATCCACGCCTTTAAGTCCTTTCAGGTTTTTTGGTAAGACAATTCGGTTTCCTGAATTGGAGAGGTATCCCGACCGGTTGTGGATTTCCATGCGTTGGGTCTGTCCGTTTTCCAGTTCAAGGATGAGGGTATGGATGTTATTCTCAGGTTGAGTGGTTTTTCCCACTGTTGCGGATTTTGAGCGGTGCGCGGTAAGCCTGCCTCTGTTTTGGCTGGCAAGGTAAATGGTCTGGCTATTTTGGGTAATCACACTTGCCATAGATTTGGCATCACCGGGTACAAGAAATCCACTTTCCCCAGTTCGGACTGCTTCAAAGCCACCTTTACCGTCACCTAAAAGAACAAGCCCGTTGAATGCATCATATCTGCCCGAGAAAACTTCATTCCCGAAGTCATTCCCCACCAAGAGCACATCCAAATTGCCATCAACATCAACATCATCGACGATCATTCCGTTTATTGGGGCGGTTTGGGCCCAGATCGGAAGTTCATGAACCTTGAATTGTCCATTTCCAAGGTTTTCTATATAGCTGCTGCGGTCATAATTACCGGTCAGTTTGAGTGCGCCTTCCAATTCCTCAGGTGTCAATAAAGTTTCCTGTGTGGCTTGTGCATACTGTTTATATCCTGTAAATTTTCTTCTGAACAACACACTCTGACCATATAAGTCATCCCAATAATGACTGGGAACCGAGACCCGATTTCCATCATTGGTTTTGAAATAAAGAAAGGTAAGCGGGTCAACGCTGTTGTTGTTGTCAAAATCCTTGGCCAGCATGGTCATGGGCTTTTCGGGGGTGGGGTGATAATAGTTGTTGGTGCCCATATTGCCAACGATATAATCCATGTCCCCGTCCTGATCAAAATCACCGGCCACGATACTGTTCCACCAGCCTAAGTGATTTTCCAATCCGGTATTTTCTGATTTCCGGAGGGTACCACCCTCATTTTTAAAAACGGTAATGGCCATCAGCTCGCCTACCACGATCAGGTCCGGCAGTCCGTCATTGTCAACATCCGTCCAGAGCGCATCGGTCACCATACCCACCTGTCTTAATCCCGGTGCCAACTGATCGGTGACATCCTCCAGAACACCGTTTCTGTTTTTCAGTAAGAAGCTGTTTTCCGGATATGGATATTGGGCAATCGGGGTTCGCCCTCCTACAAAAAGATCCATAAAACCATCCCCGTCAAAATCGGCTCCTCTGACAGTGGATCCACTCCCATTTATCATGGGCATATTATCCTTAGCCAATGTGAAATTTCCTTTCCCGTCATTGAGATAAAGCCGATCCCGGTATTCTTCTGCATTGACGGGAAATTCGTTGCTCCCGGAGACTGTATAGAGATCCGGATCACCGTCATTGTCCAGATCAAAAAGCAACATTCCCATTTCTTCAAACCTGTTTTCTTCCTCTGATTCGAACAAAGGTTTTTCTTCAAAACTGCCATCAGATTTTTGAATAAATGCCTGGGGGGAAAATCCGGCAGAACTTCCGACAATGAAATCTTCAAGTCCGTTGCCGGTAATATCCCCGACAGCAATGGACGGTCCAAGCTGGGTGAGTTTATGGGGTAAAGTCCGCTGGATATTATAATCTATTTTATCAATTTCCTGATGCACATAATTGATTTTCAACTCGTCTGCAACCTCAGTAAAAAGTGGTTCGACAGCTTTGGGGGCAAGGGGAAAGACGAGTGAATTATTGGGCTTCGAAGCAGCCTGAGCATGGTCCACTTCAACGACCTGATTGGCTTTCAGACTTTTTATTTCCTGATAAGAACCGTCGGGCCAGAGAATTTCCAGCGTCTTAACCTCGTCCACTGCTCCAAGACCAAAGTGAATCACCCCTTCCACTGCCGACATATAGCCCCTTGTGAGGTGGTGTTCATGGTATTGAAATGCTCCATCCTCATATCGGATGACTGCTTTTGTTCCAATTCCCAAATTATTGTTTTTAGGCCCTTTAAGCTTAATCCTTAGAAAATTTGGGTTTTCATCCTGGTTGTTCAAAGTATTTTCGAAAATAAATGCAGGATCATTGATATTGTTGATTACATAATCCAGATCTCCATCCCCGTCCAGATCTACAAAAACGGCTCCATTGGAAAAGGAAGGTCTGTTGAGTCCCCAGGCAGCACCGGCATCCTCAAAAGTGAGATCACCGTTGTTCTGAAACGCGTAATTCGGAATTTTGATAATCGGAATAGAATCTAATAATTGTCGATTGGTAGCCACAGAACCTACATCTGCCCGATAATTGGCAAAATCCTTGTCGGTTATGTCCCTGGGAAAACCATTGGTCACCAACAGATCCCGGTGCCCATCATTGTCCACATCCATAAAAAGAGGGGACCAGCTCCAATCTGTCTGGTAGATGCCGGCAAGCAGACCGATTTCACTGAAAGGAATACCGGGCCCGTTTCCGACCTGAAGCATATTTCTTACATATTGGTACTCATAGCCCCATTGCTCGTTGCTGATATAGGTTTGGTAAGAATTTTTGCCGATAGTTGTCTTCTTCCTGAAATTGGTTTCACCCAACATATCCAGTGTAATGAGATCCGAATATCCGTCATTGTTAAAATCGGAGACATCAGAACCCATGGAAAACATACTCTGATGCTTGATCTTTTCTGAAGTTTTGTTTGTAAACGTCCC
Organism: Rhodonellum sp.; assembly: GCA_041748555.1. GTDB lineage: Bacteria > Bacteroidota > Bacteroidia > Cytophagales > Cyclobacteriaceae > Rhodonellum. Next base: position 88,163 of record JBGTDA010000136.1, read on the forward strand.
ATCCTGATTGTTGATGTACAGAATATCATTGGTCAGGTAATCATTGCTGATGTAGATATCGGACCAACCGTCCTGATTGAAATCGGCTACAGCAAGTCCCAAACCAAAACCTTCAATGGTAATTCCTGCCTGAAGCGTCACATTGGTGAAAGTTCCGTCCCCGTTGTTGCGGTAAAGCTGATCATTGTTGATGGCCGAGCCATCGGTTATTTTTTGGCGATAGTTGCTTGGGACTGCTTTTGATTGTTCATTGTTCAATACATATAAATCCAGAAAGCCGTCATTGTCATAATCAAAAAATGTAGCCCCCATACTGTTGCCGGTTCCGGCAATCCCGTATTGTGCGGCCTGTTCCAGAAATTCCGGAATACCGTCATCATTAAGTCCCTGATTTACGAAAAGCAGATTGGCTCTTTTGGACTGATCGTGGTACATTGCGGTAGCAACATAGATATCCAGCCAGCCATCCCCATTGATATCGACAACCGTCACCCCTGTACTCCATTTGTCAGAAGCTTCCACACCGGCCTCAGCGGAGACGTCCCAAAATTCAAGATTGCCCTGATTGAGATATAATTTATTGGCGACCTGATTACCGGTAAAATATAAATCAGGAAGGCCATCATTGTCGAAATCCCCAACAGCTACTCCTCCACCGTTGAATATGTATTCATCGGTAAGGATATTGAAGGTATCGGTTTCCGTGATCAGGTTATTGAAACTGATGTTGGTAGTGGATTCAGGAAGGAGTTTGTATAGGGTTTCTTCTTCCTTTTTACAGGAGAAAAAAACCAAAGCCAAAATGATGAGGGAGAAATTAAACTTCATATACTTCTAATTCTTAATGCCTTTGCAGGATGGGTAAACAAATTTAGCATTTTTTGTTTTCCAGCAAGATTACACCGGAAGTTTTATGTAATACAACATCCACAATGAACAACCCTCAAATCCAAATTTGTCGATTTTCTGGTTTGATTTGGAGTCAATATGCCAAGATATCGCTCCTTATTCTGGATTCTGGAATAAATAACTTCAATTCTTCAATTTTCTTGTTCTTTAATTCAGCTTTAATATATTACCCGTTTCAAGTTTTGCAAATTGCTTTATCAAAACCACATAAGACTTATTGACCTTCATCTTCGATTTAAGCTTTATTTAGTTTTCTATTCCAATACATCCAAATACTGGCTTGAAGCCCCATCCGGGGGATGATATTATAAGATGTGGGTCCTGCCTTGTTATAGGATGATTTTTTTCAATATTTCAGGCCTGCACACCAAAAAAAAAGACTTGAGATTCTCAAGTCTTTCTTAATTCATAATTTTAACTTTAATAAGCAGGGTCTTGTGTCAAGGTAGGTTGACCATCCTGTAATGACCTGTCTATTGCTTCCAAAGGAATCGGATAAAACTCGTTTTTATTTTTGGTAAAAGATCTTCCAGCCAAATAAACCCGATTATCTTTTTCACCTTCCAGATATTTGTTCAGTACTTCTGCTGCAACGCCCCATCTTTGAAGGTCAAAGAAACGGTGTCCTTCCATACTGAATTCAAGTCTTGTTTCGAATCTAACAGCTTTTCTTGCCATTTCTTTATCTGTCCATGGAGAATTGTAAGTACTGATGGTGTAATTTGCGGCAGGTTCCCCGGGAACAATGGTAAAATCGTTCCTGGAACTTCCTTGAATAGCCTTAGGCACGAATCCTTCCGGGTTTGCTGCCCTAGTTCGAATCATATTGACCAATTCTCTGGCTCTTTCAAGGCTTCCCACCTCTACTTCCACTTCTGCCAACCATAATAAAATCATTCCATACCTCATTATTCTATAATTATTTGCCGTAAGATTTCCCCATCCGCCTATACCGAATGCTGCCTGTTCGGCTACGTGTTTCATTGAGGAGTAAGGACCTGCATAGGATAGATCACGGACGAAATCTGTGCCGTGGATTTTAAAATCCTTGAAAAGAATTCCCGGTCTACCCAGAGAATGGTCGATTCGGGGATCTAGGGGACCTGTATACGGCGTCTGCCAAGTCACGTCGGTATTGTTGAAATCATCCAGTTGGGGAAGTCCGTCAGAGGTGGTTTTGAAAGCATTAACCAAATTCTGGGAAGCCTGATAAAATCCGCAACATCCCCAGGGATCTATGTAAGGATGTGCCAAACCTACGCCCTGATTGGATGCCTGATCATTTGCACTGGTTATTGCATATTGGATTTCAAAAATTGACTCTTCATTGTTACGGGTGGCAACAAGAAAATTATTTTCAAATTTATCCACTAAACTGAATCTTCCGCTGTTTACAATTTCGTCAAGAAGGACTTTGGCTTCCTGTAGTTTAGCTGTGTTGGCATTGCCATTCTGATCCCATCCCTGAAACATTTTAGCTTTGGCCAAAAAAGCCATTGCCGCCCACTTGGTCGGTCTTCCTACCTGATCCTGAACTTCAGGCAAATTTTCGATTGCTGCCTGAAAATCAGCCTCAATCATCGGCCAAATTTCCACATCATTGGGCACCTTTGTACTTTCCACATCATTGATATTGAAGATATTATCATCTATATAAGGAGGGTTTCTCCACATTTTTCTTGCTTCGAAATGGAAGAAACCTCTTAAAAACCTTGCCTCTCCTATTATCTCCGCCCTTTTTTGATCATTGATGGACTCGACCTCCTTCAAGGTATTCAGGACATCATTTGATCTCGCCACGCCCTTAAAAAGCCCTCTCCATTTGTTTCTGATATGTCCGTTGAAAGCCTGGAAATCATAGGCTTCTATAAACGACTGCTCAGGCTGATCTCCTGCATCGGTTCCTTTATAGGCATCATCGGAAGCTATACCTCCGAAAACCCAGTTTTGAACATCATTCTCCCAAGGTGCCTGACCATCAAGACCGGTACCTGAAAGCATCTTGTATGCTCCGAGCAACAATCCATCTATTCCGGATTCAGTAGCTAATGCACTGGAACTAAACTGGCCTTTTGGTTCCTTAGTCAGAAATTCGTCACCGCAGCTGATGGTAATAATCAGTAGTGTGATACATGTTATTATTGAATATATGGTTTTCATAACAAGAATAGTTTTAGAAATTAAGATTTAGGCCAACAAGGAGGTTTCTTGACACAGGCATATAGCCTCCGTCAAATCCAAGGGTATTATCCGTATTCGTTTGGATTTCCGGATTGAGGCCTGAATATTTGGTGAAAGTGATCAGGTTTTGTCCCTGCAGGTAAACCGATGCTCTTCCAAAGCCAAGTCTTGATAAGGCATCGGTTGGCAAATTATAGGTGAGTTGAATGTTTCTGATTCTAAAATAAGAACCGTCTTCAATGAAATAACTTGAAGGACGGCTACTGACCTGGTCATTGGCATCCATTATAGGGGCTGTGGCATTCGGATTTGCGGCTACCCACTGGTCACGTGGTGCCTGTGGATTGGTAGGCTGCCACGCATTATAGAGGGCATCTTTGGACCTGTTTCCTTGGAATGTGTTGAAATCAGCAAAATAGCGAACATAATTAAAGATATCATTTCCCACAGATCCGTTGCCGAAAATGGTTAAATCAAAACTTTTATAGCCAATGTTCATGTTGATTCCATAGGTAAAATCCGGATGTGGATTACCTATGACTGTCCTGTCATCATCCGTTATCACCCCATCATTATTCACATCCTCGATTTTGAATTTTCCCGGAGCATTGTAGCTTCCATATGTAGCATGCGAATTTGCTTCTTCCTGGGTTTGGAAAATTCCCAATACATTGAAACCATAGTATGAAGAAAGTGGTAAACCTGCTTGAGTTAAGGTAACTGCAGGAACCCTTGAACCGAATCCAAAAAACCTTGTTTCCTCATTTTCATCCAGCTTATCAACGACATTTCTGTATGTTGAGAAATTTCCTGATATACTATATCTCAGATCTCCCCCAGCAGCGGTATTACTATATCCCAAATTCAGATCTATTCCTTTGTTGGTGATCTGACCCACGTTGGATGATGGTGCAGATGCATCACCTGCCGTGAAAGTAATCGGTATAGTAAACAACATATCTGTGGTAACCCGTTGCCATATATCAAATTCCAAATTCACTTTATCATTGAACATTAACACATCGAGTCCCAGATTATTGGAAGTAGTTGTTTCCCATTTTGCGTTGGGATTTCCGAACTTCTGGGCATCAAACCCAATGGTAGGTGAAGAAGTGGAGCCATCAATGGGATATCCTGCATTAAATATATTGGATCTATAGGTTGTGAAAGCATTATAATCACCGATTGCCTGATTACCAGTTTTACCCCATCCATATCTCAGTTTCATGTCGGTTACAAATGGAAGTGCGGATCTCACAGCTGCTTCTTCAGACAACCTCCAACCCAAACTAAATGCAGGAAATATTGCATTTCTCGAAGCGGAAAGGAATCTGGATGATGCATCATTTCTGATTATAATCTGTACCAGGTATTTATCTGCATATGCATAGTTGAATTTTCCGAATTGGGAAAACAAGCTATAATCTCTAAAAACATTTCCTGAGTTGGTAGCCGTGGTGGCATCTCCCAGATTCAGATAGCTGAGAATATCTGTTGTGGTAAATGCAAATCTTTGGCGGCCCGCCTCGAAAAATTCGCCGAATTCCGCAATTGCTTCAGTACCTACATACGCATCTACAAAATGAACTTCATTGAAAACTTTTTTATAGCTTAAAACATTAGTCCAAACCCATTGATATTGATAATCATGCCTGGCTGTTGAACTATTGATAAAGTTTCCTTCCACATATTCAGGTTGTGGCCTTCCCAAATACCTTCCTCTACTTGTATTAGCATCTATGCCTAGACTGGTTTTGAATTGAAAATTATCGTTGAAATCGAAAGAAGCATAAGCATTTCCAAAAACTCTCATCCTGTATGTTCTGTTATCCTGTTGTCTGGACAATACTGCAAAAGGATTAAAGTTGTTACCTAAATTAGCGCCTCTACTTCCCGCAAAATTCCCCTCAATATCATAGACCGGAAGCAAGGGATGGTGTTTGTAGGAACCTGATACAGCGTTTTGCTCATTTTGGTTACCAAATCCGCCTTTACGGTTATCAAATGTGACGGAGAGATTTTCTCCGATGGTAAGCTTGTTGTTTAGTGTTTGAAACTCCGTGTTAGCTCTCAAAGAATATCTCTCATATCCGATGAACTTCACGATACCATCCTGATTGAAATATCCTGCTGACAATGCATACCTACCGTTTTCTGTACCGCCTGCGGCAGAAATCTGATAATTCCGAATGGGAGCTGACCGGGTCACCTCATCCCACCAATTGGTATCTGCCGATCTGGTTATCGCATAGATATTCCCGGGCCTTAGCGCATAGAGACTAGGGTCAGTGCTGGGATCCCCTTCGTTGGTACCACTTGGAAATACATAGTCAGGAATAGTCACCTCCCCACTTGGACCAAAAGTATATTGGCCATGGCCCGGAGTCTTACCGGCATAAATATCTGCCAGATAAAGATATCTGCCCAGTTCTTCGGCATTTAAAACCTGAGGTGAATTTCCTGCTGTCTGCATACCTTGGTAGGTATTGAATGAAATTGTTGGCTTACCCACCTTTCCTCTTTTGGTGGTGATAATCACCACACCATTGGCAGCCCTTGATCCATAAATAGAAGCGGCCGACGCATCTTTCAAAACCTGAATGGATTCGATATCCTCGGGATTAAGGTTTCCCTGTCTTTCTGTGGGAACACCATCAATGACATAAAGAGGATTGTTGTTTCCTATAGTACCATATCCCCTGATCCTAACAGTAGCTTCTCCCCCCGGGGTGGCATCATTGACAATATTTACCCCTGCGGCTCTACCTTGTAGTTGTTGGGCAAACGTCGTGGCCGGTATTGACAACAAATCTTCTGTGTCCACAGTCGTGACAGCTCCGGTGATATCTCTTTTGGATTGGGCCCCATATCCTGTAACCACCACCTCCTGAAGTGCTCTTACTGATGGTTCCAATTGTACGTCAATTTGGGATCTGTTTCCTACAACCTGCTCTTGGGATTCAAACCCAATAAAAGAGAAAACAAGCACTGATTGAGCCGAAGGAACATTGATTTTATAATTTCCATCCAAATCAGAAACGACACCGTTAGTGGTTCCTTTGACAAGAATGGTAACACCGGGAAGTCCAGTCCCCGAATCATCCACCACAGTTCCCGTGACTGTATTTTGAGCCAGCAATGTTGCGCCTGAAAGCACAAAGAGCAGCAATAGCATGCTTATTCTTTTGTATAGATTTTCCATAAAATTTAAATGATTACAATGGTTTGACATTAATGGGTTATTCATTTATAGACAAGATCATTTTGAATCATAAGCTGTACATATCATTGGAGTGGGGTTTACAGATAAACAAATTGATATAAACCACCTATCAAAGATACTTGCCTTATTAAAAGTATTCAAAAATAAGTCAGGTCTTTAAAAGAATTCAAAAATCCGGATGTTTCATAAGCAGAATATTTTGGGTTAAAGTTAAACGAATGCTTCTCTCATGATAAAAATCCTATAATGGATGGGTAAAACATACAACTCTAGGAATTATCAAATAAACATATATTTTAAAATCTAATCTAAGCAAATTCAATTTGATTTAAAAATGCCAACCCCAAATCTTATTTATTTTTTTTAAAAAAGAAATCAAACTAGTACTATTATTTAATCCAACCTTTTTTACTTAGAATTCAGAAAATGGATATAAGATGATATTCTGCGAGTGTTCTTCAGAAAGTCGATTATCAGTGACTTAATGATGTCCAGATGCTAATAAATTATACCGGATCTTAATGTCCTGAAAGTCATTTGAGGACTTGCCGACTCTGGATATAAATTAAAGGTGTACAAAAAACGAAAAAAAAGAGATGGTCAATGACCATCTCTTCAATTTTATTAACTTTCTAGTAATTAGAAACCCGGATTCTGAATCAGGATATCACTACCCGTTAGATCGATCTGATCCTGTGGAATAGGAAGGAATTTATGCTTATCCTCATAAGAAGATCCACCAAGTGCAGACTGAAGTAATTCTCCGTCATGCGCAAAGTAAAAATCAAGTTCGGATTCAGCTATTCCCCATCTTACAAGATCGTAGAATCTATGGCCTTCCATCCCTAATTCAAGCTTCCGCTCAAATCTCACAGCATTTCTGGCCATAGCAGCATCGGTCCAAGGAGTATCATAGGTTCCGATTACATAATTAGCAGCCAGTGAACCGTCTTCTCTTTCCAATTTGGAATTCACCGCTCTTTCTCTAACCATATTAACATACTCTCTGGCTTTTTCAAGGTTTCCAAGTTCCACTTCAGCTTCTGCAGCCATCAACAATACATCCGCAAATCTGATTATCATAAAGTTGATACCTGTGTAACCCGGAGTCCAACTACTGTTATCTTGAAATGAGCCCTGTTCTGATCTTTCGTAGACATACTTTTTGGGAGAAAAAGGCCCACCGTTAGGCTGGTTTCTTATCCAGGCTGCACCCGGATGATCCTGCCAATCCAAATAAGGTAACCCTCTTCTGCCTGTAGTATGATCCAAACGTGGATCAAGGTTTCCTGTATCCGGAGTAAAGGCAACATCTGAAGGTACACCTTGGTCATTTTTCACTGTATTTCCAGCTGCATTAAAAGAACCGTCCAATAAAGGAAGACCATCCGCATTGGTTCTAAATGAATTTACAAAGGTGAAAGAAGGCTGATAAAAACCACAGCAATTCCCCGGACCGTTTGGACCTGTATTGTAAGGGAAATTCAAATCGAATTCCGGGTTGGCATTATTTACAGAACCTGTACCGGCAGCTGATTGATAAGCCCAAACAGATTCCTGATGGTTATCATTTTCACCTCGGAAAGCATCATCATAATAAGGAACAAGACCATATTTCAAACCATTACTTGTTACACCGTTTGCAATGATTTCATCAAACAATGCTTTTGCCTGTGCAAATTTATCTTGATAAAGATATGTTTTTGCAAGATAAGTCTTTGCAGCCCAAGAATTTACCCTGCCTACCTGAGGCTGGGTTGGTGGAAGATTATCAGCGGCAAACTGAAAATCAGCCTCTATAAACGGCCAAAGATCCTGGTTGTTGGAAATTTCCTCCAAACCGTTAGCGTAATCTACAGTTTCGTCCACATAAGGCGTATTGTTAAAATTACGCTTCAATTGGAAATAATAATGCGCCCTTAAAAAGCGGGCCTGGGCTGCCAGTGAAGTCGCCTCTGCATCTGTTACATCGGGGCCCTTTTTTGTCAACAACCTAAGCACATTGTTTGCTCTTGCAATACCTTCGTAATTTCCAAGCCAATTGTCACGAAGCAAAGAAAGAGTTGCATCGGTTTCGAATCGCTGAACAGGATTTATGGTATTGAAATCTCCGGGATCGGTGCCTTTGTTGGCTTCCCCGCCTCGGATACTTCCCCAGACCCAGTTGGAAGGAGAAGCCAATCTGTTTCCTCTTCCGTTTACCTGGGAATAGGCTGCAATCAAAGCAGCATTTATTCCATCCGCAGAAGTTAACTGCGCTTCCGAAAGCAACCCTGTTGGAGCTACTTCCAGATAGTCTTCGCAACTGATGGAGAGGAGCATCAGACAGGATGTCAATATCGCTCCTCCTATTTTTATTTTTAGATTTTTCATATTTTTTTAACGCTGATAGCTAGTTCATATTATATAACTGTATTAATTCAGAATGGCTTAACATTAGAAGCTAAGATTAATTCCGAAAGTATAACCTCTTGTTACAGGGTAGTTACCTACGTCAATACCGAAAGTCAAATCGGCATCTCCTCCCACTTGAGGATCCAAACCTTCATATCCGGTAAGAGTCAACAAGTTGTTTGCTGAGGCAAATACTCTCAATCTTTGAAGCTGTAATCTTGAAAGCAAAGCAGCAGGCATAGTATATCCCAATGTCACGTTTTGCAATCGTAGATATGAGCCATCTTCCACATAGAAGCTACTGGAGTTATTAGAAGTACTGAAGTTGGATGTTTTTTCAACCACAGGAATAGTGGCATCCAGATTATCGGGAGTCCAGGCATTTTTTAACCTGTTTGAAATTGCAGCTCCTTCAAAGGTCTGATAAAAATCAGTGAACCATCTCGATTGATTAAAGATTTCATTTCCAATAGAAGTATAGAAGTAGGTTGACAAATCAAAGTTTTTGTATCCTACAGTGAAATTCAAACCCCCGGTGAAATCAGGAACAGGACTACCCAAGAAAGTTCTGTCATCACCATCTATTATACCATCTGGAAGACCTGTCAAATTTCCATTTTCATCCCTTCCATTGATATCTTTAAATTTAAATCTTCCCGGAGCGGCACCTGTTTGATCAGCATGGCTGGCTACATCTTCCGCATTTCTGAACAACCCTTCTACCTGATAGCCAAAGAAAGCTGACAAAGGTCTTCCTACTTCGTTCCTGATAGGTTGAATGCCTCTGTAGCTTGGATTAACAGACGTAATTACCGTTAAGCCAGGAGCAAGTGACACGATTTCGTTTTTCAAGAAACCACCTGTAACATTTACTTCATAGGTAAATTCACTGGCTAGATTACCTCTTGTAATTACTTGAAAATCGAAACCCTGATTCAACATTTCACCGATATTAACTGCCGGAGGAGATGCATTGGGACCTGCGGTCGCCACTATAGGAACCGTGAACAACAAATCCTTCGTATCTTTTCTCCATAAATCCATGATCACGTCCAATCTACCGCCAAAGAAGGTACCGTCAAATCCGATGTTTTGGGTAACGGCAGTTTCCCATCTTGCATTAACGTTACCTATTCTATTCCTAAAGAAACCTATCTGAGCAGAACTGTTGGTTCCTGCAATATCATAGGAGGATTGACCAACGTTACCACCAAAGGTGCTGAATTGGTTATTGGGATTCACGTTGTTTGAATTACCCATTTCTCCATATCCACCACGGATTTTCACATCGTCCATCCAAGTCATTCCGGCCATAAAATCTTCAGCGGAGATTCTCCATGCTGCAGAAAATGCAGGGAATACACCAAAACGGGTATTGGCACCGAATCTGGAAGACCCATCTCTCCTTAATACCGCACTCAACAAGTATTTGTCATTGTAGGAATAGTTAACCCTACCAAAGTACGAAAAGAAGGTTACCCCATTTCCAAGGTTTGAATTTACCTGTCTAGTTTCAACGGGCAGATTGGAGATGTTTATAAAGTTAGGATCTCTGGAAAAAGGATTCTGACCATTGGCACTTATATTTCTACCGACACCCGTATTGAGGGCTTCCTGCCCTAAAAGAATATCGAAGGAATGGACGCCAAACTTCTTTTTATAATTCATTGTATTGGTGAAGGTGTAACCAAAACCAAATCCTGAACCTTCACCGTAACCGAAAGCAGAGTTATTTTCGGAGTTTTCATACTGAAGCCTGCTATAATTCCAGAAATAATAGTTTCCGTACTGGCCTCCTATCGAAGTTCGAAAAGTCAGATCCTCCAGAATATCATATTCTGCATACAGATTTCCTATTATATTGACATTAAAACTCCTGTTATCCAATTGACCTTCTCTACTTGCCAGTGGGCTTCTTGGATTATTGAATCCTCGTGAAGCCGTTCCTGCATAACCACCGAATTCATCATAAAGAGGGATGATAGAAGGCATTCTGAATGCTTGAAGAATATCATTTTCATCATCCGATACCCCTTGACCTCCTGATCCACCGGATTGACCCAGTGTCTGACGGTAGGTGGCCTGGAAATTCTCACCTATTCTTAGTCTTTTGGTTACATCAAACTCAGAGTTGGCCCTTAAAGAATAACGGTTGAATTGATTTCCCAACACAATACCAGCTTGATTCTGCGCTCCAAAACCGATAAAGTATCTGCTGAATTCTGAACCTCCACTAAATCCCAGAGAGTGCCTCTGAATAGGAGCAACTCTTGTAATGGCATCGTACCAATCTGTACCCTCACCGGTTGCGGCACGGGTTAATTGACGGATTCCACCTTTTGCCGGATCGATATTGTACCACTCTCTTTGTTGTTCCAATTGCTGTGCATTAAAGGGACCGGGTGTTCCTGATGTTGTTCCCAATGATCCGTCAGCATTTTGAACAATGGAACTCAAATAGTAAGGCATGACGGGAGTAGATCCTGTACCAAATTGCGGATGTCCATAATTTGGAGCTCTACCATCTATTCTTGCTTGATTTGTTTCAGCTAACCAGGTGTATTCTGCAAAGTCAGCAGGATTCATCATATCCAAGCCTTGTCCGGGATCAGTGGCACCAAACATACCGTTATAATCCACTCTCAGCTTTTGGTCACCTCTTTTACCACGTTTGGTGGTGTAAATGATCACACCGTTGGCAGCTCTTGCTCCATAGATTGAAGCCGCAGCAGCATCTTTAAGTACAGTGGTGGATTCGATATCATCAGGGTTCAAGAAGTCTGTGGAACCAACAGGTAATCCATCCACGATATATAGTGGCTCGTTTCCTCCAAAGGCTCCAAAACCCCTGATTCTAACGATAGAGCTTGTTCCGGGCTGTCCATTGGTTACAACTGTCAAACCTGAAACCCTACCTTGTAGTGTTTGTTCTACGTTTCCTGTGGGAATGATAGTCAGATCCCTGGGATCGACCGTGGCAATTGCACCTGTGGTTTCTCTTCGGCTGTCAATGGTGTAACCTGTTACAACCATTTCAGTAAGAGTTCTTTCATCCGGTGCCATTTGAACATCGATAACTGACCTGTTACCAACTAATTGTTCCAGAGTTTGATACCCGATAAACGAGAAAACCAAAACACTTTCGTTACTTGGAACATTCAGTGAGAAATTTCCATCGATATCGGCAGCTGTACCGGTAGTTGTTCCTTTTACCAGAACAGTTACACCGGGCAGCCCCGTACCGAATTCATCCAGGATTGTTCCTGTGACGGTTTTTTGTGCCAGCACTGTAGCGCTGGAAAGCACTAAGAGTAACATGAGCACACCTAGCCTTTTGTAAAGTTTTTCCATAAACATAGATAGATTGGGAAATAATTAATAATTGTTAATAAAATGTAATGCAATGTTAGATTTTTTTATGCAAACGATTGCTATGCTATTTAAGATAATAACAATATTCGTCGTTAGAAATTTACTCCTTCCTGAAAATTGCAGATTATACCTGAGACCTCTTTGGGATTTGTCTCATCTTCCGATTTTGGTTTTAGAACCAAAAAACCAATTGGGTTTTAACTATAACGATTTTGTAATTCGTCTAAAAAAATTTTTTGGTTTTCATACGCAGGATATTTTGGGTTAAGTTTTAATTGACAATTACTATAATTAAAATTCATCAAACAAATAAATCATTAATTAATAATGATTATTGGGTTAAATGAACGAAACCATAAGGATAATTTTGAACCCCCACATTTCAGCAACCAATTTAAAGCAATTAACCAAATTTCAAAAACTTTTTTTTATAAACACAATTTTCGGTTCATTTTCTACAAAGAAAAACCTGAAACCATGAGTATTGACATCTTTGGTCCTCAATCATAAAAAAAAGGCTTTTGGGTAAATCCAGCTTCATTGAAAGTACCAATGATATCAATGTGGCATAAATGCGGATATTCATATTTTAAAAAGCAAAACAGTGATCAAAAATGCTTACGCTCCATCTTCTTTGAATATTGCCAAAAACTTTGGATCGCTGGTATAATATTTAAAAGCAATGTCCCTTAATGCCCGAGACCTGAGGTATTCGCTTTTTTCCACTGCCTTGGCCAGATTTTCATACAAAGCCTGCTTGTCTCCTGTATCGGCAGCAATGAGCGCTAACCCATAAAAACCATACCCGAATTCTCTGTTCTTCTGGACACTTTCCTCGAAGGATATCAAAGCATTTTTCAGATCATCTGCCAGCAGATAGGCCAACCCTTTATTAAAAAGGTTTGTTTCTGTTTCAGGTGCACGGCTCAACCGGATAATGGCAAGTTTATAATCGCCGTTTATCACATCAAGTGCACCCCTGACTCCTTCATTATACCGCAGGAATTCATCGTTTTCATTTCTTTCCAAAGTTGATGCTTCAGAAATTGCCACATATGCATCAAAAAAATCTTTTCTCATCAAATATGCCCTACCCAGATTGTGCATAGAAACTGAGGTGGTGTTCCGCTGATTGGCTTGCCTGAACATATCCACCGCCTTGGTGATGTAAATATTCCGCTCTCTGGTGTCCAATTCTCTTTGGGCATTGTTGAGATAAACCACTCCAAGGTTATTGAATGCCAGATCCGAACTGTCCATTGCAATCAGTTGGGAATAAATCGCTTCTTTTTCACTCAATCTTTTTGCCAGCTCACCTGCATAGATAAGATGATCTTTGGTAATTCCCTCTAAAGGTTCTCCTTCATTCAATAGTTTAAACACACCCGCGGCGACAGTTGGCTCAGAAAAGCCGGTGTTCTTGGATGTCACTGAGATTTTACCCGCTCTGAGTTTGGGAAACAAAGCTTTTGACACATTACTGTAAGTAGGTAGTTTTTGCAACTCCTTCAATTGGTTTTCAAAGGGCTGGTCATTCAAGATAATGTTATAATAAGCTTCTTTTTGCGAGGGAGTAATCCCGTTGTATTCTCCCAACAATAACCTAAAATCAAACCAGTCATTGATACGGGTGTTTGTCTGCGTGTCTATGTTTTTGTTGGGTAACAGGGATTTTAATCTTTGGAGTATGGCCTTTGAGCGCTGATCTGCCAGTGATTTGTTATTTCGTTCCGATGATTCAGGAGATGTCAAGCCCGTTACCGTTATGCTTTCAATTGTTTTCCCCGGCTCATTCAGGGTTATCAGATTTTCTTTATCGGAAGTCTTCAATTCTCTTCCGGCAATGTCGGCCTTATTCAAAGCAAAAGGAATCAGATATTCGCGGGTTTCCAAACGGGTTCTTTCCAAAAATTCCCGATCCATATAAACCCCAATCTGAGGAATCGGCTCATCAGGTGTGATCTGCCCGATTCTTGTCAATAATGCTGTTGTCAATGTACCTGCTGCCAGGGTTTTTTCGGGAACAGATCTCGATCCGGATTTTTGCTCTACAAATCCTTTCAGTACCAATCTTCCTGAATCCATCCCTTGGAGGTAAGGGAATACATAGGTTGCATCCACCTTGGCTTCTTTATTCGCATATTCGTAGGTACCATCAAAAGCCACCAACTCACCTAATCTCAATGCTCCCTCGCCGTAAACATATTCCGGATAAAGCGTGACTTTTGTACCTTTTTTTAAAAATTGTAACGGAATGGCTCCCTCCAATTTAAACCGGATGGAATCCTGATGTATAGTCAAAATTTCAGGTTCAGCGCTGATTCCCCTTAAAAGCCCTTCATATTGAGGAATCTGCGGGCTGCAGGAAGCTAAAGCATTAAATATAAGAATGGAGATCAGAAAAATTCTTAATGGATTGAACATTGGCATTATAATGGTTGATTTAATTTACTGTAATATATTCACTACTTTGTCAGGAAATAATCAAATACCATAATTATGAATAAATTAAAGCTTTTTTTTGAAGAAAGAGCATTTGGGGTTTGTTCCAAACTGGGTGAGAAATTGAATTTTCCCATTGACAGTATCAGACTTTTCTTCATATACAGTTCATTCATCACCCTAGGATCTCCCGTCATCGTCTATGTGTCAATGGCCATGATGATGAAAATAAGGAAATATCTCAGAAAGAAAAACAATCCTGTATTGTTCGATTAAAGTGCCGAATATTTTTTGATTCCCTTAAAATAATACTCCCAAACTATGGATTTCACCCCTTTTTTGGATTTCCCCATGGTCAATTTTGGTGCCAAATCACTCTTATGGGATTTCAGCGTGAAAAAACTTCGATGGGCTTTTGCCACTGCCGTGGCATGTGGCATTTTTCCCTGCATTACAAAAGTAACAGCTGCCAATACATCCAACAAAACCCTTTTCCCGTATACCCTGACGAATTCACCTTCGGGTAAATTATTGTGAAGCATCAATAAACTGTTTCTGAAATTCAGAAAGGTTTTTTTAGGATTGGACTTGGACAAGGTAGCAGCTCCGACATGCCTGATTAAGACGCCACCGTGATAATATATTTTTTTTCCATGACTCCGCCATCTCCAGCAAAGATCAATTTCTTCCATATGTGCAAAAAACCGCACATCAAATCCCCCATATTTATGATACTCTTCTGCCTTTACTGCCATGCAGGCACCTGAGGCCCACTCCACGGGAATGATGTCATCATATTGACCATTGTCTTTTTCCAAAGTTTCAAATAACCTTCCTCTACAGTAGGGATATCCCAATTCATCCAAAAATCCGCCCCCTGCTCCCGCATGATCGAAATATCCGGGGTTTTGGAAGGAAAGAATCTTAGGTTGCAAAGCGACGACATCCGGATGGCTGATCAGCCACGAGATCAATTTTGTATCCCAAGAAGGTGTGACCTCCACATCAGAATTGAGTAAAATATTATATTCGAATTCTCCCCGGATTTTCTGAAGCGCTTTATTATATCCATCAGCAAATCCGTAATTCCTATCCAGAAGCAAAAGCCGGACGTCGGGAAAGTCATTCTTCAAAAAATCAACGGACCCATCTGTGCTGGCATTGTCAGCCACATATACCGGAAATGCAGAAAGCCTGATTACAGAAGGAAGGAATTTTTGAAGCATTTCTTTCCCGTTGTAATTCAAAATAACAATGGCCGCACGCTCCATTACATCATACTGCCGAAGTCCATCCCGGGTATGTTGGGCATCATGCCTTCTGTAGCTGATTTCATTTTATCCTTTATTTTCACATCTATGGCTTCCAAAGCTATATTGGTAGCCGCGACTGTCAGATCCCTGAGCATTTCTTTGTCTGCGGGATTGATCAGAGAATCATCCATTTCGATGGAAACCACTCTTCTGTTTCCGTTTACTTTCACCTTCACCATACCTGCTCCGGATTCACCTTCAGCTGTCAAATGAACAAGTCCTGCCTGGGTTTCTTTGATTTTAGCCTGGGCTTCTTTGACCTTGTTCATAATGGTCATCATATCAAACATAGTTCTTCTTTTAAGTTTCGCACAAATATAATCTTTTTGAATTCAGCCAAATTTGAAAGTAAAAAAAATTAAATTTCTAATAAAAGTGATATTTTAAAATTTAATTTTACTTCCTAAAAATATGTAAAATTATAACTTACAAATCGTAACTTTATTAGAAGAATCACAGTAATAAAGGTAACTCCTTTTGTCCCCAATTAAATTTGATGCCCATGAAAACTGTTCAGTCAATTGAGAAGGAAAAGATCGGAAACCTGAAATTTTCAAAACGTGAGGTATTGTTGAGTCCTACCGAAATCAAAAACAGGACTGTTGATTTACTCCGTGCACAAGCTCTTGGAAATCTTCTTCAAAGCAAGGTAAACATCACTTTTGAAACTGCCGACGAAAAAATTTATCAGGTCTCCACTACAGTGTGGGCGGTAGGTCAGGATTTTGTCACCCTGAAAGGTGGCGTCCACATCCCCATCAACGCCATAGTAGAAGTAGCATAGAAGATGAGATCATCAGGCACTTCCTGCTTTCATCATCTGAATCTCCCTCATTGCTTCTTCTAAAGAAACCGTTTGCTGAACACCACTATTCAGATTTTTGAAGCTTATTTTCCCTGACGCCAATTCTTCCGAACCTAGGATGATGACATAGGGAATCTGCTTTTTGTCAGCATAGGTAAACTGTTTTTTGATTTTGGCTAAATCAGGATAGATTTCAGAAATTATACCGTTTTCCCGAAGGGTTTTTAAAATCTTCAAACCCGACTTTCTTCCTTCTTCATCAAAATAGGTTATCAGCGTTTGGGTTCCTTCTGATTGGCTTTCGGGAAATACGGAAAGTTCATCCATCACATCATAAATCCTGTCCACACCAAATGAGAAACCAACACCTGAAACTCCTTCCAAACCGAAACCTCCCGTAAGATTGTCATATCGTCCCCCGCCACAGACGGAGCCAATGGAAACATTATTGACTTTTACTTCGAAAATCGCCCCGGTATAATAAGACAGCCCCCTGGCCAACATCACATCAAAATCAACCTGATCCTGATCACCGCCATAACTTTGCAGCAGATCAAATACCTCCTCCAATTCACTGATTCCTTTCAGACCGGTTTGGGAGCTTGCCAAAAAGCTCTTCAAAAACTCCAGCTTTTCTAAATTCAACTGGGTAAGGCTGATGATCGGAGAAAGTTTCAGGATGGATCCTTCCGAAAAATTTCTTTGCTCCAGCTCTACCCTCACCTTTTCCCAACCTATTTTGTCCAGCTTATCGATGGCGACACAAAGATCTGATTCACGCCCTGCTTCCCCGATCACTTCCGAGATTCCGGTAAGAATCTTTCGGTTATTGATCTTGATGGAATAGTCAAGAAGACCCAGTTTTTTGAACACCCTCTTGATCATGAGGAGAATTTCCACTTCACAGATGAGGCTGTCTGTACCCACTACATCGGCGTCGCACTGGTAAAATTCTCTGTACCTTCCTTTTTGTGGCCTGTCAGCACGCCACACCGGCTGTATCTGAAATCTTTTGAAAGGAAAGGCAATGTCATTTCGGTTCATCACCACATACCTGGCAAAAGGAACTGTCAAATCATATCGAAGTCCTTTTTCAGTTAATTTATGAGATGTTTTAGCAGCTCCTGATTCCAGGTCATCTACCGTTACATCCTTTAAAAAATCCCCACTGTTAAGAATTTTAAATATCAGCTGATCTCCTTCATCGCCATATTTACCGGTGAGTGTGCTGAGATTCTCAATTGCCGGTGTTTCAAGTTGTTGAAACCCGAACAATTTAAAGGTTTCTTTGATGGTGTCGAATATAAAATTTCTTCTTGCCATTTGTAAAGGACCAAAATCTCTGGTGCCTTTTGGCAAACTCGGTTTTTGAACGGACATTGAATCTGTATATTTTGGCCAAAGGTAATTAAAAATAGAAAAAGGAATAAATGAAAAGAAGATGGGCTGAGAGAGATATTTGAAAAAGATAGGCTTGGCGATAACGATCTTATTTATCTTTTTGGGGAAAAATAAAAAAAAATGTATTACTTTTGCGGTTCATTTTGGCAATAATACACACCACTATAAATAGATACGACAATGGCTGTTACTACATTAAAAAGAAAACTGAAGCGTAAAAGACTGAAACAAACTACGAGAGTTATCAAAATCAAACAATTGAATGCCAAGCCGGTAATCAAAAATGTTGATGTTGAAGAGTTGAAAAAAGGATTTAATTCTTAATTCAGATTTGTTTCTTTCGGAAGGAACAAAAAGGGCAGCGATCTAATCGTTGCCCTTTTTTGTTTGGCTGTTATTTTCCTCTTTTTCCAAGTTCCACCACTTGGAGGTTTTGGATTTTTCCTTTTTCCAGTTCAAAAATCAAAAGGGTTCTCATCACATGAAATCCATGATTTCCCATTGCCCCGGGATTCATGTATAGGCAATCCAGGTTACGGTCATATTCTACCTTGCAGATGTGGGAATGACCACAGATAAACAGTTTTGCCTCACTTTCTTTGATTTTCACCTTGATCCCATCTGCATACCCGGGTGGCTTCCCGCCGATATGTATCATCAGTACCTTTACTCCTTCTGTTTCGAACAGCAGCTCCTCGGGATAGACGCTTCTCGCTTCCTGATCGTCGATGTTTCCTGTGATTATTCTGAGTGTCTTTTCTTTTGGCAAGGCCTCCAGAATACGGATGTCGCCAATATCCCCTGCATGCCAAATCTCATCCATTGCTTCCAAATGGTGGACCACCCGTTCGTCGAAGTAACCATGTGAATCTGATATCAATCCTATTTTTTTCAAAAACAATTAATTTAAATCCTTATTAAATTATCTCCTTTTCATAAGGAATAAATTTTTGAGCATTGACAAAAAAGATTTTATGTAAATATGAGAAATCAATTTAAGCCCTTGGGAATCTTTGATCAATAAAGTCCTGTAGGTTAAAACAAAAACCGGTTTTGTAATTGAGCAATAACTTTCTATTTTTACGCACGAAAATTTTGTCTAAGAATGAGAGTTATACAATTTAGAGAAGCATTACGAGAAGCCATGAATGAAGAAATGAGACGCGACAAAAACGTGTTTCTCATGGGTGAGGAAGTAGCAGAGTATAATGGGGCCTATAAAGTCTCCCAAGGGATGCTTGACGAGTTCGGTCCGGAGCGGGTGGTTGATACGCCCATTTCAGAACTTGGTTTTGCAGGTTTGGGGGTCGGTGCCGGAATGAACGGGCTGAGGCCAATCATCGAATTCATGACCTTCAATTTTTCATTGGTGGCTTTCGATCAGATCATCAATTCAACCGCCAAAATGTTGGCCATGTCAGGTGGACAGTACAGTGTGCCCATAGTTTTCAGAGGCCCCACCGGTAATGCCGGCCAATTGGGAGCTACCCATTCCTCAAACCTGGAAAATTGGTTTGCCAATACTCCGGGTTTAAAAGTGGTGATTCCTTCCAATCCCTATGATGCAAAAGGTTTGCTCAAGGCATCTATCCGTGACAATGATCCTGTTATCTTCATGGAGTCAGAACTGATGTATGGCGATAAAGGCGAGGTTCCGGAAAGTGAATATCTACTCCCTATCGGTGTTGCCGATATCAAAAGAAAAGGCAAAGATGTCACCATTATTTCTTTCGGAAAAATAATGAAGGTGGCTTTGGAAGCTGCCGAAGAGCTCGCAAAAGACGGTGTGGAGGCTGAAGTAATAGACTTGCGCACAGTCCGTCCGATTGATTATGCCACTTGTCTGGAATCTGTAAAAAAAACAAACAGATGTGTAGTAGTGGAAGAAGCCAATCCGTTGGCGGCAATTTCATCAGAACTGACCTATCATATCCAGAGAAACGCATTCGATTATCTGGATGCACCTGTGATCCGGGTTAATTCAATGGATATTCCTTTGAGTTATTCAGCTCCCTATATTGAAGCTACGCTACCGAATGTGAAACGTACCATTGCTGCTGTCAATCAGGTGATGTATAGGAAGTAGCAGGTAGATGGCAGATAGCAGATTTGATGTACATTCTTAAAGATATAAGGTACTGTTGGAAAAAATTTGATACCTCAAAAAAATTAATCAAAAAAAACCGCCTTGGCAATGCCAGGCGGTTTTTTTCATAACAATAACCCAATCAACCAGACCATTCTAGTTATTATTGATAACGGCTCCGGCATTTCCGTCACCGCCTTCTTTCAGATCTTCATTAGTCACTCCTCTTTTTTTCCTTCGAGGACCGTCTACGCTTAGTTTACCGATCCTGTAGGAGAAATTTATCTTGAAGTTCATGTTTCTCATAGTGTTGGTACTTTGCTGCATGATGGTAGGCGTGATCAACTCGTTTCTGATCTTGAATTCGGTCGTGAAGAAGTTTTCGGCACCAAATCCAATACTGCCTTTTTTATCATTGAACTGCTTGTTAAGATTCAGACCATATACACCAAATCCTCCTTGTGTTCCCTGTAACTGTACCTGTCTGCCTCTTGCAAAAGTAAAAGCCTGGATCTGCCAATCTCTGGGAAGCGTATAGTTTCCAAACAACCTTCCGCTCAAAACAAGGCCTTCATTTGATGCCTGGTAAGCAGGATCGCTTAAACCGTTGTCAAGCATTGCATAATAACCTTCAATGCTACCGTTCAGGGAAAATTTTCCTGAGATGTTTATGTTGGAGAAAATGCTCAACCCTACAGCTCTTTCATTTCCGATATTTTCATAAGTAGTGAAAATAATATCATCGTCCTGTACCGTTCTTACAGGTTGAATAGATCCGCTGGTATTTCTCAAAAAACTTGTGAAATTCAATGAAGATCCTTTGATAAAGGTGCTGTAAGAAACCTCATAGTTGTCTGTCAATTCCGGGTCCAACAATGGATTACCCTGAGTGATTTGCTGTGGATTTGCAGCATTGATGTTTGGATTCAAGAACTGAAGGGAAGGTCTTTGAACCCTTCTGTTATAGGCTGCCTTTATCATATTCCCGTTGGAAAGTTTCCGGCTCAAGTTTACACTTGGCACAAACAGACCATAAGAAGGAATATCCGCAGGCAATTCAGAATTTTTGAAGTCTGCATCTATATTGGTATACTCATATCTCAATCCCGTTTTGATAGTGTAGTTTTCCAGGAAGCCAAGTGTATAGGAAAGATAACCTGCAGTTACGTTCTGATTGTAATTGAACTCATTGGAGAAGGCTACATCATTGACCTCTTCAAATGGCCCTGTAGACCCTTCAGCATTGAAATATGCGAACTCACTTATTGCCTTTCTGATGATGTTCTTTGCACCGTATTCCAGAATTTGGTTACTGTTATTACCTAAAGGTGTCACATAATCCAGCTGAACAGTGAATTCTTCATTTATTCCTCCATTCTCGTTTTTTATTCTTCTTAGTACCTGATCAAAACTTTCATTATAAATGCTGTTAATAAAGTCGTTGGTCCTGTTGTTTTTACTGTATAATCCTGAAATGCTGAATTCTTTCTGTGGCTTCTCAAAAGACTTTGTATAGTTGAAATTCACATCTATGTTGTTGGAAAGATCCGCCACATTGACATTTCTCAATACAGCATTCATCAACTCATCTTCTATATAGGTTTCTGTCAGTAAATTGTCCTGGGTGTTTTTCATGTTTCTTACGCCTAAGCTAACTGAAGCCGTCATGAAATTATATTTGTTGATCTCATAATCCCAACCAAAATTGTATCTGCCAAAAAGCATGTTTGTTTTCGTGTCTGCTGACTGAAGGATATTCAATGAAGATCCATCGGGAGTCGTCAGTGTCTGTTGATTTTCAAATGACCCCAGAATATTGTAACCGCTTCTTCCAAATCCACCCAAAGTGAAACCCATTTTTCC
The DNA here is from genome assembly GCA_041748555.1 of Rhodonellum sp. Classification (GTDB taxonomy): domain Bacteria; phylum Bacteroidota; class Bacteroidia; order Cytophagales; family Cyclobacteriaceae; genus Rhodonellum. The sequence continues at coordinate 110,152 of JBGTDA010000136.1, forward strand.
TTTTTTCAAACTGGCATTCAGCCCCAGATTTGATCCTCTCAAACCTACGCTGGTGTTTATATTGAGAGATGCTCCCTGAAGGTTGTTTTTCTTTGTAATGATGTTGATTACTCCACCTGTTCCTTCGGCATCATATTTTGCGGACGGAGAGGTTATTACTTCTACGGATTTGATTTCCTCGGCAGGAATCTGCTTCAGTGCATCGGCAATATTGGATGCCACAATTGCCGATTGTTTTCCATCTATCAAAACCAGAATATTGGCACTTCCTCTCATGGATACATTCCCGTCGAGATCCACCGAAAGCATAGGAACTCTTCTCAGAACATCTGTGGCACTGCCACCCATGGTAGTTTTGTCATTTTCCGCATTATATATGGTTCGGTCCACCCTTTCTTCAATCAGGCTTCTTTGACCCTGAACAGTTACTTCCTGAAGATTGACCGCTTCTTCTTCCAAGGAAAGGTCTCCAAGTGCAATCGCTTTCCTGGCATCAGATACCTGAATGGGTTCAGATGTGGTAGACTTGAATCCTAAATATGTGGTCTGTAGAAAATAACTGCCGTTTTTAAAACCTGTTATAAAAAACTTACCATCCAGATCAGCCACTGCTCCGGCGATTCTGGTTTCACCGTCTGCATCCATTAAAAGAACCGTGGCGTAAGCTACAGGTTGGCCTGAGCTTTTTTCCAGGACTCTACCCGAAATGCGGTATTCTTCTTTCTCTTGTTCGGCTGTCTGTGCCTGAACTGCCTGAAAGGCTGTAAACACGATCAGGAGGGTTGTTAAAAATTTTTGGAAGTGAATTTTCATGATAGGCTTTCGTTTAATTCAAGAATCCGTTTTGGACGCTTTACGGAAACAAAGGAACAACAGGGGCATATCATATAAAAATCAAATAGACCGAAAGGATTGATTCATCGACCAATCCTTAAATTCATCTGATGAACAGTATTTATGAGAAAAAGAAAAATTCTTTATCTGCCGGAAGCTCCTGTTGGACGTCGTAATAACCTGATTGGCAGATCGGATCAGGCGTGCTACAAAATTTTATTTTAGTTTTGTGCCAAATTACCTACATTAAAAGCATGGAAAAGTCCCGATTCAAAAAAAACATAACCATATTGATCCATATTCTAGGATGGGGTCTTTTCGGTTCTGTCCTTTTTCTATTTACCCCATTATCCTGGAAAGTGGACCTACCCTGGGAGTTTTGGTTGAAACAATTGACAATGCTGGTGCTCTTGGTCAGCATTTTTTATTTTAACCTCAATTATCTGATCCCTAAGTCCTTATTCCGTAATAAATCGTATTTGTTTCTGCTTATCAACTTATTCGCCGGAATCGGATATGTTTTACTTTTGATTTTTTATGATGATTGGTTTAATATGTCACAGTTGATGCATCAGGCATTTAGACCTAATGTACCCTATAACCCAAGACCCAGGAACCACACATATGATTTTTTTAATCTTATTACTTTTTATCTGGCGGTTGGTATCAGCACCAGTATAGCCGCCGTTCAAAGGTGGCAATCCGAAGAGGAAGTCAGAATGGGGTTGGAAAAACAAAAGATAAATTCAGAGCTGGTTTATTTAAAAGCCCAGATTAATCCCCATTTCTTTTTCAACACGCTGAATAATATTTATTCTCTTACCAATATTGATGTTGAAAAAGCAAAAACTGCTATATTGAAACTTTCCAGGATGATGCGGTATGTCCTCTACGAAACTGAAAAAGACCATACCTTATTAAGTAAAGAACTGGATTTTATCAAAGATTTTATTGAGCTGATGCGCTTACGACTTTCCGAAAAAGTCAAGATCGAGCTTGATATTCCGGTGAAAGTTGAGGATGCAGAACTAGCACCGATGCTTCTCCTACCGTTTATTGAAAATTCGTTCAAACACGGTGTCAGTTCTCAAAAACCAAGTTTAATTCAGATCAAAGTTTCTGTTAAGGACAAAGTATTATATTTGACTACAGTAAACAAAATTTTCAAATCCAGCACAAACACTCCTGAAGGTAATGCAAGTGGGATAGGTCTTACTAACACCAAAAGAAGGCTTTCTCTTCTCTATAAAAACAGACACAGACTCAATATATCGGATGACAATCCGGAAAATGAATACCAGGTTGAACTTCAAATCGATTTGAAATGAAAATTAAATGTATAGCGATTGATGATGAGCCCCTGGCACTCGATCTTGTGTGCAGGTTTGTTGAGCAGACTTCATTTTTATCATTAGTCGGAAAATTTGAAAATGCCATCGAGGCGCTAGGCTTTATCAACCAAAATGAAATTGATTTGATTTTTCTGGACATCCAAATGCCTGATCTATCCGGTATGGAGCTGGCAAGAGTGATTGACGGAAAAAACACTGCCAAAACTCCCAAAATAATTTTTACCACTGCCTACAATCAGTTTGCGATAGAAGGTTACAAAGTGGATGCTTTGGATTATCTTTTAAAGCCTTTCAGCTACGAAGAGTTTTTGAAAGCAGCAACAAAGGTATATCAGTACTTCGACAAACAAAAAATCCAGGCTGCACCTTCTTCAAAGACTGATGATTATATTTTTTTAAAAGTAGAATATCAGCTGGTGAAGGTAATGCTCAAGGAAATCACTCACGTTGAAGCTTACAAGGATTATGTAAAAGTATATCTTACTATTAAGCCAAACCCCATACTTTCACTTACTAGCCTGAAAAGCATGGAAGACATGCTGCCTTCCGAAAGATTTATGCGCATCCATCGCTCCTACATCATTGCCCTCGATCACATAGATTCCATCTCAAGAAATATAGTAAGTATAGGCAATACCCAAATTTCAGTCAGTGAAAACCATAAAGAAAGCTTTATGCAGTTCTTGAGTAAGTGGATGGGTTGATTCCCCGACTTACCTGAAATGGATATCTGCTAGTCTTTATGGAAATAGAATCTGCTTTTTCTGAAGAATTTTGGACCCGGAACCCAGAAATCCTCAGAATCATATCCTGAATAATCAGATTTATCTTTGATCCTGTTTCCCTCTTACTTCTGAGTTTGCGGAAATTTTCACCTTGGGAGATTCCAATTTTAAATACTCAAAATTTTACTGATTAGTTGATTTTAGGAATTATCATTTTCCAATGAATTTTTGGAAATCACGGCATTTTTTTATTTTTTTTGATTTGACCGGTACTTAGTACAGTATTTGCCCGATACAGTCACATGGATCAAAAACAACAATCTTTTATGCAGATGGCGGTAGACCTTTCACTGGAAGGTATGAAGCTGGGCAAAGGTGGTCCATTTGGATGTGTCATTGTAAAGAATGGGGCGGTTGTGGGAAAAGGTTACAATTCGGTACTGAGCAACAACGACCCAACGGCACACGCTGAGGTAGTCGCCATTCGGGAGGCCTGCAAAAATCTTGAAACTTTCCAGCTTGAAGGATGCGATCTTTATACATCGTGTGAACCCTGTCCCATGTGTTTGGGAGCTATTTATTGGGCTAGACCTGAAAAGGTTTTTTTTGCAAACAGCCAATCAGATGCAGCTGAGGCAGGATTTGACGATCAGTTTATATATGATCAGCTGGTGGTACCTTTTGATAAGAGAGAAATTCCTTTTTACCGGATATTGGATGATCAAGCCCGAAAAGTCTTTGATATCTGGATCAAAAAAGATGACAAAACCGTATATTAATTTAACCAAATAAATAAGAATCATGAAAAAATTTATAATTATAGCAATAAGTATAGGACTGATGTTTTCCTGTGCGAACGAAAAATCGGTAGAAGAAAGATATCTTTATCAAGGTGAGAAAATAGTGGATGTCGATACCGGCGATGAATATATTATGGAAGAAGCCGGCCAATTCACGATAGTACATCCTGATGGTACAACAGAGAAAATCGCCATTGATGAAACTCCCTTTTTCGGTACCGCACTTTCAGATGAATATGTAGAAGACTGGAAAGCAGGCCTCGAACAGCGTGAGCAACAGCTCTTGGAAGAAAAAAGAAATCAGCTCAAGGAAACTAGACGACAAAAGTATGCTGATATGTCTGACGATGAATTGATGGAAAAATTTAAAACTGTTCATCAGCAGGATGGAGACATGACCGAACAAAGGGAAATGATTTTTGAATTAATTGACAGGGGTGCAATTTCGCCTGACCAAGGGCCTGTATTGTTAGAAATTGACCCCGAGTTAATGAACGGCGATATTGAGGCAGATACTGTTGGTTAATTTAATTTTGAAATATTTAGTGAAGAACCCGGTTATGTTCCGGGTTTTTTTTATGGAAGAATTCTACCTTTAATAAAAGCCTATTATATCTTAAAAATTAATATTTTCATATTTGGTCTAACCTAATAGGGAAAACTTGAAAACAGCTTTACTTCTAACATTGTTTCTCCTGTTTGTTGGGAATTTATATTCGCAAACCTTGACTGTAAAAGATTCAGAATCGGGAGAAACGTTGGACTTTGTGAGTATTTATCATCAACCCACAAAACTGCTGGTAAATACAGATGCTTCCGGAAAAGCAGATATAGGAAAATTTAAAGGTTTTGACAAAATTGAGTTCAGGCTTTTTGGCTACAGAACATATACCACCAATTACGCAGGACTTCAGAATGATGATTTTCAGGTTTTACTACAACCCTCACACATTATTTTACAACAGGCAGTTGTCTCCGCCACCCGCTGGAGCCAGTCCCGACAGGAAATTCCTTCCAAGATCACGGGCATCAATAAAGAAGATGTAAGATTGCAGAATCCACAAACAGCCGCAGATCTGTTGGGTATTTCGGGAGAGGTATATATTCAAAAAAGCCAACAAGGTGGCGGAAGCCCCATGATTCGCGGATTTTCAACAAACAGATTGCTCTACACTATCGACGGAGTTAGGATGAACACTGCGATATTCAGAAGTGGAAACATTCAGAATGTTATCTCTCTGGATCCCTTTGCAACGGAAAGTACAGAAATTTTTTTCGGCCCGGGATCTATTATATATGGAAGTGATGCTATTGGAGCTGTCATGAGTTTTCAGACCCTTACCCCTCAGCTTTCTTTGACTGATAAAACAAGAATTACGGGCAGTGCTGTGGTCCGGACATCAACTGCCAACAATGAAAAAACCGGGCATTTTGACATTTCCATCGGCGGCAAAAAATGGGCCTCTGTCAGTAGCGTCAGCTATACCGATTACGGTCACCTGAAGATGGGAAGCAATGGACCTGAGTCCTATCTGAAACCCTTTTTGGTCAGAAGAGTAGATGGGGACGATGTCATCATTCCCAATGAAAATCCCGAAAATCAAATTCCTACAGCTTATTCGCAGCTCAATCTGATGCAGAAATTCAGGTTCAGTCCCAACAACGACTGGGATGTTCAATATGCTTTTCATTATTCGGAAACTTCCTCTTTTTCCAGGTATGACCGCCATCTCCGATTGGGAACCAACGGACTTCCCAGAAGTGCCGAGTGGAGATATGGCCCCCAAACCTGGATGATGAAAAATCTTCAGATATCCTATAATCGGGAAAACAGCATTTTTGATCAGGCGAACCTTCGTCTAGCCCATCAGCGGTTTGGAGAAAGCCGGATTGACAGGGATTTCAATGATCCGGTCCGAAGAACACGAACTGAACAAGTCACAGCAATTTCCGCAAATCTGGATTTTCTAAAAAACCTGGGCACATCTTCTAAATTGTTTTATGGTGTCGAAGGGGTTCTAAACGATGTGAATTCTTTTGGTGTAAATGAAAATATCATTTCAGCATCAATAACTCAAGGTCCTTCCCGTTACCCTCTTTCTTCCTGGACTTCTTTGGCCGCATATCTTTCTTTCCAAAAAAAAATCACAGCTAAGACGCTGATTCAAATGGGCTTAAGATATAACAGATTCGGCCTGGAGGCAGATTTTGCCAATAACCAACCGTTTTATCCACTTCCATACAATACTGCTGACATCAATAACGGAGCTTTAACAGGGAGTATGGGGCTTGTCTATACTCCGGCAGAAAGCTGGAGCGTTCACGCAAGTGCCTCTACGGGTTTTCGATCGCCCAATGTGGATGATCTTGGTAAGATTTTCGATTCAGAACCGGAAACTGTCCTCGTTCCCAACCTGAATCTGCAGGCGGAATATGCCTATAATGCGGAATTGAACATCGGAAAAGTTCTTGGTGATCATGTCATGTTGGATGTGACAGGATATTATACTTTGTTGGATAATGCCATTGTAAGACGGGATTTTACGATTGCCGGCAGAGACAGTATATTATATGACGGACAAATGAGCAAGGTTTTGGCGCTTCAAAATGCTGCTCAGGCAAGAATTTATGGAATTCAGGGAGCCTTGGAAATAAAGTTTCCTGTAGGATTTTCTTTTTCTACCCGCCTCAACTATCAAAAAGGGATCGAAGAAACAGATGACGGACTCAAAAGTCCTTCTCGGCATGCACCGCCTTTATTCGGTGTCGCCCGTCTCGAATTGAAAAAAAGGAAAATAAGACTTCAGCTTTACAGCGAATACTCAGGAGAAATGGCTTATCAGGAACTTCCATTGGAGGAACGGGGAAAACCTGAACTTTATGCTTCTGATGGGCAGGACAATCCTTATTCACCCTCTTGGATAACACTCAATTTTAAAGGTATCTATGAACTGAAATCTTTTTTATCGCTGAGTGCAGGCTTGGAAAACATCACGGACTTAAGATACCGGGCTTACAGTTCCGGAATAGTGGCACCCGGAAGAAATTTTATCATTAGTCTCAGAGCAAATTTCTAAAATTAAATCCTGAAGCCTTCTTTGAGGTACAGTTTTAAAGCCGGCCTTTTCGATCTAAAATCAGAATCAATTTGAACTCCTAAAAGAAGATTTAACAAGACTCAATATGAAAAGGGGTTTGAAATTCCCAAAAGTTAAATACTTTTACCAAAATCTTTTTTTTATGATGGACAAGTTAGTTGCATTCGCACATGAAATCGGACCGGTTAAATCTGCTCTTATCGCTACTGTTTTCACTTGGTTTCTAACTGCAATGGGTGCATCTGTGGTGTTCTTTTTCAAAAAAATAAACCGCGCTGTGTTCGATACCATGTTGGGATTTACAGGCGGAGTAATGATTGCGGCAAGTTTTTGGTCTTTATTGGCTCCTAGTATTAAACACTCCGAGAAAATGTTTCCTGATTATCCCTGGTTTCCTGCAGCGGTTGGTTTCCTTTTGGGAGGATTTTTTATTTTTGGACTGGATAAATTAACCCCTCACTTACACATAAATTTCAACAAGGAGGAATCAGAGGGAGTGAGTACCAAGTGGCATAGATCCACTTTGCTGCTGCTGGCCATTACTTTGCACAATATACCCGAAGGTCTGGCTGTGGGAATTTTATTCGGTGCAGCGGCACTGGGAACAGATGGTGCTTCGATTCAGGCGGCAATTGCTTTGGCCATTGGGATCGGGATTCAGAATTTTCCTGAAGGAATGGCTATATCAATGCCATTGAGGAGAAACGGTGTAGGTAGAAGAAGGAGCTTTTGGTATGGGCAGCTTTCTGCAGTTGTGGAGCCTGTTGCCGGGGTTTTAGGAGCTGTTGCTGTTGTACACATGCAGAGTATACTTCCATATGCGCTATCCTTTGCGGCCGGTGCTATGATTTTTGTGGTGGTAGAAGAAGTGATTCCCGAAACACAAAGGGATAAATATACAGATTTGGCTGTTTTGGGATTTATGGTTGGTTTTGTTGTAATGATGATTTTAGATGTTGGTTTCGGCTGACATTTTAAAATTATTTGTACTTTACCGATCATTTATGGGAAAAGAAATAGTATTTGGGGTTTTAGTTTTAGCCCTCATCCTTTTTGCCTGGGGAAAAATCAGACATGACTTTGTAGCACTGATCTGTCTTTTAATATTGGTTTTTTCAGGGGTGGTACCTGCGGAAGATTCTTTTTTGGGATTTGCTCATCCGGCGGTGATCACGGTCGCAATGATTTTGGTGGTTGGTCACGGGCTGAAAAAATCCGGACTTGTTGAATGGCTTGGGAACTATATGGTAAACCTCAGCACGAATTTCACCATACAGCTTGCCTTACTCTGCGGACTTGTCTGTTTTGCCTCGGCTTTTATGAATAATGTGGGCGCCTTGGCTGTAAGCATGCCTTTGGCAGTTCATATTGCCAATAAAAACGGGACATCGGTATCTTATTTTTTAATGCCAATTGCTTTTTCATCTTTGCTCGGTGGTATGATCACGCTGATCGGCACACCTCCGAACATCATCATTTCTACTTTTCGTTCGCAAGCACTTGGAGTAAGGTACCGGATGTTTGATTTTGCTCCCGTAGGAATTGGACTTGCAATTGTGGGAATCCTTTTTATTGTACTGTTGGGTTGGAGATTTATTCCCAAAAGAATTGCCAAGGATAATGACGATCCTAAATTCAATATCAATGACTACATCACCGAAGTTAAAATCGGTCCTGAATCCAACCTTAAAAATGCACCACACAGCACCATTTATGACAGTGTGAAAGGGAATATACAAATCCTGGACATTATCCGAAACAAACAGCTTATCTATGCACCCGGTCGAAATTTTGTATTTAAAGAAAATGATATTATTGCTGTTCAGGGAGATTCCAATGACCTTAAAGAGTTTATAGAAACTACAAGGACTGTTTTGGTAGGGAAAGAGAAAGGGGAACATTTAGCTATAGGAATGGAAAACATTACGCTTTCAGAGGCCGTAGTGATGGCAAATTCCCCGATGATCGAAAGGTCGGCTTCTGAAATCCACATGAGTTTTAGATATGGTGTCAATTTATTGGCTATTTCCCGACGGAACAAACAGGTAGTAAAAAGGATTGACCATGTTAAATTCCAGATCGGGGATATTTTACTGGTTCAGGGTGAATCAGAAAAAATGACCGAAGCCCTTGACCGTATGGGCTGTCTGCCCTTAGCGGATCGGGGTATCAGTCTGGGTGAACCCAAAAAAATTGCCCTTGCCGTCGGCGTATTTGTGCTGGCCCTTGTGATGATTATTACCAGGTTGGCAGAAGTACAGATTGCATTTACTGTCGCAGCCTTACTGATGGTTTTATTCAAGATCGTACCCATCCGTGATTTTTATACTTCCATAGACTGGCCGATAATCGTGCTGTTGGGAGCATTGTTGCCTTTGGGAACGGCTTTGGAAACTTCCGGTGGAGCAGAATTGATTGCTTCTCAAATTCTTGTTTTTCAAGATAGCATGGCGCCTTGGATGATTTTAGGTGTTGTTTTGGTTTTTACCATGTTTTTATCCGACATTATCAACAACGCGGCTACAGTGGTTTTGATGGCTCCCATCGCCCTAAGTGTGGCAACAGGATTGGAAGTTTCACCTGATCCCTTTTTGATGGCCGTGGCAATAGGTGCATCCTGTGCCTTTCTGACACCAATAGGTCATCAATCCAATGCTTTGGTGATGGGACCGGGAGGTTACAAATTCACCGATTATGCAAGAATGGGAATTCCTTTGGAAGTAATTATTGTCCTTGTGGGTATTCCCTTGATTCATTATTTCTGGCCGATGTAATTGGCTTTGGCAAATGAGATTTCATCAACCTTCATATCTTTAGATCCTCAAATCCAATATTCCTTTTTATATTGAGTCCGATTCAGAAAACGGATAAGAATATGAACCGCCGACAATTTCATAAAAGAACGCTTCAGGCAACTTTACTGGCTGGATTGGGACCTACGACGATGTCATTTGCAGAACAAAGGCTAGAGAATTCCAGTATCAGGCTAGGAGGTCCTGTTTATGAAAAATACACCTCTCCCGAAGAATGGATAACTGCCTTAAAAAAATACGGTTATCGCGCAGCATATTGCCCTTTGGGTGTAGAGGCCATGCAGGACGAAATATTTGCCTGCGCCACTGCCGCAAAGAAGGCTGACATCATCATTGCTGAAGTTGGAGCTTGGAGCAATCCCATCAGCCCCGACCCCAAAACAGCATTGGATGCTTTCAGAAAATGTTCGGAATCTTTACAGCTTGCAGAAGATATCGGAGCAAGGTGTTGTGTGAATATTGCAGGTTCAAGAAATGCAGAAAATTGGGCAGGACCTCATGAGGATAATTTTAAGGAAGAAACTTTTGATTTGATTGTGGAGGTTACCAGAAATATCATCGATTCGGTAAACCCTTCCCGCACTTTCTTTACATTGGAATGTATGCCCTGGATCTTTCCGGAATCACCCGATAGCTACCTCCGTTTGATAAAAGCTATTGACAGGAAAGCTTTTGGGGTTCACTTGGACCCTGTAAACATTCAGGTCAGTCCTGCTGTTTTTTTCACGAACGGTGAATTGATCAAAGAATGTTTTAAAAAATTAGGCCCCCATATCAAAAGTTGCCATGCAAAAGATCTGATATTAAAGGATGGAACAGATTTGCCACAGTTTGAAGAAATCCGGCCCGGACTTGGTAAGCTTGATTATCCTGTTTTTTTGAAGGAGCTAAGCCGATTCCCCGATGTACCACTGATGATGGAGCATTTACCTTCGCAGGAAGAATATACAATGGCTGCTAATTTTATCAGAGAAAAAGGGAAGGAAGAAAATATTGATCTTTAAATCCCTTTTGATTTCCTCTTTCACAATTCAAACCGCCTCAATTTATTTCTAAGGTTTTGATTTTCCTGTTGAAGCGACTCTATATTATCCAGCAATTGTAACACAACACCTATTCCTTCAGGATTGATATCCAGTTCGCGGTGCAGACGTAGGATTTTCTCAAGATCGGAAAGTTTATCTTCAGAGATAAACAATGAATTTTCAATAATTTCTAACTGAATCAAACCAATTTCCTGAACCGAAAAAACAAATGTTTCCTCCACCCGGTGATACCTGCAGAATGATTCTATGGCGATCATATTCCTATTTTCCATGGTGTGCTAATTTTTGAAGTTCGCTGAACAGTTCTTTTTCCTTTTCAGAGATTGTGTCTGGGATCTTTATCTTGTATTTCACATAAAGGTCTCCAAATTCTCCTTCCTTTTTGTAAACCGGAAATCCTTTGCCTTTCAATCGGACCGAGGTATCGTTTTGGGTTCCCGGAGCAACTTTTAGTTTCACCTTTCCGTCGAACGTGTCTACAATCAATTCCCCTCCCAAAACCGCAGTATAAAGATCCAGGTCCACCTGTCTATGAAGGTCATTTCCTTCTCTCATAAAATCTGTATTGTTTTGAATAACAAAAGTAATGAACAAGTCTCCTTTTGGACCTCCGTTGGCTCCCTCACCTCCATATCCCCTGATTTTGATAGTCTGCCCATCTTCAATACCGGCAGGCACATTAATCCGGAGGTTTTTACCATCAACAGTTACGGTGTGTTTCTTGGTTTTATATACATCTTTCAGTTTGAGGTGAAGGTGTGATTTATAATCTGCTCCTTTGTACTGGACATCCTGCCTTCCTCCTCCAAAATAATCCCCCTGACCTCCTCCAAACATAGAACTGAAAAAATCTGAAAAATCACTTTCAGTAAACCTGCCCGAATAGGCCCGCTGACCGGCGGAACCCGATTCCCTTCTTTGTTGATATCCTTGCTTTTCGAATTGATCGGCATGCCTCCAATCCTTTCCGTATTGATCATATTTTTTCCTTTTTTCGGGGTCACTCAGGACTTCATTTGCTTCATTAACCTGTTTGAATTTCATTTCAGCGTCTTTATCATTGGGATTCAGGTCTGGATGGTATTTTCTGGCCAGTGTCCGATAGGCTTTTTTGATTTCTGCTTCCGAAACAGTTTTTTCGATTCCAAGGATTTTGTAATAATCTATAAATTCCATAGCAAGAAATATAATCAGCAGTTTAAAGATTAATTTCATCAATTCACAAATACAATTTGATAAAAGTGCATCCGAACTGTTGCCAATATATTATTATAAATCATATGATCACCTTCGGTTATTAAACTCTCAGTCTTGAGTTTTATTAAAAATCTATTAAATTAGTTTTATTGAACAAGTTAAAAAAAAGCATAGAGATCTAAAAGCTCTTTACAAGAAACACAAAATTTATCACAAAATCCAAAAAACAAAATGTGAAATATATTTGGTTTATTTTTATAAATTCAATAAAAATATTTGGCTTTTTATTCAATATTTAAAATATTTTCATTTATTTTTGATTAGTTCATCTTTAATAAAAAAGACAGATGGATAAAATACAGGATTGGTTAGCAAACTGATTTCAAGTATCCTTTCTGTCAGCAAACCTCCAAAAACAGCACCCACTGTTAAATGGAAATGCCCAAAAATACCCATTCCTTTTCATCGAAAATTAAAAGTTCATTATATGATTTTCAAGAAATCACAATCTCTCAGATCCTATCTTAATGGGATAAATGCCAAAACCTTGATGATTTTCTGCAATGATTGCCAGATGCAGGCGATGGAAAGCGCCGCTGAAAACATCACTGTGAGGACTCAGTCAGGTTTAGTTTTTATGGATTCAAATCAGGAATCTCTGGACGCTCTCCTAATGGATCTAAAAGAGGGAGGTTTTGTTCAGGTGATATTGGTAGGACATTATCCATGCATCATTCATAATCACCTCAATAAAGGCCTTAAATCATCCCCGCAGTGGATCAAAGTTGCTGAAAGGACTCGGGAAAATTTTCTTAAACTGGAAAGCGACGGCATCCGCCACCTGTCAGACAAGGAATTTTCCTTTATTCACCTTCAGCAACAACTGACTTTCTTTGGGGATTTTCTGTTTCAAGAACCTGGAATGCCTTTTAAAATACCTGTTGTAAAAGGGCTGCTTTGGGACAAGGAAAATCAGGTAACGGAAGTTGGGATGATGAAATTTACTCTCACTCTAAATTGATGGATGTGAAACGTCTATGAAAATGGCTCAAGCCGGATTCCGAAGAATATCGGGAGAATTTGCCCGGTAAATTTTAGGGTCAAGCAAAGGATCTTATGTCTTGGTATTTAATAGGGTAGTATTGTAGATAAACATAAATCAAAACCAAATCCGCAGATGATTTAAGGAAGAATTAATTTTTTGTGAATTTAAAACTATTCGAAAGGATCCGGGGACAAATTGTAATTTATGACCTAAGGTTTCAATTTATCCTAGCTAAACATGAAATCCTTTTAAAGGATGATTCTCGGATTTAAAAATATCCACAATTTCCTCTAAATACATGTATTTTTATAAAACTGCATCAAAAACTCATTGACAATTTTTATTTTTTTTAAATAAAAAAATTAGGGTGAGTTTTAAACCACTATTTTGCATTTCTACATAAAATTTATCGAAACGGGTGTATATTATAACCATAAAAAAAGGAGTCTTTGAAAAAGACTCCTTTGCTGGGTTTATTTGTAACTGACTACAGCCATATAAACTTTGGTATTCTTGATATTATAAAGTATTTTTGAATACCAAAATTTTCTAAACTTAACAAAAACATATTATAAAGCCATAATAACAGTTGATTATTTTAACAGGGAATTTTAACAACAAAATTTTCTTTGGTTATTTTGATAAATTCTGATAAACCTTTGGAGTGAAGGCGAATGAATTTTTAAAAGCTCTTCTGAATTGTGTCAAATTATTAAATCCCGACCTCAGGCATACCTCCCGAATCTGATATGCTCCCATTTTCAGGAATTTTTTTGACATATTCAATCTTTCTTTGGGACATATTCCATTGGACTGACCCCGATTGTAGGATTTTAATTATCAATATTTTTTCTTGAGGCCAGCATTTTTACGGCTTTTTTCCACTCGGATGAATAGAAGCTATAAAAACCAGACAACCATCTTCCATAGAATAGCTAAAACGTTGGCCTTGGGTGTTTTGGCTAAATTGGTTGCCTTTGCGAGAGGTGATATTTTAGAATCTTTAATTTTACAATCATAATGAAAACAATTGATGAGGTCAATATTCGTATGGATGAAGTTGTGGAAGAATGCAAAGCCGAATGGCAGTCGGTACCCAAGGCAATGGACCTGCCGGCATTTATCGCGCAAAAAAAAAACTGACCTTCACATCAATTAAATTACTTAATCGTGGTTCAACTTATTCGGACACTGCAATCCTGTTCCTAAATATCTTGATTCTACTCTCGCTGGTCTCTTTGGTCTTCACTGTCTGTTCATTTGCATAAACTTCCACATTGGTTTCGGCCAGATCAACCAGTTCATCATACGGCCCTCTTGGAGCGATCAGTTTGACAAATATAGGTGCTGTCTCTACGGCTACAAAAAGGAGAATGATAAAGATGTTGGCATGGTTCATGGCCTGACTTTCATTGGTAAGTACACTCAAAGAATCGATTCTGGCAGCCATTCCATCAAAATTATCAATCCCCGGCTGCTGCTTTTCAAATTCAGCCTGACGTAAAGCCATAAATTGTCGGATTTCAGATTCCAGTGCATCGATTCTTATTTGGTGGGAAGCTTTCAGGTTGTCCAGTTCGCGTTGGGCGGCATCGAGTTGCTGCTCTTTCTTTTTTGCGTTTGTTCCCAACCCAACGATCCCACTGGTTCCATCGGTTTTGGTACCAAATCGCTCATAATCATATTCCTGTTGTATTTTGTCCCTGAAAGCCACCGCTTGGGAAATTTCGGATTTTAAAGTGTCCACCTTGGCTTCCAAAGAAATGATTTCAGGAAATCCTGATTTCAAATCCTCCTTGCTTTTGGTTATAAATGCCGCCTTTTTTTCATCAATTTTTCTACTGATTTCTCTTTCAAAAATTTTTAATTCGAGAGGTTTGGAAATGACTATCGCCAGTATCACTGCAAAAAGGATCCGCGGAATAGCCATTTTCCATTCCGACCAGGCATTGTTCCTTTTCCGCATGCTGGACACAATGAATCTATCCAGATTAAAGATCATCAAACCCCAAAGCAAACCGAAACCGATGGCAGGAAGGATGGATTGGAAAATGGTGTGAAGTGCATATCCGGCAGACAATGTTGCCAATACACCGGTGAAAAATATCGTGCCTCCGATGCCCACATATTTATGTGTTTCTGTGGGGGATTTGTGTAGCAGCGGCCTGTATGCACCGCTGCAAAACCAGAAAAAACGGGTGATTCTATGCATAATTAATATTTTAATGACTACAGGATTTTCTTTTCAAAAAACGAGCTACAGGAACCCAAAGTATGTTTACCCATTTGCAGGCAAGTAGATATGGGATGAAAGATGCCCTTTCGGGTTCAGAATAGGCATTTTTTAGGACAGAATTTTTAAGAATTACATGAAAATGGCAAAGCTTGTGTAACGTTCAGAATTGAAACATCTGTCCAAACCGCACAGAAAGTGAACGGTTTTGGTCATTGGTAGTAAAATATTTATCTTACGTACTTTAAATTAACAACCGATGAAAACAACAGGATTCAATCTTCCCATTCTCACTTTGCTATTCCTGATTTTCAACACAAGTCTGACAGTTGCTCAGGAAACTCTTCCTTTTCAGAAGGAGGTGAATTCTATAGTCGAAAAGTACCAAAAGCAATCTTTGCCAAACGGAGGTATTTTGTTTACGGGTAGTTCTAGTATCAAAATGTGGCGGGAACTGGACAATTATTTCCCTGGCACCCCCATCATCAATACAGGCTTTGGTGGTTCTCAAACACATGAATTGCTGATGCATCTGGATGATTTGGTTCTCTATCTTGAGCCGAGCCGGATTTTTATCTATGAGGGCGATAATGATGTCAATGCGGGTAAATCAACCGAAGAAATCATTTCCACCTTCAAGGAACTGACCTCCGTTATTTTCCGACAACTTCCGGAAAGTCAGATATATCTGATCAGTGCCAAGCCCAGTCCTTCCAGATGGGATCTGAAACCACAATATCTGGAATTTAATCAGGCACTGAAGACTTATGCAAATTCGGATCAGAGGCTGACATACCTGGATGTCTGGACGCCCATGTTGGATGAAAATGGCAATCCAAAAGGAGAACTTTTTATTCAGGACAATCTCCACATGAATGAAAAAGGATATGCAATCTGGAAATCAGTCTTGGCTCCACATGTACCTTCAGAAATTAAATGAATTTAAGAGTAAGTAACCCATGGCCTTTTACCTCGAATAACAATGAAACTCATCAATCTTGGAATTCAGATCATCCCTAAAAGTAAAAACCTGGATAGCTATGCCTTGGTGGATAAAGCCATTGAAGTGATCAGGCGTTCAGGTGTCAAATATGTTGTCACACCTTTTGAAACTGTCATGGAAGGACCGCAGGATGTATTAATGTCGGTAGCTTTGGAAGCTCAGCAGGCAGTTTTGGACGCCGGAGCTGATGAAGTGCTGGTTTATTTCAGGATGCAGATCAGAAAAGATGCTGACGTTTTCATTGATGATAAAATAAGAAAGTACAAATCTGATTAAGCAAGATTTAAAGACTTCCAAAAACAATAACCGCTATTTTTTAGTATATTAAGGTATAGCACTTTTGAATAAAAGCTGCTATCGGGAGCCAATCAGGATTAATTCCATCCCTACAAATTCTTGATATTCGCATTTGGCTGCTCAAAACTTTGCTAAAATTTTGACTTTAGCACGATAATCGTTCTCAAATAAGCAAAAATGCAAGACACTTTTGCCAAAAATTAATGTTTACAACCAAATGAATTTATTATGAAAAGGATAATTACTGTTTTCCTGATTATATTTTTGAGCACCTCCGGGGCTTACGCACAAATCAAGCATGTCAACCTTGACGTTGTCACCAATCAGATCAATGAGGGAAATCCAATTCCTTCAGAAGAACCCTTTTACATACGGGGCCGTCTGCCCGAAAACATAGATTTTGTCAAAGTTAAGATCTATCAAGCAGGAAAAAGTCCGGATCAGGGAAACGAATACTTTTGGAAAACTGCATTTGATTTTCAAGTCAACGAATATGAACTGTTTGTTTCAGACCCACTGAGGAGTAATGAAAACTACAATCTGGAATTTCATTATTTTCAGCAAGCGAATGAAGAACAGATGGAAGAAATCAAAGAGGCAGTTACCAACAATCTGGAATCTTACATTCAATCCAATTTTGAAGTCAGCAACAGCGGCATCAAATCCTATAGATCCGAGCAGGTAATGATAACCCAAATGAATCAAATAGTAAGGGATGCTTTTGATGATTACAGGCATTTTCTAGGGAGAGATTTTAAGGGTTTCAGTGATATTGTCCGGCAGAAACTTGAGCAAAAAGACAAGTTAAAACTCCGGAGGGCGCGGTTCAACATTCTGGGAAGAAATAAAGAGGACAATGAGAGGGCCGTTTATGCCCAACAGTATCTTGAAGAGTTGAATACATTGGTAACAAATGAAGCTGAGCAATATCTGGACAGAAGCCTGATGGCCCTTGTGGATATCCGAACTGTCAGCTCCTATCCAACAGAAAAAAAACCAAGCACCTTACCGCTTAATTTCGGTTATGGTGCTTTCGCTGTAAAAAGGTCATTACCTTCCACAGAGTATTTTAACGGTCCGTATTTGGGACTTTCTTTTCCATTGGCAAACAAAACTTTTCAGAAAGTATTGGGAAATGCCTCAATTTCCACCGGTGTTTTCCTTCAGAATTTCAGTTCCGGTCAAGGTGATCAAATATCGGGACCTTTGGTAAATCTTCCTATTTATGCGGGATTGGGTTACAAGCTATTCAGGGTTTTGCGGCTGAATGCAGGAGTTGTAGTTATTAATTTTGAAGAAGCTGATGGCAGTATGAACACTAATTACGTCCAACCTTTTGCGGGAATCAGCTTGGAATTCAATTTATGGTTGGGTATTAATGGCAGGAGGTAATGATGAAAAAAGCACTGATAATATTCATAGGTTGCTTTGCTCTGATTTCTACGGTCAATGCACAACAGAAAGATTTCGAATGGAGGATAGGCGCCAGTGGTGGTTATACCAATTATTATGGTGATCTGAGTCCGTTTACGGTAAGAGGATTTTCAAATTGGGATGCAATCAAACATGTTCTTTATTATAATGAGAATTATTTTGATCAATATTCCTTCAAGATCAACATAGAAAAGCAACTCAGCCCGACTGTCGGCCTAATGTTCAGTTATGGCCAATATCAGTTCAGTATGAGCGATCGATACATCAGGCGGGACGGCTCTTTGTATCAAAATAACCCAAATTTTGGCAGGGCTTTGAATTTCCAAAATGACACAAAAGATGTCGGAATGGCCCTGGTTTTCAAAGCTGACAATGATATTCTACTTCCATCCACCTCCCTGTTGGCTCCCTATTTTACGCTGGGATTTGGCCTGATCAATTTTGAAACTAAAGGAGACCTTCTGGACAGTGAAGGGAACCCATATAATTATGCGTCCGGCAATGTAGTGACGGATGGGGTATATGAAACGGATCTGACTTCTTTAAATACCGAACTGGAAAACGGATACGATTTAGGAGCTTTTTATACTAATCTTGGCTTGGGAATCAGGCTGAGGTTGGGATCCAGGCTTGAATTGTTTGCTCAAAGTGATTTCCTGTATACTTTCACGGATTATCTGGATGATGTAAGTGGAGAATACAGGGACAGTTATGATAACAGTTTTCAGGCTTATGCTGCCCAACCTGGAACAAACACAGTTGATGCCGATAATTATCGCGGAAATCCAAACAATCGAAATGACTGGATCATTTATCACGGGATTGGGTTAAAGTTCAATTTTGGCGCAAGCAAAAAAACCTTTTCCGCTCCAAGGTTGAGCACATTTTATCCAACTTATACAAGCTCTCAAGACAGGGAGGCAACGCTGAAGGATCAGGAAATCGAAGAAAAAGAAATTAAAGACAGTATTCAGACTGCAGAAAAACCAGCAACAGGCAATACCTATAATTACTTTATGTCAGGAACAACGGATTCTCGTCAAATCAGCCGATTATCTGAAAGGTTGCAACTATTGGAATGGGATCAACAGATTCAACAAAGAGAGGCACAGCTGCAGGCTTCCGGAATAATGAAAGAAAACCTTTCTGAAAGGAGGAAAAGCTATGAATCAAGATATCAGGACATTCAGGCTGACACTGTACTTGCTCTTTCGGACAGGGACAGTTTGTTGGAAATTTCCACGCAAGACAGATTCAATGTCAGGTACAGTTTGGATAGTCTTGACAGAAGGCAGTCAGAATTGAAATCAGATATCGATAGTTTGGGGAGGCTGAAAACCAATTTCTATCTCCCATCGAACAGGTTTGACAGAGATGCAGAAAATGATAACTTACAAAATTGGCAAACACGTCCGGACAGTCTAAACGATTCTTTATTGTATCCAAGAAAAGAGCCTTTTCCGGCAGCCCGACCTGAGTCCGGGAGGATAAGAAGAGATCAGGCAGGTGATACGGCATTATATTCATCTGCTGCAGAATCCGGTCAGATTTTGAATCAAAGACTTTTTCAGCTGGAAACCGAAAATCAAAGATTGAGGAGAGCCGAAGACAGTTTAAGATCAGTTCCGAGAGAAAGTATTTATCTGAGCCCGTATTACAATCCAAACAATCAGTATGGACAACAGCAAACTAGATCCTATACCCAAAGTCAATCTGAGACCACTAACCAATCTGAATCCCAATATCAGGAATCAGAAACCCGCAGAAGAAGATGGCGACCTTTAGCAGGAATATTTGGAGGAAGAAAGGACATAAGAGATGACCGTACATATCCCGGCAGGGTCTCCAGGGTAATATCCCCGCCAGTTATTGAAAATGAGACGACAGGTAATGACGCGGAAAGTTTGGCTCTGGGAATTAACAATACCTTATTGGGAACAGCTCCTGATTCAGTAAATCAAACAGGTGTGGATAATTTAAGGACCCATGACACCTCAACTCCGACTTCTACTACCCAGCCAGCTGAGAGGGTTGTGAAGCCGGCGGAGATAGTTAGAGATACAGTTTTTGTGGAAAAAGAATCAGATATCCGACTTCTTGAATCCAAAATTGAAGTTTATTTTGACGTTAACCAAAATTCACCGGCTCGGGAGGAAGTCAATAAATTGGCTCCCTTGGTCGACTTTGTAAAAAACAACGAAACCTATAGGCTTTCGCTGATAGGCTTTTCGGATAATACAGGAAATGTATCTTACAACCTCCGTCTGATCCAAAACAGGATCGAATCCGTTGCCGAAATTCTTAAGGATCAATTTGGTCTTGAGGAAAACCAGATTCTCACCGAATCGGGAGGTCAGGTAGTCCGAGGTCCCAATAGAAGTGGAAATGATATTGACAGAAAAGTAGAAGTCAGGATTGTTCCTCGAAATTGATATTTTGAATTGCCATAAGGCAGGGTTTTGAAGTAATTTCCCTTAGAAAAACCTAAAGTGGCCAAATCATATTATTTTTCGAAACTATCTTCCAATTTAAAAAAGTGAAAACTTTAATTTGTCGGTCAATATTTCCAAAGCCACCATTGACCTTTCAGAATTCCCTTTTTCATTTAATTCAGGGCTCCATACGCCTATGCTGAACTTGTGAGGCATTACGGCTCCAACTCCTCCCCCTACTCCACTCTTACCCGGCAACCCAACTTTAAAAGCAAATTCTCCCGACTCATCATAAAAACCACAGGTCAGCATCAAGGCATTGATTCTACGCGCATTGCTTTCTGTGACAATTTCTCTCTTGGCAAATATAGAGTAACCATCATTTGCCAAAAAAGAGAAAGATTTAGCCAAATCAACACAACTCATTTCCATGGAACATAGCGCAACATATGTCTTGAGAACTTCCTGAATATCATTATCGAAATTATCATATGCCTTCAGAAAGTACGCCATAGCCGTATTTCTCTCGGAATGTTTAAGTTCGGAATTCATCACCTCTTCATTGATGCTGACACAATTATCACCTGCCAATTCGTTGATGAATTCAGATATCCTCAGAATCGGATGATCAAACTTGCTGGTCAGAGCATCTATGATCACAAGGGCCCCTGCATTGATAAACGGGTTTCTTGGAATACCTTTTTCAAATTCCAGCTGAGCTATTGAGTTAAATGGATTTCCGCTCGGCTCAACATTAACCCGTGACCAAAGTTTGCTGTTGAATATTTTGAAAACCATGGCCAAAGAATGTACCTTTGAAATACTTTGGATCGAAAAAGGAATCTGATAATCCCCTGCTCCATACACCCGCCCCTCCAGATCCACCAAAGCAATACCAAACTGATCTGCTTTCACCTTGGCCAGTTCAGGAATATAATCCGCCACTTTCCCTTTGAGGTCCATACCTTTTACTTCCTGGT
>JBGTDA010000137.1:0-51701 GCA_041748555.1 Rhodonellum sp.
AATTGATTTAAAGCCGAAATGGAGAGCGAAAACCGAATTTCCCGTAGGGGGGTACTAACAAATAATGGCTGTTTTTCTGAAAAAAAGCGAAATTATATCAAAATATCTCGTTTAGCCCAGAAAAGCTGCAATGTGGGTTAAGATTATCGGAAGATCTTGAAGCACTTCCAGACCCACCGGATAAGAGGTGTTTTCCGGTCAATAATTAACGGGCGGAAGTTTCTACTTACTCACTTTTAATCGTTTTGACGGGATTGATCCAGGAAGCTGATAGCGATTGAAGGCTGACCAACAAAGCAGTCAGCAATATTCCCGACAACACGGTGATTCCGATGGTTAAGGGACTCGGCCACTCCCTTACCGCAAACTGATATAACCAATCCTGCATCAGCCACATTCCACAGGGAATGGCCAATAGGATTCCCAACAGCGTTACGACCAAAAATTCTTTGTTGAACATCCAGGTGATGGACGAGGTGGAAGCGCCAAGCACCTTGCGTATTCCGATTTCCCGCAATCTCCCTGCAATGGTCATGGCGGTAAAAGCCAAAAGTCCCATCACTGCAATCAGGACGGCCAGCAAGGCGGTGATGGTCACCATCTGTCCCAAGCGCTGCTCGTTTTGGTATTCCTCGAACACAAATTGATCGAATGGATAAGAGGTAAAATTTTCACCGGGATATACTTTGGCATATTCCTCTTCCAACATGGCCAGAAAAGGTTCCGGATCTCCTTGATTGCCCCTCACCAGGACCAATGAGTTGGTCCTGCTGATATTGATATCGTTGATTCCCTCCAGGATCAATCGAGGGTTTTTGGATATTAGTGCCGGGGAAATTTCGTCATAAAGTGAAGCGTGATTGAAATCCTTGATGATGGCAATCACCTCATGCGATCCAAAATCGGCGGAAGCAGGCAGTTGTGCATTTTCCAAATCCTCCCAACCCATTTGTTCGGCAAACCTTTCATTGACCATGATGGAATTGGAATCCAGGTTGATGTTTTCGTAGAAGTTCCGACCCTCCGCCAGCTGCATACCCATCGTGTTGATATAATCTCCGACTACGAAATTGAGTTTGAAAAAAAACTGCTTCCCATCGGAATTTGTAAAACCGGCTTTCCACCAGTCCCCATCACCAAAAAGAGAAATGGATAAGGCCGCATCGGAAACATCTGCCCTTTCCTTCAATCTTTCCCGTAAAAGATTGGCTTTATCAAAAGCAATTTTCAGTCTTCCGTTCAATTGTCCGGAGGATTCAGAGGCCACGGGGATCACAAAAAGTTGGTCTGCCTGAAATCCCAGATCATGTTCTTTCAACACCGCCATTTGGTTATACATGACAAGTGTACAAGATATCATCAAAAATGAAAGGAAAAACTGAAAACCGACAAGGCTTTTCCGCAGCATCTTTTTGCCGAAGCTAATGGAATAGTTTCCTTTCAATACCTGGATGGTTTTCATACCCGACATATAAAATGCAGGAAATCCACCCGCCATGGCAGTCAGCAAAATCAACAAGAGCACCATCAAGCCCAGCTGCCCAACGGAATAACCCAGTGTGAGATTTTTATTGAAGAGGGTATTGAAATGGGGTAATAGTAATGTTGCCAACAAAATGGCAAACAAAAAAGACTGGACGGTGATCACCATTGATTCAAACAGAAACTGAAAAGTCAACTGACTCTTTGCCGCACCCAACGATTTCCTCACACCCACCTCCTTGGCTCTTACCACTGCTTTTCCGATGGCCATGGTTGTGAAATTGATGGAACCCAATACCAGGATGATCAGTCCAAGCGCCAACAACACATATAACATCTGCGGATTGGTGACAAAAATATTCCCGGGATTTTCGCCGCTGTACAGGTGGATATCCCGAAGGGAAACGGCCTCAAAATAATAATCCCCAGGCTTGTATCTTTCTCCCAAAGCACGTTGCATCATCCGTTCCATCCCTTTTTCCAAAGCTTCTTTGTCAGCTGCTGAACCTATTTTCACATAGGTTTCCGTCATCACGTTGTACCAATTGTTCAGCGAACCTTCGGATTGCATGTCCCGCATCAAGACGTCGGATACCAAGGCCTCCACCGCGAGGCTGGAATTGGCGGGAACATCCTCCATAATTCCCCTTACCGTGAAGGGGATAAAATCATCCATCAGCTGTATTGCCAACATTTTCCCTATAGCAGAAGCATTTCCAAAATAACGTTCTGCTGCAGTTTCGGTCAGGATAATATCGTATTTGTCGGCAAACAAGGGTGTGCGTGTTCCCTGAAGAAGTCCAAAATCAAAAACCTCCAAAAACTCGGGACTCACCATCGTGAGGGGCTGACGGCTTTCGGTGTTGTCGGGCATTTTAAAAGATCTGGTAGACTGCATCAAGCGGGTTGCCGTTTCGATCTGGCTCACTTCCTCTTGTACCACGTCTTTCAGAAGAAAGGGAGTGGTGAAGGACTGGCTCATCCCATCGTCAAAATTCTCGAATCTCTTGAGACGGAAAACCTTGTCCCCATCCTCATGAAATTGGTCGAAACTCCATTCGAACTGCACAAACAGCAAGACGATCAGGGAAACCGAAAGGCCTATGGACAATCCCAAAAAATTGATCAGCGAAAAGCCGAAGTTTTTCCTGATGTTCCTGATTGTGATGAATAAGTAGTGTTTTATCATGGGATGGTAGGTTTTGTAAAGGGAAATACCCGATTTTGTTAACCTATTTCAATGCCGGAATAATACTTCGCCTTAAACACCTTATCGCTTTATCCACAACTCTATTCCCAAAAAAACGGACGTTTTTGTTCGTACTCGATCAAAAAAATTAATTGTAGAAAATGCTGAACCAAATAGTGGCATATTCCTTCCCCTTATTTTCGGATTTCACCAAATTTAAATATTAGGTTGTTCCTTCTTTCCCGGACATTGAGGACGATATAGATGATTGCTTCCTTTGGGTAATTTGCTTGGGAGTAGCTTTCCTGCCCTTACCTTGTTGTTGGGTGCCAACCTGAGCGAACTTGTAAAATGCCTGATCAGAGGCTTGCTTTTTGAATCCCGTCAACCCATATCTGTAACCTCTTTTTTGTAGATTTGAAACTCATTCCAACACTTTCCCGCTATGAAACAACATATTCTTTCAGCAATTTTATTTTTGATTCCTTTTTTTACGATTTCCCAAACTGACCGGTTTCATAGTCCTTTTGTCGAGAATTTTGAAGATTCTACATCCAATTATTTCAGATATGGCTCTACCGGAACCGAAACCGAATTTAAATACAAGCTGGGTGTGAATTCTTCGACAGAAGAAGGTACCAAAATCCTTTCTTTTAAGATAGATCCACTGGATAGTGCGGGTGCAGGACGTGGACCGGAAATAATTTCCAAGAACTTTACCCATTTTGGCACTTATGCTACACGGCTGAAAGTTCCTCAGGCAAAGGATATCCAGCCCAATGTGGGTGCAGTAGTAGGCTATTTCACCTATCATGTAGACAGCATACCGGGCCTGAGTGAGATAGATTTTGAATGGCTTCTAGCCGATCCCACCATCATTTATGTAGGCACCTGGACCGGTCAACCCGGAGAACTCAAAAGAGTGGGCCGAACCATCAATATGGCCGAAGGAATTATCTATAACACCATCTTCAGAGAGGATCATACAGACACTAGAACGCCTTTAACGGATTTGCAAAATCAGCCGGAAACCCTTGAAGCCATTGAAGACTATGATGCTTCCGCCAATTTTTACACCTATGGGTTTGATTGGTATCCGGATCGTATCCGCTGGTGGATGATCCATCCCAACAGTGGTGAAAAAATAGTGTTGTGGGATTATCAGGGAACTACAAGGGGAATACCCCAACACCGCACACGTTACCGAATGAATTTTTGGCATACCAAGGATTGGTCTGTCGAAACGAATCCTAATTCCCTTGAAAAACCCTTACAGCCCTACCAATTGGAGGTGGATTGGATGTCATATGAACCCTTTGAAAATGTTTCGAAATAAATAGGGGATCAAATCCCCCCCAATAAATGTCCGCATCTTTGTCTTTTTGTATTGGAGAAAAATGTTCTAGGCTAGTGGCAGTTGGGGATTATACCCCGAATTTTTCGAAATAACCTTTAGTACATATAGGTTGTTTTTCATTAACCCCGGTTGCTTATGGTCCCTGTTGGCGGTATCCTATTTTTCCTGTCACAAAGTATTCATCAGTGCAAAGCACAGCGTATCGATCTCGCCCATTTTTTTATGGAATGCCGAAACATTGGATAAGATGATAATCCCACTCCTGTTTTTTAAATTCAACGCCATCGAGGACGTGTAACCTCCTGTTCCTCCGTTATGCCAAATCATTTCATTTTTTCCGTCACTAGCTTTCTTAATGTGCCAACCCAACCCGATTTGCATGGTGTCACTTATTTTAAATGTCGGTTGATGGGTAAGTTGAAGTTCTGGATTCCCCTGGTCAAAATGGGCCAATGCAAATTTCGACATATCTTCTACTGTTGACAGGATCCCGCCTGCTCCAGCCAAAACGTTTAGATCCCAATTAGAAGTTTCTATTCCGTTATTGTCAAGTCCTTTTATAAGTTGGGTTTTCAATTTGGAGCGATCAGTGGTGGTGGATCCCATCTCATATTTTGACAAAATCCTCTCCTCAAGGATCTTCTGATAATCGGAATTCGAAATTTCACCCAACAGATAGCCAAGGAGTCCCGCACCGAGGTTCGAGTATTCATACTTTTCGCCAGGCGCCTGATTCAGCTTTAGTTGTTCCTTTAAATATGTCTTCAGGTTTTCCTCATCATAATTTTTGTAGGGATTACTGAGGTCTACAAGCTTCAAATCAAGATAGGGAGGTAATCGCGGCAAACCCGAAGTGTGGTTTGCAAGCTCTTTGAATGTGATGGGTTCCTTGGTTTTCAGTTCAAAACCAACAATGTCCTGGATGGGATTTTCTAATGTCAGTTGCTTGTTTATCACAAAATTTGCAAGTAAGGTAGAGGTAAAAACCTTACTGATGGAGCCGATTTCAAATGATTTTCTGTGATTTTCCGTTTGGAAAACGGTATCATTTTCACGTATGATCCCGATATAATGGACCTTTTCACCATCAATGATGGCGATTGAAAGTTGAGTGTTGTTAGGGAAGGATTTTGTTTTTTGGTATATCAGTTCGGTTTGTGCTTCCGATAGTTCCGGTTGGGGTCTTGTAATTCCGTTTTCCGCTTGTTGGGTTTGCCCGGTTGAGCAACCCAACAAAAGAAGTCCATTCAGTAAAATCAGTAGTCTTTTCATTTTTGTTGTTTCTTTTATAGGGAACGTCAACGAATGTTTTCAGTGATATTCAAAGAAAGGACTCCAAGGTGTATGCTATCAAAAACCTTAAGGGAAAGATACCCTTTAAAACTAAAAGTCAAAAACTCGGATAATCCGGTGGACAAACAAGATATTCTTAATGAACCTGTGGGTAGTTCCTTCTCTTCAAGAAGTCAGTAATCTTCATTTCGAAATTATGCCAAGCGTTAAAGGGGAAAATGGTACTGGCGGTAAGCAAACTCATTATCGAGGATATAAAAATGTTGGGATAACACGCATCCACCATAATATCGTTATCACGAACAGTTATCTGGGCGCCAACTATAGCCGACTTGCGTACGATAATACTTTCCAGTGGTTTGGAGCCAAATGTATAAACCGAGTATTGTGGGAACTGGCTTTTCAAATCCTGGATCAAATCGTTGAAATCAGGTGAATGTTTTGCTTGAACTATCATCGTATTCCGATTTTTGGATTGATTAATTTAGAAAAAAATATTGATTTAGCCACAAAGAAAAAATCCTCGATTACTAACCTAACCGCTTTTTTCCGGGCATATCTTTTCGCTCTTACTTCTTCAACTTCATTTGAAATTTCTTCAAATGTAGGTATTGGCCCACAGCAACAATAACCCCTCTTGATTTTTGATTATGGCTTTGCCACGTGTTTTTTTGTTCGTTCATAAAGGAATTCCGGAGCAAAATCCGCTCCGTTGTCCCATGCTATTGTCCAAGAATTCAATTTAAAGTTCTTGAAATAGTCAATAATCTTGAGGGGTTGAAAAATTGGTTTATTGAGTTCATCGGATAAATCAACAATACCGGAAGATCCATCGTTGAATTCCAGTTCAAGTCGGTAATCTTGTAAATAGGTGGCCCTTGTTATCCAAATATTCTCCATCTCCCTTAATTTAACGGTTCTATCTTATTTAACGGTTCACCAATACGTGCAAGTTCCCAGTTCTTCATTAGTTCTATTTTATGAAGGTCCATCCATTCAAAAACTAATTTTAAGGCACGTTTAGGCATAGTTCCTTTAACAATTTCTTCTTCAAAATTAACTACTGCTCTAAATTCCCCATATTCAATGTGGAAATGTTGCGGATTATGATCATTGTAGAACATATAGACTATAACCCCATAGAATCTTGATATTTCTGGCATGTTTTTGATAAAAGTAAGACCATTTTTTAGTAGTTGGAAATTAATGCGGCTCCTCGCCTTGAATTAGTTTACTGGGGTTTTCCGAGAACTTGAAAGTATATAAAACTTCCTTTCTAAAAGATCAGCCAAAGACGGACCAACTCTTTTGCTTGAAGCGTTATATGCCTTCATCCTTATTTTATTTTTCTTCTTTTCAAAGTCAATATTCAAGAAGTTTAGTTGATTAATCAGATTTTCATCTTGGGGTTCCTAAGATTCAGTGAATCGCGATAGTAGTCTTTGACAATCACCTTATATTGTTTTTTTTCAACGATCCTAATATGATCTGTGGGTGTGTCAGAGATTTCTCTGTAGGATCCGGTATATGCAATGTTGGCGGCCGGGCATATTATTTTTCCGAAGATTGGGAATTTTTTGACTTTAATTTTGAATCCATATAATTCTTGAATTCTTTAAAATCCATGTTTTCCGTATCCTTAGAAATCTTATCCCTGATTTCCCTCATCATCTTTACAGAATCAAATTTTTTTTCAATTTTAGTCTTCATAATTGATCAGTTCTAGAGGACTCCGTATTTCAATCATCGGGTATCCTAATCTAAAATTTATAGAATTGTATCCCTTTATCCTATCAAGATTCACAATATGTTTAAAGTTCCAGCTAGCCAAAACATCAATCCTGTTGATTGTAGCAAGGTCTATATGTCTACAGTCCCCAATACTGGTCTTTCCCACAACTTTTTCTTTTACATAAGTTTGAGCTAAATCTTCAGCTTCTTCATTGAAGTTTAACCTTTCAAAGTAATGAACGGAAAAGTTGTCTAATAGTACTCTTACATGTTCCGGAGCCTGGATTAATTCAAGTTCTAATAGGTCAGAAATTACAAAAACAACCTGTTCTTTTTCTAACCTGTCAAAGAGAAGTTTTGTGGTTCTTTAAATTCATCGTCAAAGTATCCGCCTACAACTGAAGTATCTATGTAAATTTTCTGTTTCATAAATGCTGTACCTTTTTCTTCTGCCCTGCCGCTAATTGACTCAGGCAGGGGAACCTCACCCCACCTTCCCTCTACTTGTCCCCCAGCATTGCGGGAGAACCGTGCATGAGACTCTCACCTCACTCAGCCTGTTTTTTCGGGGGCTCTTCATGTTTATAAATCGCCCGGTGCCGAATGTACCTAAGGTTGAACCAATTTCCAATGCTCAAACCGATTCGGAGTAGCTTTGTACTGTTGCTTTAGCCATCTGACTTCTGCCATTTTGTACAACCCCTGCTCCCACTTTAACCAAGGGGAATACCCCAACACCGTACGCGTTACCGAATGAATTTTGGCATACCAAGGATTGGTCAGTTGAAACAAATCCTCATTCCCTTGAAAAACCTTTACAGCCCTACCAATTGAAGGTGGACTGGATGGTCTATGAACCCTTTGAAAATGCTTCGAAATAGGTCTGGGATCAAATCCCTGTAAGTTCAAAATATGGCATTATGGCATGTAAATGTTTGTGGGCTTCTTCAATTCACCCGCAATAAAATCTGAATCTGGCAGAAATCCTCGAAAATCACTGAACCCCTTATTGGCTATACCGTATGTTGCCTGCTGGCATTTTTTTTCATTTCTTTAATTCATAATTTGTACTTCTTCCTCCCGCAGACTCCTTTTGCAGAATACCTTTGTCTATCAAATCATTAATATCTCGAATCGCTGTATCTTTTGAACATTTTGCAATCTTTGCCCACTTAGATGAAGTCAGCTTTCCATCAAATCCATCTAATAACTTATTCAACAGTTTCTTTTGTCTTTCATTTATTAGCGTCTTAGAATTTTTAGTCCAAAAGTCTGCTTTAAATAAAACTCCGACTAATTGTGAATCTGTCGATTTCAAAGAATTTATCAAACAGTTTAAAAACCAATTAATCCATTCGGTTATGTCAAGATTTCCTTTTTGTGTCTTTTCCAGCATTTCATAGTATGCCTTTCTTTCTGTTAGTATTTGGGCAGACATACTGTAAAACCGCTGATTGCTTTTATCCGATCGAGCCAATAACATGTCAGTCAAAGCCCTTGTTATTCTTCCATTCCCATCTTCAAAAGGATGTATGGTAACAAACCATAAGTGAGCTATAGCAGCTTTTAGCACTAAATCAGTTTCTGAATTATTATTAAACCAATGCAAAAATAAATTCATTTCATTTTCTACCAATGCAGAATCCGGTGCTTGAAAATGTACTTTTTCCCTTCCCATAGCTCCAGATACTACTTGCATAGGTCCTGTTGTATCTTTTCTCCAATCTGCTACGGTTATTTTGTACATTCCACTTCTACGGGTTGGAAATAAGGCAGCATGCCAGTCAAAAAGTCTATCTGCGGTTAATGACTTAAAACAATTCTGTGTGGCATCAAGCATCAATTCAACCACACCGTCAACATTTCTGTCCGATTCAACTGAACCGGCTATTTCCATTCCCAATTTTCTTGCTATTGATGAACGAACTTGGTCAGGATTTAAAAATTCACCTTCAATTTCTGAAGATTTTAATACATCAAGAGTTAACGTATCAAGTAGGGCTTCATTCCTTAGGTCGAACCCTAAAGATTCCATTTTTCCAAGGAGCCTTCCTTGTAAATTTCTAGCCTCACTTAACAAATTAACTATTTCATCACTTTTCCATGTGAAATTCGGCCAATTATCTTTTTGATGTATAAAAGCGCTCATTCGTTGCATATTTTACAGCGAATATCAGTCTTATTCGTTGCATTAAAAATTTATCGTTGCATTTCATGCGTCAAATACATGCTTTATTCGTTGTATGATGCTTCTCTATGCCTGCAGGTAACGGTTAGTATATGAAAAGTAGGCGATTTCGAAGCACTAAACTTTCAGTCGAACACAAAGTTTGATGCGAGCCAAAAGCCTTGAATTTAGCATAAATCCGCCTATTTTTTATATACATTGTTAGGTGCTGGCGTTCTGTTCTTTATAGTCTTCAACTTGTTCTAAAAGTTCCATAGATTTCATTAATGGCGACCATTCTTTTACACTAAAAATGCGTTGAAACCATTTCTTATTTTTGTTCTCGTATTTAATGTTGAAGAATAGCCAAATAGCAACAGCGGTAAATAATATAGTAAAAAATAATGTTACTGCCCATTGTAGAATGCCCCAATCTGTTAGCATTGTTTCGTTCCACCAAAAGGTTGTCCAAACAGGAAGTTGAAGAAAGATAATACGAGTTACCCAAAGTGTTGACATTTTTAGGCTTGACAATTTCTCTTGTGTTCTTATAATCGGGTCAGTTATATCCACTTGGTAAATCGTGATTAGCTGATAGAGATAAACAAACAATGCCATAGCGGTCAAACCCACCTGGATAGAAGCCGAAAACAGAAAAAATTTATTCGCTTCAGAAAATGAGTTTAAGTAAATTGAACTCAAAGCAATTACCCCGATACCAACCCATAAAATACCAGCTAATAGGGTGAAAATCTTAATTGGTTTCATTGAACCTAAGATGCTATGAACCTTCACTCGGGTTATATCTTCTGTGTTATTTTTGTTTATGACAATGCTCTCGTCCAATTTATCGTTGGTGGCTTGCCAAAGTTTTTTTAATTCTAACTCGTTCATTTCATAATGATTTTAATTGTGAAAATCGTGTTTTTAATTTGTCCTTGATACGGCCTATTTTCGTTCCTACATTGCTTACTGACATTCCTAATATCTCGGCAATTTCAGCGTGACTTTTGTCTTCCAAATACAGTATCATCAATGCTTTGTCTATCTCTTTTAGTTGGCTGATAAATTGCTCCAACAAATTTAGATGCTGTTCATTTTCCGATTTTTCTTCGGTTGGCATTTCTGCCATTTGTTCATTTAGCACCATATGTTTCTTTGCTCTTGTTGAACTTTTACGATAAAATGAGATAGCGATATTCAGTGAAATACGATACAACCAAGTTGAAATTTTATACTGGTCGTTGTATTTGTGAATAGACTGCCAAATCTGAATCATTATTTCCTGGATAAGGTCTTGTCGGTCTTCTTCGTCTGGACAGTATGCACGGGCAACCTTGAACAAAATACCCTTATGTTGTTCAATAATATCTTCAAATAGATGATGTTGCTCTTGTTTGTTCATTACAATTTTGAAAACCAATCTTTGATAAAAATAAAAGATTGTGCGTTATGTCTTACACCATTATGCGAAGCCTTGTCAATCATCTGAAACGCTCCATTGCTGTTTGTCAAAATGGCTTCTTTTGTAGCTGTTGACGAAAAAGCTTCGTCTTCGCTACCCATTATTACAAGCATTGGTTTGTTTACCGCTTTTAATCCCGCCACGTAATCATCAGGAGTAATACTTTTATTGGCTCGATAGGTATATTTTCTCAAAGGAACAGCTTCAGGTAAATTGAAAAACAGTACGGGCAAACTGTCATATTCGTGATTGTCAATTTCATTGAGCATAGTCAAACCAATTATTCGCTCAATATGAATTTTCATAAACGGTTCTTCAGCTGTGCTTTCGCTGGCTTGGGTTTGCGGAAAGGCAGGTGAGTTGTGTCCGATTAGTGGTGCAAAGAGTAAAACGCCATCAGGTTGTTCATATTGCTTTTCCATTTCATAACGCAAAGCTATACCGCC
This sequence comes from Rhodonellum sp., assembly GCA_041748555.1. GTDB lineage: Bacteria > Bacteroidota > Bacteroidia > Cytophagales > Cyclobacteriaceae > Rhodonellum. Next base: position 11,131 of record JBGTDA010000137.1, read on the forward strand.
ACCCATAGAATGTCCTGCGATGATGATTTTCCCGTTGGGTTTTTCTTTACGGATTGCTTTTATTATGTCAGCCAAATCATCAACATACTGGTTAATGTATTGTACATCACCAATTTTTCCTTCCGATTGTCCGTGTCCCCTTAAATCAATGGCGTAAACTTCTGCCTGGGTCGCCTCCTGTAGAAGTCCTGCCGTCTTGTTATATAAGTATGCACTGCTTGCTACACCGTGAATTAGAATAATGGTATTTGGGGATTGATTGGGAAACTTATAGGCAAAAATTCTTTTGTTGTCCCTTACCAAAAATTGATGGGTTTCCGATTTGTAAACCTGCTCAAATCCCATATCGGCTATTGTTGCAGAGTCTGGTTCAGTCGGCTGATTTATCGGTTTAAAAGTTGGTTCGGGAGTATGGATAAGTTTGGTAGCTTCAGTTGTCAAGCTGTCTCTGTTGCCACCGAAATACAAATCCAACATACTTTGAGCGGAAAGAGAAGTACTTCCTAAAAAAAGAAAGGTTAGAAAAGCATAAATTTTAAAATTCTTCATTTTGCGATTTTTTAGTAAAACTTGTTTATCTAATTATTCGCAAGCCCCTTCAAAAAATCACAGTTGTCAGAAATCTTTTTTTAATACTTCAGGTTGTCGGATAAGATTGATTGAATTTTTGTCGCTTGTCTGTCTTTGGCTCGGTCGTCTTTTACGCTTGCACCTAACGTAAAGTGTTTTAGACGCAATCTACCCAAAAAAATAACTATAATAAACAGCGTTTCAAGATTGCGTTTAAAACAACTTGTCCCGTGTTTTCGGGATAGTTGGACTAAGCCGGGCCACACCTATGGGTATTTATCCTCTTTAATTTGGAGGGTTTTGGCAGTTTTCGGATCATTGTCTTAAAGTTTTGGACATATTCGACCTTTTTGCCTGGACGTTTTGTTTGGGAAGGGGCATACCTTTCCCTTTAACAGACTTTCTGCTTTGTTTTTCTTTCAGCTTTTCAAAGAATGGCGTAGTGTATGAAAGCAGGCTTTCTTTTTCACTCCTGCCTTTAGCATTGCTTTTTTAAGAATGCACCGTGCACTTGTAGCACTGTAAGGTTTGCCCGGTTCCTGACCCTCAAAAGAAACGTTGTCGGTCGATAATATTTAAAATAATCCCTCAGCTGTAGCAGTAATTGATGCGGGAGAAGTGTATACCTGTCTTTGTATCCCTTTCCACCCCTGACTTTTAGCTGCATCCGGTCACTGTCAATATCGCAGGGTTTTAGACTGATCACTTCTCCCATTCTAAGTCCGGAAGCATAGGTTAGTGCAATCAGGCAATAGTGATTTCTGTTCTTGATACTGTTAAGAATGAGGGTGGTTTCCTCCTTCGAAAACACAACAGGTAACAGCTTTGGTCTTCCGGGCCTTTTGATTTTGATTGGATCCCGGTCTCTTTCCGGGACATCTTTAAAAAGTATTTTAAAAGCACTGATGGTCTGATTGATACTTGATACCGATAGTTCACCTGAATTTATCCTCTTAAAAAGGTAGCTTTTCAGTTCCGGAATACTGATTAAATCAGGGCTTTTACTAAAATGACTCGAAACGACAGTTATCAGACTAAGATATGTCTTGATACTTCTGGGAGATTAATGTCGATAAGACATCTCTTCAAACATTCTTTGACGCAAACTTTTTTTTCCATGATTATTAAAATTAAAGATTAAACATGGTATAAAGTTAAGGTAAATATCAAAAAATCAGCACCTTATAGATATGAGTTTGGTTAAAACTACCGACGAAGGAGGTTTAGTTCAGGGTTATACGGTAGATTATTTAAGGATTTTCTTCTTTTGATGCACAAGTGTATTGAATCAGAGTGGAAATGGGGAATTCCGGAATATATCTGCATGTCTTAAAGATGCCTCTTCTCCGGATCCTATTCGACCGTCTGCGAACAAAATCGTCCACCTGGAAATCCTCTGAGGATGGGAAAGCCTTATTTTACCCCAAAAAGCCCCATTTGGGTTGGTATATGATTTGGCATGGGGAAGGGGTACAACCAAACGATCCCCTTCCATGCTGAAAAACTACCTGCTTGTCGCCTTCAGAAACCTGATGAAATACAAATCGTTTTCTGCCATCAATATCCTGGGAATGGGAATCAGTCTGGCCTCCTTTATCCTGATCACGGTATTTGTCATGGACGAAATGAAGTTTGACAAGTATCATCCGGAAGGAGATCGGGTTTTTAGACTGTACACCATTATGAGTTCCCCGGAATCGGGAGAACGGTATACGTCCATGGTCCAGCCGGTGCTCGCCACCCGGCTCGGGGGAGAGTTTCCGGAAGTGGAGCAGACGGCCAGGATCCTGGGCACGATCACGGAAAAACAGGTGGAGGTGAACGAAAAGATGTTCAATGAACCACGCGGTGCCTTTGGCGAAGGACAATTGTTCGGGATTTTGGCCATACCCATTTTGGACGGTGATCCCGTTAATATCCTGGACAAACCCAATACCGTTGCTGTTTCCCAAAGTCTCGCCAACAAATATTTCGGTTCTAATAGCCCCATAGGGCAGACAATCAAGATAGAGGGTATAGATCGTGAAATCACGCAGGTTTTTCAGGACTTCACATCGCATTCCCACGCCCGGCTGGATTTTTTGATTTCCATGAATAGCCTGCCGTGGATGGAAGAAAGGATCGGTTCCTGGACCTGGCATCAGATGTACACCTATTTTAAAGTACGTGAAGGGACAGACGTAGCCGATCTGGAATCCAAATTTCATCAGTATGTCAAACAGGAAACGGACAAACTTCAGGAACCTTCCAATTCGAAACCTTTCTTCCAAAACCTGCAGGACATCTATTTGGAGTCCTCACATTTTGAATATGACCATGCCCGGATCGGCAACAAAGATACCGTGTATATCCTGATGGCTGCAGCAATCATGATCCTGTTGATTTCCTGTTTCAATTTTGTCAATCTTTCCACAGCAAGGGCTGTCAAGAGAATGAAAGAGGTGGGGGTGAGAAAAGTAATCGGGGCGCAAACCGGGCAGCTTAAAATCCAGTTTTTGATTGAATCCTGTACGTTTGCCTTTTTTGGGTTGGCGGTTGGGCTTCTTATTTCCTGGATTTCGCTTCCCTTTCTTTCAGAGCTAACAGGTAAGGAATTAGTACTGCCATTTACAACTGAATCCATTCTTCTTTTGACGGGTTTCTGTCTGTTGCTGGGCCTTGTTTCCGGAAGTTATCCTGCATTTTTACTGTCTGCCTTTCGGCCGGCAGCCGTTATTTCGGGTGCAAAGCAGGCTCAGGGTGGACATGCTTTTTTCCGTCAATCTCTGGTCGTCTTTCAGTTTGTGCTTTCCTTCTTTCTGATTATTGGTGCCTGGGTGGTCATTGACCAAAACAACCTCCTGACCAATAAAAACCTGGGCTTTGACAAAGAGGCTTTGTTGGTGGTGTATGGAAGAGGAGTGGAAGCTAAGCAACTGGATGGATTAAAAACAGAAGTTCTCAATAAAACAGGAGCGGAATATGCCACTTGGGGTTATGGGTTGCCCGGTGATATGTTTGCCACCGACCGGGTGATTAATCCGGAAACCGGGGAGCAACTCAGTACGAAGTTGTTTATGGTGGACTACGATTATATCAATACAATGGGAATGGAGCTGGTGGCCGGAAGGGGTTTTTCCAAGGATTTTGGAACAGATCAAGAAAAAGCTTTTATTCTGAATGAAACTGCCGCCCTTAATTTCGGAATGGGAAGTGCTGAGGAAGCAATAGGAAAGCGTTTGAATTGGGACCGATGGGAAGGGGATTCCACCAAACAGGGTGAGGTCATCGGGGTGGTGAAGGATTTTCACACCGGAAGTCTGAAAGAAAAAATCACTCCGCTTGTCATGCAGATTGAACCCAATGTTTTTTATACACTTACCGTAAAGCTGAATAGAGAGAATATCCGGGAGCAAATCAGTAAGATTGAAGGCATTTTCAACGAACAGGTGCCGGACAGGCTGTTTTCCTACACTTTTATGGACCAGAATTTTGAAAAATTTTATGTTTCTGAACAAAAGCTTTCCAAGTTATTGAGCATATTCGCCGGCTTGACCATACTGGTAGCTTGTATGGGTTTATTCGGCTTGGTAGAATACCACGTTCACCAGCGGGCCAAGGAAATATCCATCCGAAAAGTCTTTGGGGCCGATACCGGTTCCATCCTGCTCAACCTGACCCGGCAATATTTCCTTTTGGTGTTGGTTTCCTTTGTGTTGGCAACTCCATTGGTTTGGTATGGAGCCAACAAGTGGTTGCAAAATTTCGCCTATCACGTGGAGATTACACCCCTGATATTTATCAAAGCAGCTTTGCTCATCGGTGTTATCACCCTTCTGACGGTAAGCTTTCAATCCATCAAAGCGGCGATGGGAAATCCTGCGCGAATATTGAAGGGGGAGTAGGGGTGAAAGATGTGAGATTTAAGATTTAAGATGTAAGACGCAAGACAAAATGCCATTTCATGATTTAAAAATCAAATCTTAAATAATGACGCGGAGGGTCAAACTTCTCAATAGCCACGGGTGAAAACTGTAGAAAATCGGCATCAAAGTTTATTACCCGACCCCAACGGGGTCGAACAAATCCCCGATCTCCATCCCAAAAATCAATATTTGCCTCCAATCGAAACCGATTAAAAGGAGGAAGACGCCTCTTATATAGCTTATTCACTACTCAAGTATTTCCCGACGAATGGAGTACCGGATTTTAAGCAAATTTTTCTAAATTATTGCCTCGCTAATAAAGCGTTAGCATAATAATCCTAAACAGATCAAGCATGGAACCCATAAAAAAAGAAGATTTAAACCAGGAAATTTTTAACATCTATGACGATTATTGTCATAGCAAGATCGGGCGAAGAGAGTTTGTCAACAAACTTTCCCTTTATGCTGTAGGCGGCATGACTGTGTCGGCACTGATGGCTTACCTCATGCCCAATTACGCTGAAGCAAAAAAATTCCAAAACAACGATCCACGGTTGATTTCCGAATATATCGAATATGATTCTCCAAAAGGAGCGGGTAAAATGCGTGGTTTATTGTCCCGGCCTGCGGACAAGACCGGAAAACTGCCCGGAATTTTGGTCGTTCATGAAAACCGGGGATTAAATCCCTATATAGAAGATGTAGCCCACCAGGCTGCTTTGGATGGATTTATTGCCTTTGCACCGGATGCCCTGACACCCTTAGGTGGATATCCGGGAACGGATGATGAAGGAAGAACCATGCAGGCCAAACGCGACAGGGAAGAAATGTTGCAGGATTTTATTGCAGGATATGAAGTCCTTAAAAACCACGAAGGCTCCACCGGAAATGTTGGGGTAGTCGGATTCTGTTTCGGCGGTTGGATCTCCAATATGATGGCGGTCCGAATTCCTGACCTTAAGGCTGCTGTTCCTTTCTATGGCGGGCAACCAGAGGCAGGGGACGTCCCTAAAATCAATGCGGATTTGATGCTTCATTTTGCAGAACTGGATACCCGCGTGAATGAGGGTTGGCCTGAATACAAAGCTGCTTTGGAAGACCATGACAAGGATTTCACTGCTTTCTTTTATCCTGAGGTAAATCACGGTTTCCACAACCATTCCACTCCCCGATTTGACAAAGAAGCTGCTGAACTGGCGTGGAAGAGAACTATTGATTTCTTCAATGAAAAGTTAAAGGGGGTGTAAGAGTAGTAAGAGACGAGAGACTAGAGCCGAGTCAAGTATCAAGTATCAAGAGACGAGAGCTTTTGCAATATGAAGGTCTTCTTCGGAGGATTTGGTGATTATTGACGGTTTTAAATTCATATTGAAAGATTTTTGGATGTAAAAGGGATTTGGAAAGAAGAAACAAACAACGCGCTAATATATTATCCGCTCATTTCCGCAGTAGACGTTAAAACTATCCTTCTTCAGAAAACCGATCAGGGTAATTCCTTTTTCTGCCGCAAGGGAAACGGCCAAACTGGAAGGAGCGCCGACAGCTGCCAGAATGGGGATCCTCGCCCGTACTGCTTTTTGAACCAGCTCAAAACTAACCCGTCCACTCAGCATCATGATGCAATTCTGTAGGGGCAATCCGGTTTCCTGAAGGGCAGCCCCCACAACCTTATCAAAGGCATTGTGCCGACCTACATCTTCTCTTAGATATAAAAGTTCTCCCGTGGAAGTGAACAAAGCCGAGGCGTGGATTCCTCCTGTATGCCGAAACACGGTTTGTTCCTTTAACAACATGTTGTTCAAGTTGTCCAAAATCGAAAAATGGATGGCAGGCTTTCCCGACTCCAATGGAGGGTCCAGGCAGGATACGGCCTCAATCGCACTTTTTCCACAAATCCCGCAGCTGGAGTTGGTCATAAAGTGGCGTTCCAGCAACTTAGGATCAAAGCGCACGGAAGGCGACAACCTGACGATCAGCACATTCCCTTTCTCCTCCTCCTTTACCCTTTTGCAATGGCGGATCAGCTGAATGTCCTCCCGATGTTGGATGATGTTTTCTGCCAATAAAAAACCGAAGGCCAAATCAAAATCATGCCCCGGAGTCCTCATGGTAATGGCAAGTTCTTTTTCCTGCCAGTTTTCCTCCCCTCCCACTTGCAACCGGATCTGTAATGGCTCCTCCACCACCAACAAATCTTCCTTTACATGCAGCTCTCCACTTTTCCAGCTATTCAAATTTATCCAAGTAACAGGCGAATTGGTTTTCATGCCGTTTTGGATTTTTTGATGGAAACTTCCACGAATTTTTAGGCGGGACAATGGGATTCAGGTGATTTGTTGTCGATGGCGATCAAAACATTCCCTTCCGGAAAATAAACGCCTACACAACCTTTTGAAATTTGGTAGGGTACAAGTTGGAAGGCGGAAAGGATCCGCTTTTCCCCGTTGAAATAACTGGTGATGTCGACAAAATCTTCTGCCTTTGCCCCTAGGGCAGCAATATCCTCCTCGTGCATCATCACCACTTCCCGGCTGTTGTTGATTCCCCTGTATCGATCATTGAATCCATAAACGGTGGTATTGAACTGATCATGGCTTCTCACGGTCATCAGGATAAAATTTCCTTCCCTGATTTTGTTTTGGGGCAAAGGGTTGACCGTAAAATGGGCTTTTCCATCTTCGGTTTCAAATCTTCCTTCCCGGTTGCAGTTGGGTAAATAAAAGCCACCTGCCTGCCGCACCCGCTTGTTATACGCTTCAAATCCATCGATCACCTTTTCGATTTTATCCCTGATGAGATCATAATCCTCCGAAAGTGATTTCCAGTTGGTTTTTGTTTTGGTGACCAAGGTAGCTTTTGCCAATCCGCAGATGATTCCCACTTCACTCTTCAGATCAGGGGAAGCAGGATCCAGATCACCCATTGACATCCTGACTCTACCGGCAGTGTCTTCTGTACTGACAAATTGATTTCCTTTTGGGCCTATATCTTTTTCCGTTCTTCCCAAACACGGAAGAATCAATGCGGTCTTTCCGTGAATCAGATGGCTCCTGTTCAATTTGGTGGATATATGGACAGTCAAATCACAGTTTTTTAAGCCTTGAAAAACCAATTGCGTATCCGGTGCGGCCAATGCAAAATTTCCTCCCAATCCGACAAAAACCTTCGCCCGCTTTTCTGCCATGGCCTTGATTGCCTCCACTGTTCCATAACCATGTTGCCTTGGCGCCTGAAACTCGAACACGGTTTCCAACCGGAACAGGAACTTTTCGGGCATCTTTTCGCTGATTCCCATTGTCCTATCCCCCTGTACATTGCTATGGCCACGAACCGGCAGTGTTCCCGCTCCTTTTTTGCCTATCGCTCCTTTCAACAGCAGGAAATTGACAATTTCGCGAATCGTGTTTTCGGCGTTTCTGTGTTGGGTCACACCCATGGCCCAAGCTATGATGATCCGCTTTTTATCCCTCAGCATTTCAGCCGCTTCGAAAATCAATTCCCGCTTCACTCCGCTCTGCAGAATCAGCTCCTCAAGGTTTTCATTTATTATTCCCTCCAAAAAATCCACGTAGCCGGTGGTTTGGGAAGTAATAAAAGCATGATCGAAAACCTTCCCTCCACTGTTTTGATCTTCTTCCAGGAGGATCAACATCAAGGCTTTCAGCAGCGCAATATCCCCGTTGATTTTGATCGAGAGATAAAGATCCTGCAACCGGGTGGGCTCACCAACCCACTCCCAAGGTTTTTGGGGATGCCTGAATTGCATAAAACCCGCTTCAGGGAGTGGATTTACAGCTATTATTTTCCCACCCTTCGCTTTCAGTTGCTGAAGAGCCGTGAGCATTCTTGGAGAATTGGTTCCCGGATTCTGACCGATGTTGATCAATACTTCTACCTCGGCAATATCATTTAGGGTCACTGAAGCTTTGCCGATGCCCAATGTTTCCTTCAAGGCCTTTCCGCTGGCTTCGTGGCACATATTGGAGCAATCCGGAAGGTTGTTGGTTCCAAATTGCCTTGCAAAACATTGATACAAAAAGGCTGCTTCGTTGCTCGCTCTTCCTGAGGTATAGAATATGGCTTCGTCAGGGGAATCCAAGGCTTTCAGTTGCTTTGCCATCAGCCGGAAAGCCTCCTCCCAGGAAATAGGTTCGTAATGGCTTGCATTCTCCCTAAGAATCATGGGCGTTGTCAATCTTCCGTGTTTTTCCAGTTCGTAGTCAGATTGCTCCAGTAGATCGGAAATGGAATTTTCTTTAAAAAATTCCGGCCCAATGGTGTTTTTGGTTGCTTCCCAAAGTACGGCCTTGGCCCCATTTTCACAATATTCGGCTATGGGGTTGACCTGATCGGAATCGGGGTCCGGCCAGGCACAGCTGGGACAGTCGAAGCCTTTGGTTTGGTTGGTTTTGAAAAGGGTTTTGACCCCGCGTCCCACGTAGGTCTCCTCCCATAAATAATATCCGACGGATTTTATGGATTGGAAGCCCACTGATGTTTCGGGCATCTTTGTGATTTTTACTTTCTGCTTTTTCAAACTCAATGTTTTATTTAAAAATAACACTGTTTCTTTCAATCGGCAAATATTTACGGGCAAGCTACCCTCTGTCAGCAAATCAACGGTTTTATAAAAATTCAATCTATCTGCTTTTTCCAACATTTTCAACATCGGAAGAACGTAGTTCCGGTTCTTATCTATTGTCTGCTTCCCTTCGGTCCCCATATCCCGCTTCCAGATATTTGAAGAGTTCGGCGAACACTTCTGCATTGAAGCGGGAGCTGACTGTTCTCCATTTGCCGCTTTTTAGCCTCAGATTGATGGCATATACCTTTCCTAGCCTCATCATATTGGCTTCCTGCAAAACCCAGCATTCCAACTCTTCAGGCAGATTGACCTCTTCTTTTTTGAAGGGGTACCGGATTATCAACCTGTCCCTTTCAAGCCTGATATCGGTACTTCGGCGAAAAAAGAAAAGAAAGGGAGTGATCAAAATCATCAAAATGACACTTACAATAATAATGGCGATTGTATTATCCATGGACAGAAGAAGCTGGTTTATTCGATAATTCTTGCAATGTAGCTGCAAGGAACCTTAAATATGGGAAATTATACCTGGGATATTACTTTGGATAAACCTAATTCGGGCTAGCAGGAAGCATATTTCTGATACCGGCGATTTTCCATTTTTCATCCCGCAATACCACTAAAAAAGTACTCCACATTTTCCTCACCGAACCGTCCTCATTTGTGATTTCATATCGGGCGTCAGCAATTCCACTCCCACTATTTAATAAACGGACATTTTCCACTATCAGCCTCCGGTCTCCGGGGTTTGACGTCGAACTTCTCATCATGCCTTCTACAGCGGTGGCTATTCCTATCCGCCATTCCCCGGAAGAAACCAGCTGATCCACATCATCGGTTAAGATCTGCTTGAGCAGCACTGTGTCTTGATTGTCCCGGGCTTTGTTATAATCGTCAATCAGCCCTTCAATAGTTTGACGGACTTCGTCTTCCACTATATCCTGAGCACATAAGTGCGCATGCCCGGTCATCAGAAACAAGATTAAAATGCTGAAATACTTCATAACCTTTATTTTTATTGGAGAAAATTGAATTTACTGAAAGCTTTGTAGCATCAGCATATTTAAGGTACTAAAACCAAATGGTTTTGAGAAAAAAGTATGAGAATGCATTGCCAATGAAAACCTGTGATCTGAATCCTTATTTACCAAAAAAGCCCATCTCTTTCGAAGAGAGCATAGAACAATCAAATAAACAAAATATAATAGTCAAAAATAATGGGTGAAATCTTCCGGAAGGTATTGTAAATTCTTAGGCTTTTATGCTAAAAAACCAGTCAATTTTTTAAAGAAGGGTTTTTATTGCAGACTGTTTATTTTATGATGGGTTCGCTTGCCTGCTATGAAATCCAGTTCTTTCATAAAAGGCAAAGATGAACCCCTGAAAACTCCTTTGATCAATATTGCATATCGGTCATCCATAATCATGATTTTGTTGATCGGATCTTCTGATCCGAATATTTTGGTAGCGAGATTTTCTGAGATCAGCAGGTCAAATTCATTTTGAAAAACTGAAGTATGATCTCCTTTTACCAACGTTAAACCCATTGACCTGAATTCTGACCTGTTCATATAAAGTAACCCACCATTCATTCTGTACATCTCAGCAGAAGATTCTTTTTCAGATTGAAATACCATAAAACTATAGGGGAGGCTTATGGCTTTACTCCTTTCATTCGAAACTACTGCTGTAGATTCTTCATATTGGTTTTTATCAATCGGTGTTTTATTGAGGTGTAAAGATTTTAAATCTGAAAAAGTCGGGTCGGGTTCAGCAGTAACTGAATAGTGGCTGTTTTGGCCAAAAACATCAATAATGAAAAATACACACAATACTAAAAGAACCGACTTCCCCACTGTTTGAAAAGCAATTGTTTTTGAAGCTGAAAAGGAGGAAAAAATTCTTTGCGTTTTCATGTGGTTTAAATTTTAGCTGTAATAAAATTTAACAGCACAGGAATGATGCCATCTAAAATATTGCATTTGAAGCCACACGCGATACGTTAATTATATTATTGTACTCCAAAAACGGACAATAGGGTTTCAAAACCGAACAAAAAAAAGTCAGAAAATCGGAATAAAAATTATGTCCATAAACATTTTATGTCATTTGAAAAATAATTTTTAGAAAACCAGTTGATCACTCACCCTTGGTAAATGCAAGAATTGGATGTTTTGAAAAAAGGGAAAAATAAAGGGACAGCGCATGAAATTTCTTCGCTTGTCCCTTATCTGATTTTTGGTCTTATAGTCTTCGGTTAATTTTCCTGCTCCCTGTAATAAGCCACTTTGGATTGCTTGTTGTTTTTGTCCTTATTTCTTTTCTTTACAAGCTGAACCGGCTCTACATATAGTTCGGAAGTCAAGACATATCCCGGTTTTCCATCCAGTGATACAATTGTCCAAATCCCTCCATTGACCACGGATTTTCTTAAAACAGCAACTTCCTGATCCTGATCAAGTGTAATCAATACATCGGTACAGGTTGCTGCCTGCTGGTAAACTTTGACATTATCAAATCTACATTTCATTTGAACAAAATTACGGTCCTTTTCACCTTCAGCCAGACAGGGAAATGCCATACATAATAAGAGGGGAATAATTACGAAAGTTTTCATGGGGAATTTGTTTTGAGTTAAATCAATTGTGAATGAGTTGATATGTATGGTTTTGATGTTGCATAAAATTACCACCAGAATAAGCACTAAAAAACACGCTGTTTGGGGGATATATAGGCTTAAAAAACAACACCAATAAAGGGATTTCGGGCACACTCTCGGATTTTTTATAATAGATGGCTTTTCTATTGTATGAGGTGAAAGGAAGGATGTAAAAATAAAGAGGTTATTTCCTGCTCTTTTACTTTGGGATTGGTTAAAATTCAAATTTATCATTCTGAGTCCACGTCATTTTTGGGAAAAATGATCGGAATGAAAATGACGTCAAGATGTGCGTCATTCCGAGGCACGAGGAATCTCTAGAGGTCCTAGTAATGTTAGTGTTTATCATTTCCTGATCCTCGGGAGATGCTTCCTACGTCAGCATGACGGTTGCTTAGATTACGTCATTGGTAGAAAAAAAGATCCAATAGCATGGATCCTTTTTTAAATTATCGATAAACTAAACTAAATACCTCAATGAAGAACGTTTTCGGAAAAAGAGGTAATTCTTCCGAATCTTTAAAATTAAGATCATATGGACAGCCAAGAAACACCCGCTTTTCGGTATTTATAAAATTCCTGTTCCCCCGGATTGGGTGAGTTTTATCACATGGCCTTCATTAGAAAAGCATGAACCAAAGAAACCAGCAACTGTAAGGGCAGGTTCCTGACCCTGAAAAGCAACAACAGCCTTTATCAAATCCCCCAATTGGGAGGATGTCTGGGAGTGAAAAATTAACTTGATTGCAGTCACCGGCCATATGGGCCAAATCAAACCCGGTATTGAAATCTTTTTAACAATTAAATCATGAGGTATTTCTCCCTGTTCTTCATTTTGTTTGGATTTTTGAAAATTCTAGTCCCTTTTACAGCTTCTGCGAATGACAGGGAGCAATATATCCTGATACCCTACCACCAAGCCCAAGGATTGATGCCTTCCTACATCAACCATATGTCAACAGATTCTTTGGGACAGCTTCAGCTGGCAACTTATGGTTCCGGAATCCTCAGTTTTGATGGTAACACTTTTTCACCCTTGGGAGAGACGACTCTAGCCAAACATCCTATCATCAGAAAATTATGGCTGAACAAAACTCTTTATTATTTCATCACAGAAAATGAATTGTACGAATGGAACAGAAATACCGACTCTTTAAGAGTACTTTTTAAGGGAAACTCTCCCATCCTTTCTTTTTCTGAAACGGTACAAGGCCAACTGTTGATAAGCAACTACAGCGGAAACACATTGGTTTTGGCTCAAACTGGACAGATCCATGAAGATCACTTCTACCCCGCAGATCAGGCCATATTGGATTATCAGAAAATTTCTGTCAGTCAGGGGATATATATTACAGCTGATAACAAATTGGTTTTGGAGGAAACCGGAAAACCTCACAGGCTACTATTCATCGAAAAAAACGATTTCTTCAGATCCCTTATCATCCATAAAGATTTTTTGGGAATATTCGGAGCAGAATACTTTTTTACGTTTGACAAGAAAACCTTTGAGCTTAAAAAAAAGCATAAAATACCCGGAAACATCAATATCACCACAACACTTTTGGATGGAGATAAAATCTGGGTAGGAAGCCAAGAAGGTCTTTTTTTATTGGAAAACGGGGAATTTATTCCCGTCAATACGACCCCTAATCTCGAAAGAATCGCCATTTCATCATTGGTCAAAACTTTTGATGGCACACTTTGGATATCGACCTACGGTAGTGGAATTTACAAATTGTATGACACTCAGATTTCCAAATTGTTGTATAAAGGAGAAGGTGTGGGAAATGTGCATTCTATTACCGGAATAAACGAAGAAAACAACAGTTTTCTGGTAACAGCAGCCAAGGGAGTTTTCCTAATCGAAGGTCAACAAATCAGGGAAGTTGATATTCCTGAAAGCAGCCCTTCAGGGCAATATTTTTCGGGCATTCAGGATTCACGCGGGAACATCTGGATCGGCGGCGAAGGATTTCTCCTCCGAAAAAGAAAAAATGAAGCTGATTTTTCATTGATGGTGCATCCGGTTTTGGAGAACAATATCATAACGTCGATTATGCCCTGGAGGGACAGTGTATATATTGGCACCCGAAAAGGATTATATCTATTTGATAAAGAACTTGTTTTGCTTAAAAAATTCAATGAAAATTCCTCCTTAAAGCCCCGAAACATCAGCCATATTACCGTAATAGCAGCAGATAAAATTATCTTCGGAAACTCATTTGACCTTTTTGAAACAGATGGAAAAACCATCAGAACATTTGAAATTCCAGGTATAGGTGGAAAAATATTGAGCTTTGAAAAGATTGGAGAACACCGGTATTGGTTGGGAAGCTCAACGGGTCAGGCCTACCTTTTTGATTTCAAAAAAAACCTCGTTCAAAAGAAATTGCAAATCCGACATGGCAAAAACATCTATTCCATCTCAGTGATGCAGGATTCCAGTATCATCACAGGATCCGAGATGGGAATTGAGCGGCATTACCATGATGGCAAAGCCTTGCTTTATGATGACAGAATCCGTTTTTCCGAAGTCAATTATAATTCAATTGCCCATTCCTCAGACGGAAATATCCTGGTGGGAACCACTGAGGGTTTATATAAAGTGGCAAGTGGGTACAGTTTCAAACCAAAGAATTTTCCCCTATTGGATTTTGTTTCTATCAATCAGGTTCAGGTAAGCATTAGAGAACTTATCCGTGAGAACAAACCGCTTACGCTTTCCCACAATCAAAATAACCTGAGTTTTAATTTTAACCTGATCAATTATAATTTTTCTGAAAACATAAGGGTTAGATACAGATTAGACGGATTTGAGGAAAGCTGGGGACCTTTTGGAAACCCCGGCCCAATCCAATATACCAATCTTCCGCCGGGAGAATACACGATTTTCACCAATATCCAATATGGTCAGGGGGATGAGGTCAGTTATGCGCTTCCTCTCAAAATATTTATCAGAAATCCCTTTTGGTTTCATCCTGCGGTGATGATAGGAATGCTTGTTTTTGCTTTTTCTTCCGTTTACTTCGGCTATGTCTGGTTTCAAAGAAAAACTATCCGAAGAAACAAAAAACTCAGCAAGATGGTGGAAGACCGCACCCGTGAGATCAATGAAATCAACCGGAACCTAGAGGAAATCATTCAGGTCAGAACCCGGGATCTTCACCTGAAAAACGACGAACTGATGCAGACCATCCATCAGAAAAACAAGTTCCAGCGCTATGTAAAACTCATTTTTTCCAACACAAAGGATATATTCTGTATGGTAACAGATAAATTTGAAATCATCATCATTTCCGACAGCGTGGATGATCTTCTTGGTATATCCGGGCGACAACTGATCAAATGCCACATCAGTGTACTTCTGGCTGAGAAGCATACTACGGCACAAATGATGGCTTATATCCAACAACTGCCGGATCAACCCATGGGACTGATTCTGCCGGTTCTCCATAAAAAAACAGGAGAGGTGGTTTTGATAGAAATATTAGCCAAAAAAATCACCGGAGCACAGCCTGAGGAAGAACTGGGTTATGTGCTTAATCTTCGTGATGTTACCGAGAGGGAATATCTCAAGCAGGAGCTGAAGGTGGTTTATAAAAATATCCATCGTGATTTTCATGATGAGGTAGGCAATAAACTGGCTAAAATCATTGCTTTGGTCAGTGTGATGAAGATTCAGTTTGATGAGCAGCCAAACGGCGATAATCTGATCGCAAAAGTAGAATCAACGGCCAAACACCTGTATCGGGACACGAGGGATTTTGTATGGTCTCTGGATCAGGAAAACAACAATCTGGAAGACCTCAGCCTTCAGCTCCGGGATTTTGGGGAAAACCTCTTTGACGGTTCATCCATTTCTTTCAACTGTGACCTTGTAATCCGGGAAAATCTCAGGCTCAAACCCAACCTGGTGCGGGATATCCTGCTGATTGTAAAGGAAATGATGACTAATGTACTGAAGCATTCTAATGCGAATCAAATTCACCTGATCATCAAGCAAAGCGGCAAACACATGGTGTTTTTGGTAAAGGATGATGGAATAGGACTTTGTGCAAAAGTAAATGGAAAAGGAAACGGCTTGAAAAACATCGATTTCAGAATTTCCCGCTGCAAGGGAATTTTGATTCTGAAATCAAAAAAAGGGACTTTGATGGGACTACGGATCGGCACTGAACCGATCCTTCAAAAAGTTTAGATATATCTTTTAGCCCGGGCAATTTCAAGTGCCTCTGATTTGGAATTCACCTCCAGTTTTGAATAAATATTTTTGATATGTGTCTTGGAGGTTTCTTTTGAAATAAAGAGAATATCAGCAATCTGAGAATATGATTTTCCTTCGGAAATCAGTTTGATCACATCTTTTTCCCTTTCCGAAAGCGGTGAATTGGGATTACTGTGAAAATTGTTGATCACCATTCTTGCGATTTTCGAACTCATCGGTGCACCACCTTTCGACAGTTCATCCAGAGATGAAAGCAGTTCGAGGTAGTTGGAGCTTTTGGTGATATAGCCTGAGGCGCCTGCCCGCAAAGCCTCGAAAACCAGCTCACTGTCATCGTAAACAGTAATGATCACCACTTCAATGGAAGGGAATTTTGATTTTACATATTTGGTACCTTCTATTCCCGATATTCCTCCGGACAGGTTGATGTCCATCAGGATGATATTGGGCTTATCCCTGATCAAATGAGGAAAGGCCTGCTCGCAACTTTCATAAGCATTTACAAAATGGTATTTATCAACACTTTTGATGATCAGTTTATAACATTCCCGTAATTCGGGCTCGTCTTCTATAATTACAATCCTTTTGTTGAATTCCATTAGTAGAACGGGTTTTAAGTTTATATACTCTATAGTGGTGCGGTAGGTTTTCCCCCAAATTGGGGGATTTTACTTAGAATTTTCTCAGATAGATATTATTGTTTCTGGACTCCAGCCGGATCTCTCCACCCCCACCGTTTACTTTTCCTTTGACGGCAGTTGCTGATTTGTTTACACTGCCAATTCCTGAAACATAGACGCTATATTGGGCTGATCCATTTACACTTACACTTGGAGCGTCTATCTTAGATCCCGAGGTTTTAGGCGTATAAATTGTATAACCTACAGTATTGGGACTTTCAGTCTTAGAAGGCATACTTGCTGATCCGGCAACTACGGCTGGTCCTGCGGCTGTTGGACTGATCGAGGTGCTGCCCCCGGAGGAAGTTCCTCCTGTTGAAAAACCTACAGCACTTTCGCTTTTTTCTTCGGATTTGCTGTACTCGATTGGCAGGTCCGTATAAATATTCCCATGAGTAGAGCTTAACTTCAAATCTGCTTTAACTGCTGCGGGAAGAGAAATATCCACTTCTCCGTTCATGCTGATGATCGATATGGGCGTAATCACATTTTGGTTGAACTTACCGACAACATTCCCCCGGATTGTGTTGACCAGTACAGGACCGGAGACATTTTCCAAGTTGATATCGGCATTGCGGGTAGAAATCTCCAGGTCATTGTTCAGGTTTTTGATCTTGATTTCACTGTCACCATTACCTTCGTTAAGCACCTTCACCTTTATAGCATTGGGTATTCTGATGGTGTATTTTCCATCGCTCAGAATCTGATGGATTTGATAAGTATCGTTGCCGGCTTTATTTACCGCAATTCCAAGACCTGTATTTTCCTGGATACCCTGGCTGTTGACAGGCGAAAGTCCTTTAGCCTTTTCCGGAACGGAAGGCTTACCCGTCACGGTAATGACCACCTCATTTCCATTATATCCCTCAAGGGACAAATTGGACATTTCATTCAAAACCAATGTTCCGGATTTGAAAGCGATTTTATGTTCCTGTGCAAATACCGGTAAATAAGGAATTGCGAAGAAAACCAAAAGGAATAAGCCATTACTTTTTTTCATCTTTTCTATGTTTAAATCATCGTTTTATTTATTCTGAACAAGGCTAATTGGGCTTCTTCCCGGACCAGTTCAGCAGTATTTTCATCCACCAAAAGTGCCTGGATTGCAGCTATTGATTTTTCGTCCTCCATTTCGGACAGCATTTGGATCAGGTAAATCTGGAGCAGCGGTTCATCCCTTTCAGCTACCAGCTTCAAAAAAGCATCATTTACCCGATAGTCACTAGTCATTGGTTTCAGGGCTTCAAGGGCAGCAAGTTTGACGTTGAGGTTACTGTCGTCTTTTACAACCCGGATCATGGAAATGACCAGCTCATCATCCATTTCTATTTTGTTGACGCTGTTGACAGCTTCAAGCCGGGTACTCGCCTGTTGATCAGAGATAGCCAAAAGGAGCAGTTTCCGCGTGATGCTGACCTCCTCTTTCAGGGCTTTGATTTCGTTTTGTTGATCAGTGGAATGTTTTATCCAATTGGCGGTAAAAGTTCCGATTAACAGCAGACTGACAGTTGCGGCAACAGAAAACCACTGGGGAAACCCTTGTTTTTGAATGTTCCGGATAGGCGTGGTTTCGGTTAACCGGGCTTTTTCATTTTCTAATATTTCCAGAAATTCCATTTTCAAGGCCGCATCCGGGAGATACTCCTCTTGATTACCAAGCAAGCCGAAAAGCTCTTTCAGTTCCTGAAACTCCTTCTTTAAATCAGGATCATGTTTCAAAGTTGATTCTAGATTTGCACTTTCTTCAGGTGAAAGTTCACCTTCCAGATATTTGACAAGCTGTATGTTTTTATCTTCAGTTGACATTTTAAAATTTTTAATGATTTTCCAGTTGGAAATAAAGTTCTTTTAATTTGATGATTGCCCGATGGACCTTCACTTTTACATTTGCCACAGATATGTTCATGATGATGGCGATTTCTTCATATTTCAAACACTGATATTTGGTCAGCACCAACAGTTCCCGCATTTCAACCGGCAGTCTTGCCAGCGCTTCGTTCAGCAGCCTTTCTTTATCCGCCATTTCCTGCTGTTCTTTAACAGTTTCAACTTTAATGTTTTCGGTGGCAGCGTGATCCGAAAATCTGATGTTGTTGCACTTCAGGTGATCGATGTGGACATTTCTTGCTATTTGGTACAACCAGGATTTCAAGATCATTTCCTCTCTGAAACTGTGTCTGTATTTCAGCATTTTCAGAAATACCGTCTGCGTGAGGTCATGGCTGAGTTCCCTGTCGAATGTAAGCCTCACAAAAAAATTGAAAAGGCGCTTATGGTAAAGGTCAAAGATGAAGGCGGCTTTGTCAAGGTCCCCATTTTTAACTGCAACCATCAGTGAATTTTCGTCCATCAATTTTTTTGTGTTTTTCTGCGTCTTCATGAGTGGTTACCTCGACCTTATAAAATGGTTACAAAAACAACCGCAAAAATTCAGAAATATTTATTTTGAATATTCGCCAAATGGCATTTGTTTTCCCAGGAAAAATGTTGGATTCCGATTGCCGGCCGGGCGATAACCTCTGTCATCAGGCTGATAAGAATGAAGTAACCGGTAATCTTGAGAAGGTAAAACCAATCATAATAAGCAACAAGCATCTTAAGACGGCTTGATCTGAAATGGTACATTTTGAAAAGAAGTAGATATCAAGACATTGTTTGACTGGATTCTTCATGATATTGGATTTATTAGCTGTTCCGATGAAAATTTTGTAAAATCCCAATTTTAGGCTTTCATATTTTGAATCGGGGTACCCGGAAAAGTAAGGAAGGTTACCCAATTACTTATAGTGAATTCAGGTTTGGTTTTATTTCACCTGAAAAGTTCTGGTTATATTGAAGTTAAGATGATTCACTTCCACCTTTATTGTTGATTCAATTCCGGATATATCAGCAGAATTCAATAAATCAAAATATTTATGTTTTTTGTCACAAAACTGACATTTTTTAATTTTTAAAATTCTTAACTTTATTACGTTATAAAATTAATGATATAATAAATTAAAGCTTAAGTTTTTAAACAAAACAAGGTATTATCATCCAGGCAAAAAATACCTTATCGCCCTTAAAAACAGTATAAGTAAGTATTTGAAAAGGAGTTTAATGAATGATTTTCAGGCGGGAATCATTCTAAACCGGCAGTTAATAATTACTTGATTCCAAAATAAGTCCTCAATAAAACAATTAATCAAATGTGTAACAACCTAAAGATTTGAATCATGAAGCAAAACCAATCAATCTCGAAAGAACGTGTGAAAATAAACCGATCGTTTTCGACCATTTTCACCATCTTGTTAGTAACATCTACTCTTTTTGGATGTAAGGAGTTTTTCGATTTTTTTGAGTCTGAGGATAGAATAGATCAGACCTTTTTTGAAGTACCTGATGGTTTTAAGGTGGAAAAAATGGTCTCCGGGCTTAACTTTCCCACGTCAGCAACCTGGGATGACGTGGGCAACATGTACGTTGTAGAAGCAGGGGGTGCTTTTTTACCTGATACGCAGATAGGCTCAATGCGGATTATGAAGGTCATGAAAAATGGGTCTAAAGAAGAACTGGTTGATTTAGGAAGAGAAGGGATCAAGCCGGCGATAGTCGGGCTTGTTTGGCATGACGGCTGGTTTTATTTTACCCATCGTGCAGAAGATGCTACCGGGGCAGTATCGAGGGTGGACAAAGAAGGCCATGTGGAACTTCTATTTAAGGGAATTATAGATAGCCAATCAGAACATCAGATCAACGACATACAAGTTGGTCCCGATGGAATGATGTATATAGCCGTCGGACTGGCAGGCAACTCAGGTGTAGCTGATCCCTCCATTGCTCCGTTCGTTATGCGGAATCCAGAATTGAAACCCATGCCTTGTCAGGACATTGTTTTGGTTGGCAGAAACTTCAAAACCCCGAACTTTCTGACAGAAACGGAGGGAGATTCTGTTTTGACAGGAGCATATGTCCCCTTCGGAGAAGAAACACATCCCGGTCAGGTAATCAGTGGTGTTAAATTATGTGGTGGATCCGTACTCAAATTCGATCCACACAATCCCACCGGAACCATTTCCACCTATGCTTGGGGTTTCAGAAACATTATTGGACTTACCTGGGATAGCCACGGACATATGTTTGCAGCCGAGAACGGATATGATGTTAGAGGTGCCCGTCCGGTAAATGATGATATCGATGCAACACTTCGGGTGGAGGAAGGAAAATGGTATGGCATTCCGGACTTTTCCGCAGGTAGAGAACCGCTTACCGATCCAAAGTTCGATGCTCCTGATACTTTACAGGCCGGGATTTTTGTAAATGGAGAATTTATAGGAAAAGATCTAGGCTTCCTGATCGATCATGAAGCAAGTGGACTGACACCCCCGAACCCATCAATGGTTGTAGGACGACATGATTTTAATTCATCACCCTCAAAATTGGATGTTGGACCTTCAGGCTGGGGTAACTGGAAAGACCATTTATTTATAGCAGAATGGGGCGATCTGGCACCACCAACAAATCCTTTAAGAAAAACTCCCACAGGCTCAAGAATTGTGCGTGTTGATCCAACTACCGGTGAATTGGTAAAGTTTGCTGAAAATGTAGGAGGTGGACCCGCTTCCCATCAGAACAGGACAGGTAAAGGATTGGAGCGTCCATTCGACGTGAAATTCGGTCCTGATGGAGCGATGTATATTATAGATTATGGTGTGGTTAAAATAGATATGTCAATGGCACCACCCTATGACCCAAAACAGAATACGGGGATCATCTGGAAGATTTCCAAAAAGTAAGTTTTTTTAAGAGGCTGTTTATTTTGAACAGCCTCTTTTGCTTTTAAATTGAGACCCCTTCAACAAGGTTATTACGAATGAAATTTCCCCTACAATGGCCGATCAAAACCCTGAAAGATCCGGATTGTATGTTATCAATAAAAACGTAATTCTTTTGAAAACAAAAAAACAAGAGTAAAATATTTGAACCTGTAAATAACCTCTACCTGACACAGGAAAACTATTCTACTTTCCTCATGGCCAATAATTCATCGGTTATTTCCGTCAGTGTTCGACCAATGATATCGGGTTTTTCAGCCAAAGGATACAATTGCTGCCCCGGTCGGGAAATAAATGCCGTCTTCATTCCTGCCCATTTGGCCCCCGCAACATCCCATCCATGTGCTGCAACAAGCATACTTTCTTCCGGAATGACCTGCATTTGATCGGCCGCCCATTGATAGGTTTTCTTATGGGGTTTATAGATTCCAAGGTCTTCGATACTAAAAAGTCTCTCGAAATACTGCTTCAGACCCGAATTTGTCATCTGTGCTTCTACCGCTTTATTGGAAGAATTCGTGAGGGTGACCAAGGTAAACCCGTCACGCTTCAATCTGGAAAGGGCTTCCGGCACTTCGGCATGCGCAGGAAGGGAAAGGATTCCTTTAATGGCTTCCTTCGCTTTTTCTTCCGAAAGATCAATATCATGATTACGCGCAACCATCTGTAAAGTGGCCGCACCTATTTCTCCAAAATCATTGTATTGATCACCTACAGTCCCCACCAAGGAATATTGAAGCATGGTGGTAAACCAAAGGCCGACCAATTCACTGCGTCCATTCAATATTTTTTTGATATCCTCTTTCAGGGGTTTGAGATCAAGCAGCGTTTCATTGACATCAAAAAATATTACTTTGGGGCGAATGTTCTGAGTTATATCCATTGTCTTTTTACTTGTTTTACTAAAGCTTATACCCGGAATCATTATTCCTCCGGATCCCAATACCAAAGCATGATTAATAAAAATTCGTCTCTTCATACCCTTTTTTAATGTATACGGATCTTAAAATTACCTGATTTTTTTTTATAAGAGAAAGGTTGATTTCAAAAAAATAAAAGAAAATAAATGTTGTAAGAATTAAACTGTAAACCTTTAAATTTTACATTTTTGTCATAATAGTGACATCATAAGAATTTCCGGAAGCGTATTTTAGTCCAAATTCCTGAATCATGAAAGCGACACTTTTTACCCTATCCTTATTTTTGTTGGTTCTATACTATAGCTGCGCTCAGCAGAAAAAAGGCTTTGAACTGTCAGGTTCCAATATACCTGTAGAGGAGCTCAAGGACGGGGGTCCACCCAGAGACGGTATTCCCTCAATAGATTCCCCTAAGTTTATACAGGCAGAAAAGACGAAAATAGCCGATGAAGGCAGGGTATTGGGAGTTTACCACAATGATATTGCAAAAGCCTATCCGATACCAATTCTTAATTTTCATGAGATTGTCAATGACTTTTTCGGGGACCAACCCATTGTGGTCACTTTTTGTCCTCTTTGTGGCAGCGGAATTGCTTTTGACACAATGATTGATGGGGAGCGGAAAACCTTTGGTGTCTCAGGACTTTTGTATAATTCAGATGTACTGCTTTATGACAGACAGACGGAATCCCTTTGGTCACAGTTGATGGGTGAGGCTGTCACCGGACCCATGAATGGAAAAAAACTGGAAATGATTCCCACTTCCAACACCACTTGGGAGCATTGGAAAGAAATGCACCCCAATACCTTGGTTTTATCCGAAGATACCGGGTTTACAAGGGACTACACCAAAAACCCCTATACCGGATATGCCCAATCCACAAAACTTTACTTTGAGGTATCCGAGAAGGATAACCGGTTTCATCCGAAAGAAATGGTAATGGGTTTGGAAATAAACGGAAAGCACAAAGCTTACCCCTTGTCAGAATTGGCGAAATCAAATTCAACTGAAACAAAGGATAACTTTCAGGGAAAGGAGATTTTGATCCGTTATAATCCAAAAAGCAAAAGTGCAGAAGCTGTGGGTCCTGATGGGAAGATTTTACCTACGGTGCTGAATTTCTGGTTCGCGTGGTATGCATTTTATCCGGATACAGCAGTGTACGAACATGAATAATCCACCTCTTAAAAATTAAAACTATATGAAATTTGACGCAATCATCATCGGGTCAGGACAGGCAGGAACTCCGTTGGCTTTTAAAATGGCAGGGCTGAACAAAAAAGTGGCATTTATAGAAAAGGAACATATTGGAGGAACTTGCCTGAATGTCGGCTGCACACCAACCAAAGCCTATGTGGCAAGTGCCCGGAGAATGTTTGATGCAACCCATAGTGAGGCTTTGGGAGTCATCATTCCTGAAGGGGCAAAAATAGACATGAAAAAAGTCAAGTCAAGGAAAGACGCTTTGATCAAGAAATCAGTTGATGGAATAGCTTCAGGACTCCAAAAAAACGACAATATTTCCTTTTATAAAGGGGAAGCAAAATTCACTGATACGAAAACCGTTGAAGTTCAAGGGGAACAACTTTCAGCTGAACAAATCTTCATAAATGTTGGCGCAAGACCCTTTATTCCTGATGCTTTTAAGGGGGTTGATTATTTGACCAACCAAAGCATATTGGAGCTGGAAACTTTACCCGAACACTTGATCATCATCGGAGGAAGCTATATAGGATTGGAGTTTGGACAGATGTTCCGAAGATTCGGAAGCAAAGTGACTATTCTGGAAAAATCCGACCGATTGATATCACGTGAAGATGAGGATGTTTCCTTTGCCATCCAGAAATTTTTGGAGAAAGAGGGCATTGAAGTCAGGTTAAACACAGACTGCCTGAGGGCGATTCAAAATGTAGACGGCACCGTTACGGTTGTTGCCGAATGTGAGTCAGGCTCACCTGAAATCAAGGGAACACATTTGCTGGTTGCAGTGGGACGTATTCCCAATACTGATATATTAAACCTATCCGCAACAGGAATCCAATCGGATAAAAAAGGTTATATCCAAGTCAATGACAGGCTCGAAACCAATGTGCCGGGAATCTTTGCTTTGGGTGACTGTAACGGAAAAGGAGCTTTTACACATACTTCCTATAATGATTATGAAATCGTTTCCGCCAATCTATTTGAAAACGGAAACCGTAAAATATCGGACCGTATCCTTACCTATGGATTATTCATTGATCCCCCTTTGGGTAGGGCGGGCATCTCCATCCAAGATGCAAAAGATGAAAACCTGAATGTTAAGGTAGGTTATCAAAGTATGGACCGAGTGGCCCGGGCCAAAGAAAAGGGTGAAACAGATGGATTCATGAGAGTCATTGTAGATGCGGATTCCGATAAAATTCTGGGAGCAACTGTTTTGGGTGTTGGAGGAGACGAAATCATCAGCAGTATCCTTAATGTCATGTATGCCGATATGCCTTATACAGTTATAAGGGATGCTGTTCCCCCCCACCCCACCGTCTCCGAACTGATCCCGACACTTTTGGAAGATTTAAAACCGCTGGGAAAATAACGGAATCGGTTAATAAAAATCCGGTAGATATATTTTACTGACTTGCCGGGATTCCCCCGGGAAATGCCATAACCAATGCTGTCCCTGGCTCGGTATTTACCTGCCTTCTGATAGATTTAAAAAAAATAAAATGGAGTGCTTCAAATAAAACGCTTATTAAATCTTGATTCTATTGACCTTCAAAGTTAACGCGTATGCCTGAAGGGGTTAAACTATATCTACCGACGTACGACATCAAATCAACCGGATTTTGTGTATTTCTGCGAGCTTCCCCCTGCTCGGGACGAAAACGAATTTATCCGATGATTTAAGGTTATGCAAAGGACAGTTTGAGATTTGCCTATTACAGAAATCATTGGAAAGAAATATTGGGTGCCAAAGTTAAATTTAAGCCCAATCGACAGGACAAAAAGCAAGAAATTTTTAACTTTAAGATGCATAAAAATCTAAAATTCTAGTTATGGAACTGAAAAACAAGAAAGTATTGATTACCGGTGGGAGTGCCGGGATTGGTAAAGCTATAGTGAAAGAATTGATAGATAACGGTGTGACGGATTTTGCTGTGGTGGGCCGTAAAAAAGAAGCTTTGGAAGATTTACAAAGTGAATTCCCCAATGCAAGTTTTATCATTATTCCAGCCGATGTTTCAAAACAGGAAGACTTAAACAGAATTGCCGAAAAAATAACATCCGCTTGGGGAAGTCTGGATCTCCTTGTCAATAATGCAGGAGTGGTAAGTGCCGGAAAGCTCCAGGATATTTCAGATGAGGATATAGTAAATCAAATCAATATCAACCTTACCGGATTGATTCTGCTCACCAAGAAAACCCTTCCGCTTCTTTTGAAAAGTAAAGATGCTGCCATAATGAATATCTCCTCAGGTTTGGGAAATGTGGCCATGCCTTTTTATTCGGTGTATGCAGCCACCAAAGCCGCAGTTAAACATTTTTCTGAAGCCTTGCGCAGGGAATTGTTAAAGGAAACTGTCCATGTAATGACGGTATACCCCACTGCCACCGACACCGACATGATGACAACTGCCAACATGGGGAAAATGGACGGCCCCGAAACCGTTGCGAAAGCTTCAATTGACGGCCTTTTGAAAGCTGAAATCGATGTGATCCTAGGAGGACAAGAGAAAAAAGAACAGGTATCAACCAATTTTAATAATCCCGAAAAGATAGATGAAATGGTCAGAAAAAATATGGAATCTCTAAAGGAAAGAACAAAAAGTCACCGCTCCATGTAAATCCAGAGTTATTTGAAAATGATGCCATGGCTCCAACTAAATTCCGCATCCAACCAAACCACAGCTGATTTTGAAGGGGATCAGCTGTCCCAATGCCTACAGTTTTACATTCTAATTTCATCAATTCCCGAAGTAGCTTGTCTGAATAGACTTGGAAGTAAAAAATCAAGCTGAATCTTTTGTTATAGAAGGATAGGGGTAAGTTTTAGAATTCTGTTTTGCGTAGGATTTAATTCCTGGTTTGTTTCCGTATTTCGATATGTGAATTCTTACTATATAAATGTAAAGGGATTTTTGGCGGGAATGTGCGTGATCCTGATGCCGGGAACCTTGGCTCCAACCACTTGGCGGCGTACTCCATTCCGGCTTCCTCACTCACTGCATGGCTGAGCACAAGTAATGAAGTTTTTTGTCCCATTAGCAAACCATCTCTTACCCGCTCCACGGTTTCCCATTCTCTTGTTTCTCCACTTAGGATCAGATCCGGTTTGAGTTTTTGTATCGCCTCGATTTGTCTCATGCCATCCATATAGCCAAAAGCCAGATAGATTTTGCGGCATTCCTGATCCGGATCACCGACCACACGTACTGTCGATATTCCCAGTTTATCTTTGGCAAGCGTCACGATGTCTTTTAGAAGCATGGAGTGGGGCAAAGTGACCATTCTGGGATTGTTGTTAGCATTATAATATTTTTCCTATCCCAATTTCATCAAATTTCCCATGATGATCCCATCCGGTTTGTGCGCATGCCAGTAATGAAATCGCCAGATTGCAATCTTGTGTTTGTTCAGCAATTCAGCTTTGTATTGATACACTTCATCTTCCTGCAGCCATTCGGTATCATCCTGATTATTGTAAAATAGGGGATCGTGCGCAATGATCAGATTAGCTCCCGCCTTGGCTGTTTTTTCAATCACGGCGATGGTCGGGAACATGGTGGTTACGATACCTGTTACTTCTTGGTCCATACTTCCCTCCCTCAAAAGATCCACGGTTTTTGGAAAGGGGGCACCGGGGATTTCCTTCAGGATAATATCAATCACATGCTTTACGGTGTACGCACGCCTTGAATCTTCCGCAAGACTTACTCCCGGTAATGTCATGACCAGAGAGGTGCCTACCAGACCGGTGACGGAGGACAAAAATTTTCTTCTCCCGTTGAAGATATCAAAGTGTGGTTTTTTCATGGTGATCTGCTTTTGATGAATGCACTAAAATAAACCAAAAAAAATTTGTTTTGGTAAAGACGGTTGGTTTTCATAATTCCTGCTAGAAATTGAATCCAAGTAACCGAAAGTTAAAAACCAATGCACTGTTTTCAACCAGAGGATAACAAATCTTAAAGATACTTCCGGATTTTGAAGATCATTTTCGATTTACCTATAGTTAGGGCATTCTCAATTCATCGATTTTCAGAATTTTAATGTATTTTCTGTTGTAGTCAATGGTATTGTTTTTCTTGAAAAAACTGAGAACTGACGAAACTTCCTGCCGGTTGGTAGCGGTCAGCATGGCGATTTTTTCATGGGAGAGCGAATTCTCAATGATGATATTGCCATTGGGATCCACAGGAGCATGAGAAGCTTTTTCCTTTAAAAATTCTATTATTCTTTCCTTGTTACTTTTAAAAGCAAGGTCTTCAAGTCGTTTCTGGATTTTATCCATTTTTTCCTCTATCATCCGGCTAAACTTCAGATTGAGTGAGGGACACATTTTCAGTAGTTCTTTCATTCGTTTTTCCCCCAGCACACAATAAACCGTTTCCTCCTCAGCAATAGCAGCTTCTTTTCTCACGGAATGTTCAAATATGGAAGACTCTCCAAATATTTCTCCTGCATTAAGCAATGCCACTAAAAATTCATCTCCTTTCGCATTGATTTTGGATATCCTGATTTTTCCTTCTTTTAAGAAGTAAACACTGTTTGCCGGATCATCCTGAAAATATACTATTTCATTTTTTTGAATAGTCTTCATTTCAATATTCTGACGGACAAATATTCTTTGCTCCATGGTCAGCTCCGAAAAAAAATTGAAATTTTCGAGATACCAGATTTTTGATTTCAACTGCATAAAATATAAGATTAAACAATAAACAGGAAATATTAAAATAATATTATTTAAATAACTAAAAATAATATTTATATTTTTGTCTAAAATATGACATTTTATTAAACGTCAAATTATTGAATTTGTTTTGAGTGATGTTTAACTGAAAAAAGGTGAAAATGAAAAGAGAATCAATAACCTGTGTCTTGTTAGTTTCCATTTTTTCGGTATTTTATTCTCCTGATATTATTGCGCAGCATACAAAGGAAAATACAGAATTGACACAAGAGGAAGTGGCCTTAAATATGCCTTTTGATCCAATCTCTTTGCTTATCAGGAAGAAAATATTTGATCAAATCGGATGCTGCAAGGAAATTTCCTTTATCACAGCATAGCACAGAGTTTTGCAAAATTCATAATATAGTTGAAAAGAACTTCGGGTATCTCGGAGTACACATGTGATATGTTAAACAGAAACAATTTGCACGATTCCGGTACTGACTTTAAACAAGCAACTGCCAAAAGAAAAATCCCGCTATTATGAAAGACCATTTTTCAGAAAACTCAAACCAATACGCACAGTTCAGACCTGATTATCCGGATGCCGTTTTTGATTATCTGAAAAAACTTTGTCCCACAAGGGAAAGGGCTTGGGACTGCGGGACCGGCAGCGGGCAGGTAGCCAAAAAACTTGCTGATATTTTTGACCGGGTATATGCGACGGACATCAGCCAACCGCAGCTCGATCATGCATTTAAAAAAGACAACATCCATTATTCATTACAACCGGCGGAGCAGACGGATTTTCCCGACAGATATTTTGACCTGATCGTGGTGGCGCAGGCTATTCACTGGTTTGATAGGAATCGGTTTTATATTGAAGTCCGCAGAACGGCCAAAAAAGCTGCCGCGCTTGTGATAATGGGATATGGGCTTCTCCAAATATCCGATGAGATCGACCCGGTCATTCAAACGCTTTACTCAGAAATACTGGGTCAATATTGGGCTCCCGAACGAAAGCAGATCGATGATCATTATCGAACCATCCCTTTTCCTTTTGAAGAGTTGGAACTCCCTGCTATCAGCAATTGCCATGTCTGGACTTATGATCACCTGATCGGATATCTTCATACCTGGTCAGCTGTCAGGCATTATATCCGTCAAACAAGAACAAATCCCATTGATGCTATCGCTGATGAGCTTTTGGATGCATGGGGAGACAGGGGTGAGCGGGAGGTAGAATTTCCACTGTTGCTGAGGATAGGAAAACTTTAAGGTAAAGGTCAATACATTCCCCAAACCGATTAATATCCATGTATCATTTTTTTCTAAGCAGATGAAGCGCTCTAATCTGAGATGTTTCATGTAGACTTTTTCTAAAGCTGTAATACAAATCAAATGCATAAGTAATAACCAGCTTTCTCCGAGTGGTAAATGACAGTGAAAAGAGGATGTTTTATTCCTTATAAAAGTTACAATTTGGGGAGAAACCACGACTGCAAAAAAATCAGAAATAGCTAAAGCCTACATTGAAGGACAATTTCTTATAAAAGGCAATGGCATTGTGATTGCATTATTCCAACAAATGAAGACAATCGCCCGTGATTATGAAGTAGTCGTTTTATCACATTATGTAATTTATGAGAACCAATAGTGAAGTCCGGACTTACTTTGAGTCCGAAAATATCGAAAACTGTGAGGATGGACGGATAAAAAATATTTTCCAAAACGTCAACGAAAAAATAAGTGACCCAATGTATCCCTGCGTAGGCGCTAAAGCCGCATTGAACTCAAATCAATACCGGGTGGGCATCTATGGTGCTATGGGGGCAGAAGAAACCACCCTGCAACTAGGAGCAGATTTAAAGCGGTACATCACTGAAGTTAAGGATGCAGACAGTGATTATTTGTCAATGATTGCTGTATTTGAAGAGGAGGTGGATTCCGAAATTGATTTTGAAAATAAATTATGGTTACAGCTCCAGAAGCTTCATGACAGTGAAAAACATGATTATCAATGGGACCAGGGTGTCAGCCATAACCCTGAGGATAATGATTTTAGCTTCAGTTTCTTTGAAACAGCATTTTTTATTGTAGGGCTGCATCCCTATGCCAGTCGGGAGGCCAGAAAATTCAAGTATCCTGCTCTGGCTTTTAATCTTCACAGGCAATTTGAAAAATTGAGGGAAAATGATCAATATGAAAATATGAAAGAAGTGATCAGAAAGCGGGACAAGGCTTATGACGGTTCTACCAATCCGATGTTGAAGGATTTTGGTGATGGGTCCGAAGCACCCCAATACAGCGGCAGAAAAGTAGAAAAAAATTGGAAATGTCCATTTCATGCAGGCCTCGATTCCTAACCACAAACCGAAGATGATTCAAACCATTGAGAAACAAAAAGGTGTAGCTTTTACTTTAAGACGAGGTGATATGCTTAAAATAATTGATCCCAAGGGTGAGCAGGTTAGTGACATGGTGCTCTTTAATGCCGAGGACAAGCGTGAAAAGCTTTCCTCCGGCAAAACCCTGGATTTTGAAAACACCATTCTAATCACGCAAGGCCATCATCTTTGGAGCAACCGCAGTAAAAAAATGATGGAAATTCTGGAGGATACAAATGGTCGCAATGATTTTCTTTTGGCCCCCTGTAGTCCCGAAACCTTTCAGATCATTTACAATAATCCCGAATATCATCCCAGCTGCTTTGAAAACCTATATACCAACCTGGAGCAATACGGAATCTTTCCTGATGACATACCCACGGCCTTTAATATCTTCATGAATGTGCAGTTTGCTCCTGACGGTGAACTTACGGTGGCCCCACCCCTTAGCAAAGCGGGAGATTATATTTTGATGAAAGCGAAAATGGACCTGATCGTGGGACTCACCGCATGCTCTGCCGAGCAATCCAACAATCACGCTTTCAAAGAAATCCAATTTGAGCTTATTCATTTTGCCTGACTGGCAAAAGAATTTTATACCCAAGCTAGACAAGCAGAAACAAAGATGATTGGCAGAGTAGGCAAGAAACCGGAAAAATCTACAATTAAACTTTTGGCAAAATAACAGGAATATTGTTGTATAAAAACTAAATCCATGGTTCTAACAGATTAAAGGTGATTGGGTTTTTATTAGGAATAAGTCCTGAATATTAAGCCCTATGCTGATTTTATTTAATGATTCATAATTCTATTTTTCTGTTACTAATTAGAGCCGCAATGCTGCTGTGAAGTTTTGATTTTTTGCTAAATTGTATACCAAATCCAAGCTCAGTTATAATTTCCAGTGATTCTTTTATTGGTTTAAATTCGATTTTCATTAGCGTATCTTATACATTTTCAACTTTAAAATTTTAAGGATATGACAACAATCAATGTGTACCTCAACTTTATGGGGAACTGCAGGGAAGCATTCACCTTTTACAAAAGTGTATTCGGTGGAGAATTTTCCCATTTGGGAACCTTCGGAGAAATGCCCGCACAGGAAGGTTATGAGATGAAGGAAGACGAAAAAGACCTGATCATGCACGCCTCCCTACCCATCAGCAAAGAAACGATCCTGATGGGCAGTGACACTACTCCCCGATTCGGTGAACTGACCTTTGGCAACAATTTCTCCATTACAGTCAATCCATCCTCCAGGGAGGAAGCAGAAAGTATTTTCAGGGCGCTATCTGAAGGAGGTAAGGTCACCATGCCCATGGCGGACACCTTTTGGGGTGCCTATTTTGGAATGCTGGAGGATAAGTTCAAAGTAAACTGGATGGTCAATTTTGAAATACCATCGCCATAAGCCAAGTCGTTAGTTAAATCAAAACATCTGAAGGACACAGCTTTCCTGAAGGTTGGTTAGGTCCGGCGGATGTTTTCGTATCATCACTATTTGTCACTAATTATATCTGTTTTGATCTAAAATAAAGGAGATGTATAGTGGAATTTTAATTCAATAAAAATATGAACCCAAATAAAACATAAGTCATGGACAAAGCAGAACAGACCATGTTGGAGAACCTGCATAAAAATACCGGCAAAACTTTGGAGCAGTGGGTTGATTTTGTGAAAAAACAGCAACTTGAAAAACACGGGGAGATCCTAAAATTCCTGAAAGAGGAACACGGATTTACCCATGGATTTGCAAATCTTGTAGCCTTGAAGGCGCGGGCAGCAGATGCAGGTTCAATAGAGAATAAGGATGATCTTGTAGAAAAACAGTACAAAGGAAAGGAGCATTTCAGGACTATTTATGAAAAGATCGTTTCTGAAGTGAAGAGCAGTTTGGGGATGATGTGGAAATCGCCCCCAAAAACGCAAACGTAAGCCTAAGGCGCAAAAAACAGTTTGCCCTCCTGCATCCTGTCACCAAAACCCGTTTTGAAGTTGGCATAAACCTGAAAGGTCAGGAACCTCAGGGAAAGCTGGAAGCCGTCACCACCACCAATGCCATGTGCTCCCACAAGATCATTCTCACGGATCTCAATGATCTGGACGGGGAAGTTATCGGCTGGTTAAATCGGGCTTATGAAAGTGCAGGATAATTTTGTGTTTTATTTAAAATGTAAGCATAGGTTGAGCCTCAAACACCTGTTTTTATTGAAGTCAATGCAATTTCCTTCCCTTTGGTTTTTCTTAAAAAATCAAAAAAAGTGGCCCGTTACCGAACCACCTCTTCATAAGTTTATTACTCCATCTCCAATCAAGCCAGATCAAACCGGTCAAGATTCATCACTTTATGCCAAGCGGCCACAAAGTCTTTAACAAACTTCTTCTCGGCATCCTCACAGCCATATACCTCAGAAAGTGCCCGAAGCTCAGAATTGGAACCGAATATAAGATCGACACGGGTTCCGCTCCATTTGATTTCACCTGTCTTGCGGTCACTGCCCACAAACACATTCTGAGAATCGGAAGTCGCCTTCCACGTCGTACTCATATCTAGCAAGTTCACAAAGAAATCGTTGGTGAGGGTCTCGGGATGATTTGTAAATACGCCGTGTTTTGATCCGTTATAGTTCGTGTTCAGCACACGCATACCGCCTATCAGCACGGTCACTTCAGGCGGAGTTAAAGTTAGCAGTTGGGCTTTGTCAACCAACATTTCCTCGGCCGAGGCCGAGAGGTTGTTATTTACCTTTGCATAATTCCTGAAGCCGTCTCCATTCGGCTCAAGTACCTCGAATGCTTCAACATCGGTTTGCTCTGCAAATGCATCCGCACGTCCTGCTGAAAAGGGAACTTGAATATCATGTCCGGCATCCTTAGCGGCTTTCTTGATCGCTGCACATCCACCCAATATAATCAAATCCGCAAGGGACACTCTTTTGTTTCCGGATTGGGAACTGTTGAATTCTTCCTGAATGGCTTCCAGTGTTCCAATCACTTTTTGCAGCTGTCCCGGGTTGTTGACTTCCCAATGTCTTTGGGGTTCCAGACGAATGCGTGCACCGTTTGCACCACCCCGTTTATCCGAATTGCGGAAGGTGGAAGCCGAAGCCCAGGCGGTAGAGACCAATTGGGAGACAGAAAGTCCCGAGGCAAGAATGTTTTCCGTCAGTTCAGCTACATCCTGATCGTTGACCAATTCATGATTGACAGCCGGGATTGGATCCTGCCAGATCAGTTCCTCTGAGGGCACCTCAGGTCCCAGATATCGGGAAAGTGGCCCCATATCACGATGGGTCAGTTTATACCAGGCTCTTGAAAAAGCGTCTGCAAACTCTTCCGGATTCTCATGAAAATGTTTGGAGATTTTTCTATACTCAGCGTCTTCCTTCAATGCAATATCCGAGGTCAACATAAATGGTGCGTGGCTCTTGGAAGGGTCAAATGCATCGGGTATGGTACCGGCACCTCCATCTCCAACCGGTTTCCATTGAAAAGCACCACCTGGCCCCTTTTGACACTCCCATTCAAAGTTAAACAGATTGTTAAAGAAGTTGTTGCTCCATTGGGTAGGTGTTTGAGTCCAGGCACCCTCGATACCACTGGTAATTGTACTGCCTGCATTTCCTGTCCCAAACTTGTTTTTCCAGCCAAGACCCATTTCTTCTATCCCGGCACCAGCTGGTTCTACACCCACATTTACCACCGGATCGGCAGCGCCATGGGTTTTTCCAAAAGTATGTCCACCGGCGATCAGGGCTACTGTTTCGTAATCATTCATAGCCATACGGCCGAAAGTTTCCCGGATATCGATGGCAGATCCCAGAGGATCGGGATTTCCGTTTGGTCCTTCAGGATTAACATAAATAAGGCCCATATGAGAGGCCCCAAGCGGTTGTTCCAGTTTGTTTTCATTCGCATATCGTTCCTTGTTTCCAAGCCATTCGCCCTCGGATCCCCAGTAAATATCTTCTTCCGGTTCCCAGATATCTTCACGGCCGCCCGCAAATCCAAAAGGTTTCAAACCCATGGATTCCAGGGCAACGTTTCCGGTGAGGATCATCAAATCCGCCCAGGAGATTTTTCTTCCGTATTTTTGCTTGATCGGCCAAAGAAGTAAGCGTGCCTTATCCAGGTTGGCATTATCCGGCCAGCTGTTTAAAGGTGCAAACCGCTGGGAACCTGAACTTGCACCGCCACGACCGTCACTGATCCTATAGGTTCCCGCACTGTGCCAAGCCATCCGGATGAACAAACCTCCATAATGACCAAAATCTGCCGGCCACCATTCCCTGGAATCAGTCATAAGATCATGAAGGTCTTTTTTTACCGCGGCAAGGTCAAGGCTTTTAAACTCCTCTGCATAGTTGAATTCTACGCCCATGGGATCAGACAATTTGGAATGTTGTCTTAGTATTGACAAATTCAACAGGTTTGGCCACCAGTCACGGTTTGAAGTACCACTTCCGGCGGTTTTGTCAAGTGCCCCACCCCTAAAAGGGCATCTGCTGGATTCATTTACCTCCCAAACTTTATGGGTTCCGGGAGAGTCCCTGTGTTCGTTTCTTTCCATTGTGTCTGTATTTATATATATGATTAAATCCTAAGCCCAATTTACCATAATTTTTGTTTGATAAAATTATTTTCCCATTGATAAAATCTATGAGAGTATACTATAGACTATAAGTCTCAAATGGCAGTAATCACAGCTCTGTTGCTATTCAGGGATTAGTCGGGTATTGAGCACTTGCCTTCTTATATTTGGAAGCAGGTATGTTCCGGAACCCATGCGATTAAATACCCAACACCTGGGGAGGATCCTTTCAACTTTCGTAAACCCGCGACACGTAGTTTTAAACGTAAATATAAAGAAGGAAAAGTTTTTTCTTTTGAAATTTCTGTCCAAATAATGTATCCTTTTAGCAATAATCCGGTCTCCATGGTGAACTTTAAATACAAATAAATACAAAAGCCTTATGAATAACTGTCAATGTACCACTTGCTCGTGCACCAACTGCAACTGCATGAACTGCCTGGAAAGCAACTGTCCCTGTGTCACCTGTGAATGTAAAACCTGTGACTGTTGTTAAGTTTTAAAAAGGTTGGCCCCCACGGCCAACCTTAACTTTAAAAGGAAGATGAACACCCAAGAATTGTGGAAGGAGTATAAGAAGGTGAAGGAGCAGGATGCCGCAAATGAAATTTTTCAGAATTCCTTCCTGAAAATACAAGACAATCTTCACCGGCTGAAAGACCCCGAAAAGGTAAAAGCCTGGATGTACCGGATCGTCCGAAACGAAATCGTGAATTTTTATAACGGGCAACCCAAACATACGGACAGCCTGATCAAGGATGTCCAGAATCAACCCGAACCAGATCCCAAACCCTGTTGCTTCGACCGGTTTATCGACAATCTCCCGGCGCCCTACAAAGAGACCATCGCAATGGTTTATCCGGGAAGGGAAAAAACACCGGGAAGTCGCTGCACTCCTGGATATAAGCCTGGCCAACGTAAAGGCACGGATCCACCGTGGAAAATCCCTCCTCAAACAAAACCTCAGCGAATGCTGCAAATTCGAGTTCAACAAAAACGGCAACCTGACAGGCGAATCCAACTGCGGGTATTGCCAATGAAAGGGGGTTTGTAGGGGAGATTTTTTTGGTTTAAATTGTTCAGGCAACTCCCAATGTTTTAAATGTATCGGATAGAATCGAACCCTGCGAAAAAATGTCAATCATCACCTTCCCTATAATTTTTTACCCTTTTCCGGTAGGATGAATTGGACTTTTAAGGAATTAGTTTACTTTAGGTGATTCAAGTCGTAACCCTTAATCATGAAGTTTTATGTGACTACCATGACTGGAAATTGCGGAAAACGGCCTTTTCAAACATATATAATAAATGACATGCAATTCGAATACAAGACAAAACCAGAAGAAAAATTGAAAGCCATTTTTACACGAAGAATACAAAAAGGACTGAGTGGTTACGTGGATTTCCAGGAACTCAAAAGTTGGTACAATTTGAAAGAAAAGAAATGGTATTACTGTGAACTTAAAGAAGAAGAATGCCAAGAATTAGTAATCACAGGATTATTAAAATCAAATCGATTTCCTCAGAATGGTTTGCTTGGTCGAGGGCAAAGCCGGGGAATGTGGTTAGAAATTGACCGGCTTAAACCCAAAGAAAATTATTCTCTTGAAAATTGTGTTCTATGCTGTTATTTCTTCAACAATGACAAAAGCGATGTTTTTCATGGAGACGAATATATAAATTCCAAAAGGACCGAATTGGCTATTTACGAAAACAACTAAATAATAAAGAATGATTGCCGACGGACAAACCAATTTTGTTTATATTGCTGATACCCTTTCATTTGGTGGGAGAAAGGAACCTATCGCTTTGATATTTGGTATTGGTTTGATGAAAAGTTGCCGAATGGGATCGCTGAATATGCAATTTAAATTTAGACTATGGCAACAAAATCAAATAAAGCATTTAACGATTTACCTCTTCTTCCTCCAAAGGAATCTTTGATAGAGACGATTACAATCCTAAAACAGGAAAGCAAATCTGCTGTGGCGTTAGCAGAATTAAAAGGACTTACAAAAACATTACCCAATCCAAACATTCTCATCAATGCTGTTATTTTAAAAGAAGCACAAGCGAGTTCTGGAATTGAAAATGTAATCACAACTCAAGACAAACTTTACCAAGCTTTATATGCTAAATCTGCTAAACCTGACGTAGCAACCAAAGAGGTTTTACGATACAGAGAAGCACTTCTGATGGGCACAATCTTAATCAAGGAAAGGGGATTTCTGAATACAAACGGAATAATTGCCATTCAGAAAGAATTGGAAGAAAATAATGCAGGTCTTAGAAAACTCCCAGGAACGGCATTAATCAACGACGTGATTAATGAAGTAATTTATACTCCACCTGATAATTTTGATACGATCAGTGATTTGATGAAAAATTTGGAAGAATATCTGAATAATGATGTGATGATATTTCACCTTTAATCAAGTTAGCAATTCAACATTATCAATTTGAAAGCATCCATCCTTTTTATGATGGAAATGGTAGGACCGGTAGGATTATCAATGTTTTGTATTTGATTTTAAAAGGACTGTTAAACGAACCTGTTTTGTACCTGAGTTCTTATATTATCCAAAACAAAGGAGATTACTACAGATTATTGCAGGAGATTCGGACTAAAAATAACTGGGAGGATTGGATTCTGTATATGCTCAAAGGCATAGAACAGACAGCTCAAAGCACAATTGAGCAAATCAACAAAATCAATCTACTGTTCAACGAAACACAAAAATTGGTGCAGGAGAAGTTACCTAGAGTCTATTCGAAAGATTTGATAGAGCTGCTTTTTATCCATCCTTACTGTAAGATTGAGTTTTTAGTGAAAAACCTAAAACTGAATAGTAAAACCGCTGGAAGTTATTTAAAAAGCCTTGAAAAGTTAGGGGTTTTGGCAGCAGAGATCAAAGGAAAAGAAGTGATTTACGTGAACACCAAGCTTTATAAATTGCTAAAAAAAGGATATTGAGAACGTGGGTAAACTTTACTCACGTCTACAAAACGAGGGTAAAAAACAGCAAAAACTGGACACGTTTAAAAGACGTGAGACATTTTGGGACATTTAATAATCAACTATGGATACAGACGATTTATCAATACCGACATATAAAGGAATCATTTCAGAAGCCGAAAAATTTAATCACGATTTGACCTTACAATTTGGTGTCTTGGCGTCTAATTGTAAAGATGATAACGACTTTTTGAACAAAGCGGAAGCATTAATTAAAGATTGGCTTCAAGAGCAATATTTCGAGGATATCATTGATGATATTTTTTATGACAAACCTGTTAAAGAGAAAGTTTTCAGAAAAGTGCTAAACAAGCTATTATCTAACATTAATGAAATCAGAAAAACACCTATGGAAGAGCGTGAATATGAAGATTGGGGCTGAGTAATATTAGTGAAATGATTTCGAATCCCAAAAATATCAACATCTTCCGCTCCCTCTTCAAAGGACGTGAAGATGTGTTTGCTGTTCGGTGGGAGAAAGGAAACAAATCGGGCTATATGCCAGCCTATTTTTATGACCCTTATCGTTTAAGGGCGCATAAAATGAATGGGGGTTCATTTCAAAGTTTTACAGAGAAATCCTATCTGAAACTTACTGATGAACAAATCCAAAAGCATTTGGACGGTTTTCATCACATTGGAATTTACCCCTTATTACAAGACAATACCACTTGGTTTTTAGCAGCAGATTTTGATAAAGCCAATTGGCAAGATGAAGCTATTACTTTTCTTAAAGCTTGCAAGGAAAAAGAAATTCCAGCATACTTGGAGCGTTCACGTTCTGGTAATGGTGGACACGTTTGGATATTTTTTGATAATTCCTATCCTGCTATAAGAAGTCGCAAAATATTCATTTCAATTTTGGAACAATCGGGGGCATTTTCAATGTTTAACAAAAGTTCGAGTTTTGACAGATTATTTCCAAATCAGGATTTTCTTTCAGGTAAAGGCTTCGGAAACCTGATTGCTTTGCCTCTTTTTAAACCAACTTTTGAAAAAGGAAATAGCTGTTTTGTCAATCCCGAATCATTTGAACCTATCACTGACCAATGGCACTTTCTGAAAAAAATTCAAAAGGTTGCCACAAATCATTTAGACGAACTTTATAATGGATTAAAGTCAGGAGTAGAATTTAACCCTCCGATAGCAACAGACGGCAAACTGAACATTTCTTTAAATAATAATATCAGGATAAGCAGAAGCGGTTTGACTCCTGCACTTATCAACTTCCTGAAAGAAGAATTGAATTTTGCCAATTCCGAGTTTTTCATTAAAAAGAAATCAGGAAGAAATACATTTGAAACAGTCCGATATTTTAAATTAGTTGAGGAAACGGAAAGTGAGATTTTCATTCCAAGAGGTTTTGTCGGGAAGCTTTTGCGATTTTGTAAAGAATCACAAATCGAATTTGGGTTTGTTGATGCAAGAAAATTGAATCCATCGATTTCTTATGTGTTCAATGCTTCTTTGCGAAATCATCAGCTAGGAGTAATAGAAGCGGTTTCTAAAAAGGACTACGGAGTAATAGTTGCACCGCCAGGTTCAGGAAAAACAGTTATTGGGTTAAAAATAATTGCCGATAAAAGACAACCTGCACTTATTATTGTTCATCGAAAACAGTTATTGGAGCAATGGACAGAACGGATTGAAGCGTTTTTGGGTATTCCAAAAAGAGATATTGGCGTTATC
The DNA here is from genome assembly GCA_041748555.1 of Rhodonellum sp. Taxonomy (GTDB): domain Bacteria; phylum Bacteroidota; class Bacteroidia; order Cytophagales; family Cyclobacteriaceae; genus Rhodonellum. Next base: position 51,042 of record JBGTDA010000137.1, read on the forward strand.
GGACAAGGGAAGTTAAAAATCGGTAAACAAATTACTGTGGCAACTATTCAAAGTTTGCCAAAACAATTAGAATCTGTCCAAAATCAATTTGGAATTATAATTGTTGATGAATGCCACCACGTTCCTGCCGAAACTTTCAGAAAAACTATTGAAAAATTACACACCTATTATATGTATGGGTTAACTGCAACACCTTTCAGAAAGTATAACGATGGCAGAATGATTTTTACACATTTAGGAGAAATCATTGCCAATATTCAACCGACTGAAATTCAAAATTATAAACACGCAAAAATCATTATCCGAAATACGGAATTAGATGTTCCTTACAATTCTAAAACGGATAATTTCGAAGCGTTATCAAAAATATTGGTTCACGATACAACCCGAAATAAACAAATATTGGAAGATGTAAAAACGGAATTGAATCAGGATAAAAAAGCTGTTATCATCACCGAACGAAAAGAGCATATTGATACGCTGTATTTGTTTTTGAAACAATCGTATGAAGTAATTGCCCTCCTGTTTTCCTCTCTGGGACACCCAAATTAAAAAATATTGAAAAGTCTGACCAGGTACCTTTGCCCGTCATTGGTAATGATGTTTTTATTGATTGTTTTGTCTGAGCCTATTACCTTGACCTGTATGCTAAATATTGTT
>JBGTDA010000138.1:0-10151 GCA_041748555.1 Rhodonellum sp.
TTACGTGAAACTGTTGAGGGGCGTTAAAAAAATAAGGATCAACGACCAATGGTACCTCAATGAGTTCACAGGCCAAACCCAAAAATTTATGGAGAAAATGGGGATCTCAATAGTATAATACGTAAAAAATACAAGTTAGGGTTTAATATCAAAAAAAAACTGTTCATTCTATGTCGGGAAGCGCAAAAGCAACATAGCTGTCGCCTCCCGCTGCACCTAACTTTGTGCCGCCGCATGCAACCACCACATATTGCTTGCCATTTACTTCATAGGTACTTGGCGTAGCAAAAGCGGCAGCGGGAAGTTCCGTTTCCCAGAGAAGTTTTCCTGTTTTCTTGTCATAGGCCCTGAGTTTTCGGTCTTTGGTACCGGCGATAAATAGCAAGCCACTTTTAGTTACAACCGGACCGCCGTAGCTTTCAGAGCCTGTCTGTGGAATTCCCTTTTCCATCAGCTCAGGATATTCTCCATATACAATCTTCCAAAGGTATTCTCCGGTATTAAGGTCTATGGCATTTAAGGTCCCCCAAGGTGGTTTGACAGCAGGATAACCGTTTTTATCCAGAAATTTTGTGTAACCGGAGATTTGGTAGGGTATAATGGCTCCTGCTTCTTCCGATCTTCCCAATCCAGGCTCTTTTGGAATTTGAGGTTGTGATTTTTCATCAAATAGATAAGCGACCAATGTATTTCGTTCCTCCTCTGATAGCTGACGGAAGGCCGGCATCATGCCTTTTCCGTTGCTGATTACATTGGCAACATGCTCTCTTTCGCTCCGGCTTTCCAGATCCTGCAACGATGGAAAACCACTTGCGGGATTTCCCTGAAGTTCCGCTCCGTGACAAGGAGTGCAATTGAGGGTATAAATCCTTCTGCCAACCGCCATTCCGGCCAGTTCTTCTTCAGAAACAGAGGCCCCCAGGGAAATCCTCCAGGCCATTTCGTTGCTATTCACATACATAATCCCATGCGGATCCACGGCTGCGCCTCCCCATTCGGCACCGCCATCGAGACCGGGATAAATGATCGTACCTGCCTCGGAAAGTGGTGTAAAGGGTCCCTCGGACCTTGACTTCTTCAAAGTATTGATCAGCTCTTCCTTGTTTTCGGCTAAGGGACTGATATCATCCTCAGTAAAATTCTGTCTTGCAAAAGGTGCAGGTAGTGTAGCTATAGGCTGGGTGGGCCAGGCTATTTCACCGGGAATGTCCGATGCGGGTACAGGCATTTCTTTAATGGGATACAAAGGTTCTCCCGTTTCCCTATCAAACATAAATACATAACCTTGCTTGGTCACTTGTGCTACAGCTTCTATTTTATTTCCGTTTCGGGTGATGGTCACCAAGTTAGGTGGTGCAGGGGGATCACGATCCAGAATATCATGATGGACAAGCTGATAATGCCAAATCCGCTCGCCTGTCCGCACATCCAATGCCAACAGGGTGTTGGCAAACAGGTTGCTTCCGGGGCGGTTGCCGCCGTAGAAATCATAGGCTGCTGATCCGGTGGGAACAAAAACGATTCCTCTTTGTCTGTCCACGGACATGCCTGCCCAGTTGTTGGCTGCTCCGATTTCTTTGTTGGTGTAGGCTTCCTGGGGCCAGGTGTCATAGCCGTATTGACCAGGTTTGGGAATCGTATGAAAAACCCAGGCAAGTTCGCCTGTTTTGATATTGAAGGCCTGGATATCTCCCAAAGAGGCATCGACTCCCTCTGATATTCTGAGTGGCATGATGATCAGGTCTTCGAAAACGGTCCCCGGAGTATTGGAGATGACCATTTTTTCCTTGGCGGTTTCTCCTAGACCCGCTTTCAAACTTGTACGTCCGTTTTCTCCGAAAGAGGAAACGGGGTTACCGGTTGTGGCTTCCACAGCATATAGCCATTCACCGTTGGTGTATAAAATCCTTTGGTCATCCCCTTCTTCCCAAAAAACCAAACCGCGGCTGGTACTCAGGCCACTCTTGCCTTCTTCCGCCGTTTTTTTCCAGAATTCCTCCCCCGTGGCAGCATTGATTGCAAATGGCTGAGTCTTTGCGGTCATTCCGTAAAGGACCCCGTTTACGATGATTGGATTGCATTGGATCTGGCCGGTATCATAAGTATGGTATTGCCAGGCAACCTCCAGGCGGGCAACGTTTTCGGCGGTGATCTGATCCAGAACAGAATAATGGTTTCGGTCTGGTCCTCCCAAATATTCCCGCCACTCTCTGTCCTCCGGTTCGGATTTGTCCGGTTTGCCGAATACTACCAGCCAAGTTGCAATACCAATAATTATCAAAGCGCCCAATTTAACAGGGAGAGATGGTTTTTTCATAGGGTTATCGATGGGTTATCTGTGGCAATCTAAACTTATTTTCCAATTTTCCGGAAAATTTCTTCTCAAAATATACCCATGTCCGGGGTAGAGGCTACGCGTAGATTGCCGGTGGCGTAGAAGCTTCGCGTAGATCTCCTGCGGAGGCTAGAAGGGTAGATGCTTCGTGTAGATTGCCTTCGGCGTAGATAATAGCGGTGGTTATCTACGCGCCTTTTGGCACAATCTACCCTCTACGCACAGCAAATCTACTTTGAGGGCGCAATCTACTTTCTACGCGCAGCGAATCTACATTTTTGGCAATTTTCTCTCCCGTCTCCCGTCTTTTCTCCATCCGACATCCCACTTATTCCAAATTACTCTTGTTCTTCCAAGGTAACTTCCCATTCATTTCCACTTCTATGGATAGGCTGAGGAAGGTCCGGATCAAAACAATTACACCCAAAACCAGAACATTTTCCATTGAAGGTTCGGTGACAACGGTGGCGACGATATCTCCTGCCACCAGAATTTCCAGTCCCAATAAGATGGATTTTCCCAAGTCATGTCTCAAGGATTTGTAGGAATTGATTTTGCTGTTATGCAGGTAAAAAATAAATTTTGTCAGGGCATAGATGGTTCCCACCACGATGACTATGATTCCTATAACTTCAATTCCCATTGCGACATATTCTATATATCGGTTTATATTTTCCATATTTTTCTGATAAGATCAAAAATAACAATTCCAAAAAAATCAAACTTTTAATTTGGGTTCAATCTGGATTGATACGATTCAAGATCAGTCTCGCTGAAAAGAACAAACCTGATAAGCTTTAGATGTTTTGTCTTGGGACACATTTCTCTGATAGAAGTAAAGGCGACATCGGTCGCTTCTTCAAAAGGATAACCGAAGGCTCCCGTAGAAATGGCAGGAAATGCAATCGATTCGATCTTTTTTTCTTCTGCTCTCAGGATGGCATTGCGGTAACAGTCTGCAAGCAGCTTATCCGCTGGTTGATCTACGCCGTATATTGGCCCAAGGCAATGGATCACAAATTTATTGGGGAGTTTATGCGCATTGGTGGTTACCGCTTCTCCCGGTTTGATCGGTGCCCAATGTCTGGTTTCCGCTTCCAGTCCCGGGCCGGCCGCCCGGTGGATCGCTCCTGCCACCCCACCCCCTGTGCGCAATTCCGCATTGGCAGCATTTACTATAGCAGTGATATCGGATTGCTCCGCAATATTTCCTTTTCTGACTTCTAGTAATACGTTTCCCATCTTCATCTTTTTTCTTGTTTTACATATGAAAAAAAAAGCAAAAAATTGGCCAGAGTGGCCTTATGATCAATCTTCTACATCCCCACCAATGCCAGTGTCTTTTGGATGGCTTCCATATTTTTCTTCAAAGCCTCTTGGTCATCCATTTCATTCAGTGCCTGATTGAAGGGCTCGGTGCGGACAGGTCCGGCATAACCGATATCCACTAAACCTTGTATAAAATCCTTGGTGTTGATCACTCCTGTCGCCAAAGGCAGCTCTCTTTTGCCATCCATCTGAGTCTCGCGTGTGAATCCTGCGCGGGCATCATTGAGATCGACCACCACGATTTCCTCGGGTTTCAGAGAGCGGATATCTTCCAAGGTGTCATTGGCAGTATACCAGTGGAAGGAATCCAGAACAAAGCCTACATTGGGTTGGCCAATCTCAGCAATCAGCTCTTTTCCTTCCTTCATAGAAGAAATAAAAGGATATCTGTTCATGGTCAGCAGGGTCCTCATACCTAAATACTCAAGACCCAATCTGACCCCGTACTCCTTCATCACTTCGGCACATTTTCCCAGCCGGTCGGCATGCTGCCGCATGTTTTCATTGTAGGTAAGCTCATTGTGGGAGGAAATGATCCAAGTGTTCATCCGTGTGGCTCCCTGCTTTTCCATAATCTCGCAATATTTTTCCAGTCCCTTGAAATCCTCCTCAAACTTGGCCTGATCTCCCCTGAAATCTACAGGAATGTTGGTTGATCCAAAAGTGATGTTGTGCGATTTCATCTTTTCCAGGATTGCTTCCAGCTGTTGATCTGAATAATCATTCATGACTTCCTGTGTGAAAGGACTGATGGCTTCATAACCGTATTGGATCGCATAATCCAAGGTTTCGGCGAGATTGGCTTTCACGCCGATGATACCGGGATTCAATGATATTTTGAATTTCCTTTCAGTTGCCTGTGCGGCAAACAAACTATTCCATGGTGAGGAAAAGGCTGCAGCCGTAACCATGGTGGATGTTAAAATGAATTTTCTTCTCTGCATAGTTTTCGGATTTTATAAAAGGTAAGATAATTCATAATGCTGATTTTTAAAGCATAATTCAACCGTCGGTTGAAATAAGAGGTTGAAAAACCCAAATCTGTTTGATCACTTTGATTATTTGATTAGCTTATTTCCCATTCATATCCAATCTCATAGAAATTGATAAAACAGGATGATAAACAAATTAAATTCAACCCATTACAACCTAAAACACGATGAAAAAAAACACCTTATTCCTATTGCTTATTTGTTTTTTAGCAGTTCCTCCTATATATGCTCAGGAGAGTAAAGTATTTGATGAGTTGACCATGGACAGTGAAATCCTGGGGATGGAAAGAAAATATGCCATCTATCTACCGCCGGGCTATGAGCAGTCACAGCGGCATTATCCGGTCCTGTACCTGCTTCATGGAGGCGGCGATGATCAAAGCGGCTGGGTGCAGTTCGGTGAGGTCCAACATATCGCCGACAAAGCCATTCAGGATGGAACAGCAACACCCATGATCATTGTCATGCCGGATGCCAATACCAAACAGCGCGGTTATTTCAACGATGTCAACAACGATTGGCGGTATGAGGATTTCTTTTTTGAGGAACTGATGCCATTGGTGGAGGAGAAATACAGGATCCGTAAGGAAAAAAGATCACGTGCCGTGGCAGGACTTTCCATGGGTGGCGGGGGTTCTTTTTTCTACGCCATGCATCGCCCTGATCTCTTTTCGTCAGCCTGTCCCCTCAGCGCCTCTTTGAGAAGCAATACTTTTGAAGAATATGAAAAGGGATTGGCAGAGAACAAAGTCAACGTAAAGAACAAATCGGCGCTTAAGCCTTACTATGACAGTCACAATGCGCTCCGTCAGATAGAGCTGAATTCCGCCGAAGATATGAAATCCGTTAAATGGTATTTTGACTGCGGGGATGACGATTTTCTTTATGAAGGAAACAGCTTGGTTCATATTGCGCTGCGACAGAAGGAAATTCCGCATGAATTCAGAATCAGGGATGGGGGACATAGCTGGACATATTGGAGGGAATCTTTACCCAAAGTTCTGGCATTTGTGTCTGATACTTTTCATCAAAACTGATGGTAAAAATCCCGGTTGAAGGAGAGGCTCAGAAATATGTAAGGTACCACCATGAATGAACCTGAATTAGAAATTTAAACTACCCGGTTTTTTCTTTCATTTAAAATTCGTACAATATATTCCTGATTTTTAAACAATTTGATTGCTTAAGTGTTCTGAAAATTGACATTTAAACAAAATGAAAATGAAAAAATTAAGAATATTAACCTTATCCTTAGCTGTTGTTTCAATGGCTTTTGTTGCCAGCTGTAGCCAACCAACCGAAACAGAACAGGCAGCGGAAACAGAAGTAATGGAAACGCCCCAACCAGTTGAGCAACCCAACACTGTTGTGGATATTGCTGCCGGATCTCCTGATCATTCTACTTTAGTGGCGGCTGTTTCCGCAGCTGGTTTAGCCGAAACCTTGAGTGGTGATGGACCATTCACCGTTTTTGCACCAACCAATGCGGCATTCGAAGCATTGCCTGCCGGTACAGTGGATAATTTATTGCAACCGGAAAACAAAGATCAATTGACAGGTATCTTGACCTATCATGTAGTTTCAGGAAATGTAATGGCAGCTGATTTGACAGATGGTCAAAAAGTCACCACCTTGAATGGTCAGGAATTGACTGTTTCGATCCAGGATGGTAAAGTAATGATCAACGGAGCAAATGTAACAGCAGCTGATCTTGACGGAAGCAACGGTGTTGTACATGTAATCGATTCCGTTCTAATGCCAAAGTAATTTAAGCTTAGAATCAATTTTAAAAGGGATACTGTCAAATGCAACGGTATCCTTTTTTTATTTCTTTTTGGCTACAAAGAAAATTTTAGGTACCTCAAGGCACCTATACCGATTAGAACTTTTTGATTCATTTTTGAAGATTATTTAAGAAGGACTTTGCAGAAATATTTAATCAAAAACATTCCTCCTCATTCTACCGGAGTTTTCAAATTGGCCACTTTTTCTTTGACAGGCAGGACGTTGATCCTCCTTTTTCTGAATATATTCTGAAAAGGCCGAACAGTTTGTCCCACAAAATCTTCCGGAAAATTCTCCTGATCCGGCAATCCAACCGGAAGATTTTCGTCATCCGATGGCCAATAATTGGTGCGGAACAAAAAATCCCAGATGCTCAGGGTAATGCCATAGTTGAACCCATTCGGATGGGAGGGAGGTAAATTTTTTGCATGGTGCCACAGGTGCATCTGCGGTCCGTTGAACACATATCGAAAAGGTCCAAGAGGGATTTTGAGATTCGCATGGCCCAGCTGTCCGGTCACCAACGTGAAGGTATGGACGATGAAAAAATCCGTTATTCCGATACCGATCATTGCCAACGGAATATATTCCAACGTCCGATAAAGAACGCTTTCCATCCAGTGGAAGCGCAGCAAGGCACCGAAGCCCATCTGCCTGGTGCTGTGGTGGACTTTATGGAATTCCCACATCCAGCCCACGTGGTGATACATCCGGTGGATGTTCCATTGCATAAAATCCCGCAACACAAAAATCAACAAAAGCTGAGACCAAACCGGTAGGTTGCTTACTTCAATCGCAACAAGGTTCACGATGCCAAACAGACCCAGAAAATCATTGAAGAGCTCGACCAACACCATGGACAAGGCATTATAAACCACGAGGGCAAAAAGAAAATAATTCCAGAAGATATAAAAGATATCCAGCCAAAAGTGCTCCCGGATCAGCGGTTGGTTTTTGCGCCAGGGAAATACGATTTCCAACACCCAAATCAATAAGGATGCACCCACCAAAACATAGAAATAGTTGTGCCAGCTTGGATGGAGGATTTCATCGATCAAGTAACTCGCATAGCCATAATAGCCATCCAATATTGCTTTGAAGTACTTTTCCATTTTGCAAAGATGAATATTTTTATCGGGACCGATGAATAGGATTGCCCTTTTGATGTTCCATTTTTGAATGGTTTTGATTTTTGAATCCTTGGCAACCTCAAAACCGAGAAAACCGGCGGAAGCAATAAGCCCCAATCAAACAACCACCTTAGCTTCAATATCCACGACGCGGATCCTCCGGATCAAAGGAATACATAAAAGGCTGAAAACAATGGCGGCATAACCCACCCATTCGAAATTCATCAAAATTCCATCAGTGCCTTCCACCAACACCATACCGGCCGCAAAAGTGGCGAAACCTGCGCTCAATTGCTGCACTGCAGAGTTGAAGCTTAAAAAGCTTCCTCTGTTTTCAGGTTTTGCTGTACCGGTGATCAAGGCGGCGGCAGGAACCATCCGGCCATTGGAGGTCACAAAGAACATAGTCGATACCAATAAGGCATATCCTATCGGGGTAACACCCATATGGGTGATAATGGCTATGGGGATCACATTCAAACTCATAAAAACCGTAAAGACTTTGATTTTTCCGTATTTATCGGTCAACTTTCCCACCCAGGGAGAGGTGAAAATCGTGAAAAATCCTCCTGCCATATAAATATAGGTCAACTGCATTTCGGAAAATCCCACATTGGAAACCATAAACGGACTCAAAAAAGGTATGATCATAAACTGACCCAGCATCATCATGATGGTCAGGGAAATGGCCCGCATCTGATTGGAATTGCTTGTCACCCGCTGTATTACCTGAAGGGGACTTGGCTTGACAAGACCCGAATCGATGTGGGAGGTGATGGACGGAACATATTTATGGATCAGGAAAAGGATGATAATGGCCAAGATCGCCAAAAAGTAAAAGGGCGCATGCCAGTTGGTAAGACTGGCAATAAAGAGTCCGAAAGGAACCCCTACCACCGAAGCAACCGAAAAAGCCGCCATGACCAGTCCCATCGCCCTGCCTCTTCGGCTATCGGGTATGGCATCTCCAACCACGGCCAGGATCAATGCAGAGGTGAGCCCACCGAACAAACCGGAAATGATCCTGGAAGTCAAAAGGATGGCATAATTGGGAGAAAGTGCACAGGCGAGGGTTCCTAGAAAAAAGCCCAGGAACACCCACAGTAATATGGTCCTTCGGTCATACTTATCCAGAATAAATGCTCCTAGAAAACTGCTGACGCCTGCACTGAGCGTATAGGAAGAAACCAAGAGCGCAAATTCCTGTGGGGTGATCTCAAAAATCCGCATAAGCTGAGGACCCAATGGCATCAGGATCATGAAATCAACGATATGCGTAAAGTTGATCGCAGCCAAGGTCCAAAGCAAAAATTTTTCCTTGTTCATTCCTATAAAATATTCCTGATAAACTTTTCTTCTAGAGGTTAAGTTCTGAATTGCAAAATTTTTTAAATGGTTAAGGCTGATTTTTGCAGTTTGAGAAGTGGGAAAATGGTGATCTTTAATCTTCTTGAGGAACTATTGATTTCTTCTTGTCAGGTAAAAAGCCTATTCTATTTTTGGTGGAGACAACCTGCTTGTTGAATATAATTGTAACTACTGCCGCCAAAATAGCCACCTTCAAAGGTTGGGAAATAGACAATGTACGATTTATAAAATCCCCAAATTAGTACAAGGAATACTCCTACAAAAAAGAGAGGGATGTTTTTGTATTTTTTTTCCATTTGGATAATTTGTTGTTATCTATTGTTTGTCCACGCCAATATTATGTCTTTGAAAATGTGCTGTTACACTTGCCACCAAGGTGATGTTAGAGTGCGTTATTCCTTTCGCTCCCTTAAAGGAAAGTTAATCCGATTCTTTTATTAAGACCTTGTTCGAAGATTCGAATCAATTTCGATAACTGGATATTTCCCTTACCGTTTTCAAGTTTTGAGATATAACTTTTCTTTGTTCCTGCCTTTTCAGCCAATTGCTCCTGGGTGAGGTTTGCTTCTTTTCTTGCCGCTTTCAGCATTTCACTTACTATGAACATCTGGGCACTTTCCTCATATTTATTCCTGCTTTCGCTGCCTATTTTCCCGTGTTCCAGTTCAATCAGTTCATCGAATGTTTTGACTTTACTATAATCTTTCATAGCCCTATTTTTTTGATTGAAAATATTCATTCATTAACCTTTCGGCTTTCTCTATTTCATTCTTTGGGGTCTTTTAAGTCTTCTTTTGAAAACCGTTGAAAAGCACGACAAGTCTTCCTTCATCAAAGCAGCAGAAAATTCTGTAAATGTTTGATTGGAATTCTATTCTAACTTCAAACAACCCATTGGTGCCCTCAAGATGCTTGAGAAACTTCTCGGGTACCCTTTCCACTTGCCTGATCAGTTCAAAAACGAATTGGATCTTACTTTTAACCTTTTCATTCTGGTTTTGATAAAATTCAATAAAGTGGTTTCCATAAAAAATTATCTTCCTTACCATAATCACAAAGTTATCTCATAAGATAACAATATCCTAAAGAGTAATTTTTTTAATGCACACTAACAAAAGCCTTTTTGCCAGCCAATCCCCTTTTCCATTTTTTAATTGCCTTCAATCCGTTTTGGTTTCCATTCTATTTTGAAAATGGCTATTTTTCATTCTA
>JBGTDA010000139.1:0-2224 GCA_041748555.1 Rhodonellum sp.
AAGTCTCCGGAATCTGATTCGATCAACTGAACCATCCCCGGATTGGTAGCCGAAAGATCATTTGCCTTAAATGAAAATTCTTCCACTTTTTTAAATTGGAAATGGTTTGTTTTGGTCTTGGAATCACAGGAAATCAAAACAAAAAAAATATATAAGAAGAGGTTTTTCATTCGATTTTAATATATCATTAAAGGCCATAATTATTCTCTTGTATCGGGTACGTTGGAAGGAAATTTTATAGATTAAATTACTTATTATAATGTAGTTGAATCTGTGATTTAACCCACGAAATAAGATAATCAATTAATATTGATCATTTCGAAAACTTTTTCTGGGATTTTCAATTCCACCAGTTTAGTTGTTTCTGCTTCCACTAAACCAAATATCCTCCTACCAACTTCATCAAGGGTAATGTTGATTAGGGGAAAAGGAGATTTGAGAATACAAATGGGCTGACCGGATAGCTTATAAAGGATAATAATATTCTCACCTTCCCGAACTCTATCTACCTTTTCCAATTTTTCTCCTGAAAATAAAGTGGTTATCATATTTTCAGATACATCAAAGCTTGTAAATGCCAGGTAAGATTGACTGGAAATAGAAGGTCTTCCACTGATAACCTCAAATTTGGGAATTTCATTGTAAGGACCATCTGAAAGAGTGATTTTCCCTGTTTTTTTGTCAAGGATTTCTATTCTGTCCCGAAAAACAGAAATTTTGACATATTTCTCTTTACTCGGAACTCCTTTTATTTGACCTTGGTGAACATCTGCTACAATAAAGTCTTCAAAATCTCCTGGGATCATATTTTTCCATAATCCATATTTATTTAGTATCTCACCATCCGAAGAAAATTCCACTAATTTATCTGGTCCATCTGCCAAAAAAGTTATCAGGGTAGTATCCATTGTCCATGTCATACCCATTGCTAAAAAAAAAATCTCAGATTGTTTGATTTGATTGATTGGGTAAGGGTCTGAATTCAGCAAGTGAAATTCATAAAAACTCTTTCCTTCTAAGCTATAGGCCCAAAATGTGCTATCGGAAAATCCCCTGTCAAAATTCCACACACTGGGTATTTCATTGGGTCCATATCCATTGATTCCTTTTTTGCTGATCACTTTACCACTATTGGGGTCGTATATATGGATCAGGGTATCCCCCTTAGACTCTCCGATAATCAGTTTTTCATATTTAAAGCAAATATGAATGGGGTTAACTACATCTACTAGCTCGACTACGTTGACCATTTCTAGAGGATATTCATCCAGATTTTTAAATGAAAATACAAAATTTCCCGACCCATCGGGTTTTCTATTACATGAAAAATTTAAGATGAATACGAAAAGCAGGGCTAAAGGAGACAGAAAATAATTTTTCTGTCTCCAATAGGCTCTAAATTGAAATTTTCTATTATTCATGACCTGTGCATGTAAAGGCATTTGATACCCACCTGCTATATGACCAACCGCCTCCATATTTGTCTGTACAGTAACTGATATATGTTGTTTGGCAGCATAAACCTCCCCCCGTCGTCTGCGCTTCCAAATCAAAAGATTGGACCATTCCTACACCCATAGCGATAACTCACGCTGCCATAGTAATTTTTTTTAGTGTTGTTGTCTTTTTCATGATCTTGATTATTTGGTTCATTTAAAGTTCAACAATGAATCCATTCCAACCAAAAAAATCCAAGACTAAAAAACTGAACGCTTTATTTTTCTACTTGAGTGCTTGGTTTTATAGTTTGAGCGCTTGATTTTTTGAATTGAGTGTTATTTATATAGAAATCTTCGCCATTAAGTATCCAGACAGGTATATACCTATAATTAATTATGGGACATTTGGTTTCTCTTGAAAGTTTTTTCGGATTGCTGGGTTTTAGAAAAAAAATCCTCTTTAACAGTATGGCACATTGTTCAGATGTGAGATTTTTTCAAAACCGGCAAAAGCCGACATGGTCATTAAATAAAGAAGTTGTTAAAGAATCTTGCTCCGCAGATTGATAAAATTTTCTCTGCAATTCTTTGTTTATAAGTATCACTTTATAACTTCCTATATATATCAATTTTCTTTTATTGCACTCTTAAATTAATATAGAATTTCAATTCCAATTAGCTGAAGCCAAGTATAATCTTTTGTAAGAAGGCTGTTCAAAGGAAGGGCTGTTCCGGAAACTCCATCAATTAAACCCAATGGAACTGAATTTTCATTGATGTTAAAA
>JBGTDA010000140.1:0-40588 GCA_041748555.1 Rhodonellum sp.
GTGGAAAAAACAACTGAAAAACCGATTACAGAACATTTAAAACAAACCACATCACTGTATAGAGGCAAGGGCGATGGGCTTAAAAAAACTTAACCAACGGTTAACTTAAAAGAACCTGAGTAGTTACAAAAAATTAAATCAATATTAAAAAGGCCTTTGGGATTAAATCTCAAAGGCTTTTTTGCTGCTTTAACTCTACTGCTTTGGTTTATAATCAATTCAAAAGTGGGAAAAACTGTCCCTCCATTTTTTGACCTTTTCCTATCACCGGAACACCTTTGAGCAGTTCCTCGTCGCTGTTGGAAATTGTGCCGTCGGCAAAAACATTCAATACAAACGCCCTTCGGCTTCTTTCGGATTTGTTTTCATAGCTCCCATGGACCATCAATGGATGGTGAAATGTACCATACCCTGCTTTCAGTTCGATTGGAACAGGATTGAATGCTGCTTTTTGCTCCTCGGACAAAAATTCCAACAGGCCATCCATTTTTCCGGCCAATGCCGGTTTTTCCAATAAACCCCATTTGTGACTTCCCGGCACATAGTATAAACATCCATTGTCAACATTGGCGTCATCCAATCCGCACCAACAGGTCAGATGCTGCATTTTGATGGTTCTGGTCCAATAAGAATAATCCTGATGCCAGGCAACAACACCTCCATGATGTGCAGGTTTACAAAAAAGTTGGTCGTGCCAAAAACGCACTTTTTGATTGCCGAGCAGCTGACTTGCCGCCATTACAAAAGCAGGATTCCAGATCACATCATGAAATGCCTTGGATATTCGCCAATGACCCAAAGAATGAAAAAGTACTGTATTGGGATCATCCGATTCATTGCTGTGAAACTCATGGAACAGCTGGTTGTCGGGATGATTGGGATCGGCTATTTCCTCAAGCTCTTTTTTGAGTACCTCGATTTGAGATTCTTCAAGTAATTTGATCCCCGACAAATAACCATATTCTTCAAAAAACCTCAGCTGTTCCTGACTCAGCCGGTATTGGTCCCAGTCAGCTTCAATTTTTGGATAGGAAAATAATGTTGTAATAGGTTCGTGTATCTGAGATAAATCTTTCATGGTATTTCGGGTTTGAAATCAAAATTTAAGGAAAAATATCCGGATAATTGGGAGCTTTCAACAAAAACGTAAGCCTAAAAACAAAATAGAGGATGAAAAAATATACCTCTTAATAACTATTATTGTTTGATTCAATATTGAAAAAAGGAATGGTAATAAAACTGATGGATCGGCCATAATAAACAAACAGCAAACCTGCTCCAATTACGATTGAAAGGGCATATCCTTTTAACTTATCTGAAAAATAGTTGGTGTTCGTTGATATATTAAAACCTTATTTTTCTTCAATGACAAATGTGTAGTAATAGTCGAACGGAATGGAAAGTATGTATGAAGCTACATAATAGCGGAGTAAATCAGAGACTACAAAATCGGAACTTCGATATATTTACTCAACTACATATCCCACATCCAAAAATCCCGAAGTAAAATGAACAGAACGTCAAGAAGAAGATAAAGATCCTGTTAACAAGCCGAATCTGTAAATTGGTCCATTGATATACCCTGGTTTTTTTGACGTTTTTTTTCATTGACGTATTGGATTAAAATTTCAGGGATTTCTGAATTGAAAATATTGATATTTGGCAAACCGAGTATTTTTTCAAATGAAAAACCCAAATATCAGCACCCCAAAAGAAGGTGTTTTAGTGATTCTATGTCTATTTCGGATTACTAAAACTTAGGACATGGAAGAATAGTATCCCTGCCTTTGGGTTGCCCCGGATTCTTGTCGGCCAATAAAAATGATATACTGATTTCGTGTGCTCCGCCCGATTGGATCCCGAGTTGGGATACTGTGTAATCAAAGCTGTATCCTATATTCAATCCGGATGGAAGATTGAGTCCAATCATCAGTACTATTGCATCCCTGTTGCTTTGTTGCTCCACAGGCTTATAAGGAAGGCCTCTGTACCAAAGACCAAAGACGATAGGCTCCATATACACATAGGCTCCAACATCCAATTGCTCAAAAGGACCCTGCCGTTTGTAATTGATTGTGGGCACAAAATATCGCTCCTTGTAAGTATGGGTAAAATCTCTTCTATAGGATCCTGTTCCCAATGAAAACCTATAGCCGGTATGAACCGAAAATTTTGTTGGTAATCTGCTGACTCCATCCAGGAATGACTGATTGGGTTGATTGACATGATGGGCCGATGCACCCAACCAGAAATTCTCCGTGAAAAACAAACCTCCAAATGAAAGCGACAGCATGTTCACAGGTTCTCCTAACCCGGGAATTTCAGTTCCCGGTAAAGTCGGTCCGAAGGGATCATTCGGGTTGATTTGATTGGCAAAAATAAGGTTTTCGTAAAAGCCAATCTCCCTACGGATATAGCTGGCTTGAACTCCCGGTCTGAAAAATGCTCTGTCACTGATTCTCAGTTCATAGGAATACAAGCCGGAAATTGTAGTGGATTTTAATTTGGCAGCTCCTTCTACATCATTCATAACCATAATGCCCACACCGCTGTTGTAGTCATCAAGATAGGTATCGAAATATGCTGAAAAGGTTGTAAACTGTGCGTCGAGTCCCGGCCACTGATTCCTGTAATTGGCTCCGATTCTACCTGTCTGCTCGGAACCTGTAAAGCCTGGATTCAGATACAAGGGAGCAGCATAATATTGACTATATTGCGGATCCTGTGCCTGAACATTGGAAAGCCCCCCGAAGGTGGTGAGAAGTAAAAAAAGACGATATAGATAAGACCTTAACAAGTATTTGTTCGTTAATTAGTTTATTCAAACTTAGCTTCTAAACGTTTCGACTCCGTTGTTGTTTTACAAGCAGCACGCAAAATATGAAAAGCCCTTTTAATTCCATAAATTTAATCCTAATTTTTGCAGTAATCTGCTGGATTGCCTGTTTTTTATCTATAAATAAAAGTTTTTCACAAGGGTTTAACGACAACGAATGGGTTTTCGGTTATTGCGGTGCTGAAACCGATAATAATTACCTTTCTTTTGGAAAAGGAGGGGATCCCATAGTCCGATCTTTGCCTGGTTCCATTGTGGTTGGGGCAGATAACAATGCCATTGCCATAGACCCGATAACGGGTCAGAAACTTTTCTACACCAATGGAGAAGTTGTTTATAATTTTGATGATGATGTTATTCAGGGAGTTGGCAATGGGATTGATGGTGATATAGGAGGTAGACAAACAGTGGCCATAGGGGCATTGAATTATGAAGTGGACGGAGAGAAAATCTTTTATGCTTTTTATATTTCACCTGATGGACAGCTAAAGTATTCTGTCATTGACATGAATGCACCCGGCGGGGCAACAGGAACCCAGCCACCTTTAGGAGCCGTAACAGCGCTTGATCAAATTATCGGACCTGCATCCGGAGCAATCGCAGTAGTTAAATCTGCCACATCCTCATCTTATCTGATCAGTTACGAAGGAGGGAATCTAATTGTAAGAAGAATTGAGACAACTGAAGGAGACTTTGCCGAAACAGATACCGAGGCAATTGGCTTTACACCAAAAACCATAGTTTTTAATGAAGCCACGGGGCAGCTAATCCTGATTCCGGAGAATCCCGGTGAGGATTTACTTATCCTGGATTTTGACACCTCAGGTGGTACAATCGGTGGAGTGACCTCAGTTTCACAATCAGGAGGTTCGGAACCTATGGAAGGGGTTACTTTTTCTCCCGATGGGGAATTCATTTATTTCTCAAAAGGAGGTGAGCTGATTCGTGTTCCTGTAAGTGATCCCGATGCAACACCGGAAGTCATCCCTTTTGAAAATGACGTATTTAAGGTATATGATATCAAAGTGGGTCCTGACGGAAAACTCTATTACCTCTATGAGGAAGTGGATGGAGGTCCGCAATTGATCGGTGTAGTCAATAATCCCGACGAGGCAGAATTGGTTGAAGTGGAAATAGAGGAAGACCCTTTTAACGGAACTGATTTTTGCGGAAGGATTTTCCCCCAGTTTGCCCCAAATCAGGATATCAATCCAACGGTGGACTTTGAGTGGAATCCTGAAGAACCCTGCAGCAACAACCCTGTTCAACTGACTAGCTTGATCACACCTGAAAATTATAGGCCTGTTAGTTTTGAATGGTCCTTTGATCCGGCTTTGACTGATGAGGACGGGGCTCCTATAGACATTGATTTCAATCAGGAGCACCTGCTTATTCCCGAAGAAGCCACCGCAGACCAAAGCATTACAGTCACACTGACAGTGACTTTTGCAGATGGCTCCGAAGTTCCTGTTACAAAAACTATCAATCTTGTTGAAAACGAACTTCAGGCCCAGTTCAGTACCCAAGATACCACAGTATGTGAAGGTGCCTGTGTGGATATCGGATCTCTTCTTGAAGTTCAGAAAGGAGGAGGAGGTGGAGAAGGTGGAGAAAATCCAAATGTCGGGGGTGGAGGGCAGAGTGAAAATTATGAGTATTTCTGGTCCAACAGAAGAGACGAAGGATGGGTGACCGACAAAGATAACTGTGTACTCCTCCCAGGTTTATATTGGGTATTGGTGAGAGAACCTGAATCCGAATGCTATGCCTACGCCAGTATCCGGGTGAAAATCTGGGACCTTCCCGACCAATCCAATAACATCTGGTTGTTCGGTGATGGTGCAGGATTGGATTTCAATCCGGATCCCAATAATCCAGATGCACCTTTACCTCGGCCCATTGCAGAACGTCATCCTCAGAATATTCCTGCCGGTACTTCTACCATTTCTGATGAAACGGGACAGGTCCTTTTCTTCACAGATGGGGAATCAGTTTGGGATCTCAACGGGGATCTTATGGCCAATGGTGATAGTATTGGCGGAAGCAATCAATCCTCCGAAAGTGTAATTGCAGTACCTGTTCCTCAGGATGAAACTATTTTCTACCTCTTCACTACACAAAAAGCGGAAGATGGCAGCAATCAGGTGAAATTTTCTGTGGTAGACATCAAGGCCGAAAATCTTCAGGGAGTCGGAAATGTAGTAAGCAAAGACAATTTTCTTTTCAGCCCAAGTACAGAACATTCCGCAGGTTTGGCTTCAGGAGATACGACCTGGGTGATGTTTCATGAGCTGGGGAACAACACTTTTAGGGCTTATCCGGTATCTCTGAACGGCATAGGAAGTCCGGTTCTGTCATCCGTTGGGAGCAACCACAATTACAATACCGGTGTAGGAAGCATGAAATTCAGTCCCGAAGGAGACAAGCTGGCAGTAACAATTCAGGATGGAAACTGCAGCAAACTGGAGATATTTGATTTTGATCAAAGTACAGGTCAACTGACCGAATATGCCCTGTTGGATCTGGGTTGTGGTGACGAAATTTATGGACTGGAATTCTCCAATGATGGGAATAGAGTTTATGTTTCATATATAGGTCCCGGAGGCAAGATTGAAGAATTCATTATCCTGGATCCAAGTGACGACGACGAGGATGACCCGGCAGCATGTGCGGACTGTTTTATCAACGCTACCAATAAAGATCAGATTGAAGCCTGTATTTTGGCTACTCGAAAAAATTTATCTTCAGATGGTCCTTTTGGAGCATTGCAGATAGGTCCTAATGGGCAGATTTATGTGGCCCGACCTGGCGAAAATATTTTGGGTCAAATAAATGTAGCCCAGCAATGCGGCGAAAGTTCTTATAATGATATGGGTTCGGAGCCGATGCCGGGTACATCCAATTTGGGCTTACCTTCTTTTGTTCAACAATCCGGTAGCAGCATTCCTGAACCTTCCTTAGGTGGACCTCCCAGATTGTGTCTGGATCCTGAAGCAGGAGTTGTAGGTTTATTCGAAGGTGGAGGAGAACCTGATATCGACAGTTACTTCTGGACAATTGTTCATGAGGACGGGACTGCCGACATTACTGCATTCGGAGGACCCGGAGAGCAATTCCAATCCCTGGAGCATGTTTTTAATAGAGATGGAATGTATACCGTTACACTGAGAGTGGACAGGTGTGGAGATGTTGACTATTTTGAAGAGACCATGGAGGTTTTGGTTGTGGCGCCGCCCGTCCTCACACTTGCTGATGATGTTACCTTATGTAGTGGTACACCTGTTACACTGACTGCAATTGATGGTTATGATGTTGCGGAAGGACTTTATGATTTTGAATGGAGAAATGCCGCAGGTCAGCTATTTGGTGATGTGAATTCTAACACCATTGAGGTTGATGAGGAAAGCATTTATACGGTAACGGTTTCTTATCGGGATCCTGAAAATCCTGAATTGGAATTTTTTGACACGTGTCCGGCGGAAAAATCAGTTTTTGTAGGTCCTGCATTTGAATTTGATCTTACCTTAAGTGCAGAAGAGGTCTGCTACGATGAGGCGCTGGTGGTTTTTGCCCCAAATACTCCAGTGACAGGCGATTGGTATTATCAGCAACAGGGAAGTCCTGATCGAGTATTTTTGGGAGAATTTTTTGAGCTGGAACTTTTGCCTGCCGAACTCCCTTCGCCGGGTATATATGATATCATTTTCATCACCGAAGACCCGATTGTGGAAGGTTGCTTGGTTGAGAAAAAAGTCGAATTTGTAGTCCAACCATTACCTAATTTTGAAATAGTAGTAATTACTGATGCCGACGACTGCGCAACTCCAAACGGAAGCTTTGAAGTGACCATGTTGCTGGCTGCTGATTTGGTGGAAGTATTGGAGACAGGAGATGTTTTTACAAACGTTGGTCCTGGAGAGGTGCTTCCTGTTGTCTCGGATCTGGCACCGGGAGTTTATACTGTTCAGGCTACTAATGCATTTGGATGTGAATTAACACAAAGTATAACTATTGCCAATTTAAATCCTCCGGTGGATCTGGCTTATTCGGTCACTGTCGCTCCCGAAACCTGTGGTCTAAATGGGGTGGAAGACGGAGCTATCGTCATCAATTTCGCCAACGGAACACCTTCGGGATTATATAAACTTACGCGTCAGGAAGACGGACAGCAGCTGGAAGGTTCTTTTCCAAATACAGCTTCATTTTCAATTCCTGTTCCGGAAGGAACCTATGCGGTGGAAATCTCTGATGATACCGGATGTACCATACCTGAGCCTGTCACTTATCTGATAGAGGAAAAATTGGCTGTGGAATTTACCGTGCCAACAGGAATAGTAGCATGTGAAGCTTTCGGATTCATGCCACAAACAGAGCAGAATCTGATATTCACTTTGACAGATTCTGATGGAAATGTAGTTGATCCGGATGAAAACGGTAATTATATCCTTACGGAATCAGACACATACCGGATCATCGGAGAAGATCCTGATGGAATTAACTGTATACTAGAGCGCACTATCATTGCAGAAATCAATGATCCAATAGAATTTTCGGTTTCTGCACCCATTATTGATTGTGATGACGGTGTGTCTTATGAAGCCATCCTGAACGGATCAACGCCTGATGAGGTTTTTTTCTTCTGGAGAAATGAGTCAGGAGAAGTAACCGGAAGAAACCAAACGTTTTTTCCTCCTTCAGCAGGTGAATATACTCTTGAAGTACAACCTCGCGCTGGAAATTCATGTCCACCGGCACAGATTCCCTTTACCGTTGAGGAATTTGGCGAACCGGTAGATGTAAGTTTAGAAGCACTTCCTTATTGCGCTCAGGATCCTTTTACAACGGTTACTGTTTTAGGTGATCTGAGTAATGTTGTGGATATCGAATGGTATGCCCTGCAAGGTGCAAATGCCATCCGACTGAATGATTTTGATGGAATGGAATCGATAACAGTGCTTGAGGATGGTTTCTACCAGGTTATCCTTTACAACGGTTTCGGTTGTGAGGTGGGCAGAGATCAGATTCGGGTGACAAAGTCTTTTCTGCAAGCTCCAGTTTTGGAAACATCCTATATTATCTGCGCCCTTGAAAATGTTGGAACCGAATTGGATCCCGGTGACTATGACTTCTATTCATGGATGCTAGATGGAGAGGAAATATCCAATTCGCCTACATTTACACCTACACTTCCCGGTAATTATACTTTACTCGTAGCGGATGATCTGGGATGTGAATTTGAAATTGAGTTTGAAGTGATCGAGGATTGTGAGCTACGGATAATTTTTCCAAATGCACTTCGTCCAAGCGATCCATCCAAACACTTCATTGTCTATACAAATGATTTTATTGACAAGGTTGATGTTTTTATATATAACAGGTGGGGACAGCTGATATATTTTTGTGAGCAGACAAATGTTGGGGGAGAAGAATCAGCCTGTATCTGGGATGGAACTGTGAACGGAAAGACCGTGCCCATCGGAACATATCCTGTAGTTGTGAGGTTTAGAAGTGAAGATCAAAATATTGTTAAAACTTTAAAAAAATCCATTCTGGTAATTGAATAAAATATGATTACGCTTATTTCCCCCGCAAAAACCTTAGACCTCAGCACTACCGATATCGAAATTTTCAGTACTCCCGATTTTCAAAAAGAGACAAAAGAACTTGTCTCCATCATGAAAAAGAAGTCAGTTGCTGACATCAGGAAATTGATGGATGTAAGTGAGAATATTGCTGCGTTGAATGAAAAACGGTATAGGAATTTTAAAAAAACATTTGAGCCAAATCATGCTAAGCAGGCATTGTTGACCTTCAACGGGGATGTGTATACAAAGATGGAATTAGAAAAATATTCTGCTGAGGATTTTGATTTTGCTCAGGCCCATCTGAGAATATTGTCCGGTCTCTATGGTTTGCTGAAGCCCATGGATTTGATCCAGCCTTACCGATTGGAAATGGGTACAAAGTTGGAAAGTAAAAAAGGCAAAAATCTCTATGAATTTTGGGGAAAAAGAATTGCCGGAGCCATTCAGGAGGTAGCCAAAGATGCTCCGATTGTTAACCTTGCCTCTGAAGAATATTTTAAAGCTGTAGACTTGAAATTTCTAAAATCCCCTGTCATAACGCCGGTTTTTCAGGAATACAGAAACGGAAAGGCTCAAACCATCGGATTGTTTGCAAAACAGGCACGGGGGATGATGACTAACTTCATTATCCAAAATAGAATTAAAGATCCCGAGCAACTGAAGGTATTCAATGAAGATGGGTATGAGTTGTCAAATGAAAAAGAATGGAAATTTATCCGATAATTGATAGACAATCAAACACCCCAATAACCTCCTCAGGTTTATCTTTTGCAGGATTTTTTTTACCATTATAATAATGGTAGATTTGAAGATAGAAAATGCCGATAATGCTTGATATAAAGCGATTTTGGCTTTTCAAATGCAATGAATACAAAGTAGATTTCACCCATTCTGCTTAATTCATTCTCCGGATATTCACAGAAATTCTTGTTCACCCAAATGAAACACTATTTTTCACTTTTATCATGCATTTTTTTTGGATGCCTGCTATTGTCTTTGGCAACAGTAGGTGGAATTCCGGATATTGAGGATAAGGAAGAATTGAAAGAAAGGTTAGTTGATTCTGCTAATGATACATTTGGCATTGTTGGCCCTGAAACTATTTGTTTATTTTTTGGGAACAAAAATGAGGAGTTTTTTGGAGGAGGATTACCCGATATCGATGTTTATACCTGGAAAATCACGAGCCCGGACAACCAAATCACCAAATTGGTTGGGGGAGCCAGTTTTCAAAAAATCAATCATACTTTTTCTGCTCCTGGACCACATCTAATTGAATTGAGCATAAGGAGGGGAGCCATACCTGTGTTTAATGATTCAAAAACAGTTTTGGTTAAGAAAGCACCTGATATCCAATTGGCTCAAAATTATATTTTATGTCAAAACGACTCGCTAGTTGTAAATGCCCTAGACCCCAATACTCCTGGAATAAATGAGTTTACCTTTGAATGGAGTGATCAAAACGGTACCTCAATTGGGAATAAAAATGAATTGACAATAACTGAGAAAGGTGAGTATCATGTTCGATATTTTATAATTAACAGTAATGGTCTGGAAGATTGTAGTTTCGAAATCAAGACTGATATTCTCGCTCCTTTCAATATAGCTCTGAGCAAATCACAGGCAGAAGGATGTCCAGGTTCTATAGTTGAATTTAAAACCGGGGTTTCTGTTTTTGGAATCTGGTCTTATGAAAAACAGGGTCAGCCTGGAAGATTTGATATTAGAGGAGGAGAATCAATTGATTTGAGTCCGGATAATGACTTATCCGGATTTGGAGATTATACTATATATTTTACAGTGCCTAACCCAAATAATCCATCATGTGTTATTGAAGGATCTATACCTTTCAAATTTATATTGGCTCCCGAGCTTGAAATCATATCTTCGACTGCTGCATCAAGCTGTTTTGCCCTGGATGGCTCGTTGGAGATACTTTCTCATTCAAATTTTGATGAAGTTTTTTATATACAAAACGATACGTTGATTTCTTCTTCAGTAAGCCTAGTGCCGGGACAGAAACATGTATTTCCCAATCTTGCGGCAGGGGTTTATACGATAAGAGGGATATCCGGTGATTGTTTTTATTCTCAGGCAGCGGTTGTAAATCTGGAAACTCCACCTTCCGAACTTATTTTTGACGTAGTCGATATTGTCTCAGAAACCTGTACGGAGAATGGAAAGCTACCCGGTGGATTTACTATTAAATTCTCTCAAAGGGTTGAGGCCAGATATGTTTTGGTAAATGAAAAGGGAGGCATTGCAAGCAGCGGGAACATAGAAAACGAATCTGAGTATTTTGTTGAAATAGGAGGTGGACTTTTTTATCTGGAAGTCTATTCCAGGGATGGTTGCAGTTTACCTAGAGGAGAAGAATTTGAAGTTCCGGGATTGCCACAGGTTTCTTTTGAAGTACCCCTGGATTTTATTATCTGTGAAAGTTATGAATTGATACCGCAAAGTACAGAGGATGTATTTTTCGAGCTTCTTTATGAGGGGGAGTCCACCCCAGTGGTGAAAAATAAAAACGAAAGCTTTTTGTTGACCAAACCAGGCACATATGAAATAATTGCAAAACATATTTCGGATGCCAATTTTTGCCCAAATAAAAAGGAATTTACAGTTGGCTTAATTGAACCTGTTGATTATGATGTCGTATTTTTTGATCAGGATTGCTTTGGAGTCCAAACATATAAAGTTGACTTAAAGGGAACCGTTCAAGAAGATGTCATTATTAGCTGGATACATCCCGATGGAAATATAGTTGGTACTGCAATTGAATTTTTTCCGGATGAACAAGGAAGTTATGAATTGGACGTTCAGCCTGCAAATAGTTTTGCATGTCCCATTCCGCCTAAGGCATTTGAAGTTAAAGAACCTGTTTTGTCGATTCAATTAGAATTGACAGCAACTCCTTTATGTTTATTCGGACCAAAATCCATGATTGAGTTGGAGGCTGATTTCATTGAGGAAGTGGATATTGTAGAATGGATATTTTACAATAATGATAACACCCAGATTCCTTTAGGCAAAAATATTAATGCTGTTTTTTTCTTAGCGGATAAAGAAGGCCAATATGAGGCTGTCGCATATAATAGATTTGAATGTGAATTGGGAAGAAATTTTATTCAAATTGAATTCAGTCCAAACATATCTGAATTTGATGTACCCATCGAGCCGCTTATAGTTTGTGAAAGTTACTCCTGGATGCCTGAAGTAAATGAGCCATTGAATTTTATCCTTTCCTATCCAAATGGTGAAAAAATATCCAAAAACTCCTCACAGACTTTTACCCTAGATCAACAGGGAACCTATACCATCCGAGGTGAAAATGTAGATCCTGATAATCCGGTTTGTGCAAACGAAAAATCTTTCAAAGTAGAATTGGTTTCTCCTATACCTTTTGAAGTTGTTCTTATCAACCAGTCTTGTGATGGTGAATTTTTCTATGAAGCTGACATCTCCGGTGTTGACCCGGATCTAGCTATGTTTATATGGACAAATGAAAGTGGTCAGGTTGTCGGGGATCAACAGTTTTACACGACTGATATTCCGGGAAATTATAGATTGGAGGTACAGCCTGAAGGCAGCCTGCCCTGCGATATTGTTCCGAAAAATTTCCTGATAGAAGCGCCCATTTTGGGTCTTGACCTGAGACTTGAAGTAGGTGCTTTATGCCCCGAAGCTGCTTCAGCTTTGATTACTTTGGATGCTGAAGTTTTGGAAAACGATCTTATTGAATGGTGGTTTACCGACATCGATGGCAACCGGTCACAGTTGTCAGCATTTTCAAACAGAAAAGAAATTGATGCAGAGAATGAAGGAACCTATGAAGTGTTTGTTTTTAATGAAAATAAATGTCCTCTCGGTCAGGATATAGCATTGCTGATGAGAAGTATGGATGATGTGAGACCGGTCGTAAAAGAAAGTTATTTGATTTGTGGCCAATATAATGTTGGGGAAAATATCAACCCCGGATTGTTCAGCACCTATAATTGGTATCTAGGTGAGGACATGGTGTCATCCAACCCTACTTTTAAACCCCAAAAACCTGGAGATTATATTTTGACGGTAAACAGTGCAGAATCCTGTGAATATTCCACAACCTTCACCGTGGAAGAGGATTGTGAATTACGTATAAGTTTGCCCACCGGCATTAGACCCAAAGATCCGGATCGCCGTTTTTTAGTGTATACAAATCATCTTGTTGATGAATTGGAGGTTTGGGTATTCAATAAATGGGGAGCAAACATATTCCATTGTGCTAACAACAACCTTATTTCAGAGGCATCCACATGTATGTGGGACGGGACTGTCAACGGGGAAAATGTCCCCATCGGCTCATATGCAGTCAAAATCTATTATAAAAACATTGAACAGAATATTACCAAAACCTTTTTTGAATCCGTCTTGGTAATTGATTGATTTTTTCGTTTCCCGGGTAATTGCCATACCATCTCAATTTTTTAAACCGACTTAACATGCAAATATATGTATGTAAAGATCTTTTTAGTTAGTTTTTATTAGAAATGTTCGGATAAATGGTATTATATTTGAACACGGAGACAAGGGATGAATATTAACGGATTTAATATTTGGATCCTTATTTCTGGATTATTCAATCCTTTATTCATGTAAACTTAAATGCGGCCTTCTGATAAACTTAAATTTTTTATTATCATTCTGATAGCGAGTACGCTATCAATATTTTTTTTGATGGGTTTTGTTGGCATTTCTATCAAATCCGAAGCAAATGAAAATCTTGTTTATCATTTGGATGAGGCATTGTTTGTTGATCCTGAAATTACCGGTCCGGAACGCCTCTGTATCGTTTTTGGGGGAGTGATCGGGGAGTTTTCAGGAAACGGCAATCCCTCCACAGATGTTTACAGTTGGTTGATAGTTGCTCAGGATGGGACTGAGATATTCAACAGGACCGGAGGAGCAACATTTCAGAATATCAGCATTTTTTTTACAGGAATAGGTGACTACACTATTTCTCTCAGTGTTCGCAGAGGAACAGAAAATATTCATAATTCCAGTAAAACAGTAACCGTCCTTCAAGGACCAACTTTGGCTATATTACCGGATTATCTCCTTTGTGGAGGTGAACCCGTCACTATCACCGCACTTGATCCGCAAACCTCTAATTTGGATCAGTTTACCTTCGAATGGAAAAATGCGAATGGAGAAGTTGTCGGGAGTGAAAACACCTTGACTGTTTCAGGAGAAGGGTCATATTCCATCTCTTTGTTTTTCACCAATTCTAGTGGAGGCCAGGATTGTTTGATCAACGGATCCACATATGTAGGTCCACCCGGCGATTATCAATTAAATGTTTCTACAACTCAGGCCTGTATTGGTGAAACAGTATCGATATCACCCAATGTCCCTGTCAGTGGAGCCTGGACAGCAGTGAAAGAAGGTGAGGTCGGGACAATTGATTTGGGATCTTCATTCGGATTAAGTTTAAATACTAGGGATGATCTTCCCGGTCCAGGGATATATGAAATCTTCTTTAATGTGACTTTTCCAAACAATCCTGCTTGTTCCTCCGAAAGAAAAACAACCCTAGAGGTAAATGAAGGTCCACAATTTCAATCATCCCTTGTTCAAGGTGCTACTGATTGTGTTTCGCAAAATGGAGCATTTAGTTTCACTGCACTTACGCCTTTGAACGGCTTGGAGATTAAGGAACTCGGTTATTTAGTATCAGATATTGCGCAAAACCAAACACTATCCATTGATAACCTAAGCCCCGGTATATATACGCTTACCACCTCGTGGAATAATTGTACACTTTCAAATATCATCATTGTTCCTAATGAAAATCCAGTAGCCAATCAGATATATGGGGTCGAGGAAATCAGTGAGGTATGTTCTGAAACCGGCATAAGCTCCGGAGAAATCCGGATAACATTTTCTGAGGGACCATTTACGGGAGCCTACCGCGTGCTGCGCGAATACGGAGGTGAGATAGAATCAGGAATAATTGATGATGAGCCTTTTATTGAAATTTCCGTTCCATCCGGGAATTATGCTTTGGAGGTATTGGATGAATCCGGTTGTTCTTTGCCTCAGGTTGACTTATCAACAGTTCCCTCCATTAATCTTGTTACTTTTTCAGTTCCCGAAGAAATCAATGTATGTCAAACTTTTGATTTGATACCTGCGACTGATCAAAATCTTGTTTTCACCTTGACTACTCCACTCGGAGAAGAGATTGTCAAAGCAACCGATCAGCCATTTGTGATAGATGAACCGGGTATCTATTCTATTCTGGCCAAGAGTTTGGATCCGGATTCCGGATTGTGTCCAAGAGTTAGAAGCTTTACAGCTTCAATATCAGAACCTATTGAGTTTGATGTGGTGTTGGCGCAACAGGATTGTTTCGGAAATCAGGTTTATGAAGCAGAACTGTTTAATGTCCCTCCCGAATCTGTAATTACCAGATGGTTAAATGATAGCGGAGATATAGTAGGGAGAGGATTGCAGTGGAGACCCACTTCATTAGGGACATTTTTTTTGGATGTGCAGCCACGCGGCAGCGGAGGTTGTCCACTGAATCCTGCGGAATTTCTGGTCGAAGTTCCTACGTTGGAAGTTGAAGTGACTTTGGAGGCGGAACCTCTTTGTCCTGATGCATTATTTATCACGATAGAAATGGAGACGGGAAATGATGAATTGGTAAACAGGATCGAATGGGTTTTCATAGATCCCGATGGAAACATCACAGCATTGACTGAATTTGAAAACGAAAGAAGTATTGAAGCTGAAAATGAAGGGAGTTATGAGGTTATAGTTTACAATATCCAAGGTTGTGAGCTTGGAAGGGATCTGCTGCTGGTAATGAGGAGCATGGATGAAGTCCGTCCCGAAGTCCCATCAGTTAATTCAATCTGCGTGGAAAGAAACTTTGGAGAAACCATTAACCCCGGTACATTCGATAGTTATGAATGGTATTATCAAGGCGAATTGATTGCCGGAACGCCAACTTTTAAACCTTATCTGGAAGGTGAATATGAGTTAATCGTATATAGTGCAGAAGGATGTTCCTTCTCATCCACTTTTTCAGTTATTGAAGAATGTTTCTTCAGGATTGTCTTTCCCACAGGCATGGTACTGAGTGATCCTGAAAGATTGTTTCACATATTTGTAAACGATCCGGTGGAAGAAGCTCAGATTTGGATCCACAATAGACAGGGGAACCTCTTGTATTTTTGTGAATTATATGAAATAGAACCAAGAGTTCCTTTTTGTCAATGGGATGGGACCTACAGAGGACAGCCTGTAACTGCAGGAACTTATACTGTTACCATTCAATATAGAAGTGACAGGTTTGACCTTCATGAGAAAATTACCCGGGGTTTGGTAGTAATTGAGTAAAATCGACAGCTATTTTTTGCGTTGATCAAAAATTCAGTGATTATTTTCGAAAAAAGAAAAGTGGAGTGCATATTATTTTTTATATTTTCAAATAATTTACACAACAACCATTTAATAAAAACCATTTAACCTCTTAAACCCAACATCAATGAACGAAAATATTAATAAAAGCGCGCTGTTTAATGGAAGTTGCTTTGCATTGATCACGACTGCTTTTACCTTCGCTATTAGAGCTGGGATACTGCCCCAGCTCGGCGCTGAATTCGGCTTATCCGCTGAGCAACTCGGCTTTATTAACTCCATGTGGTTTTTGGGATTCCCGATTTCCATGATTATCGGTGGGCTGGTCTACCATTCCTTTGGACCTGCCAATATTATGAGGGTTGCTTTTGTAGCCCATACCTTAGGTATCCTGCTAACTATTTATGCAGGGGGATATACCACATTGTTGATTTCCACTCTTTTCATAGGATTTGGAAACGGTTGTACCGAAGCTGCCTGTAATCCTATGATTGCGGATATGTATTCAGGTGTGAAAATGAATAAAATGCTCAACAGGTTTCATATGTGGTTTCCGGGAGGAATTCTCCTTGGCGCATTGCTGTCAAAATTCATGACTGATTTTGGAGGGGTTTTAGCTGCTTGGCAAACACAAATGTGGGTCTTGATGATCCCTACTGTTATTTATGCTGTATTATTTTTCGGCAAAGCATTTCCAAAACCAAAAGTAGAAGGTGTTACCTCCCTTGCCCAAAACTTTAAAGCAATGCTAAGCCCAGTTTTCTTATTCCTGTTTTTCGCAATGGCCCTAACTGCAATTTCAGAATTTGGACCTCAGCAGTGGGTTAACATTGTATTGAGCAGCAGTGGCGCAGAACCAATGTTGATTCTGGCATTGACTACAGGTGTAATGGCAGTTGCCAGGTTTTTCGCAGGCCCTGTTGTTGGGACTTTGGGTCAAACAGGTGTATTGTTGGGAGGTTCGATATTAGCTGCAATAGGTATTTATTTATTTAGTGTAGTCACAGGTCCTGTCGCATATTTGGCAGCAATAATTTTTGCTTTAGGAGTAGGTTATTTCTGGCCTGTTATGGTGGGAGCTACAGCCCAGCGTGCACCATTGAGTGGTGCTTTGGGAATGTCAATCATAGGTGGGGTAGGAATGTTTTCCACAGCCATTTTCCAACCGTTTATCGGTAGGTGGATTGATAATGCAACTGAAGAGTATATGGCTATGGGTCTCACTGGAGATGCCTTAGACCTGGCGGCCGGCCAAGATACCTTACAAACCATGGTGATTTTTCCGGTCATTCTAATCGTGATGTTCACGATATTCTTTTTCTGGCAGAAAAACCCAAAATCAACAGCCGCAATACCCACAACACATTGATTAAAAAGGCAGCCTAATTGGCTGCCTTTTTTCGGTTGAATCTATGAAAAAATTAATCCTATTTCTTGTATTACTATTTCCTTCTATAGCAATCGCCCAAATCAGAGGGCCTATCCAGATTTCCGAAAACAAAAGATTTTTTACGCAATCTGAGGGAACGCCCTTTTTTTGGTTGGCTGATACTGCTTGGGAATTGTTTCACAGGACAGACCGGGAAGAGGCCGAATATTATCTCGATATAAGAGCAAAACAGGGATTTAATGTTGTTCAAGCAGTCGCTCTGGCAGAAATTGACGGTTTGAATGACCCGAATGTATATGGAGAAAAACCATTCGTCACCGTCGAACCCATGGTCTTCAATGAGAAGTATTGGGAGCATGTGGATTATATCATTGATCTGGCAGCTGAAAAAGGAATTCACGTTGCGTTGCTTCCCACTTGGGGTGATAAGGTGTTTAAAAACAACTGGGGAGTTGGTCCCGAGATTTTCAACGAAAAGAACGCTTTTGAATTTGGTAAATGGATAGGGGCAAGGTATGCCGGCCGAAAAAATTTGATCTGGGTATTGGGAGGTGATAGAAACCCCAGAAAGGACTCTGATGACATTGAAGTGTGGAACAGGATGGCCGCCGGTATAGGGGCTTCGTCGAAAAAAGAAAATCCAATAATTAAAACATATCATCCTCAACCCCACAGGCCTGGCGGTTCGTCAAGCTGGTTTCATGAAGCGGGTTGGCTGGACTTCAACATGCATCAAACCGGACACTGTCCCAACCAGCCTACTTATAAAATCATTGGACATGATTATGGTCTAAATCCAACCAAACCTACGCTTGATGGTGAACCGCTTTACGAAGAGCATCCAAATTGCTTCAATGCCAAAGAGCTTGGATACAGCAAAGCAGAAGATATCAGAAGAATAATGTATTGGAATGTTTTTGCCGGTGGAGCAGGACAGAGTTATGGTTGCCATGCTGTGTGGCAAATGTTTACTTTGGACCGTCAACCGATAAACGGTCCTTTAAAACCCTGGAAAATTTCATTGGAACTGCCGATGGCAAATCAGGTAAAATACCTTAAGAATTTGATGCTTTCTCAGTCCTATTTTTCGAGGATTCCCGATCAATCCATGATCATGGAAGAGCAGGAAGACGATGAGCATTATGTAATTGCCACCAGAGACAAAGAAGGCAGCTTTGCCATGGTTTATTTCCCTACAGGTAAGACTATAAAAGTGGATTTTTCGGCTCTTCAAGGAAATGAGCTACAGGCCAAATGGTTTGATCCCAGAACCGGAGTGAGTTTTCCTTATGAAAAAGAAAACCTGAAGAAAGGTGAAAACACCATTCAACCGCCATCATCCGGCATGGGGCAAGATTGGGTTTTGGTGGTGGAGTGATTCACTATGCAGGATAAATTGATTCGAAGGAGTCCTAAAAATAATCAATTGAATTTTCCTGTTCCGTTTCCCAAATTTACTTCATAGAAGTCAGGGATTTTCCCAAATTCGGTCTGGTAGGCTTTTGAAATTTGGGATTTAAATGTTGAAATAAATATACTTTGGATGAGATTGAGTGTACAGCCTCCAAATCCACCTCCCATCATCCTTGAGCCCAAGATTTCGGTTTTGCCTAATGTAAAATCAACCAGAAAATCCAACTCTTCACAACTGACCTGATATTTTTTGCTTAACCCTTCATGGGATTCGTACATCTTTTGGCCAAAACCTTTCAAGTCTTCATCATTTAAAAGGGTACAGGCATCCAGAACCCTTTGATTTTCTTCCATAACATATTGACACCTCTGATAGACCTCTTGACTTATTTTGGCCCGGATTTCGTCCAGCTGCATTAAATCCAAATCTCTCAATAACGTGACCTGCGGAAAAATACTTTGTGCCGCTTGCACCCCTTCTAAACATTCTTCCTGTCTTTTATTGTAAGCGCTGTCGGCTAAAGTGTGTTTCACCTTACTGTCAACCAAAACAAAGCTGTACTCACCGAGCTCCACCGGGAAATATTCGTACTCCAAGGAACGGCAATCCAGTCTGATTGCAAAATCCTCTTTGCCCATAACAGATGCGAACTGATCCATAATACCACATTTCAACCCGGCAAATGTGTGTTCGGCTTTTTGGGCATAATGAATCAAGGATAATTTTGGGATGCCGATTTCAAAAAGTTCTGAGATGCCAAAACCAACAGCGCATTCCAAAGCGGCAGATGAGGACAATCCTGCACCGACCGGAATATCTCCGCCAAATACCATGTCAAAACCTGATACCGGATATCCGGCCTGCTGAAATTGTGAAACCACTCCCATAGTATAAGTTGCCCAATGGCCTTTTTTGGAAGAGAATGAATTTAATTCAAAGGAAAATTCCTCTTTAAAATCTGTTGAATAGAGCCTACATTTCTGGCTGCCATTGGCTGCAATTCCAACAATCATTTTTTTGTCGATGGCCGCAGGGAGTACAAATCCACCATTATAATCTGTATGTTCCCCAATGAGGTTGATCCTTCCGGGGGATTGGACCATCAGAGGTTCTTTCTCAAATGTTTTTATAAAGGTATTTTGGATTATTTCAATCATGATACTCAACTATGATAAATAGGTTTGGAAATGAATTGCAGATTTTACTCGTAAAATTTATTGCTCATGAAAGAAATTCCTTTTATTGGTAATCTAAAGGGTTGGAAAGGAATTGGATCCATTATAGAATTCTTGCGTCTGATTTCCAAGCCAGCCTTAATTGAAACATTAAATTCGATGGTGTAAGTGTTTATCCAAATTTAATTAAGATCTTTTTTTGGAAGAATTTCGCATGACCAGGGTGGTATCCAATACAAAGGACTGAGGCTCGTTGGGAGCGAGATCGTCTAACTGATCCAAGAGGTGATTGGCGGAAAGTTGTCCCATTTCATATCCGGGTTGGGATACAGTGGTAAGAGATGGCTCTACCACAGCCGAAGTCGGATTGTTGGTAAATCCCGCCAAGGCTATATCCTGAGGGATTTTAATGCCTTTTTCTTTCAAAACCATCATCACATCCACAGCCAATGGATCAAAAATCGCAAAAATAGCATCAGGCCTGTTTTCGGAATTGATGATGTCCAATGCGATTTTTCGGTTTGTTTCCTCATTCAAGTCTGAAATATATATCCTACTTTCTTTTTCAGGAATCCCGAATTCGGCAAGGGCTTTAAGGTAACCTTCTTTTCTTTTTTTGCTGATATATAAATCTTCAGGACCCGAGATGTAGGCGATCTTTTTACAACCCTCCTCCAACAAATGCTTGACCACCTGATAAGCGCCATGGGCATCATCGACTGTAACCGTCGATACAGGTATTTCTTCCGTCACCCGATCAAATAGGATAAACGGGATTTCCCTGTCATACAGTTCTCTCAAATGTTCAAAGGATTTGGTTTCCCGGCTAAGGGAAATCAATAAACCATCCACCTGACTGGAAACCAATATCTTTACGTTGGCTTTTTCCTGCTCAAAAGACTCGTTGGATTGGCAGATCATCACATTATAACCTCTTTTATATGCTGTATCCTGGATGCCGGAGATATTACTGGAGAAAAAATGGGAGGTTATTTCAGGCACAATTATTCCAAGTACATTGCTTTTACTTATCCGCAGACTTTGAGCAAGGAGATTGGGCTGATAGTTCATGCTCTGCGCCATCTCCACTATCCGCTTTTTGGTGTCGGGATGAAGCTCCGAAGAGTCCTTCAGTGCCCTGGAAACTGTAGAGACCGAAACGTTCAGTTTCTTTGCGATCTCTTTCATGGTTACCTGATGGCCTTTTTTCATTCCAAGGATAATTTAACTGTATTTTTACTCCTGATAAAGGGTAAACAGGACTGTCTGACCTACCGCCTTTAGTGTTCTTTTGTCAATCAGTTCCATATTATCAAAATGGGTATGATGATAAGGACCGAATCCTGAATCCGGGGAAAACTCCACAATGTCAATCATCGGTATGCCGGCATTTTTGTTGACAAACAAATGATCGTCAATGATTTCAGGGGCTTCCCGCATGACAAAGAACTCCGAATATCCCAATTCTACACCATAATTCCACACTTTATTGACGATGTTTTTGGCATAGGATACGGAATAGCCCTCTTTATAAAATCTTGCCCCTTTTGCTCCGACCATATCAAGAAGGATTCCATAATAGGCCGAGTATCCTTCTTCATGTGGATTTTGGGACCAATGTTGGGATCCAAGGGCCCACCAGACTTGTGAATTGTCTCTATCATTTTCGAATTCCGGTTGACCGTCATCTTCACCATCAAAAAGAATAAAATCAACCCCAACCTCCGGTTGATTGTTTTCGGTGGTGATAATACGGGCAATTTCCAACAAAACCCCAACACCGGAACCTCCATCATTGGCTCCATCTATAGGTTCATCAATTCTCAGAGAATCCTTATCGGCCATTCTTCTTGTATCCCAATGGGCAGCCAATAATATCCGCTTTTTTGCTGATGGATTGAAGGAGGCAAATATATTGGTCAGATTCCAGACTTTATCATCATAGGCTTTGGCCCGAAATTCCTGCGTTGCCACTTCAAGTCCATAACTTTCGAATTTGGATATCAACCAATTTTTGGTTGCCTCATGTCCCTCTGTATTGGGAACTCTCGGTCCAAAATCAACTTGCTTTTGTATAAAGACATAAGCAGAATCTGCCACAAATTCCGGAGCTTCATTGTAATCAACCTGAGCTATTTCGCCTGTGCGGTCACTACCGCAAGCTGTGTACAATAAAAGAAGAAGTATTCCTAAGCCAAATCTAGTCTTCATATGCCCAATCTATTTTATCCTTCATATCCTTGACAAGAATCCCCATTTGCTTTAATGCCGATCTGATTTCATCCACCCTTTGGTAGTTTCTGGCTAATTTTGCCTCACTGTAAATCTTCAGAAGTAAATCCAGAAATTCCTTTTGGTGATCGGCTTTTTCTTCAGCCAATCCCAGTATTTCTTCTACAAAGGTGATATAAATTTCAAGTAATTTTGTGAAAGTATCTTTCCCAAAAACGGCAGCATCCAACTGTCCTGTGTATATACTGTTGATTTTTTTTAGAAGGTTGAACAAATGTCCGATTGCCTGGGCCGTGTTGAAATCATCATCCATGGCCCGATATGCATAACTGATACTTTGCTCCACCTGCTGGATCTGTTCCTCATCCCGGAGGATGCTATCATCGGGATTAAAATTCAGGCTTTTAGCGATTTTTAAACCGTTGATGATTTTTTTATAACCTTTTTGTGCGGCCTGAAGTGCTTCATTGGAAAAGTCCAGAGTAGACCTATAATGGGCAGTCAAGATAAAATAGCGGATTGTCATCGGGCTATAGGGCTGCGACAATAGATCATGATTGCCGGTGAACAATTCCTGTAACGTAATGAAATTGCCCAAAGATTTCCCCATTTTCTGTCCGTTGATGGTGATCATGTTGTTGTGCATCCAGTATTTGGCAGGATCCTGATGGTTGCAGGCGTTACCTTGAGCGATTTCGCATTCGTGATGTGGAAACATCAGGTCCATGCCACCTCCATGAATATCAAATTGTTTTCCCAGATACTTTGAACTCATGGCAGTACATTCCAGGTGCCAGCCCGGAAAACCCAATCCCCATGGGGAATCCCATTTCATCAAATGCTCCGGAAAGGCTTTTTTCCAAAGCGCAAAATCAACGGGATTTCGTTTTTCTCCCTGTCCCTCCAGATTTCTGCTTCCACTCAACAATTCTTCCAAAACCCTACCTGAAAGCTTTCCATATTGGTATTTTTCATTGTATTTCAATACATCAAAATAGACAGAACCGTCCACCACATAGGCCAAGCCTTCCTTCAAAATGTTTTCAACCAATGCGATCTGCTCAGGAATATGTCCTGTCGCTCTCGGTTCAATACTGGGTTTGATCGTATTCAAAGCCAGCATATCCCGGTGATAAGAGTCGGTATATTGCTGTGCCACTTCCATGGGTTCAAGCTGCTCCAGTTTTGCTTTTTTAGCAATCTTATCCTCACCTTCATCCGCGTCCCCCTGCAAATGTCCCACATCCGTAATGTTACGTACAAAGCGAACCTTCAGGCCTAAGTGTGTCAGGTATCGGATTACGGTGTCAAAAGTCACCGCAGGTCTGGCGTGACCTAAATGCGCATCCCCATATACAGTCGGACCACAGACATACAAACCTACGAAGGGTGGGTTCAATGGCTCAAAATCCTCCTTTTTGCGGGAAAGGGTATTGTATATTTTAAGGTCTGCTTTTTTTGTCATGTTAGTTTGCTACGTACAATAAAGTAGATAGTTTATGAGTTAAAGGTCAAGAACCTATGGGCTCTTTTACTTGATTCTTGGCTCTTTGTTCTTAAATCAGTGTTTGAAATGTCTCACTCCTGTCAATACCATGCTCATTCCTGCCTGATCGCAAAAATCAATACTGTCCTGATCTTTGATGGATCCTCCTGGTTGGACTACAGCCGAAATCCCTTCTTTGGAAGCGATTTCCACACAATCCGGAAATGGAAAAAAAGCATCAGAGGCCATCACAGCACCATTCAAGTCAAATCCATATGCTTTGGCTTTATCGATTGCCTGTAAAAGTGCATCCACTCTTGAAGTCTGTCCGACTCCGCTTGAAAACAGTTGATTGGCATTGCTGAGTATGATCGTGTTGGATTTGGTGTGTTTGCAGATTTTGGCAGCGAATACCATGGCATCCTTTTCGGATTCGGTCGGTGCTTTCTTGGTTACCGTTTTGAAGTCTGCTTTTGTTTCAGTCTGCAAATCTTTGTCCTGCTCAATGATTCCATTGAGTAAGGTTTTTATTTGTTTATTACTTTCAATTTTGATTTTCTGCTTCAACAAAATCCTGTTTTTCTTTCCCTTGAGGTGGGTTAAAGCATCTTCATCAAATGATAACGCAATCAGTACCTCGAAGAAAAGGCTGTGCATCTCTTCCGCTGCCGCCAAATCCACATTTTGGTTGGTGATCAAAACACCTCCAAAAGCTGAAGTTGTATCGGCCGCAAAAGCTTTTTGATAGGCTTCCTTCACAGTAGGAGCAAGGGCAACCCCACAGGCATTGGTATGTTTGAGGATGGCAAATGCGGTTTCTCCCTCGAATTCGGAAATCAATGCAACTGCAGCGTCCACATCTACCAGGTTATTATATGATAATTCCTTTCCGTTTAACTGATCAAAAAGAGCATCCAAATTACCATAAAAACGGGCAGATTGATGTGGATTTTCACCGTATCTCAATGCTTTGGCATTACTTTCAGAAATTTTAAGTGCCGGTATATTTTCTTCTTTATTGAAATAATTGAAAATTTGGGTGTCGTAATTGGATGAAACCTGAAATGCGTGTGCCGCAAAATATCTCCTGTCTTCCAATGTCGTGCTTCCGTCGTTCTTTTTTAATCCTTCCTCTAATTCCGCATATTGGTTTTTGGAAGCGATTATCGTCACATCCTTAAAGTTTTTGGCTGCTGCCCGGATCAGGGAAATTCCACCGATATCGATTTTCTCGATAATATCGGCTTCCGGTGCTCCTGAAGCAACAGTTTCCTCAAAAGGATACAAATCCACAATCACCAGGTCAATAGCCGGAATGCCAAATTCGTCTGCCTGAGAAAGGTCCCCGTCGTGGTCTCTTCTATAGAGGATTCCTCCAAAAACTTTTGGATGAAGTGTTTTTACCCTGCCTCCCAAGATGGAGGGATATCCTGTAAGTTCTTCAACCGGAATAACTTCAGTTCCTTGCTCTTCAATGAATTTTTGGGTTCCCCCTGTGGAATATATTTTAACTCCTTGTGATTTAAGCAGCGTGATTATAGGTTCAAGATTGTCTTTGTAAAAAACCGAAATGAGTGCAGATTGTATTTTTTTGACAGGCATAGCTTAATTTTTTTGAAATCACATTTACTAACAGCTTGGATCATAATTCCGAAACTTGTCGAATGTGTTTTAAAATTTGTTTTAAAGGTTTGAAATTGAATGGGCAAAGGTAGGAAAACCAAGGCATTAAAGCAGGCTTTCTATTACATTTGGGAAGTATTTGTGTTCGAGAAGATGGACTTTTTGGGCGATATTTTCAGGTGTATCTTTTGGTTCTATCGGTACAGCCGCCTGAAATATAATCTTTCCTTCATCATATTGGGCATTGACCAAATGGATGGTGATACCCGTTTCCTTTTCTCCGGCATCTTTGATGGCTTGATGTACTTTGTCACCATACATGCCCTTGCCTCCATATGCCGGCAATAGGGCCGGGTGAATATTGACAATTTTATCCGGGAAAGCCTGAATAAGATTGTCCGGAATGAGGAGGAGAAAGCCCGCCAAAACGACCAGATCAACAGCTGAAGCTTTTAACTTTTCGGTCAGTATACCTGATTCAAGTTCAGCTTTTGAAAAAATGAAAGTAGGAACCTTGAATTTTTTTGCCCTTTCCAGTACAAATGCGTCTTTTTTATTGGATGCGACCAGTGCGACTTCACCTTTTGAGGAATGCTTGAAATATTCCATGATTTTCTCCGCGTTTGTTCCGCTGCCTGATGCGAGAATGGCGATTTTTTTCAAGATTGGGTCAGGGTTGGTTTAAAAAGCAAAAATAAAGATTTTCAAATTAGATTGAATTTATCCTGATTAATAGTTTGTGTGGAATTCGTCTTATGGTATAGCGAACCTTAACTTTTAAATATCATAATGGAATCGGCATGCTACTATAAAAATATCATTTGAAGAAATACTATATACTAAACGATGTTCTCTATCGGTTCTTCTGGACCAAAAACCTGCTAATTCATATTTTAAAGGTTCAGGTTTACCGATACCTGAAAAGGGTTCCCTTTGATTACCAACGGGTTTCCTCTACAAAAACCCCATGCTCAGAATACCTGTCAGCATCAGTAGTTTGGACAAAATACTGAGTTCTGTGAAATGTGATTTTCGGTCTGCCATATAGATTTTATACAAAAAGATAAAAAAGAAGATACTCAGTCCGGCAAAATAATAGAACAACAAAAGGTTGTTGATTTTAAAAGTCACAATCAAAATGGCGCAGACGAAGATAAAGGCGATAGCGAAAATAATTTTCTTGGTATTTCTGAATCCCAATACAATGGGCAAGGTTCTACATCCATGCTTCCTGTCACCTTGCCGGTCTTCTATATCCTTGATGATTTCACGGATCAGGTTGATAAAGAAGGCGAAAATGGCATAGGTGAGCACAAGCAGTTCGGACTGCTGATAATAATAACCGATCATCCAGAGAGATAATCCAGTAAGCAAGGCAACAGTCAAATTTCCGATCAGGGGTAATCTTTTCAGCAAATTGCTATAAAGCCACAGTAAAAAAGCGGCTATGAAGTTGATCACCGCTATTCTCGGACTGACAATCAATCCTATTCCGATTCCTGTAAAGTTGAGAAGGGTATGGAGGAAGATCACGACCCTACGCCTCATACTTTTCCCTACGATCACTTCCTGCGGCTTATTGATGTAATCTATTTTCACATCATAATAATCATTGATCATATAACCCGCTGCGGCAAGGATCACAGTAGACAAAATAATCAAGTATAAGTTTATGTCCTGATAAACAGGTAGTCCCTGTCTGGTAGTCCCCACCAAAAAATAGGCTGTCATCCATTGGGCAAATGCCACGATCACCAGATTGAAAGGCCTGCTGATTTTCAAAACACTCCAGATGGAAAATGATCTAGGCATAGGTTTGCGGTTCTTTTTCAAAGAAAGGTAAAAATACCAAGCTTCACTAAATGTAAAATTATATCCGGGAGGAAATTAAACTTATAAATAAAGAAAAAATTTATATCCGCATTCTTCCGGCAGTGAAAGTAATTTATGAAAATAGTCGAAAGAGCGAGTCCGAATCAGTAAATATAAATTTAGAATTTTCTTAAAAACCACTCCGGAATTTTCCCTTAAATCAGTTCCTTTCTTCTGCAAGGGCAATCTTCAGCTGAAAATAGCTGTAACGGTCACCGAAATGTTCTTTTAGCGGTTTAAGAAAATGCGAGTCTTGCCTTCGGTAAGCTAGCCTGATATTTAGGATATCGTCTTTGGAGATAAAAGTTTCTGCATCCGCGTTTTTCTTTTTGACAAGACTCACAAGATGTTCTTCCACGGTAGTCGGAGCCATATTTCTTTCTTGGGCAATCTGGAAAATATTTTTTCCTTCCTGATAAAGCTGATAGGTCAATCCTTCGGAATGGCTGTTTTTGGTAGACCTGGTTTTTGAAGGTTGCTTTCTGCTTATGGTTTTGATATTGTTGGTTTTGATGAATTTCCTGATTACTGTCATAAAATTTTCCCCATAACTGTTTGCTTTTACCTTTCCCACTCCTGATGTGGCGAGAAAAGATTCCTCATCTATAGGGTAATATGAGGACATTTCCACCAAAGTGCTGTCTGAGAAAACCACATACGGAGGAACATTTTCTTTTTGGGCAATGCTGAATCGTAAAGCTTTTAGCTCATCCAGCAAAGCCTCATTGTGTTCTGTTTTAGCGGTGCTTCCCGGGATGCTTTCCTCCATCGGGAGGAGTATCTTTTCTTTTGCTTTCAGTTTCTCCCAAGCCAAGGTTGTCAGTTTGAGGGTAGGGAACTGGCTTCCGGCTTCGGCGATATATCCGGCGAGTGCCAGCTTTTCGCCAAGATTTTCCCAAAATTCTTCAGGCCGGTCTTTTCCGATGCCATAAACCGATAACGATTGATGTGCATCCGGGACCTTCGAGGATTTGGAGCCTCTTAATACAAGAATCGCATAACCCAATCTGAATGATTCTTCCAATCGGGCGATTGTGGATAATAGCATCTGTGAAGGGATTGTCATGTCTTGAAGATTTCCGGATTGGAAACAGATGTCACAGTTGCCACAATTGCCAGGATGCTCCTCACCAAAATAATTCAGTAGATGTTTTCTCCTGCAGATCCTGGTTTGACAAAACCCCTTCATCTTTTCCAATTTGCCTTGCATGACATCCACAAATTCCGGGTTTTCGGCCTGATCCAGCATCCTGCCCAAAGTGATGGCATCCGAAACGCTGAAGAAGAGCAAGGCATCGCTGGGCAGCCCGTCTCTTCCTGCGCGTCCCGTTTCCTGATAATATCCTTCAATGTTTTGAGGCATATTCATGTGCACAACAAACCTTACGTTAGATTTATCGATTCCCATTCCAAACGCAATGGTGGCGACCATAATCTTGACTTCATCTTTGATAAACAATTCCTGATTTCTCTCCCTGTCTTCTCTTGAAAGTCCTGCATGATAGGGGAGCGCAGACAAGCCGGCTTCCTTAAGCTTTTCGGCAGTTTCTTCTACATTCTTCCTTGAAAGACAGTAAATGATTCCTGAATCCTTTTGATGAAAATCCAGAAATTCCAACAATTTGTCAAAGGCATTCCGTTTTGCAGTGACTCTGTAAGTGATGTTGCTCCGGTCAAAGGAGGAAACGAACCAATGAGGCGACTTCAGACCTAATTTATCTGCAATGTCTTTTCTTGTGAGTTTATCGGCAGTAGCTGTGAGGGCAATAAAAGGAATATCCGAAAAAACTTTTCGTAATGCACCTATCTTGAGGTACTCCGGTCGGAAATCGTGCCCCCATTGGGAAACACAATGGGCCTCATCTATCGCCACAAGTTTTAGATTTGCTGTTTTCAAAAAATCCACGAGGGGATATGCTCCCTTAAAGAGCCTTTCGGGGGCTATATATAGCAGCTTGATTTTGCCGGCTTCAATAGCAGAGGAAATAAAGCGCTGCTCACTTTGGCCTTGGGAAGAATTGAGAAATGCAGACGGAATTCCATTGGCGTTCAGAGCATCCACCTGATCCTTCATCAGAGAGATCAGAGGAGAAATAACTAAAGTAAGGCCTTCCTGCATCATCGCAGGCACTTGATAACAAACCGACTTGCCACCTCCTGTCGGCATGAGGACGATAGTGTCCTGCTTTTTGGATA
Organism: Rhodonellum sp.; assembly: GCA_041748555.1. Classification (GTDB taxonomy): domain Bacteria; phylum Bacteroidota; class Bacteroidia; order Cytophagales; family Cyclobacteriaceae; genus Rhodonellum. The sequence continues at coordinate 29,217 of JBGTDA010000140.1, forward strand.
TGGACTGAATGATGGCTTCCTGATGTCCGCGAAAACTTGAATAGCCAAAAAAGTTCTGAAGAATTTCCTGTGGTTTGAGCGAGGTGGTTTGAGGCATAAGATAAAATAAATTGGAGACCGGATTTTGCGAATTTATAGAAAATGTTCAGATTTCATCCTAAATAATGTTTTTTCTGATGTGTATGGCGACAGTTCTAAAATAAGGATCTTTTCGATTTCAAAATTATTTCTGTTGAATTTATCATGAACTTCAGCACCTAATAGTTAGTTCTCAAACTTCCATCCACTGTTTCAAGGTTTTTCCTTATAAACCCTCACATAATCCACTTCCATTTTTTGAGGCCAGATATCGGTATCCACTCCTTTTGCACCTCCCCAATTTCCTCCAACAGCAATATTGAGAATGATATGAAAAGGATGGTCAAAAGGCCATTCTTCGGGACCATTTCCTGTATTTTCAAAAGTATGGTAATGTTCATTGTCAATATAAAAATCGATTTTCTCTTCTTGCCAATCAATGGCGTAAACATGGAATGCTTCTGAAAAATCAGGAACCTGCTTTGTCTCCCCCTTTTGTGTCCCCTTGGTGTGGTTGAATGCCTCAGTATGTACCGTTCCGTGTACAGTCGCCGGGTCATAACCGACATGTTCCATGATATCAATCTCTCCGCTTCCCGGCCAGCCACCATATTTGTTTTCCTCCGGAAGCATCCAGATAGCAGGCCAAGTGCCAACGCCGTAGGGAAGTTTGGCTTTCACTTCCATGAAACCATACTGCCAAGCTCCTTTACCTTTTGTCACCAATCTTGCAGAGGTATAGCCTTTTGACATACTACTGTCCCGTTTGGCTTCAATAACCAATAATCCATTCTCTACCCGGGCATTTTGCGAGTTTTCTTTTGTATACAGCTGAAGTTCGTTGTTGCCCCAGCCATGATCTCCTTGGTCATAGTCCCATTTATTGGAATCAGGTAATCCATTGGTTTCAAATTCATCTGACCAAACAAGGTTTTCATTTTTTTCTTTTTGGCATCCGGAGTAAATAACTAAAACCATTATATATAATAATTTTTTCATGTTCTGAAAATTTTGTTGGAACAGAATTTGTTTAAATTTTATTAAATAAACTTTTAACCTAAACTATATTATTATGTCACTGAAATTAAAAGGTAACTGGAACATTCTTAAAGGCAAGCTAAAAGAGAAATATGGTGACCTTACAGATGATGATCTAACTTATGCCGAAGGTCAGGAAGATCAACTCCTAGGTAAGTTACAGAAAAAAACAGGAGCTGCTAAAGAAGAGCTCCGGGATATGTTATTCGAAGGTAAAAAATAAAAGAAGCGGCTTTGGCCGCTTTTTAATTTCCCGCAGGGATGAGCTTTTTTTAATAATTGTTTTTTGCCACCAATTTTTTATGGTCTGAGGAATTATTCTTAATGGATTTTTAAAATATAACTTTGATCAAATTTCTTAAATTTGAATAAATCAAATTGATTAGCAACTCCCCAACCGTTGCGGGGAGAATAATCCAAGCCTCAAATCGGGAAAATTTCCTTAAAAGTAGTTGAATCTGAAGATTTGCATCGTGCATAACAGACAATATAATTAAACCCAAATATTAACCCAAAAAAATGGCATATTATCACAGGTTAGGTGAAGTCCCACCGAAGAGACACACTCAGTTCAGGCAACCCGATGGGTCTCTTTATAAAGAGGAGTTGGTGAGTTCAAAGGGATTCTCAGGGATTTATTCCATTCTTTATCATAGCCACAACCCTAATAATGTCCAGTCCATAGGGAAACCTGTGCCATTTACATGGGATATTGCCCAGGACCATGGTTTGCAACAGACTCATCTTAAGACATCGGGAGTTGGTAACACAGGAAAGGATTACCTGAGTGCCCGCAAAATGCTGCTGATGAACAATGACGTCATGATGGGTATCTGTTCACCGGAACAGCGAAATATGGATTATTTCTTTAAAAATGCTGACGGGGATGAATTGATCTATGTGCACGACGGTGAAGGAGTGATGTATTCACAATTCGGTCAGCTGGAAATCAGGCAGGGAGATTATATTGTCATTCCCCGCACTACCATTTACAGGTTTGAATGGAAGGAGGAGGGAGCACTTCGGCTGTTGGTGATCGAATCGAAGGGTGCAATAGAAACCGTAAAGCGATATAGAAATGAGGTTGGACAGCTGTTGGAACACTCCCCTTATTGTGAAAGAGACATCCGGCCTCCGGGAAAATTAATTACCGAGAGCGAAAAGGGTGATTTTTTGGTACAGATCAAAAAGCAGGGCATGCTCCACCAATATCATTATGGTCATAGCCCGTTGGATATTGTAGGTTGGGATGGATATCTTTATCCCTACGCCCTTTCTATTCATGATTTTGAGCCCATTACCGGCAGGCTTCACCAGCCACCTCCGGTACATCAGACTTTTCAGGCTTCAGGTTTTGTGATTTGTTCATTCGTACCGAGGTTATATGATTATCACCCTTTGGCGATCCCAGCCCCATATAATCATTCCAATATAGATTCGGACGAAGTGCTTTATTATGCCGAGGGAGAATTTATGAGCAGGAAAGGAATTGACCGTGGATCATTCACCGTTCATATGGGTGGTTTGCCGCACGGTCCGCATCCGGGCACTGTTGAGAAGTCCATCGGAGCGAAATCCACGGAGGAATTAGCAGTGATGCTGGATACATTCAATCCACTTCAGGTTACAACTCAGGGGCTGGAATTCGTGGATCCACAATATCCCGCCAGCTGGAAAGAATAGGCTTTTCAACAAGATGGTTTAAATTAAAAAAAAGCTTCATGAACCTTACTTCATGGAGCTTTTTGAAATTAAAAGTATATAAGGGCTATTGCTTGTTGACAATTTCCAGAATTGGCTGACCCGTTGCACCATTGGGAAGGCGGATATCTAATAGCATTGAAAGTGTCGGGGCAATATCCGTAATGGATGCTTTCCTTGAACTTTCTCCAGGCGAAATGCCCCATCCATAGAAAATGATGGGCACGTGGGTGTCATAGGAATATCCCGTTCCGTGAGTCGTTCCTTTGTAGGAATTGCTCAGCCATCCAGGCTCCAGTATTAACAACAAATCGCCTGAGGCCTTATGATTATACCCCATTTGTAGCAAATGTTTCCAACCGGCGAGATATTCGTTTCTTCTCATGTCAGCAGCGGTATATACCTCTTTTATTCCATCAAAGCCCAAAAGAAATTCAGCAATTTTGCGCTGCATTGTTTCAAAGTCAATTTCTTTTTCTATCGCCAGTTCTCTGTTTAGAAAAATCTGCTCGTTGGAAAAATTGAGAATCCAGTTTCCCTCACCATACTGTTGTTGGGTAAAGCCGTTTAACTGAGTAAGCAGAAAACGGGTATTAAAATTACCGGATGGTATTTTTTCACTTTTCATGTATTCGACAATATCGGCAACACCGTGATCCGCAGTCAGGAAAACCAAGTATTGGTCTTTCCCGAATTCTTCGTCAAGATGATTCAGAAATTTCTCAAGCTCTCTATCCAGCCTTAAATAATTGTCCTCAACTTCTACCGAAGTGGGACCAAACCTGTGACCGATGTAATCAGGAGATGAAAAACTGACAGCCAAGAGGTCAGTTTCACCTCGTTTGCCCAGCTGTTCCCCCTTTAGTGCGGCATAAGCCAAATCAAGTGTAAGAGAGTTACCGAATGGGGTCGTGGAAATCAAACCCAATTCGCCATTGTCCTTCATCAAAGCCGGGAGTTCATGAGGAAATGAAGTTGTCGTCATCCCAATAAAAGGTCCCTCAAATTCATTGTCATCAGCTATACTTTGGATGTAGGATTCCAGGGGGAAAAGTGTTTCCCAGTTTTGGGAAAGATATTTCTCAGCAAGTTTTCTTTCATTGAATTTAGAAACCCAATCCGGTAGCTCATCATAGTAATAATCGGAGGTCATGAAATTACCGGTAACCGCATCGTACCAATACGCATCACCCATATGACCTGCGGGAAGTGCGGCTCCTCGGTCTTTTATGGCAATACCTACGACTTTTGACCTTTTGTTACTTGCAAATCTAAGTTCATCAGAAATGGTGGTGGTCAACATGTTTCGCGGAGAAATTTCACCGTTACCGGGTGATCCTCCCACAGCCGTAACGGTGCTGTCACCGGCGCAATAAATACTTTTGCCGATACTTTTGGCATACCAGCTGTTGCTGATGATGCCATGTGTGGCAGGTGTGGTGCCTGTATATACAGATGCATGACCCGGACCTGTATAGGTCGGGATATAATTATAATGTCCGTTTTTCATCATGAATCCTTCATTCATGAGTCTCTTGAATCCACCCTCGGTATATCTGTCCTGATATTTGTATAAATATTCCTGACGCAGTTGGTCCACCACAATCCCTACGACGATCTTGGGTTTATCGGGTTGCTCAGTAGCTGTTTGTCCTATACTGTTGAAAATTGTTATCCATATTAACAGAAAACTGAAAATGGTTTTTTTCATTTTGAAATATTGAATTTGTTCTGAACAAAGATAAGCATTCAGTTGAGAGGTGAAATGAAGATTATGTTAAATGGATTGAATCTTGTATGTTATAAGAAGCACCCATTATACATCAGATCGATTTTTCCACAGTCAGTTTTATTTTTTTATAAAACTGATTGTATATTTCCTACTTCGGATAATCAAACACCATAATATGAAGTTTTACAACAGAGTTCTTAGCTTTTCTTTAATATTTGTCTTTTATACAACCTTTGCCTTAGCCCAATCGTGGTTTGATGATGGCCTGTCTCCTGCATTTCACCAGGAAAGAAGAGAGGCGCTTCGCCAATTGTTGCCGGAGAATTCTGTAGCGGTTTTTTTCAACAATCCGGTGAAAAACAGGTCAAATGACACGGAGTTCGAATACAGACCCAATTCGGATTTTTATTATCTCACAGGTTTCCGGGAGCCGAACGCCGCACTGTTGGTTTTCAAATCCGATCAGCAAATCAGCGGAGGACAAATTGATGAGGTCATTTTTATTCAACCAAAAGATCCAGGTAGTGAACAATGGGACGGTGAAAGATTAGGTATTGAAGGTGTAAAAGATAAGCTGGGTTTTGATCATGTATATTTGAATGCGGATTTTTTACAAAACCCTGCTTTTGATCTCAAAGGATTTGATCAGATATTTTCATTTGATTTACCGGAAATTGAAGGTGGAGGACACAATGCCGACCTGAAGAAAATGGTCGATGAATTTCGAAAGGTCAATCCTTCACCTGCAAGACCCGCTGATATGATTCTAGACCGGCTGATGAGCCAACTCCGCGTCAAAAAGACTGAGGAAGAGCTGGTTTTGTTGCGAAAAGCAATTGAAATATCGGGTTTGGCACATATTGAAGCTATAAAATCCATTCAACCGGGAGTTTCAGAAAGAGCCATTCAGGGCGTTCATGAATTTATCCATAAAGCCAATGGGTCCGAATATGTTGGATATGGCTCAATCGTCGGTGCCGGAAACAACAGTACGATCCTTCATTATGTGTACAACAGTGTCCGGGATTTACAGGAAGGGGTTATTTTGATGGATGTTGGAGCCGAGTATCGTGGATATTCCGGAGATATCACCCGTACCGTACCGGTCAAAGGAACCTTCTCAACGGAGGAAAAAACAATCTACAAAATAGTGCTTGAAGCCTTGGAGGCAGGCACTAAAGCCTGTAAGCCTGAAGCTGCTTTTCGGGATATTGATGTTGCCGCCAGAGTAATTATAGATCAGGGATTAGCGGATCTTGGTATTATTGAAAAAGGGGAGAAGCATCCGTATTATCCGCATGGAGTCGGTCATCATTTGGGTCTTGACGTGCATGATCGTGGAGCTTATGGGCAGCTGGAACAGGGAATGGTGCTGACCGTTGAGCCGGGAATTTATATTCCTGAAGGTAGCGATTGTGATCCAAAATGGTGGAATATCGGAATCAGGATAGAGGATAATATTCTTATTACCAAAGAGGGAAATGAAAATCTGAGCCAATCCGTCCCGAGAACAATTGCAGATATAGAAAACCTGATGAAGGAAGAAGGGATTTTACAGAAACTGTGATGTGATTTTTCGGGATTTAAAATTTTGGATTTTATAAATAGCTTTCTAAAAGATAAGGCCTTTGAAACTCCCCCGGTTCTTTTCATTTGATTATCTGAAAGATACTAATAGTTTTTAATCTCCATCAGATTCTTAATCTGACCTTAAATTTCCGGCTGATTCCGTCTTCTGTCTTTCAACGCCTTTTATCTCAGGGAAAACCAATACTAATCACGGATATTACAATCAATCCCTTTTTTTCAAGTCTCCGCGCTTAATGGATTGAATAAACTGTGACCAGGCAAATGGATCAAGTAATCTAAATGGCCTTGGACCATATCTATCCTGAATCTGCATGATCTGCCCCTGCTGGAAATAACGGAAATTTTCATTGCCGGAAGCAGGCATTTCTCCCGCCCAGCGCAGGAGGGTTTCCGAACTCAGATTTCCACGGGAATCAATGGACATCGGATCTTCATAATTCATGGCCAATACTGCCTTTTTGAATTCCTCTTCAGTGGGATAAGGAAGCACTTCGATTTCTGCCAGTGCAATTTCATCCACCTGCATAGTCAGAATCAGGCTGATTTTATCCCCCGGTACATTTTCAGCCACTTTGTAAACCTGTCTTTGCAATCCGATAAAGCTGAAGACAACGCTGTCTCCTTCCAATACCGGCATTGAAAAATATCCGAATCTTCCACTGCTTGTTCCCCGTCCTTTTTTAGGCACATATACATTGACGCCGGGTACTGCATCGGTGCTGTCAGCATTGAGTATGATTCCTGATAATTGGATGACTTTTCTTTCATTCTGATCCTGGGCAAAAGAATCTCGGATATCTACAAATGCAAGTATCAGAAAAGTAAAAAAGAAAATATATGGTGTCCTGAGTTTCAAATTGAGGTTTTTAATTAGAATAACGGCTCGAAAACCTAGAGGTTCCAAAATGGCTTTATTTTAAGACGCTATTATAGGCTATTTTCCCTTGATTTTCTTAATTTCAAGCCGGTTTTCTTCGTTAAAAGTTATTAATGAGACTCAAAAACATTAGTTTGAATTATGGAATGAAGGTGTTCAAAGCCTTGTCCGAGGAGTCCAGGGTTCGTATTCTGCATCTTCTTATCCAAAATAAAGAATTATCAATTTCGGATTTGGAACATATTCTGGATTTTACCCAGACCAAAACGAGCAGACACCTGGCGTTTCTCAAAAATGCCGGCCTGGTCGGCAGTAGAAGAGTGGATCAATGGATTTTTTATTACATTTTAGATGAAGCCATTGAAATCATTAATCAGATTTTTAAGTTTATACAAAAAGATATCAACCTGATCAAAGACCAGGAGGTCTATCAGATATTACATTCTAACCGGGAATTGGCAATCAACAAGATCCAAAACAATCCCTATCGTAAATAAATCACCTTTGAAAAAGTACAAACATTTATTCTTTGATCTGGATCATACGCTTTGGGATTATGATAAAAACGTCAAAGAATCCCTGTCCGAATTATTCGAAACCTTTCAGCTGGTTAACTGTGGAATATCCTGCAGCAATACATTTGTTGAGGCTTTCTATCAGATCAATTTCAAGCTTTGGGCAATGTATGACCTGGGCCAAATCGATAAAATAACCTTGAGGGACCAACGTTTTAAACTTATTTTCGAAAAAGCAGGAATGCTGAACCCAATCATTCCGGTTGATTTTGAAGACAGTTTTATGCAGGTGACTTCTTCCAAACGACATTTGCTTCCCTATTCCTTTGAAATCCTGAATTATCTGAAGCCCAATTATAAACTCCATATCATAACAAACGGCTTCAATGAAAGCCAGGCCTTAAAAATGACTTCCTCAGGATTGACACCTTATTTTGATCTTATTGTAACTTCGGAAACTACAGGCCATAAAAAACCTGATCCAAGAATATTCAAATATGCCATGGATCGGCTTGGGGTAAAATGCCATGATTGTTTGATGATCGGGGATAACCCCAATTCAGATATCCTGGGCGCGATCAATTCCAATATCGACAATGTGTATTTTGACCCGCACCAAAATGGGATTGAGCACAAACCCACCTATACAATAAAGCATTTAAGGGAACTTGAGAACTTATTATAAATTCCATTTGTGCCCAAAATCACGGGGATTTCTTTCCCTGTTCTTTATCTTTGTTTAATTTAAAAACCATATAAACTCCAAATATTATGCTTAAAGGTTTTTTTAAAGTACCGGAACCGAAAAACGAACCGGTAAAAAGTTATGCTCCGGGTTCTCCCGAAAAGGCTGAGCTTCAGGAAGCAATCAGGGAAGCAAGATCCAAAGAGATTGAGGTTCCTATGTATATCGGAAGTGAGGAGATTCATACAGAAAACAAGAAGCCACTCACACCACCGCATGATCACCAGCATATTCTGGGATATTTCTCCGAGGGAGATGCCACACATGTGGAGCAGGCCATCAATGCCGCCTTGGGTGCAAAAGAAGCTTGGGAAAGTATGGAATGGGAGCAAAGAGCTGCCATTTTTCTAAAAGCAGCTGATTTATTGGCCGGCCCGTACCGTGCCAAAATTAATGCAGCCACGATGCTGGGCCAATCCAAAAATGCTTATCAGGCTGAGATCGATTCCGCATGTGAATTTATAGACTTCCTCCGGTTCAATGTCTTGTATATGACCGAAATCTATGCCCAACAGCCACCGGTTTCGGGTGCAGGAGTTTGGAACAGATTAGAGCAGCGGCCTTTGGAAGGATTTGTCTTTGCCTTGACACCTTTCAATTTTACTGCAATCGCAGGAAACCTGCCGGCAGCACCTGCCCTGATGGGAAATACAGTTGTTTGGAAACCCGCATTTACCCAAATCTACTCTGCAAGGGTCTTGATGGAGATTTTTAAAGAAGCCGGTGTGCCGGATGGAGTTATTAACCTGGTTTATGTTGACGGACCAACAGCGGGTGATGTAATATTCAAACATCGTGATTTTGCGGGAATCCACTTTACCGGATCTACGGGAGTTTTTCAGACGATATGGAAGACAATCGGAGAGAACATTCACATGTACAAATCTTACCCCAGAATTGTAGGAGAAACCGGAGGAAAGGATTTTGTCATCGCACATAAATCAGCAAATCCAAAAGCTGTAGCGGTGGGGCTTTCCCGAGGAGCATTTGAATATCAGGGCCAAAAATGCTCCGCCGCATCCAGGGCTTACATCCCCTCCAATCTTTGGGAAGAGGTAAAAGAATATTTGGTGGAGGATTTAAAATCCATGAAAATGGGCGTAACCGAAGATTTCACCAATTTTATCAATTCAGTAATTGATGAAAAGTCCTTTGATAAAATTGCCAAATATATTGATAATGCAAAGGCAGCCGATGGGGTAGAAATCATAGCCGGCGGAAACTATGACAAGTCCACTGGTTATTTCATCGAGCCAACCGTCATTGTCACTCAGGATCCGATGTACACCACCATGTGTGAGGAGGTTTTTGGGCCGGTACTGACCATTTATATTTACAACGCTGAGGAATTTGAAACCGCTTTGGAACTGGTGGATCAAACTTCACCCTATGCCTTGACAGGAGCGGTATTCTCCCAAGATCGCTACGCCATTGAATTGGCCACCAAGAAATTGAAAAATGCAGCCGGTAACTTCTACATCAATGACAAACCAACCGGTGCTGTAGTCGGTCAACAGCCGTTTGGAGGCGCAAGGGCTTCCGGAACCAATGACAAAGCCGGATCTATGATCAACCTGCTTCGCTGGGTATCACCTAGGACTATCAAGGAAACATTCGTATCTGCCTTGGATTATAGGTATCCTTTTTTGGGTGTTGATTGATGGGGGAAGCGAGTGTGGATTTAAGATAAAAGAATCAAGAACCAAGAATCAAGAACGGGGTGATACGTCATTCTGAACGAGCTTTGTGAAATCTTTAATTAATCGGGACATCTTCAGCGAAGTGAAGAATCTCTTGTGACAACTTGAACTAGAATAAATGTCAAATAAATTCTGGCCTTGACAAAGTAATTAGACCTTCGGAGAATTTGGATCCGGAGGTCTTTTTTTATTTCAGTTTTTGTATAACTGAGGAAACTTAAGATTTAAGAATCTTGGGGATAAGACAAAAAAAATTATGTCTAAAAATTAATTTTACTATGGATTTTTATTTTCATGAAATAGTTAATTACATTTAAAAGCTACGAGGGCTTTGGCAACTACACCGGATAAGGATTTACTAAAGATGGATATTTCTATGAATTGCTATATAGAAAGTTATAGAATATCTTGAAGATGGAACCTTCGGAAAGTTCTCACCTTTACTGGAAGAGGCTGTTAAGAAACTCATTGATAAAGAAGATCCGGTTATTTTGAAATATAAGGTTGGTTTTTAGAATCTTAATTTTGAAATTATGTACAGAAATATATTATTACTTTTCTTGGTTGTTTATTCCTGTTCACCAAAGGGATCTTCAAATCAAGGTTTATTGACCGGAAAGCTCCAGGATTATATCACCGACACGCTTTATTTAGAAAAAGATGTCAACACTCAATATCTACCCAATAATCTGGTTTATATTGAAAATGAAGGCAATCAGTATCTATATGCTTTTGTCAATCACCGCCTGCTCCAATATGAATATCCTTCCGGGAAATTACTTGCTGCCCGGGAATTTGAAAAAGAGGGGCCTGATGGCATCGGCGATTGGATTTCGGGACATCTTATTGAAAAAGACCAACTCTTTGTGATTTCGAATGGCAAAAACATAATCAATACCGACCACCAGGGGAAGGTCTTAAGTCGGCTTGATCTGCCGATTGAAAATGATAATCTAACTGCGACGATGTACGGGATGAATGGGAATCCTTTGTATTGGAATGAAAATGAGCAAATCCTTACGGTAAAAAAAATTCCTCATGTATTGAAAGAAACAAGTCTTGGAATCCAGAATTGGATTTTATCCCTTAACTTTGAGCAGAAGTCCAATGAATTTACCCCTTTTCAATATCCTGATGAATACAGAAACTTTTTGGATGATCCTGCGCTGGGGGTTTATTCCTCACTTTGGTTGCCGGACCAAAATATCCATGTGATCAGTTTCCCCGCTACGGATTCACTGTTGGTGATTGGGGAGAAGGATAAATATTGGAAAGATGGCGGAAGTAGGGAGTCGTTACAAATACTGGCCGGAACAAAAAAACAGGAAGGGGATTATATATTGTATTTAAGCAATCAATAAAACAGCCGGTATGGAAATTTTTAACAATATATTTT
>JBGTDA010000141.1:0-15857 GCA_041748555.1 Rhodonellum sp.
AGGCTGTTTACAAGATTGAAAAATGCAAAGCTGCTAAACAACTTCTCGCCAAAGGATATTATTGAAACCGCAAAATCAATTTACAAAATGAAAATATCAGGAAATTGGCACCTGTCTGAGATCACAGTCAAAACTAATGACTTTTTCAAGAAAATCGAAATAGGCAACCTAAAATAGCGGCGGAGTTAGGGGGGTGTCAGACAATGGCGAAGGGATTTCTTCTGATAGAATAGCGGAGATCAAGTCCGGTGGAACAATTTCCACCAAAGGTACAGCAGGTGAAACAGGTTATGGCTTTGGCTTGGAACTGGTCAAACACCTGATCCAAAAAGTGAAAGGGAGTTTTGATGTTGAATCCTTACAGGAGAAAGGCGCGAACTTCACACTTTTAATTCCCATTGTAAGTTTTATTTAATTATTGGGGAGGGTCGGGTCAGTTGTCGATTCACTCCAATATTCTTTTTGGTTATTAACAGGATTTGCATACATAGCCAAATAGCTTTTGACAGCCATCGGGTCGTTCACGTCTACTCCATTATTCAGCCTTTTCTCAAAAACAGCTTTTTCGTCTGCTGAATATTGATCGGCAAATTCTTCATCACCATAAAGAAGATCATGAGCAATATAATTGGTAGGCCAAAGTTTGTAACCCATTTGGATCTTTCTTTCAATGACATCAGCCATAGCCTGTAATTGTTTGGTGACGGCCGTTTCGGATCCCTCCACCTTGTCGATCTCTTGGTACAAAAAATCTCCTATATGAATATGTATCCGTTTTTTTTGTCCGATTATTCCGTTCAAAAGATTCAGAAAGTCTTCATTTTCGCCCTTCACATAAGTCTCTGATTTGGCTTTTGCCAAAAGTTCCGGCATTTTCAGAATGTCAGTGGGATCATATTCATAAGAAATGGAAACCGGAACAATATTGATTCTCTTGAAATAGTCCAGACATCCTTCCTTATCATCGGCAGCCATTGAAATCATTTTGAGCACGCCACGGTGTGTTTGATCATTTCCGTCTTTGGTTCTGCCCTCGCGTTGTGCGATCCAAACTGACCTGTTTTGGCGGAGTAGGGAATATCGGATAAAATCCGAGACCTGTCTTGAGCTTTCCAGCAATTCCCTTGAATGTAAACCTCTTTTGATGACAAAGTTTCTCGTCAGTCTTGAAAGTGTTTTCAAGAACGGTTTTTTCACCAGATTGTCACCGATTGCCGAGGTTGTCATGATCAAACCGTGCTCATACAGACTTGCATTGAGAAGCGAAGTGTCAAGAATAATGTCTCTGTGATTGGAAACAAAAAGATATGCCGTGCTTTTGTCCAACTTTTCAAAACCACTGGTGGTGAGACCCTCGGAACTCTTTTCCAAAACTTTTTGGACACCGGGATATATAAAATTAATAAGAAAATCCCTGATGGAATGACAATGAAGCATAAGATCCTTCCAGTAAGAATCAGGAGCATCGGGGAAAGTGAAATTCATTATAGCTTTTAGCATTGGATGATCAATGATTTCCCTGATGGCATCATTAACTTCTGTTTCGTATAATGGTCTTATATCTTCAAAAGGGGACATGCTCTGTTCATTAGTGCTGGTGCAAAGAAACAAAATTTTGGGGATTTAATCGGGAACGGACACATTTGGCTTTTAGTTCTTCCTTGCTTTTGAGTGGTTCAAAAAGGAGTGAACCAATAAATTCCGAATATTATCTATCACCCGCTTTATATCTATTCTTGGCATTTCTTTCTACATCCTCTCTGTAATAATTCACATCTTTAAATTCCCCATTGCTATACATTTCTGCCTGATCATCAAAATGAGGGGAGGATGGATCACCACTTTGGCCACCTGCCAGTAAACTCTTGGCTACCACTTTTTCGCCAAATTCTACGACTGCCACAAAACTGTTTCCTACATTTCCATACCATTTCTTCGTATTTGGGTAGGGTCTGCTTCCATATGCGGCCAGAGAACCCCATAAAGAAGAGTTGTAACCGATGGAAATGCTTGATTTGGAATCATCAAAATAGGGTATGATATCTCCCGTTAAGCGCTGGTATCGGTGGATTTCACCCCATTGCTTGTTCCATGTTCCAAAATCGTTTTCCAACCTTTTTATAGCATTCGCAAATGCATTGACCATTGTCTCGGCAGGAGTGTTTGCTGCCAGAAAATCAAAAATATAGGCATCCCAAGGCCGGTCGATATTTCTGGTATCGGCCAATAGTTCGTTTCCCCAAAAGACAGCCAATGTTGTTCCTACTGAATTTTCTCCTGTTTTCAAATCCCATTGCGTCAGCGAATCCAGTGGAGTTTTCAGTGATTTCTTCCCGGGATAGCTATTCGGGAGTTTTTCATAAGCCTCCAACAGTGCAGGAACTAGTGGTTCAAATGCCAGCAAAGTTGGATCATATGCTGTCTCTATAAGAGATTCCAAAGTAAAATTTTTCTGATATTTCAAAACGCGCACAGCATTCAATCCTCTTGCATTCTCCAGATCCCAGGAAACATATTCCGGATAATCCTCCGGTTTTGGACTGTAAGGACCGGCTGCGGTAAAAGGGGTGGAATTTGTGTTCTGGATCCATCCATTGGGTGGATTATGTATATAAATCATTTCATGGATGTCATGCAGTCCTTTCCAGTCAGTGGCGGGATCACTACCATCCACCACACCCCTCCAGTCAAATTCCGGATTTCTGATGGGAACGAAATTTCCATGATAATAAGAAATATTACCATCTTTATCAGCATACACAGTATTGTTGGAAGAATTGGTTTTTAATTTCATGACCTCCTTGAACTCCTGGTGATTGCGGGTTTTTGTTCTTTTATAAGACTGTGTAAGTGCTTTTTCCCGTTCTACCATCAGGGCAATAGCAATCCATTTTCCGTCTTCTTCCCTGATTACCGGGCCATGATGGCTGTAAAAGGCAGTGATATTGCGTTCAACCAACTCGTTATCCTCCTTATATTTAAGCTTGATTTCTTTTTGAATCAAGGGTCTCCATTCCTCCCCGGATTTATATCGGTATTCCCCATCATTATTCTCCACCGTCAGAGCAAAGTGGTCTATAGCATCTGCTTTACTTGACGTATGCATCCAGCCATTGTATTGGTTAAAACCCTGATAGACGAAAAACTGGCCCCAGGTTACCGCACCATAAGCGTTCAAACCTTCTTCACTGACCATATGAACTTCGGGACGAAAGTAAAATGAGGTGTGTGGATTGATGAGCAACAGGGCATTTCCGTTTTGGGTATTGAAAGGGGAGATTGCAAAGCCATTTGAACCTCGGGGTTCCTTCTCCCAATCTCTTTCTGCAACAATCAATGAAGCATGAAAATCTTTGTCATAAAAATGTTTAAGGTTGTTGATGGAGATCGTTTCAATATCGCCACCAATACTGCCCTCACTGAAAGTCAGCGCCATCCAGGGTTCAAATTTGGTGATCAGTTTCGGTTTGACCTCAGGGTAGGATTCGAGGTAATAATTGATGCCATCAGCCCATGCTGTCATCAAATCTTGGAGCCAAGCCGGGCTGTTCTCATATTCTTGTTTTACAACCACCTCATCTATATAAAGCTTCATCCTGAAGTCAGTATACAATTTGTCTATTCCTTCTACCTCGGCCATTCTTCCCATGGCATTAATGAAATTTACCTCAACCCGATTAAAATCGTCTTCACATTGTGCAAAAAGCAAGGCAAATACGGCATCTGCATCGGTTTTCCCATAGACATGTGGAATTCCCCATTGATCACGGATGATTTCGCTGTTGCGAACATGGATATCCCACCTGGATTTTTCCGTTTGTCCAAATGAGGTGAGGTTAAAACAAATTACCAGGGCAAAGGGGAAGATTTTTCGCAACATATTCCTAAAATAAAGTAGAAGGCCCAAAATAAGAAAATGCCTTTGAATCATCATCAATTCAAAGGCATTCTCACCTATATTGGATTTGAACGGTTGATATAGACTATGGTTTTTCAACATGGAATACTCCGGAACAAAACAACATAGGGCTTTATGAATCTAGAATCAGGTATTTTTCCGAGGTTTTTTCGGTCGAAATACAAACAGGGGGATATTCGCGGATCAAAATCTTAAAATGCATAATTGGTTAATCTCCTGAAACTTTTATCTATTAAAATAATTTTTTTTTCGTGATAGTTTTGTGATACATTTAAATTACATTTAAATAACTATATAATATTATTTTAAATCAAAGTTCTTAAAAAATATTTAACCTTAAATTGGATGAATTATGTCACACACACTCTTTTTTTCTAAAACGTTTTTGTATATCAAAACACCAAACATGTTCCAAAAACTTATCTATGCAGGTTGCCTACTGATAGGATCGGCGCTTTTTACAGGATGCGCCTATTTTGACTTCAAAGAGCCACCTGCCCCTGAGCCCGTTGTGGATATAAAGCTCTTCCTTGAAAGTACTATTGACCTTGACTTAGAGACGGCCAATATTACACTGCCCATCTTCAAAGGGCAGCATGACGGAGAAACCGTTTGGTATATCGTGACCGAATCATCGGATCAGGAGAATGCAGAGAGGTTGGGTGTTAATTTTGCTCCCAAGCTGGCCAATGCATTAGGCACTGCAGCTGTACAAAATGCCCGGTTCATCAATGCGAATACAGGAAAGCCTATACCGGGATCCCCGAGCATTAAATCGCATGGAGTGGTCTTGGAGTTCGATGGCACGGTTGATTTTAGTCCTGAACGCATCGTCGTTCCGGGTCCTGACGGTTTCCCACCCACCCAGTTCCAAGCAGGTGCAGTTGGAGACGCTGAATACACTCCGCTGGTAACAACAGGTAACGGGATTGTCCTTAACGCCTCGCAGGTAGCCAACGCATCCGGGCTGCATGATGCTGTGGTGGACATTGACTTAACGAAGCGCACGGTTGCACTCGGTCAGTTTCGTGGCTTCTATGAATTTGAAGAAATCTTGTATCTTCACCAAGAAGGCTCTATTGAGCTTGTCGCGGCTGTTGAGGGATCCACTTGGACACCTAATCTAAACGCAGCTCCAGGTCTGGGCTCAAATGACCCAGAAACTTCGGCGCGCTCGGCCATTATTCCGATTGTTAATGGAGTACGGGGAGGAAGCAATCCCGACCGTCAAGGGCTTGAATCAGCCCTTCTCGGCCAAGGTGACCCGTTAAATGTCACACAGGAAGAACCGGGTTTTGAGGATGGAGAGGTACTTTACAGCCCTATTTGGGATCTACATCTCGTTGTCTGGACGCAAGAAGCTATTCACCATAAGTACAGGCGATTGCTTACGGATGCAGATGAGGTAGCAGACGTCTTCTCAGAAGGTCAGCTGATGAGCGCCACCCCCAATAGTGGGGTGAAAAATTCCAGTCTCCAAGGTCTAGAAGCACTGGGTGCGATTTCCAACTGCCCGATCACTGCCAATCTGGGACCGGTCAAATAGGGGAACCTAACCGAACTGAACACAGGATTTATAAATCAAGGGAAGTCTTCGCTGAGACTTCCCTTTTATATTTGTTATCGGATCGAATGAGATAAGTAAATGCCACTTTTTTTGCTGGTTTTAAGTAGTAAGTTTTCTGTATTAATCCCTACCTTGAAATTGGCCATTAATGAAATTTCTTCAGCTGTTCCTGTTCCGCAACCGTGGAGAAATCGGTGGAAAGACGTGCGGCATAATCATCAAGTAATTCCAAGATGCGTTCTTGGTTGTTGGATTTTACTATCATTCCTGCATGATAGTCTAAGGGTACCCGAAAACAGACTTCCGGATCATGGAAAGAGGAAAGGTCAGGGTGTTGGTATTTGGAAAGCGTCAGGACGATGCCTGCGTAGTTTTTGGAGGCTTTGGGGAGTTTGTATTCATATCCTTTTGCTTTGGCATCTTCTATTTTTGCCCATTCCTCCCATAGGTTTACACCTGTGGCAGCTTCCACCATTTCTGCAAGATGGGCACCACCCACACGGGATGCGGTTTCAAGAAAATAAATTTTACCATCTTCCCGGTTTTTGATGAATTCCGTATGAGATGCACCGTTTTTCATTCCGAAAGCCTTCATAACTTCCGCATTGGCCTTTTTAATAGCCAGATCATCAGCAGAATGGTAAGGGATATTTGCGCTTCTGAAGATTCCGCCCTCCTGAGAAATCTCCATTGGAGTTGCCAGATATCTGGAAACAGTACAATAAAGAATTTTACCGTTCAGTGTCAAGCCATCAGCATGGAATACATCCCCGGGTTTGAATTGCTCCACTAGATATCGAATCCTGTTATCACCCAAATCATGGATGTGTTTCCACAAGCTTTCATTATCATGAACTTTAATGATGCCGTTTGCAGATGCCTCGGATCTTGGTTTGAGAACCCAAGGCGCAGCAATAGTATCTGCAAATTGATTGATTTCACTATCATTGAAAAGACCTGTAAAAGCGGGGACGAGTATACCCGATTCTTTTGCCCGCATTCTCATGGCGAGTTTATCTCTGAAATAGCGGCCGGTTGTTTGTCCCATTCCCGAAATCCTGAGATTTTCCCTCAAAAAAGTTGCTTTCTCTACATCATAATCATCCAGTGCAACAATGGCTTCGATTTTATTGGATTTCATTAAATTAGCGACACCTTGAAGAAGGTGTTCCATATTCCAATCCAAATCCTGACCGGGCATATAGAAAATCTCATCAATATGGTCATGTGGCCAAGGTTTATCCCTGAGTTTTTCGGAAGTGATTAAATAGACTTTATTTCCAAGTTTTTTTAAAGCGATCAGGAAAGCACCACCTTTAAAAAAATTGGAAATACATACAAAAGTTTTTGCTGATTGGTGCATGGTTCAATATTTTTCCATCAATTTAAGTAATAAATGGACACCAAAGCCTGTGGCATGCTTGCTTTTTCCAAACTCCGAATCCCCGAATGCTGTACCGGCAATATCCAGATGGGCCCAGCTCGGATGTTCATCCGTGAAAAATTCCAAGAATTTTGCAGCAGCTATGGCTCCTGCGAAAGGTTTACCATGATAGTTTTTTACATCAGCAATATCACTTTCTATTTCCTGCTTATAAATTTCCCAAAGAGGCAATGGCCAGACCCTTTCTCCGATTTGTTCGCCGCTGTTTTGTAGGTTTTGAGAAAGGATTGGATCGTTTGAAAACAATGCGGCACATTCATAACCAAAAGTACCCACGCTGCTTCCGGTCAATGTTGCCAGGTCAATAACCAGGTCAGGAGCAAAATTCCTGATGAGGTAGGATAAACCATCCGCGACAATTAACCGTCCCTCGGCATCCGTATCGATGATCTCAATTGTTTTACCACTGTAACTCCCTATTACTTCGGAGGGTAAAAAGGCCTTGTTATCAACGGAATTTTCTACACATGGAACAATGGCAGTGACCTTTATGGGGAATTTAAGGTCGGCAACAAGCTGCATGGTTGCTAATACGGCCGCTGCACCTCCCATGTCGCACTTCATGTGGACCATACCTGCCGTCTTGATATTGAGTCCGCCGGTGTCAAAAGTTACTCCCTTTCCCACCAATCCAATATGTTTAGTGGCATTTGGTGGATTATACTCTGCTATAATAAACCGCGGTTCTCTGTGACTTCCTTGACTCACAGCCAAAAACGCATCCAGATTTTCCCTTTCAGCAGCCTTTCGGTCTAAGACAGTGACTTTGAAACCATATGATTTCCCTGCTTCTATTGCCCAATTCGCCAGAAATTCAGGAGTAGCCTTATTTGGAGGTAAGTCGACCATAAGTAATGCCTGGTATTGCGCCTCAGCAATTTTCAAAGCTTTTTGTGCCGTAATTTCGGCATTTTCCATTTGGGTAAAAATCTTGATTTCCAGCTTCTTCCAATCTTTCTCCGGTTTTTCTGATTTCTTGAAATGTCCCAGACGATAGGTTCCAAGATACAAACCTGAAACTGCAGCCTCCATTAAATCCAGACTTATATCTTCAGAAAGCACAATGGAAACCTTATCATTAAAAAGCTCTTCCTGCTTTGCTGTCAGCCTTCTGAGGGCTGTTTTGATGGTCCTGTAATCAGTTTCTTTCCCCAACCCTACATATAAAAAAGTTATTTTTATATCAATCCCCTTCAAAATAAACAGAGTATCCTTTTTTCCGGAAAAAAGCGTCTTTGAAACGTTAGGGAAATCGTAACCATCGGGGAAAGAAATCCCATTTTCATTTTCAAAAAAAGGCACAATGACCAATTCATCAAGATTCCTGACTTCAGTGCAAATTTCTATTTTCATTTGATTTAAATTTTTGGGTGCATAATGTAGGTTTCCTTATGCCGGAATAGATAGGATTTGAGGTATTTGGTTTCTCCTATCAATCCTTGTCACTATAGAACAACCATTCAATGGCTTTTGGAAATTCATCGCTCCAGTAGGTTTCATTATGTTGGCCCACTTCGTTGATGTTGAGTTTGATCTTGATATGGTTTTTGATGGATTCGTTTTTCATCAGCCGCTTTTGAAATTTCTTGGCAAGTTTCACCATGGATTCTCCTTCGTCTCCGCCGGCATAGAGATAGATTTTCGTTTCCATCGGTTCAAAAATACTAAGAAGAGGAAATTTGATTTTAGGAATCACCCAGAGGGAAGGGGAGAAGATCATCAGTTTTCCAAAAACCTCGGGATACATCAGGCCGCCGAATATGCTGACGAGGCCTCCCATAGAACTGCCCCCAATACCTGTAAATTCCCGCTCCGGTTTGGTTCGGAAGTTTTGATCGATAAAAGGTTTTAAAGTATCCGATATAAAACGGATATATTTTTTCCCTTCACCTTGACCCAACTTGGTACTGCCCACATTAAATTCTAGTATTCTTTCATTTTCGCCATGTTCTATGGCTATGACAATAATGTTTCCAATGCCATAATCCGACATCACGGCCAACTTTTTGTCAATTTCCCAGCTGCCAAACGGAGCATCCTCATGAAATAGATTTTGAGCATCATGAAGGTAAAGTACTCGGTACTTTTCTTCAGAGGTAGCGTAATCATGGGGTAACAATGCCCAGATTTTCCTGGTCTTTTTCAGTTGTGGGATATAGAAATCCTTTGAAATCAGCTGTACCTTGGGTAATTGACTTGGCCTGAATGGAAGCCAGTTTCTTCTCCATCCATGGACGTGCTCATTTTTGTGGCCTTGGATAACTTCACAAGTTCGGTTGGAAGTTCTGTTTCCGTATTGATCAATCTCCACTTCTGACCAATCGCCTTTGGTGAATTTGTAAAGTAACGATTGTGAAAAGTCAAAGCCATCAAGAAAATCATACCGATATTTTCCGATTGATATTTTTTCCATTCTATACTTCCTGTCCTGAGTTTGCCAGTTGTTGAAATTCCCTGCAATGTAGACAGGCCTGTCATCATCATCACCTGTAGTAAGAATGATGCTGAAATTAATATCAGCAGATTTATTGTTGATTTCTGTCAAAGCAATCTTGTTTATTCCAATGCTATACTTCATTTTGATCCCGGATTATTTATTAACTGGAGTATGTGGACAGCGGCTATTCCGGCAGTTTCAGTCCTTAATCTGCTTTTACCCAAGGAACAGGGTTTAAAATCATTTTGGAATGCCAATTCCAGCTCTTTTGCTGAAAAATCCCCTTCAGGACCTATAATAATAAGATAGGAATGATTGGCCTCTGCTTTGGAAAATAAATGTTGGTCGTTTTCCTCATCCACAAAAGCTATAAAGCACTGAAAAGTTTTGAAATTTTTATCCCAAACAAGGTCTTCCATCGTACGTATAGGATTTAGTTTCGGAACCCGGGTTTTAAGACTTTGTTTACATGCAGAAATCATTTTCCTCTCAAGTCTATCCAATTTTAAATGGCTCCTTTCAGAGTTTTCGGACCGGATCAGCGTGATCTCGTGAACTCCTATTTCGGTTATTTTTTCCACAAGCCATTCCATCCGATCTGTATTTTTGGTAGGGCAGATGGCCAGGTGAATGTAATAATCCTCTACGGGAGAAAAAGCCCTTTCCTGAATCCTTAACAAAGCCTTTTTAGGATCGGGATCAATTATAACGCAAGTGAACAGAAAACCTTTACCGTTTGTAAAGAATACTTTATCCCCTTTTACTTTTCGGAATACTCTTATAAGATGTTTGGATTCGTCGCGATCAAGCTCGAACTGATCTCCTTCTATGTTCTCATTATAAAAAAGCTGCATACAAAATCTTTTGAACGCTAAATTAATAAATGCACATCATAAAAAGTAAAAAAGCGCAATCTCTGAGAGACTGCGCTTTCTTAATCATTGACCTTTAAATATTAACCTTTTGAAATCTCAATGTTCAAGGCCAAACCTTTAATGGTATTAGACTTCATAACTTTGATCACATGTTCTGCATCCTTAGAAGGTACATCCACGAAAGAGAAACTATCAAAGATATCGATTCCTCCAATGCTTCTGCCAGGGACACCGGTTTCACCCGCAATTGCACCAACAATGTCATTTGGTCTGATTCTGTCTTTTTTACCTAAGCTAAGGAAAAGTCTAGCCATATTTGGCTCACGCTCTCCTCTTTCGCGAGGCATTCTTTCTCTTTTACCACCACTTCTGCTATCGGACCTGCCTTCAGATCTGGAGAATCTGTCTTTTCCTCTTCCGGAATCACGATCTCTACCTTCTCTTCTTCCGCCACGGTCACCGCCGCGATCTCTATCACGACCCAACTCCAGTTCAAAATGCTTGGCATCAAGTTCTTTCACTGAATCTCCCATCTGCATCTTAAGCAGAGCAAGAGCTACCTGATCCATTGTAAGGCCTTCAGCCAACATTGCACCAATTGTTTCTTCAAATATCTGGTCATCACCTTCTTTACTTAGGTTTCTGTAGACATCTTTAATCAATTGGGCTTTTTTGATTTCAACCAAGTCATCCGAAGATGGTGGATCCATTTTGATAATGGAAGTTTTTATGAATTTTTCCAGGTCTTTGATTCTGAAAGTATCTTTTCTACCCGTTACAAAGCTTATCGCCATTCCTGACTTACCGGCTCTGCCGGTTCGACCGATTCTATGAACGTAATTTTCCTCATCCAATGGAAGATCATAATTGAATACAACTTCAACGTCATCTACATCAATTCCTCTGGCAGCCACGTCAGTAGCAACCAACACAGGGCAATTTCCTTTTCTGAATTTTGCCATTACCTTGGAGCGTTGTGCCTGTGAAAGGTCTCCATGAAGTGCTTCTGCAGCAATTCCTCTTGCTGACAATGATTCTGTCACCTCGTCGGTTGCTCTCTTTGTGTTACAGAAAACCACACTAAGTTTAAACTGATTTACATTGATCAATCTGGCTATCAATTCAATTCTCGTTGAAGGTTTTACTTCATAATAAGATTGAGAGACGTTTTCAACAGTCAGCTCTTTCCTCAAAACCCTTACAATTTTTGGATCAGTTTGGAATTTTTTGGTAAGATCCATTATTGGTTTTGGCATTGTTGCTGAGAAGAAGACGGTTTGTCTTTCTTCAGGCATAGAGCTGAGGATAGTTTCGATATCCTCTCTAAAACCCATATCAAGCATTTCGTCAGCCTCATCCAAAACGATGATTTGAACGTGGTCCAGATTTAAAGTACGTCTGTTCATGTGGTCCATGATACGACCCGGAGTACCTACTACTATCTGAACACCTCTTTTTAGACTTTTGAGCTGTCTGTCGATAGATTCACCACCATAAATACAGGTGCTGCTCACACCTTTTTTATATCTGGATAATTTAACGATTTCACCTTCCACCTGAACAGCAAGTTCACGGGTAGGACAGAGGATCAAAGCTTGCGGCTTGTTGATAGAGGCATCCACCTGATCAATCATCGGGATACCGAAAGCAGCAGTTTTACCTGTTCCTGTCTGAGCCTGTCCAATGACATCGTGGCCTTCCAGTAAAAACGGAATTGTCTGTGCTTGAATTGGAGAAGGATGAGTATATCCCATACCTTCTACTGCCTTTAGGATTTCTTCTGAAATCCCAAGGTCTGAGAATAATAATTCTTTTTCCATGAAATGTTTCCTTACTTCTCTAAACCATGATCTCCTAGAATTATCCTAATTCAACGACAGTAAGGAAACCCACGGTTAGAAAAATGTTATAATTTTAATTCGGATGCAAATGTAAGATTAATATTTTTAAATTCCAATAGTCAATAGGAATAAAAGAGAATAATTCTTAAAATATGGAGATTTTTCATTCGGTTTATTCTGTTTCTTTTGAGTCATCCCGGGAAAAAAAGAAGATATGATAAATCCGGTTTATGTTTCCGCAGGCACGTTTACGATCTGGGGTATAAAATTATTTTAGAAATCAAGTACTGGAAAATGATAGTCTCAAATGTATTCTGAGGCAATATAGGTGGTTTTGGCTTCATCTTTTTATATTTCGGCAAATGCAATCCAGCTGTGGTATTTCACTGCACCTACAAAATAAAATCCACACGGCTTTTCCTCCTTTTTGTCACCCTCTATAGCCTGTTTGTAAAGTCCGTAGAGTTTCAGCAATTCGTCATTGGATGGTTTGGTGGTAAATTTTTTGCCAAAGAAACTGCTTCCTCAAAGTTGTTGGCATGCATATATCAGGATTTTGGGAATTGGGGGATTGAACAATAAAAAAAGCCACCGAATTACGGTGGCTCCAATCAACTATTGGATATAATTATCTTTTGTTCATGGAAATATAATCCCTGGTGTTTTCACCGGTATAAATCTGACGTGGCCTTCCAATGGGTTCGTTGTTTTCTCTCATTTCTTTCCACTGGGCAATCCATCCCGGAAGTCTTCCCAAAGCAAACATTACTGTAAACATGTCAGTAGGAATACCCAAAGCTCTGTATATGATCCCGGAGTAAAAATCCACATTCGGATAAAGTTTCCTGTCTACAAAATACTGATCGTTAAGTGCAGCATGTTCCAGTTCTTTGGCAATATCCAGGATCGGATCATTAACACCCAATTTATCCAAAACGTCATCCGCCGCTTTTTTGATGATTTTGGCTCTTGGATCAAAATTCTTATAAACTCTGTGCCCGAACCCCATCAACCTGAACGAATCGTCTTTATCTTTTGCTTTGGCCAGATATTTTTTGGAATCTCCGCCATCCGCTTTGATTGCTTCCAACATCTCGATCACAGATTGATTTGCGCCTCCATGCAAGGGGCCCCACAGCGCATTGATTCCTGCAGATATGGAAGCATAGATGCTCGCTTGTGAAGACCCAACCATTCTGACTGTTGAAGTTGAGCAATTCTGTTCATGGTCAGCATGTAGGATCAAAAGTTTATCCAACGCTTTTGCTACTATAGGATCAACTTCATATTTCTCTGCCGGAAGTGCAAACATCATTTTCATAAAGTTTGAACAATAATCAAGGCTGTTATCAGGGTAATTTACAGGATGCCCGACCTCATTTTTGAATGCCCATGCAGCAAAAGTCGGCATCTTGGCAATAAGCCTGACAATGCTCAGATCAGTTTCTTCAACAGATCTGTTTGGATCAAGTGAGTTTGGATAAAAAGCTGTAAGCGAACATATCATAGAAGATAAAACCCCCATAGGATGGGCGTTTGAAGGAAACCCATCAAGAATTTTCTTGATGTCTTCATGAACCAATGTATGGGTGGTTATTTCTCTCGAGAATTTCTCATATTCTGACTGGGAAGGAAGATCTCCATAGATCAAAAGATAAGCAACTTCCAAGAAAGTGGACTTTTCAGCTAATTCCTCTATTCCGTACCCCCTATACCTCAATATTCCTTCTTCTCCATCTAAAAAAGTAATAGCACTTTTGGTGGATCCTGTGTTTTTAAAACCCGGATCAATGGTTATAAGTCCTGTTTGACTTCTCAATTTTGCGATATCAACAGCCTTTTCATTTTCAGTACCTTCAATGACAGGTAATTCAATATCTTTTCCGTCATAAGATAACTTAGCAAGTTCGGACATAAGTTTTATGTGTTTAATTAGGTTTAGTTATAATTTAAAAGATATAACTCTTTTGAAAGCCCTTAAGTTAATAAAATTGAGTGTTATTTACATGATAAATTGTACCGAAGGCCCCAATTTAGGTTTGGTAGAAGAGTCATGATAAATTTCTGATTTTAAGAATTGGCTGTATATTTGGATGCTAAAGTACACCTAGAATTTTAATCATAAAAAACCCAACAGTGGATTTCAGTTTAAAAATCAGATTTTAGGTTTGAATTTTTTTTGAAAAGAGAAAAGCCCCGGAGGCCATATGTTTGCAAAAGTAATAGCATAAGTTTCAGAAAATCATTAGTTTAAGTTTTCTACAACAAAGCTATAACCTCCAAAACTTATGCAAACACAAGTTAACAAAAACGATTTTTCCGGCCAAAACATTTATGTAGGTATTGATGTCCACCTCAAAAGCTGGAAAGTGACCGTAATGATGGACAGTCTGTTTAAGATCACATTCTCTCAGGATCCCTGTCCACAGACATTGTACAATTATCTTGTCAAAAACTTCCCGGGTGCAAATTATTCCAGTGCTTATGAAGCTGGATTCTCAGGATATTGGACTCATTACAACCTGTGCGCGCTCGGGATCAATTCAATCGTGGTCAATCCGGCTGACATCCCAACAACCGCCAAGGAAAAAGTACAGAAGGAGGATGCCAGGGACAGCCAAAAAATTGCCCGGTCACTGAAGAACGGGGAACTGGTACCCATCTATATACCTTCTTTGGCATCCCTTGGTCACAGGGGACTTCTCAGGTTAAGAAAAACCGTGGTCAATGATACCACAAGGATCAAAAACAGAATCAAGGCCAGCCTTCATTTTAAAGGCATAGGTATCCCTGCGGAATTCAACACGCCAAAATGGAACAGAAAGCTTCTCAAATGGCTGGATGAACTTGAGCTGGAAAAGGTAAACAAACAGGTCATGGACGGTCAGTTATCAACACTGACCCATATGCGGCAGAACACTCTGAATGTAACCAAACAAATTCGAAGCCTTTCCGAAACAGAACAATATGAACAGGAAACCGGCTTGTTGATGACCATTCCCGGAATCGGGCTTATTACGGCAATGACCATATTGACCGAGCTTGAAAACATGGACAGGTTCAGTTCGTTGGACAGGCTATGCTCTTTTATAGGCCTAGTCCCGTCAACCAATTCATCCGGAGATACCGAGAGAACGGGTGACATCACGTCGAGGGGGCATAAGGTGCTAAGGGCGGCTTTGGTTGAAAGTGCCTGGGTGGCGGCAAGGACTGACCCGGCACTGGCAAAAAGTTATAACCATTACTGCAAAAGGATGAACCCCAACAGGGCCATAATCAGGATAGCAAAGAAACTTTTAAGCAGGATAAGATATGTTCTGAAAAATAAACAGCCATATGTGCTTAGTGTCATCAAATGAAACTGAATCAATAAATTACCCTGTAAAACATTACCTTGATTTTGGGACCGTTATGAGCCCTTGCAGCAATTAGTTGACTGTTATCCCGGAGGCTACGGCCCAATATCCTATAAATAAAAAGTGGTAATGCGGCTCTTTGAGTCTGTTAATAGAAGGTTGTTTTATGGAGTAAGTAAATGTTTTTGATAGTGGTAAAACGAGTTTTTTTAAGCTATCAAAGACAAAGAATTCAAAGTAAAAAGAAAAGCCCCTAACTAAAGGGGCCTGGGATTTTATTCTCCGTCATGAACCCTATTGCTGGTGGGTTGCTCTCCAGCAGAGCCCATTTCCTCTTCAGGTTCATACATTGAAGATAAAAAATATCTCTTTCACAAAAAAATATTTCCCGAAATTAGGAAAGCAACATAGAAGGGCT
>JBGTDA010000142.1:0-26746 GCA_041748555.1 Rhodonellum sp.
GTGGAAATCACCTTCGGAGCTTGCTCCGTCACCTGTAAAAACCAAAGTGACTTTCTTCTCTTTTGATAGCTTATGCGCCAAGCCGATTCCATCCGCAATGGCCATTTGGGGACCCAAGTGGGAGATCATACCGACAATATGAAATTCATTTGTGCCAAAATGAAAAGACCGGTCACGGCCTTTGGTGAATCCGGATTTTTTGCCCTGAAACTGCGCAAAGAGCTTTTCCAATGGAAGTTTTCGTCCCGTAAAAATTCCCAGGTTTCGGTGCATGGGCAGGATGTATTCGTCTTTAGCCAAAGCATTGACCGCACCTATGGATATAGCTTCCTGACCCCAGCCGCTGAACCATTTGGAGATCTTGCCCTGCCTCAGGAGAATCAGCATCTTTTCTTCAATCCTTCTAGGCATCAACAGCGATTCGTAAAGGTCGATTAAAACCTGATCCGAATGGTTTTTTCTTTCAAAGGCAATTGGGATAAATGAAGTGGCTTGGCTTGTCATATCAGGGCTATTTTACATATTGAAAATCAAAATAATCATCAAAACTCAAAATTATGAAAGGAAACAATGAAAGAAAAACACAATGTAAGTAGTTCTGGGTGGAAGGGATTATAATGTTTTCTCGTTGGGAATTTAAGAATAAAAAAACTGAAAAACCGACAAGAGCCTGTCGGTTTTTTTATCAGATAGTGAAAGTTGAATTGATTCCAAAAGTCCAAAATTTTGGACCCAAACTGTTTTCCTGAATTATTGGTAGAAAATTGTATTGGATATTAGGCTGGATACCCAAGAAGAATCTCTTGATTTTTTTTTCCAGGGAAATACCCGTAAACGCATTCAGTCTTTCAAATCCAAGGGGTCTTATAATTCTGGTTTCTTCCCATGTATCCAGATTTCCTTCAGAATCTGATATATTATTAAATTTCAATTCACTTTTATATCTGAACTAACCAAATTAAAATCCTGCGGATTTTAGGTAAGAAGAAAAAAACCAAACAAAAATTTTTATTCATTTGCTTTTTAGTTTTTTTTTTTAGTTTTATAACGTATTGTTTAATTTATATTGATATGGGTAATTCTAGTTGTTTATCGAACCATAAATGTGTATTCTTGCTATTTCAGAAGAAAGTATTGCTATATATATTTTTTCCCCAGAATTTTTTTAGTGGACTTTTAAAAACTT
Organism: Rhodonellum sp.; assembly: GCA_041748555.1. Lineage (GTDB taxonomy): Bacteria > Bacteroidota > Bacteroidia > Cytophagales > Cyclobacteriaceae > Rhodonellum. The sequence continues at coordinate 1,187 of JBGTDA010000142.1, forward strand.
TTGAACTTCAAATTATTGTAAGCCAAAAGTATATTTCTCAGGTTTTACATGACTACGTTAATGTAGAGTTAGTCAAGAATTAAAGTTTATTAATTTATCTTATTTTATCTTATTTTATCAAAATATAAAGTCATGAAAAAGTTATTAATTTTCGCATCGGCATTCGCTTTCGCATTTTCTTTACAATCTTTTAATAGCAATATTACCTCAACTGCTGCTGGAAGTTGTACTGGTAGTGGTACTTGTATAATCACATATCCCGACGGTAAGGTTGTAGAATCAACTGGTAGTTGGAGTGAAGAAGGTGTGGAGTAGACAAGATAATTCTTTATAATGGCTGCATTCTGTGCAGCCATTGTTATTTAAAATTGTACTGAATAAACACAATAACTGAGACTTATAATATAAAGTCTAATCTTCAAAATTAATTAAAAAATGAACTTAAACCCCCTTTTGACCATATTGCTTTTTACTTTTTTGCAAATTAGCTGTACAGAAAGGAAAGATAAAGATGAGAAAGTGTTCCCCACTACATCTTCTGAAGAAATTCAAATGCGATTTGCATATAAAAACACCGATTTGAACTATAATTTCACCAGAAAATTCAGTTACCGGGCAATAGAAGTATCCCGTAAAGACGATTTTATTACTATCCATAATTTCCAGCAGAATACCAGCGAGGAAGAAACACGTTTTTGGGTTGCCAATGGTTATACACAAACCATCGAGCAATACAATTCTGATTTTCAGAAGGTAACAGAATTAGGTAGCCAAGGTCCTGGCCCGGAGGAGTTTTCTCAGTCCCATATAGTTTATATAGATCAAGACCGAATTTTTGTACATGACTTTAAACAGACAGCTATAAAAGAAGTCAACATTTCAAGCGGATCCATAGATCATTATAAACTCAATGGCTATTTCTACTCTTCAGCATTTCTGCCTGACAATAAGGTCTTGTTTCATTATAGCAAAGGGAATGACCCTGTCAAAACGTATGATTTCGATTTAGTGGATTTCAAAAGAGGCGTTACTGTGGAAAAGATACAGATACCTGTTGCTGAGGCAGAATATATATCCAAGGTATATGAAGGAGACTTCCGGCAAAATAATTCCTATGCGGTATATTTCAATTATAGTGTTGGTATGTTGTTTGTTTTTGACCGGAAAGCAAATAAGTTTGCAAGAAAAATAACTACAATAGACAAAACCCCACCTCCCAGAGCAGGTTTTAAAGAGTTTGGAGGAGGAATGAAAGTACTTGTTAACGAACCTTCCAATCAAATGTTTAAAGATGGTTTTTTAGATAAGGACAATATGTTTTGGTTGCTTAATGATATAATTAACGAAGAAAATAGTAGAGTTATTGACGTATATTCCCTTTCTGAACTCTCTGGCGAAGAATACAAATACAGCATAAAGATCCCCCACCTAAATGATGGGCAAGAAGCGGTGAAAATTTTTAAGGTAGGCAACAACCTGATAACATACTATAATGATCAAACCATAGTTAACTATGAGATACGTATTTGATATAATCAGCTATGGAATTGCACTATTACTGCTTTTTTCTGCTGCTGACAGATGGCTTACTATCGAGAGTTTTATAATCGGATTGGCATCGAGCCACTTGATCCCAACACAATTTAGTTTTTATATCGCATATTCAATTATTTTCCTAAAAATCTTTGCCGCCTGTTTAGTAGTTTTCCGCTTATATGGAATACTACCTTATTTATTCACAATAGCCATCTCTGCTATTTATACAGTCATCGCATTCACAACAGCTAGGTCAAATTGTGGTTGTTCGAGGTTGTTCGAAGGCTTGAATAAGACGGAAAACCTCCTGATACTTATAATAATCACCGTTTTATCAGTACTATTAGGCAATCGTATTATAAAAAACATAAAAAGAAAAATTGTTTTGTAAATAGTAGACCATATTATAACTACCCCGTCCCTGGCACTCTCGTCTATCAGATAGCCCATATACTGGCCGTCCCTCTTTTTTCTGTCCCAAAAGGGTACCTGTGTCAACTGAAATGTCACGGATCAGGGCTTCGTGGCACCATTTGGAATTGGAAATAAAATGTTGGTAGGCCCTGTACTCGCTCTCCGGGATCTCCTCTTCCATACGTTCCATGTTTGCCTGGCCTTTCTCTCAAAACAGCAGGCCCTTTATTTATTTGATGGCCGTTGGGCTGTTGTCCCTCCTGTGCACCAGGAAGCGGCGTTTATATGATTGAATAAAATTACTGACGCTATCCTGCTGGTTGTCAGAAGTTTTTGATTTTTGAAATTTTTTTTCTGATTGAGTTGGAACCATGTTCAAATTCAATCGGTGAGGTATAAACTTATATTTTTTCTACCTCTGAAGTCGCTATATTTACCCTAATTTCAAAGAACTTTTTAAAATAGTAAAGTAGAATTATGATGGAGATTTTAATTAAAAACATGGTTTGTCCCCGATGCATAATGGCTGTGGAAGAAACCCTTAGAAAACATGAAATTGATTATGCAAATGTAGTCTTGGGGAGAGTGGTGTTGGAAGGGGAAATCACAGTACAGAAAAAAGTAGCACTTGAACATGACCTTAATCAGCTGGGATTTGAAATCCTTAAAGACAGGGATGTTCAGCGGATTGAAAACATAAAAAATCTCCTGCACGCTCTTTTCCAGGAAGAGGAAATCCCCTCCGGCTTTAATCTTTCCACCTATATCAGAACACACATTCCGGAAGATTATAGCAGCCTCAGTCATTTGTTCAGCAGCATGGAAGGAATTACTATTGAAAAGTTTTTTATTCAACTGAAAATCGATAAGGTTAAAGAATGGCTGTTTTATGAAGAAATGAATTTGAACGAAATATCCTGGAAACTGGATTATAGCAGCGTACAGCACCTTTCGACACAGTTTAAGAAGATGACCGGGATAACTCCAACAGCCTACAAAAAGCTTAAACATCAGGGGAATAACAGTTGGAAAAACCCTCTTGATTAAGAACAGCAAAGGCGCCGACGTGAGCCGGCGCCTAAAAATAATGCAAGAAGTTAAAAAAATGTTCGTTGCTGTACGAATCCAAAAGTAGAAAGAAACCCAGGCTCAAATTCAAATTAATCGTTAAGGATTATTTAAGTTATAGCCGGTTTCCACCGGGTATGTTAATGTTTTCTTAATATCCGGAACGGTAATTTTTCGCTATCCTCATCTGACACTTATTGTAAAAATTTTGTAGATTGACCTTGCTTACAAGGACAGCCAATTCCCAAAGACCCATGAAAAACCTCCTTCAGTTTACCTTTATCCTGATTTTAGTTGCTATCACAGGAAATGGATATTCACAAAACAGTCGCCAAACCGAGGTCAAAATCGTTGGAGAAAAGTTTCATATCAATGGCAAAACCACATATGAAAACAGGACGTGGAGGGGACATGAGATTGAAGGACTCTTGATGAACAGCAGGATGGTACAGGGAATTTTCGATGATCTTAATCCCGAAACCCGGCACAATTGGGAATATCCCGATACAGAAAAATGGGATTCGGACAGAAATACCAATGAATTTGTGGCAAATATGGAAACCTGGAGAAACCATGGACTGCTTTCCTTCACGCTAAATCTACAGGGAGGAAGTCCCTTTGGATATTCCCAAGACCAGCCTTGGTACAACTCAGCATTTTTTGAAAATGGAGATTTAAGATCCGAATATATGGATCGCGTGGAAAAAATCCTTGATCGGGCTGATGAACTGGGAATGGTGCCGATTTTGGGTTTGTTTTATTTTGGCCAGGATGAGCGATTGAAGGATGAAAAAGCTGTGATCAATGCAGTTGATTCGGTGATGGACTGGCTTTTGGGAAAAGGATATAAAAATGTATTGATTGAGATCAACAATGAATGCAACATCCGGTACGATCATGAAATACTGAAGCCCGGTCGGGTTCATGAATTGATAGAGAGGGCGAAGAAAAAGCAGAAAAATGGATACGGACTTTATGTGAGCACCAGTTATGGCGGAGGTTTTGTTCCCTTGCCCAATGTGGTGAAATCAGCTGATTATCTGTTGTTGCATGGAAATGGTGTTTCGGATCCCAACCGGATTGTCGGCATGGTGGAAGAAACCCGGAAGGTGGAGGGATATTCCCCCAAACCGATTTTGTTTAATGAAGATGACCACTTTGATTTTGAAAAAGACAGGAACAATTTTGTCGCCGCAGTTTCCGCTTACGCTTCATGGGGTTATTTTGACTTCAGAAAGAAAGATGAAGAGTTTGAAGTTGGCTATCAGAGTGTGCCTGTTGATTGGGGAATTAACTCAGAACGCAAGAAGGGCTTCTTTGATCTCCTGAAAGAAATCGTAGGGAAAGACTGATAAAGCTTTAAACTTTAAATTCCAAAAGCAATCCCGAAGAATATCCATGATCTCCGCTTTCAATTTTCCAATCTTCCAATCTTCCCATTTTTCAACTTTATAAACTTTCTAACCTTTTAACCTTACAACCTTACAATCTTTAAATTTCCTTACCTTTGCCCCCAAAGCAGGAAATCAGTGAAAGCGAGAACGTTAAAAAAAGACAAAGTCAATATCATCACCATGGGGTGTAGCAAAAACCTTGTGGACTCAGAGGTTTTATTGACACAATTGAAGGGAAACGGGATAATTGCCTCCCATGAATCCAACAGTCAGGATAACAACATCATCATCATCAACACCTGTGGGTTTATAGACAATGCCAAGCAGGAATCCATCGATACCATTTTGCAATATGTGGATGCCAAAGAGCAGGGGTTGGTGGACAAAGTGTATGTCACAGGTTGCCTTTCTCAGCGGTACAAGGATGAACTTGAACTGGAAATTCCTCAAGTGGATGCATTTTTTGGCACCCGTGATATGCCGGCATTGTTGAAAAAATTCAAAGCAGATTATAAACATGAGTTGGTCGGTGAGCGGCTGTTGACGCATTCGTCACATTATGCTTATATGAAAATATCGGAAGGCTGTGACAGGCCTTGTTCATTCTGCGCCATACCGATCATGCGGGGAGGACATATTTCCCGATCAATAGAAGATCTGGTAAAGGAAGCTCAACATAAAGCTGCCAACGGTACCAAAGAACTGTTGCTGATCGCTCAGGATTCCACCTATTACGGATTGGATCTGTATAAAAAAAGAAGGCTTGCTGATCTGATGTGTGCGCTTTCCGAGGTGGAGGGAATTGATTGGATCAGGCTTCATTATGCCTATCCTACCGGTTTCCCGATGGATGTGATCGAGGTGATGAGGGAAAGAGAAAATATCTGCCATTATCTGGATATCCCTTTGCAGCATGGATCGACTTCTGTATTGAAGACCATGAGAAGAGGCACGACCCGCGAAAAGCAGGAAGAATTGATCCATTCCATCAGGGATCTTATTCCTGAAATAGGCATTAGAACCACTCTGATCGCAGGACATCCCGGTGAAGGGGAAGCCGAATTTCTGGAAATGGCGGAATTTGTGGAGAGGATGAAATTTGAAAGGTTGGGCGTATTTACTTATTCTCACGAGGAAAATACGTACGCACACACCTTGGATGACATCACACCTGCCGAAGTAAAGCAGGAGCGCGCCAATCACCTGATGGAAATTCAGGAACAGATTTCCTATGACCTGAATCAAAAGAAAATAGGCAAGGATTATAAAGTATTGATTGACAAAAAGGAAAACGGATTCTTTGTAGGAAGAACAGAATTTGATTCGGTGGAAGTTGACAATGAAGTTTTGATTGATGCAGCAAAGTATTATTGCAGAGTTGGGGATTTTGTCAATGTCAGGATCCATGAGGCAACTGAATTTGACCTTTATGGGGATGTGATCAGTTAACATAAACAATTCTTGCAAACAAAATTCCTATGAAATATTTCCATCGGTATTTTTGAATGGATAGACTGATTTCCAATTGCACTTACTCAAAACTTCAAAAAATTTGAACCCTTGTTTTAAAACATTATTTTGAGATCATGAATGATAAAAATTTGATAATTCAGTCATGTATTCAAGCTAGGATTTTGAAATTATATTGCCGAAAAAAACCCATATGAATAAGCTTTACTTTCTTCTCGTTTCTTTCTTTATTCCGATGATATCACATGCCCAATTCACCTACGACCTCCAGGGCCACCGGGGCGCCAGGGGTTTGATGCCCGAAAATAGCATTCCTGCAATGATTAAGGCACTCGACTTGGGCGCCACCACGCTGGAACTGGATCTTGCCGTCACCAAAGACGGTGAGATTATCGTCTCACACGAACCCTGGATGAATCCTCAGATTTGTCTGACACCGGATAGGAAGGAAATTCCCAAAGATGACCATAGCCACAACATCCATCAGATGACATTTGCCGAAGTGATGAAATTCGATTGCGGTTCCAAAATCCATATTGGATTTCCCCAACAGGTTAAGTTTTTTGCCGCCAAACCTAAATTGGAAGACCTCTTCGAGGTAGTGGAAAAGTATGCGGTTGACTTTGGTTTGCCCAAACCTAAATACAACATTGAAATTAAAAGTATGGCGGATGGCGACGGAATTTACCACCCCGCCCCCAAAGAATTTTCTGATAAAGTGTTCAGGGCGATTGATGGTAATATTGATTGGGAAAGAATCAATGTCCAATCTTTTGACTTCAGGATTCTTCAGTATTTTCACGAAACTTATCCCGATGTCATCTTGGCAATGTTGGTTGAGGACGCATCTAAATCAACGGAACAGCTGAAGCAGCTGGGTTTTCAGCCTCAGATATATTCTCCCTATTTCCCTAAACTTACCCAAGATATAGTGTCCGAACTTCACCAGAAAAACATGCTGGTGATACCCTGGACTGTAAATACCAAGAAGGAAATGGAGAAACTACTTGACATGGGTGTAGATGGCATCATCACAGATTATCCGGGTTTTGCTCCAAAGCGGTAGTTTTTGGAGTATTTTGTATGCAGTATATTACCCTGCGGGTTTTTGGTATTCAGTAGGTCACCAATTCCCCTATCACATACTATACTACATACCATGTACTCCCCTCTTGCCGCCCTGATTTAAACTTTCTATTTTTGAGGATCCAATTATTCAAGCCAATGAAAATTATTGAGGTTACCTGTGATAAGCACGAAAAGGATTTTTTGGAAATGGCTGTCAGGTTATATCAGAACGAGAAGAACTGGATCAGGCCCTTGGACAAAGATATTCAGGGAATATTTTATCCTGAAACCAACAAACTTTTAAAGCAGGGGGGTAAATCCAAAAGATGGTTGCTTCAAAATCAGTCCGGAGAATCTGTCGGTAGGGTAGCGGCATTTGTCAACATAAAATGGAAGGAAAATCAACCGACGGGTGGAATGGGTTTTTTTGAATGTATCAATGATCAGGATTCGGCTTTTTTGCTGATGGATACTGCAAAAGCGTGGTTGGAGGATCAGGGGATGGAAGCAATGGATGGTCCGGTAAATTTTGGAGAAAGGGATAAATGGTGGGGACTTTTGGTGGATGGTTTTTCTCCTCCCAATTACAATATGCCTTGGAATTTTCTCTATTATCAAGGATTTTTCGAAAACTATGGGTTTCAGATTTATTTCAAGCAGTTTACATATATGCGTCCGGTGAAAGGAGTTGGCTTTGATCCCAAAATGATAGAAAGGTCCGGGAAGATTTTGGTTGATCCGGGTTTTGAATTCAGGTATATGCAGGGGAAGGAACTTTCAGAAAAAGCACCTGAATATTTTATGGAAGTATATAATAAGGCCTGGGCTCGGCATATGGGAAAAAGTCTTGTCCTTAAAGAAACCAAATTGATGTTTGCCAAAATGAAACCAATTATGGATCCGCGATTGATATATTTTGGATTTCATAAAGGGAAGCCCATTTCTTTTTTTATTAACATCCCGGAAATCAACCAGCTGTTCAAGTACGTAAACGGCAAGATGGACCTGCTGGGAAAATTGAAATTTCTATATCATAAAACCTTCCATCCACCGAACAAAATGCTGGGTTTAGTTTTTGGGGTGGTTCCTGATTTTCAGGGGAAAGGGGTGGAAAGTGCCATGATCATACAGTACAACAAATCCTTAGCAAGCCAGGATCATTTCCCATACAAAACCATAGAGATGAACTGGATAGGTGATTTCAATCCCAAGATGATGCGGGTGTGTGAACAGCTAAATGCAACCATATATAAAACCCATCATACCTATAGATATCTTTTTGATAGGAACAGACCTTTTGAAAGGCATAGGATATTTGAATAAGGAGGAAAAGGTTTAAGAACGAAGACCTGAATGTGGAGTAGCGTAAAATTTGTAAATATTCATCCCCGTAAGAATGAATAGCAACGCAAAATTGAAATCGTAGATTAAAGTTTAATTAAATAACAAAAAATGAAAAAGTACGACGTGACCGGCATTGGAAATGCCTTGGTGGATATTGAGTTTATGGTGTCAGATAAATTTTTCCGTGATAATGATGTGGAAAAGGGATTGATGACTTTGGTGGACGAGGATCGTCAGAACGCCCTGATGTCGGTGATTGATACTGCTGCAGCCAAAAAGCAGTGCGGTGGATCTGCTGCCAATACCGTTATTGCAGTTAGTCAGTTTGGAGGAAAATCCTATTATTCCTGTAAAGTTGCCGCCGATGAGCTGGGCCATTTTTTTGTAAATGACATGAAAGAATCGGGAGTGGACCATAACCTGAATCCTGATCAGCTTGAATCGGGCGTCACCGGAAAATGTCTGGTGATGGTAACTGAAGATGCCGAAAGGACCATGAATACATTTTTGGGAATTACCCAGACCTATTCGATAACGGATGTGAATGAATCCGCCATCAAAGATTCAAAATATCTGTATATAGAAGGATATTTAGTTACTTCTGAAAATGGAAAAGAGGCTATGAGATTTGCCAAAAAAGTGGCAGAGGAAAATGGGGTGAAAGCCGCGATGACATTCTCGGACCCGGCAATGGTCAAATATTTCAAAGAGGGTTTTGATTCCGTAATTGGCCATAGTGTGGACATGTTGTTCTCCAATGAAGAGGAAGCGATGATCTATACCGGTAAGGGAAATCTTTTGGAAGCAAGAGAGGAATTGAAAAAAGTAGCGAGGCATTTTGTAATCACTCAGGGGAAAAACGGCGCCATGATATGGGATGGAGATACTTTTATCGAGATAGAGCCTTATAAAACCCAAGCCATGGACAGCAACGGAGCAGGAGATATGTTTGCGGGAGCGTTTATGTATGGCATTACCAATGGACATTCTTATGCGTCCAGTGGAAAACTAGCCTCCATGGCCAGTTCCAAAATCGTAAGTCAGTTTGGCCCACGGCTTCAATGGCACGAGGCAAAGGAAATTTTAGCCAGATTAAACCCCTAGGTATTGTTTCACTGCCTATCAGGAACCCTAACCCGAGAGCTTGGTAATTTTACCGAAATGCTGACCAAATTCTGAACGTTATTATTAAATCAGGAAAGTCGCTTTTTGGAATGGTTATTGGATAATTTCCTTGTGTAAAAAACACATTAGTTATGGAAAATAGAGAGAAACTTGAGAAAATGGACAAAGCCATCCGCCTTTTGGAAAACCTCAAAAGCAGCCAAGTTGCGCTGATAGAAAAAGCGTCCCAACTTCAGTTGGAAGCCATGGAATTTAACTTTTCCGAAATGGAAAAAAACATGGGAGATCTTTATTCCAGATACAATGAATCCCTGGAAATGTTGGATCAGGAACTGGAGCGTTTTGAAATCATAAGAAACCAGTTTGAACAAAAACATGGTTTGGATAAAGAGGAAGAATTATAACATCCTAAATCCTTTTATCCAAATTATAACTTAAAAAGCCAGATCCCCTTGATTTTCTCTTTTGAGCATTTTTAGGGGATTCTTTTTATTTGGAAAAATCTGTAACTTGGATTCTGCTGTAACAATGGCTATAGTTGCTGACCAATTTTTTTCTGAAACTGCGTTTGCAACGGTAAAAATTGGCCACAGTAAACTTTTATGGACTTTATCTTTTATTGACATTCATCTAACCTAAAAATTTAATTTGGTATTTCATTAACCATTTATTTTAATATTAATGAAGAAACACCTGTATCAAAGTGGCCTGATAGGGAATTGTGCCTATATCGCTCATGTAGAAAAATCCACAAACATCAGCTGGCTTTGCTTTCCAAGATTTGACAGTGACTTTTTATTCGGAGGGATGCTTGACCGTGAGAAAGGCGGTGAATTCACTGTACTTCCCGAGGATTCTGATTACAGTACTGATAGGATAGCTTTTATACGCCCAATGTGTTCAACTGTATAGGACACTTAAAATAACGCAAGGATTATTTTGTCTTAATCCGAAATTTGGAAGTGGAAAGAACCGGTAGAAATCAACCTTTGTATTCAATCACAGGTGAAGCCATTCTGAAAGAAATTCTTTCTGACTTAAAAGGATACCCCTTTATGCTGACAAAGTTAATCACCATGGGATATTTTGGAACAGACATCGTCCGACAAACAATTACCTGAAAATGCTAGAAAAGGATCTTTTGGTTAAGGAACCTATTTTATAGCTACAAACATATAGATGACTTCGGAGACTACATTTTAATTTGTGCTTTTTGGTATATCGAGGCTTTGGCCTGTGTCAACAGAGTTGATGAAGCCGTCCAAGGATTTAAAACCCTGATCAAATATTGCAATCACCTGAAGCTGTTTTCTGAGGATGTTGATCACAAAACAGGAAGTCAATGGGGTAATTTTCCTCAGGCCTATAGCCATGTGGGTTTGATGAATGCTGCACACAGGATAGGAATGAAGCTGGACAAGCCTAACTTTTTATATTGAATTCGATCAAAAACGATCCCGGCAATGAAAGACCATGATTACCGGGATCTGTTTTTATGTTAGATGTTGAAGTAATTTCCGAACTTCAAGAGGTGATTTGATATGGTAATCTGCCTGAGTGTAATTATAGCCAACCCGGATTGTATAGGCTTTTTTCGGCATCACTTTGAAGGTATCCTCATCTGTCCAGTCATCTCCCATAGCAATGATAAAATCGTAGGAATTGGATTTCAAAAAAGCAGTTGCTGCTCTTCCTTTGTTGATGTCAGGTCGTTTTATTTCCAAAACTTTGTTTCCTTCCAATACCTGCAGGTTATGGCCACTTGCCATATATTTTAGGTGGGAGAATAATTCCCGCATCCTTAAGTCCCCCAAGCCACTTTCTACTTTTCTATAATGCCAGACCAACGAATGATGTTTTTCTTCAATTAAAGCTCCGGGAGTTCTCAGAACATAGTATTCCATTACTTGACGGATGTCCGGTTTCCAGCTGTTGTCAACATCGGCATAGGCAGTCCAATCAGCTTCATTGTTTTTTTTCAGCCAAACACCGTGTTCAGCGATCATGTCTACTTTTTGTCCTTTAAACGATGAACCCAAAGTTTCTTTATCCCTTCCGCTGATGATTACCACTTGTGCTTTTTTGCTAAGCTTTTTTACTAGGGTTTTAAGCTCATCATCAGGAATTGCATCTTCAGGTTTACCCTTGAATTCTACTAAAGTACCGTCATAGTCAAGAAAAAGAATGGGTTTTTTTGCTTTCGAAAATTGGTTTTTAAGCTCCATCATTACCTGTTCATCCACTTCTTTGGACATAAGATCTTTTTGTTTTTTCTTTACGTGTTCAAGGCGGTCCAGGAATACTTTTACCCATTGGAAGATGTCGTAGCGCTTCAGACTTTCCTGCATATTGCTGATGCGTTGTATCTGTTCTTTTTCATTCATGGAAAGTGCTTCCAGTATCGCTTCCACGACTCCTGCCATATTGTTTGGATTGACCAAAACAGCATCCTGAAGTTCCTTGCTGGCACCGGCCATTTCAGAAAGAATCAAAACACCTTTTTTATCGGTTTTGCTGGCTACAAATTCTTTACACACCAAATTCATTCCGTCTCTTAGGGGAGTGACAAGAGCAATATCAGAAAGATTGTAAAATGCAGAAAGCTCATCAAAGGGAAAACTTCTGTAGAAATAATGGACTGGAACCCAGTTTAAGGTAGAAAAATCACTGTTGATTTTACCCACCAGTGTATCGATTTCCTCTTTCAATTCCTGATAGGATTTCACTTTATCACGGGATGGTACCACCACCATGATCATGGAAACCTTGCCGTGAATTTCAGGATTGTCTTTTAATAGACTGTTGAAAACCTTGATTCTCTGGGGGATTCCTTTGGAATAATCCAGTCGGTCTATGGTCAGCAACAGCTTTTGATCACCAAGGGTTTCCTTGAATTTTCTCACTAATGCCAGGGTTTTTTCACTTGTTGCCTGACTGGCAAATTTTTCGTAATCAATGCCCATGGGAAAGGAATCCACATTGATCAACCTGTTTTCGTCCTGGATATAGCCACTTTCATGACTCAGCCCCAGGATTCTTCCAACTGAACTTAAAAAGTGGCGCATATCATCATAGGTATGAAATCCTATGAGATCTGATCCACACATTCCTTTCAAAATCTCTTTTCTCCAAGGTAACATCCGGATAATCTCATAGGAGGGAAAGGGAATATGCTGGAAAAACGCAATCGTGGCATTCGGTAGTTTCTCCCGTAGCATCTGTGGCAAAAGCAACAGCTGATAATCATGGACCCAAATGGTGTCATCAGGATTGGCCCTGCTTAATATTGCTTCGCAAAATTTTTCATTGACCCGGATATAAGCATCCCAATGTGCTTTTTCATAGTTTATATATTGGGTGAAATAGTGGAAAGCCGGCCAGAGTGTTTCATTGCTGAATCCTTCATAATACTCTTCTATATCTTTTTTGGATAAGAAAACGGGAGCCATTTTGAGGGAGTTGAGTTCCAACATGATTTCCGCTCTTTGTTCGGGGTCTTCGACATCATTTCCCGGCCAACCGATCCAGATATTTTCCCCCTCCTTATAGATGGAACCCAAGCCGGTAGCCAAACCTCCTGCACTGGGTTTGAATTCGAATTTGCCATTCTTATGCTGTAAGCTTACCGGAAGTCGGTTAGATACTATTATTGTTTTTGCCATGGTTTATTGTTTAAAAAAAATGGTTTTAAAAGGGTAATCAGTGAAATTTTAATACACTCTGATCAAAATCCTTAATCCCAATTTAAGAAACAATCACCTTTATAAAAAGATAATTTTGGTTTTAATGCCTTAGTCTTACCGAAGTCAAAAAAGATGGGGAATTGAATTTGAAGGTTTGTGGTGTGCTTTCGAAATACTGAACAAAGGCCAAAGTAAGAATATTGGACACCAATTCGCAGGCTTAATGAATTCCTGAAATACCCTTTAAAAATACTCGCAAATATTCTAGTAAAACAGTGATTGGTCCAATAGTCACATCTGATTCTTCAAGTCAGACTCTTTTTTGCTTCGGTCTTCGGTAAGATTGGTATCCGGATCCAACTCTATTTCTTAAAAAAGAAGGCTTCTTGCAAACCGCCGGATATCCATGAAATACATAAAACCCCTTCAGCACAAATAGTAGGAATTGAATTATTCTAAAAAATAAGGTTTTGGGAATCGATCAATTCCACGTGTCGGCCCATTTTCTTTTGAATTACCTTGAAGTGGTGCATGTCCTCTTCTGAAATCAGCGAAATAGCTTCCCCCTCCGATCCTGCTCTACCCGTTCTTCCAATACGGTGAATATAATCTTTCGGTGACCGTGGCAGTTCAAAATTGACCACATGGGGAAGGAACTTGATATCGATTCCTCTTGCTGCAAGGTCGGTTGCCACCAATACTCTGAGATTCCCTGCCTTGAATCTTGTCAGGGCCTCTGTCCTTGCTCCCTGACTTTTGTCTCCATGAAAAGGCATTGCTTCAATCCCGTTCTTGTTCAGCTTTGCTGCCAGATTATTTGCGGCACGGATGGATGAAGTAAAAACCAACACCTGCTTCCAATCGCCATGCTGAATCAGATGCCTTAATAAAGGTCCTTTTTCCTCCTGAGGTACAAGGTATGCTGACTGGGCAATCAGCTCGGGAGTGAATTCATCCTGCTCTATTTCGATTCTAACAGGATTATTCAAAAGCTTTGAGATCAGAATCTCAACAGAATCCTCCATGGTGGCAGAAAAAAGGATGTTTTGCCTTTTCTTCGGCAGTCGGGAAAGAATTTCGTCAACTTCTTCCTTAAAACCCAGGTTTAGAACCTTGTCTGCTTCATCCAATACCAATATTTCTAAAAGAGAAATCTCGATGGCATTTTTTGACAAAAGGTCCAAAAGTCTTCCGGGAGTAGCCACTAGAATCTCTGTGCCATAGATATTCATCATCTGCGGATTGATAGAAACCCCTCCGAAAACAGCAAGTGTTTTGACTTTTCGGGGAAGGTGGATGCTAAAAGTTTTTACCACCTCCTGAACCTGAGTAGCAAGCTCACGGGTAGGGACGATTACCAAAACAGGGATATTTCTACTTTTGATAAATTCCTTTTTTTGAAAAAACTCCAGAATCGGCAAGATATAGGAAGCGGTTTTGCCTGACCCGGTTGGAGCTATTCCCAACACATCTTTTTTTTGAAGAATTGCAGGAATAGCTTCAATTTGTATCGGGTAAGGATTTTCGTAATTTGCTTTGTCTATTGCTGCCAGCAGTTGGGCAGACAATCCCAGAGATGAGAAGTTCATATTTGATGGTTTTGGGCAAAGTTAGGATTAATTTTTCGTTCCGGGATTTTGCCGTTTTTCTTTGAGGAGTTTTTATAGTCGTAAAAAACAGAGGATCCGTTCTGTTAATTCGTTTTTTATAACTAAATTTAACTTATCAATTTTGTTTCCTTTGAAAAATAATAATACTTTTCGGAGCTTTTTTAAAACAAGTTTAAGTAAAAGATATTTATATAATCCAAAGACAATTGTTTCGATTTATTAAGATATTTACAATCATTAGAATTATTATAAATAATTGAAATCCAAATATTAACGATTATGAGAAAATCCATTATGCTCCTCTTGCCGCTTGCTCTGATTACGCAACTGGCATCGGCTCAAAACCAAATTGAGTACAGAGAATTTACCCTCGACAATGGGCTGCATGTAATCATGCACCAGGACAGAAGCACGCCGATTGTAGCCACTTCTGTTCTTTACCATGTAGGTTCTAAAAATGAACAACCTGAAAGAACCGGATTCGCACATTTTTTTGAGCACTTGCTTTTTGAAGGTACAGAAAATATTCCTCGGGGTGAATACATGAACAAAATTCAGGCTATCGGAGGCACCTTGAATGCATTTACCTCCAATGACATTACCTATTACTACGAAATTGTCCCCTCCAACCAATTGGAGACTGCTCTTTATATGGAAAGTGAGCGGATGCTCCATCCTAAAATTGATCAGATCGGAGTGGATACCCAACGGGAGGTGGTGAAGGAGGAAAAGCGTCAATCCTATGACAACAGACCTTACGGATCAATTCTCCCCGAAACCATGAAAAGAGCATTTGAAAAGCATCCTTATCGTTGGCCTGTGATCGGGTCAATGGAAAATCTTGATTCGGCTCGTTTGAAGGAATTCATGGCTTTTCACGAAGCTTATTATGTGCCGAACAATGCAACTATGACCATAGCCGGGGACATTGATTATGGACAGACAGAAGAATGGGTAAGGGCTTATTTTGAAGAAATACCACAAGGTCCTACTGAATTTTATCGACCTGATGTGAAAGAACCTGA
This sequence comes from Rhodonellum sp., assembly GCA_041748555.1. Taxonomy (GTDB): domain Bacteria; phylum Bacteroidota; class Bacteroidia; order Cytophagales; family Cyclobacteriaceae; genus Rhodonellum. The sequence goes on from JBGTDA010000142.1 coordinate 16,924, forward strand.
AAAAACAGAAGAGATAAGAGATATCGTTTATGATAACATTCAGATCCCTGCCATTATTCAGGCATATAACCTTCCTCCAAAAGACCATCCTGATTCCTACGCATTGTCTATGCTTTCCACCTATTTGACCGGTGGAAATTCTTCTTTAATGACAAAAGAATTAGTGGATAAGCAACAAAAAGCACTTGCTGTTGCTGCTATTCCACTTGATCTGGAAGATGGTGGAGTATTTATCATGTATGCCATTACCAATATGGGAGTCGAACCCAAAGACTTGGAAACGGAAATCGATAAACTGTTAAAACAGGTGCAGGAAGAAGGAATTTCAGATCAGGATTTTCAAAAGCTGCAAAATATAATTGAAAACGACCTGGTCAGTAAAAACAGTTCAATGGCGGGAATAGCACAAAATCTTGCCCAATCCAAGGTGTTTTATGGAGATACGGATTATATCAACAATGAACTCAGCTACTACAGGAAGGTAGAAAAAGAGGACCTTAAGCGGGTTGCCAATCAATATCTGGATCTTGATGGCAGAGTAGTGCTTTATTATTTACCTAAATCCGCTCAACCTGCAGAATAAATTCTTAATTGTTAAACAGAGATTTATGAAAAAGTTACTTATATATTTTATTGTCAGCCTGATCATTCCGGCGGGATTTGCGCAGGTAGACAGATCGACTTATCCCGAACCCGGTCCCGCAAGAGAAATCAAACTTGGAGACGCGGATTCTTTTACTTTAAAAAATGGATTAAAGGTTTTTGTAGTCGAAAACACCAAACTTCCGAGAGTTGCCTTTTCACTGGTTTTAGATCGTGATCCTATTTTGGAGGGAGATAAAACGGGGATGCTTGGAATGGTTGGGGAAATGATGAAAGGCGGTACCTCAAACAGAACCAAAGACCAATTGGATGAAGAAGTGGATTTTATAGGGGCTTCACTCAGTGCCGGAGCAACTTCAATTTATGCTTCGTCCTTGAAAAAGCATCAGGAAAAAATATTGGAGCTTATGGCAGATGTTCTTTTCAACCCGGTTTTTCCTCAAGAAGAGCTTGATAAATTGAAAAAACAGGCTGTTTCGGGTTTGGCTGCAAGTAAAGATGACCCAAATGCTATCTCCGGAAGATTGACTTCAGCATTGGCATATGGCAAAGATCATCCATATGGTGAAGCCGAAACAGAAGAAACGCTTGACAACATTGAGGTGGAAGACATCAAGACTTATTATGAAACTTATTTTAAGCCAAATATCGCTTACATGGCAATAGTAGGTGATATCGACAGGAAAGAAGCTGAAAGTCTGGTTAAAAAATATTTCATTGATTGGGAAAGTGGCGATGTTCCAGCGAACACCTACCCGAAACCTTCTGCGCCTGAGAAAAATACTGTTGCTATTGTAGATCGTCCTGCATCCGTTCAGACGGTATTGAATGTTACATATCCTTTGGAGATGAATGTGAACGATCCGGATTATCTTACCAGCAGGGTTTTGAATTATATTTTAGGCGGAGGATCATCTTCCAGGCTCTTTATGAATCTGAGAGAAGACAAAGGATATACCTATGGAGCCTACTCTTCCATTGGTTCTGATAAAGTCATCACAAATTTTACAGCTAATGCATCAGTCAGATCCGCAGTGACTGATTCAGCAGCGAACGAAATAATAAATGAAATAAGGAAGCTTCGCGAAAACGGAGTAACTGAAAAAGAACTGGAAGCGGCAAAAGCAAATATCAGTGGTTCTTTTGGAAGATCATTGGAAAGCCCTTCCACCATAGCCACTTTTGCTATAAATACCGAACGATACGATTTGCCTGAGGATTTTTATGCCACCTACTTACAGCGTTTGAATGCCATTACAGTTGATGATGTGAATGATGCGGCAAAGAAATTTCTGAAACCGGAAAACATGCACATCACCGCCGTGGGTAATGCAGGGGAAATTGAGGAAAAAATGGCACAATTCGGTGAGGTAAAATACTATAACAACATGGGAGATCCTTCCAAGGAAATCCAGATGGCTGATGCTGACATGACTGCTGAAAAAGTCATTGATATTTATCTCCAGGCAATCGGTGGTGAGGAAAAAGCAAAAGCCATCAAAACGGCCAAAATTGAATCTTCAGCAGAAGTCCAAGGCATGAAACTGACAATGGTTTTTGCATTTGATGAACCCGAGGGTGCTTACAATCAAAAAGTCATGATGATGGGAAATGTGGCATCAAACACCACAATAAAAGATGGTAAAGCTGTTGTTTCGGCAGGAGGACAAACCCAGGAATTGACAGATGAGCAATATGAATCTGCAAAAATGAGCATGTTTATCTTTCCGGAGTTGCATTTTGAAAGCCTTGGTTATACCATGGAATTGGATGGCATCAAAGATGTAGAAGGTGAAGAAGCCTATAAAGTTATCATTTCCAATCCTACAGGTGCGCAGCAAATTAATTATTATAGTGTTGAATCCGGCTTAAAAATCAAAAATGAAAATGCTCAGGCCGGTGACACCCTCTTTGCAGGATACGGAGAAGTGGATGGTGTGAAATACCCGATGGAAATGACTATCAAATCGCCGATGATTCCGATGCCTTTAAACAGTAAAGTAGATAAAATAGAATTTAATACACCCGTTTTAGAAGCGGATATGAAATAGTCATAGGACTTATACCTAACTAAACAAAGATGAAATTGAATGCATTTGCCCTTGTATTGGCCCTCGGCTTTACTCAGCTCGAAGCAAAAGCTGAAGTATTTGCAAGTGGAAATTTTCAAACTCTGACTGAAAAAAGTTATGTTGAGAAGGATCCCGCCGAAATTATAGCAAGATATATCCAAGCTGTCGGAGGCAAAGCAAAAGTGGATCTGATCAAGAACTCCACCATGACTATGGAGGCAGATTTTCAAGGAACCAATATTATAATCCAGGGAATCAGTGATCAGGTGAACAAGAGGGTTTATCAGGAAACCAATGTGATGGGTAACGTTGTCCAAAAAACTGTCATAGCAAACGGTAAAGGAAAGATGATCGCTATGGGGCAGGAACAGGAGTTGAATGAGGAAATGATGCAGATGATGCAAAGCCAAGCTTATGTGTTTCCTGAAATGCATTACGAAGAATTAGGGTATTCCCTGGAGCATCGTGGCACAGAAGAAATTGATGGCGAAGAGGCAAATACCTTGGTTATTACGGCTCCAAACGGTATGGAAACTATGGAGTATTATAGCACCAAAAGCGGACTGAAGTTAAAAACCAGTTCTTCTGCTACAGGTGACATAGGATACTCCGATTACGAAGTAGTAGATGGAGTTATGTTTCCTATGACAATGACCATCAAAAACCCTATGTTGCCTTCGGCGATGGTTGGGAAAGTAACCTCCATCAAGTTCAACCAGGAGTTGAATGACGAGGATTTCAAATAAAAGCAAAATATTCATTTCCAGATAAAAAAAGCTCCCCAATCTGAGGAGCTTTTTTTATGCATTTGGATGACTTCTCATCCAATGATCAACAGATAATCTTCCCGAACCATAGATGAGGAAAACGATTAAAAGGATGAATACTATCAGCGAAATTTCAAATTCCAGGTTGTTGCTGACAGATACAAATCCCTGTCGGATATTGACGAAGAAAACAGCAAAAAACAATATAGGTAGCTGGAAAATTATTGCGAGCCGGGTGACCAATCCCATAGCGATCAGAATCCCTCCGACCAGATGTGCAAAGGCTACATAGTGAGCCAATGCAAGACTGAAAAAAGCCAGATCCACCGATTGACTTATTTCCATCAAGGCGTCAGTATCAGCAATAAATAAGATACCCTTATAAAGGATAAATAACCCTAATGCAATGCGGACGTAATCAATCCAAATTGGATGATGGGTATCCGCCCAATGTTCGATTTGATTTGCTACAGTCATATTGGATTTTTTTTGGTTGATCCTTAATTTAACCAAATTCTTTTTGAAGTACTACTTTTTCATCCTATAAATACCATGTATTCAAGATGTTGCTTCAATATGTCCACTGATCCACCTTTCCCTTTTTTTATTTGGGGATATTAGAGATAATTTATATTCGGGGAAAAAAAGTTGTCGCTCTTGTTCCAAAACGATCTGCAGTTCGCGGCCCCATCTTTTGATATTCAGTTTAATCAGCGATTGATTATCCGTCAGATCTTCGTAATTATTATCGGTATCAACTGAAACAATCTGATCACCCAACATCATTTTGAAGTAAGCCTTGCTGTCAGCGTGAATCCTTGTAACCGTTCCCGTCTCATCGGTCTGTATACCAAAATGATGTGCCATCCGGCTACCGGTAAAAGTTTCCTCCATGCCAATCCCTATATCAAATAGTAATTCCTGAAGCGTGGGCAAGATATCTTTGTGACCATAAACAAAAGATGAGAAAAACAATTTTATGATATAATCTTTGGAAAATTTGGAGATTATTTTGGATTCAAAATCCGACAAAGAATATCCGATTCCTTTTTTGGCATAATCAAACCACATTTCGGTCATGATATGCTGAAGGGAAGATTTTTGATTCAATAACATCAGATCAAGGCATAGTGAAATCAAGGCTCCGCGGTTGTAAATACTGACCTTCTTGTCGGGAATTCCGATATTGTATCCATCAAGCCATAAGTCCAAGCTGGACTCTACGATACTTTGATTTTGCCAGCCCTTGCTTCCAAATTCTTTGAAAAAAAGTTTTTCAAGAACTGATAAATATTCCTCAAGGGTGTAATAGCCCGATTTCAACAAATATAAATCCCCCATATAGGTAGTTACTCCTTCCAGAACCAGCCCGGTATCCAGTAGGATTTCCTTGGAGAGATCGTAGGGAAGGAGCTCTTCAGGACGTATGCGACAGACATTCCAAAAATGATAAAGCTCATGGGAACTCACTCCAACGAGCTTATCGAGATTGGACTTTTCATTAAGATTTTCTGCTGGACCATAAGTTATCACCGTGGAAAATTTATGCTCAACTCCATGGAAATGGGCATAAGGCAACAATTGATAAATAAAATGGTACTCCTTGACAGGAAATTCCTTGAACCCTTCAATCTGCTTTTCGGTAAATTTCATAAAAACATCAATCAAATAATCGATGTCAAAATGAATTTCACCCTGAATCCAGACATGAAATGTGATAGTGTTTACCTGATAAGAAAAATGTTTAAGATGCTCACTCGCCACTATAGGGCTATCTATCAGATGCTGATAACTTGCGGCGGAAAAAGTATCTCCGGTATAAGATAATGCCGTAGCAAATTTATAATGCTGAGGAACAGAAAGGTCTATCTGAATCGGCTCGACTTCTCTACCTTTAATGTCAAATGCAAAGTTGGAAAAATTCAGATATAGTTGTTGATCATCTGACCATGAACCACCTGCATCCATTTGATTTGCATAAAATTCATAGTAAATCCGATAATTTCCTTCGTGGTTTGCCTTAAATTCCCACAGGTCCTTTGAAGTCTTTCTCCAGATGATCTCTTCATTCTCAAAAACAATTTTAAAGCCGCGGATTTTTTGTGCATAGTTTGCCAGATCGTATCTTCCGGGTCTCCACGCCGCCAACTGAAGCTTAGTGACTTCATCGGAATTGCAATGAAGATCCAATTGGACTTGAATGAATTGTGATGTTGAAGCGTTTCGGGAAATATAGTATTTCATAGAGAGGTGTACACTTTGAATTATAACAAAAGTAAACCCCCCGTTTGTAAATAAAAAAAACCTATCTATCTTTGCAGTCCTTTTTAGGGTAATCCAGGAAAGGCGGATAAAGGAAAGCAAATAAAACAAATCATATTTTCATGAAAAGAACATTTCAGCCTTCTCGCAGAAAAAGAAGAAATAAGCACGGATTCAGAGAAAGAATGTCTACTGCCAACGGCAGAAGAGTCCTGAGATCAAGAAGAGCTAAAGGAAGACACAAACTTTCAGTTTCCTCTGAAAAAACATTGAAGAAGTAATATCTCGCATTAAAACCCGTATTTAATAATGCGATGATTTATTTGCAATGAGCTTCAAACTTCCAACGAATGAGAGAATACATTCTAAAAAGTCAATAAAGGAACTTTTTGATAAAGGTTCCTCTTTTTTTTTACATCCATTTAAAGTTTTGTATCTCCCAATCCCGAAAGGGCAGCAAGGAACCTATCAGGTGCTTTTTTCCGTTTCAAAAAAGAAAATCAAAAAGGCGGTCGGTCGTAACTTTGTTAAGCGAAGGATGAAGGAATCCTACAGGCTCAATAAGCACCTTTTGGCCGCTGATGAAGAGCAAAAGAAATTAATTGCATTAATTTACGTTTCTACAGATATGTCGGATTTTCATACCATTCAATCGAAGATGAAGAAAGTCCTGATTAAAATAAACAGCTCAAATTCCCCTTCAAAACCTTAAAGTTTATTAAAAATGATAAAACATAAAAACAAAGCGGTAATCTTTCTTTCAGCCTTGGTGCTGTCTTTGAGTCTACTTTTTTCTTTTACATATAAGAATGACAAGCTTTTCGAAATCGCCAAAAACCTGGACATTTTTGCTTCCCTTATCCGAGAACTTGACTCCTATTATGTTGATGAGATTGATCCGGAAGCGCTTGTTGGGGTAGGAATTGCCGCTATGTTGGAGGAGCTTGATCCTTACACGGAATTCATACCGGAAGAAAATGCCGAAGATTTTAGATTGATGACCACCGGAGAATATGGAGGAGTTGGAGCTTTGATTGGAAACAGAACAGGTGTAAACATGATTTTGATGCCCTATACAGGGTTTCCCGCACAAACCGGTGGATTGCGTATAGGAGACGAAATCCTAAGGGTTGATACAATAAATGTAACTTTGAAAGGGACCTCCGATATATCAAAACTTTTAAAAGGACCCGCAAATACTCCGGTTGTAGTAGAGATAAAAAGAGGGACGGATACCATAGCTGTAAATCTCACCCGGAAAAAAATAGTCATCAGCAATGTTCCTTATTATGGAAAAATAGATGATCAAACAGGTTATATCAAATTAACCGATTTTACGACAAATGCTGCAGCAGATGTTAGAAATGCATTGGTGGATTTAAAGTCGCAGGGTATTACGCGTCTGGTACTTGATGTAAGAGATAATCCTGGCGGAATTTTAAAAGAGGCAGTAGAAATAGTGAATCTCTTTATTCCAAAAGGTAAAGAGGTTGTCAGGACTGTAGGAAAGTTGGAAAGCGTAAATGTCGAATATAAAACCACAAAATCACCCGTGGACAAAGAAATTCCCTTGGTTGTTTTGATCAATGAAAGGAGTGCTTCGGCTTCAGAAATTGTAGCAGGTGCATTGCAGGATTATGATAGAGCGGTTTTAATCGGAAGAAAAACCTTTGGTAAAGGATTGGTTCAAACCTCAATCCCGCTTTCGTATAATTCCCAGGTGAAGGTCACTACTGCTAAATATTATATACCCAGTGGACGCTGTATTCAGGCAATTGACTATAGTAATCGTGATGAAGACGGAAATTCACCTTCAATTCCTGATTCTTTAAGAAAAGAATTTAAAACCAGGAATGGAAGAATTGTTTTTGATGGTGCGGGAATAGAACCCGATACTAAAGTGGAATCGGAATCCTATTCACCTATTACTTATAGCTTAGTTGCAAGAAGTTTGGTTTTTGAATATGCCAATGAGTTCTTTTTGGAAAACGATAAAATTGATGGTCCCCGCAGTTTTGAAATATCCGAGGAAGTTTACACTGATTTTGTAAAATGGCTTGAAGGGAAAGATTATGATTATACTACATTGGTAGAAAAATCGATTGAAGATTTGGAAAAATATGCGGAGAAGGAAAAATACTATCAGGATATTAAAAGTCAGATTGAGGCACTCAAAAAGCAAGTGAGCCATAGTAAAGAACAAGACCTGATTACTTTTGAGGATGAAATCAAAAAAGCTATGAAGGAAGAAATAATTTCCCGCTATTATTTTCAGGAAGGTATTATTGAAGCATCTTTGGAAAAAGACCCGGAAATATTCAAGTCAGTTGAGATATTCAATAGCCACAACACCTTCACCGGTATCCTGACCGCTTCAAATAGATAAACATCAAACAAGTTTTATAATTTCAATGGCATTGATATTATCTATTGAAACAGCTACTAAAGTTTGTTCGGTAGCGCTTCATGAAAATGGGGTTCTACTTTCTTTAAATGAACTCCATCAGGATAATGTACATTCTCAAAAGGGCATATTTCTTATTGATAATCTTTTTATCCAAAGCGGATTAGATAAGAAAAATCTGGAGGCAGTCGCAGTATCAGCTGGACCCGGTTCTTATACAGGTCTCAGGATCGGCGTTTCGATGGCAAAAGGATTTGCTTACGGTTATGATATTCCATTGATAGGAGTGGATACCTTATCCGCACTTGCCCAAGCTGCCTTGCCCTTTTGCGAAGCCTCGGATTATGTGATCCCGATGATGGATGCGCGGAGAATGGAAGTTTATGCAAAAGTAGTTGGTGGCCTCGGTAATACACTTGTGGATTCTCAGCCCTTTGTTTTGGAACAAAATCCTTTTGTTGAATTTCTTGAAAAGAGTAAGGTATTATTTATAGGTGATGGAGTGGAAAAATCAATGGAAATTCTCTCCCATCCCAATTCAGTTTTCATTACTACCACCAATTCGAGCAGTAATGTTGGAGTAATTGCCTTTCAGAAGTTTTTGGTTAAGGATTTTGAAAATATGGCATATTTCGAACCAAACTACGTCAAGGAGTTTCGAGTTTTACAGTCTAAGAAAAATCCCCTATTGATATGAGTGAAATCATTAACAGAGTAGCCAACAGTCCAATAATTACAATTGACTTAGAATTATTTTACCGTAAGGAGGACCGTGTGGTTTTTGATCTGAAAGATTTTCTTTATCAGGAATTGATATTGAAGGAGAAAGAATTCAGGTCGAATCTGAAAGAATTGGATTGGTCATTGTATACCGGAAAGTTAGTGGCGATTGATTGTACAGCGGATGCGATTGTTCCCAATTGGGCATTTATGCTAGTAGGAACCTATCTTTCAAGACTTAATGTGTTCTATGTAATAGGTGATTTAAATGCCTTAGAACAATGTTTGTTTGAAGAAGCACTTATGGGAATCGATCCATTGGATTATAAGGATAGGCCTGTTGTGATAAAGGGATGCAGCAAGTTTCCCGTACCGTTGTATGCTTATGGAAGGATAGTTTCGATGCTTCAAAAGCACGTGAAATCCATTATGTATGGGGAACCCTGTAGTACAGTGCCCCTTTACAAAGCAACGAAGTGAATTTAGTAGGCCTGGTGATAGAGTTTTACTTAAAATATGATATTAATTTGACGGTTATTTTTTGGTAATAATATAAATCCCACATATGTTTGCAATCCGATTTCGGGAATGCCAAAGAAAAAGTTTTTTGGTTTTATTGAAAGTCAAATATTGAGCATCCGGAAAATATTATTGTGATTATTTTCAATTTGCATTTTGCGGGTTAAAAAAATATCCCGATATTTGCACTCGCTTTCAGGGGAAACGTCCTTTGAAACCATTCTCTTAATGAGAAAAAGTTCATTGAAGTAGTGTAAGACAATTCGACATTTAATAAAGTAATATACCAATATTACATCTTTGGACACAAAGAGACAAGCCGGAAAAAGACCGGCAAAAAAAACTTTACAACGGAGAGTTTGATCCTGGCTCAGGATGAACGCTAGCGGCAGGCCTAATACATGCAAGTCGTACGGGATTCGGTCTTTCGGGGCAGATGAGAGTGGCGCACGGGTGCGTAACGCGTATGCAACCTG
>JBGTDA010000143.1:0-7990 GCA_041748555.1 Rhodonellum sp.
TTTAGAGGCATTTTATTTTTATTGGGAGTGCTGGTACTATCAGATGTTTCGGCTCAAACGCAACAAATCCTGTTTACAATCGAACGTAATCTGAATGAAGACCAAATCGTTTATTTTCTGCATTTGGATGAAAATGGAAATCCTGCAAAAGAAAATCCGATAAGCCTTAAATTGCTGGACAATGAAAAAACAGGTGAACTTGTCCGGGTAAACTGGATCAAAAAGAAATTTGGTTACGGTATTGATATATTGTCTCATGAGGGTGAGCAGGTCACCTTCAAATTGTATCTTAGTAATAAAACCCAATTCACCCTAAAGAAAGATGTTTTCGGAAATTATGGTGTTTTTGCTAAAATAAATAATCGCATGATGAAAATAAGACACATTTACCTGGAGATTGATGGGGGTTCGTTTTGGAAACCCAATATCACGGAAGTCGCTGTCATGGGGTTTCATGAATTGGCCAATACCATCATAAAAGAAACCTTTAACCCCTAAATCCATGCAAATTGAATGTCAGGAAAATCTTATAAGCATTGCTTCTCTTATAAAAAAGCTCAGTCCGGAACAGTACCAATTTCCCTCTTCCTACCTATCCGGGGCCTCAATCGGGCAGCACATCAGACATGTTCTTGAATTTTATACCTGCCTATCCCGTGCCTTTAATGAAGGTGGAGATGTAAACTATGATCAACGGAATCGGGACTTGCAACTAGAAAAAGAGCTTGGAGAAGCAAATAAGGTTATTGAGCAGGTCATCACCTGGTTGTCATCGGAAAAAATTATGGGAGAAATCCAATTAAAGGCAGCTTACACAGTGACTAAAGACCAAACATGCACCATTCCCTCCTCTTTTCAAAGAGAATTAGCATATTGCCTAGAACACAGCATCCACCATCAGGCTTTAATAAAAATAGGTCTTTTCGAGCAAGGATTGTCCAAGCTCACTGATTCGGATTTTGGCGTAGCACCTTCCACCATAAAATTCCGCATGCAAAGCAGCCCGGAGTCATCTTAATCCACCTATTTCCTATGAAACGCAAATTTACCCTTCTTTTTTTATTGCTTGCCGTTTTTCAACTTGCCTGGTTTTCCTCCCACGCACAGGAAGGCGCTAACTATAAAAACAGGGTCGGCATCAATTTATTGGGTTTACCTGCCGAAAACCTGGTGGTTAGCTACGAACACAGCTTCCTAAAAAATGGGGTTTGGCTGGGACTGGAACACCGGCTCAATCAATTGTCTAATGAAAAGGACCAACAGGTCAATTCATTCGCACTGGAATACCGGTATTATGTTTTTGCGGAGGAAAATCCTGGGGAGGGCCTTTTTGCCGGCCTTTATTCCAAATACCGCTGGGGAGAAGAAAATACCACCAGCGGGAGCAGCATACAGCACCAGTACCAGGCGGTTTTTTCCGGCCTGAATACAGGATACCGGTACAACTACAAAAGACTGGCCCTTTCCGCTTTTTTAGGTTATGGCTTGCCCCTATGGACTACCGAATCTACTGATCCTGCAGGTGTCTCCCATGAGCTCAATCAAAATTACAGAAATGATTTAAGGCTCGGGCTCACGGTGGGCCTGGCATTTTAATCCAAAACCATGTACAAAATCTTTGAGATAGCATCTGTTGAGGGGAGTTTTCATTTAGCAGATGGAAATGATTTCGAACAGACTTTAAAGGAAACAGGAAACCATCTAAAGTTTTTCTGGAATTACGGGGGAATGGCCCTGGAAATGCTTGTGGATCAACAGCAGATTTCGCTTGAGCCCAACCATTTGGTATGTTGCACCTACCTCCAAAAAATAGAAAACCTCAAAGGACAATCCTATTCAGAAATCCTCTTAATTGCCTTCAACAGGGGATTTTACTGCATTCATACTTACGACTCGGAAGTCTCTTGCAATGGGTTGCTCTTTTTTGGCTCCAATTATTCCCCTATGGTCGAACTGGATGAAGCGGAAACTGAGAGATTAAGGAATTTGGCAAGCGTGATTCAGGAGGAGTTTGACACAAAGGACCAAAACCAGGAAGAGATGCTCCGATTGCTTTTGAAAAGATTCATCATACGGGTGACCCGGTTGGCAAGAAAACAACTGGTCAAAAAGAAGCTACCGGAAAAAGAACGGGAGCTCATCAGACATTATAATGTTTTGGTGGAAGAGCACTTTAAAAAGTTCCGGCAGGTGGGGGATTATGCAGCCATGATGCACCGCTCCCCTAAAACCATCTCCAACCTGTTTGCCCAACAGGGTGATAAAAGTCCTTTGGAGATCATTCATGACCGGTTGATCCTGGAAGCGATGCGGCTCTTGCTGTACACTGATAAATCATCCAAAGAGATCGGATGGGAATTGGGTTTTGAGGATCCTTCTCAATTCAATCGCTTTTTTAAAAAACAAACTGGCCGTACCCGAGGGAATTCCGTGATCAATATTCCACCTATGTTTTTAAATAATGGTTCGTATGAACATTCCGAGTCCTTCATCTACAGACAACGTGTCAGTATGAAAGCCAATCCCAATTAGGTGTGACTTCACCTTTTTCTTACGTTTCCATTGATTTTTGGATATCGGTCTAAAAAGCTTCTACAACAGAATAAAAAAACATAAGCACAAAACAACTAATGTATTATTCATTCAACCTCCAATCGTACTCTTTAAAATTGATTTTGGTTGTAGGCCGGAGGGGAATATCGGAATAGGAATTTAGAAAATCAATCAGGCTGCCATTCCTGGTAAAGTCCTCTTTGAACCAAGAGAATATACTGGAGATTTCGGCAGTTTGGGTACCCAGTTCATTTTGGGTGCTGTCATTGATAAATTCTTGGGTCACCATTTCCAACTGTTCCTCCAGCTTTTTTGCAGTGAATGCACGGTTCAAAAGTTTGGGACAGGATATCGAAGCACAATTGATGGCAAAATGAATGCGGGGCTCCACAAACTCCCTCCTTAGGATTTTATGCTCTATTTCATCCAAACTGGCCGACTTCCCGCCAATTTCAAAAAATTCAAGATGCCATACGGTATCACCAACGGGATTTCTAACGATGAGCCTATATCCCGAATACTTTTTACGGAATAGTGGTCAATAATCAATTTGATGGTAAAGGCATTGTAAGCATTGATCCAGTAAGCCAGTTGTTCCTCTTTTGACCAGGTTTTCCGATCCGGAGGGTTTTGGCTGATCAAATTAAGATAGGTTTCCAACTTCTCCTTATCCTTTATCAACCCTTTGTAATCGACTATTCCCTGTTCGTCGACATGTCGCTTTAACAGAGTATCAAAAGGATGGTGAGAGGGTGGATCGGTGTTTTCTCCGACCAATTGAGAATTCCCACAGGAGAGATTAAACAAAAAAAGTACAAATACAGTGAGGATCTTCATGATTGCTTTTGGTTTAGGTAGAAGTCTACCCAGAAGTCATAGTTTTTCAATATCCTTGACCAGAATTCTGTTTCTACTGTAACTGAGAGATATTTCTCCCGAAATCATGGGCCATTTCATTGATAAAACTTCGGATTCTTTGTTCTGAGGTTTTAAAAATAATGTTTCCCAACCTGTTTTGAATCTTTTTCAGACGTAACCCGATAAATTTGGTAATCTGAAAATTCAATGCCTTGTTTTGCTGCATCATTTTTTCAAATTGATCCGTGCTGATTTTGCATACCAACGCATTTTCGGTAACAATAGCAATTTCGTCTCTTTTTCCTTGATCAATAAGCGATAATTCAACAAAGACCTCACCAGGTCCCAAAATTCCTAAAATCACCTCTTTTCCATCTTCCGAAAGTCTGGATATTTTGACTTTCCCTTTCTTTAATATGTATATGTGCTTTGCCTCATCATCCGAGAGGTAGATCACTTGTTTTTCAGGTACCTCACGCATCACTGTGTGCAAATCCATCTCTTGCATTTCATCAGGAGACAGAATTTGAAACATACTGAAATTTTCTAAAAACCAAATTTTGCTTTTTTGCATTTTCCGATACCTTGTCAAGGAACCTAAAAGTACGAAATGATCAGTAAACTTCAGGTGTGAGAATGAGGTTATTCCTTAGAATTAGATTGCTAGCGACTCATTTGTTTGGCAATTTCCACCAACGAATTTCCAGTATATTCCGGAAGGGGTCCTGCAGGATAAAGAATTTTTCCCGAACGGGTCACAAACGCCGTTTGCATTCCCACCCGTTGAGCCCCGAGAATATCCCAGGCATGCGCTGCCAGCATTATCCCTTTGTTGGCCGGGATTTGCATTTGGTCCAGCACATGCATATAAGTAGCCGGGTGGGGTTTAAATTTACCTGTGCCGGCAACACTAAAAATTCTATCAAAAAATGAGGAGATCCCGGCATGATCCAATTGCTTTTAAACCATTTCCAGGCTTCCATTGGTAAGTGCCACCAGCGTATGACCTGCATGCCTGAACATTTCCAAGGCTTAAATAACATCTGTGTGGGCAGGAAAACTCCCCATAAGGCTTAAAATCGCATCTATTTCCGAATCCTCTACTTCCTTCCGGTATTCCTGAAAAACCATTTTAAAGTCGCTTTCCCTATTGCTCCAAACGCAATGGGATTATCGGTTATGGTTTCTACACACGAATAATGGAGCAGCAATGAAAACCAACCCTTGAATGCATGCGCATTCCCAACCAGATCGTTTACCCTGGTTTTAGCAGGGGACAGGTCCAGTAATGTTTCATTTACATCAAATACCAGTAAGGGGGTTTTTTCCATTTTTAGGCAGTTTTAATTAAAGGTAATAAAAAAACCGCCGACTTCGAGACCACTTTCAAATACAATTTCGGGATTTTGATTTAATTTCCCCATAGCTCATTATGTCGCTCCGGATTTTCTTCAAGGAATTTGATATATTTAAAATAATCATGGAACGAATAATTGATATGCGACTGAAAAGGAAAGGCTGCTGGTATTTGGATGCTCATTTTTAATCCCTTTTTTCAACTTTTAACCAAGTAGTCACTCAGGAAAACAGCACCTTATGATTATGCGGAGGGTCTGAGGAACAAACCTTTACATTGGTTGTTCTTAATTGAGGTTTCCTGTTCAGGTTTGTCATTAGTTAACTTGACTTTAAAGGCATACGCTTCATTTCACTTCTTAAACAAACTCAAAGAATAATACCCCATACTATCTATGAAATGTTTGTCCCAAGAAAATCCTGTTTTAAGGGCCAACTGATCCAAATCTTTGACGCTGTATTTCTGAGAAATTTCGGTATGGATGGTTTCATATTGATCAAAATGAAAAGTATGGTCAGCTATATGCACGTCTTGCTCCTGCATACTGACCAAAAAACTCAAAGCAGCTCCATCCAAAGGATTGTAAACACCATAATGCTCGAACGCCTGAAGATTAAAATCAGCCCCCAACTCGCGGTTAATCCTTTCCAGTAAGTTCAGGTTAAAGCGCTTCGTCACTCCTTCTTTGTCGTTGTAAGCAGCCCTAATGACATGTGGATTTTTCTTCAGATCCACCCCAATGAGGAAATAATCTCCAGCATTTAAGTAGTCATTGGCAAAACGGATAAATTCTATCGCTTTTTCTCCAGGGAAATTGCCAATATTACTTCCCATGAACATCACTAATCGTGGTTTTGGATTTGAAGTAAGTGTTTTTAGGGTATAAAAATAGTCACCTGCCAAAAGTTTTACATCCAAATCAGGAAGTTTTTCCTTGATATTTCGCCTGTTTATTTCCAGAATTTCTGAGGATATATCCATTGGGATATAGGTGATTTTTTTATCGGTTTTAAGTACCTCCGCCAAAAATATCAAAGTCTTGCTTCCATCTCCAGCTCCCAGTTCAATAATATCAAATTCCTCGTGGAATATCTCATTTGCTATTTGCCTGGATTGTCCATTAAGGATTTCCAATTCACATTGGGGAAGATAATATTCATCCATATGCATAATCTCCTGAAAAATCCTTGATCCCTTCTCATCATAGAAATATTTGGAAGGCAAATGTTTCTGCGGGTCACTTAAACCCCATAACACGTCATTTATAAAGCTATCACTTCCCATAGTTTTTATTTTGCTAATCTGAATCCTGAAAAAAGCCATCTTGATGAGGAGTGGGAGAAATTTATATATGATTTGATGCCAATAGAGAGGTGCTTTAATGCCTGAACTGCTTCCCATACTGACACGATATGCTTGTCAAGAAATCTACTAGTCACTGAAACAAAGTGATGTATTTGTTATTCAATTCCATCAACAGACTTTTGGATCAGGCTATCTTTTATTTTCCCTAGGTTTGCAATTGCTCCCAGAGAAATTTTCGCATCTAAATCTTCCCCATGAAAGGCATCCTACATTCACATTGCTGAAGGTACATAAGCCTTGGTCAGTGTAATACCTACTTTCAAACATAACCCTCAAAGATACTCTTTTTCAATAAATGCTACTCGTTGTTTAAGGGGTTAGAGTTTTGATTTTCTCCATTTCTTATGCAAATTCTCAAACTCTGGTTTCATAGATTGTCGGCAATGTGACACTTGCAGTATCATAGGCGGATAGGAACTTAATTTAAAATTAAAATTATTCTAAACGATAAAAATGTCATTATCTTCCATTTGTAAAACAACCTGATTGTTTGTAAACGATTAATATTTGTATAATTTTGAGTGTGGGTATAAAAATCAAATACTGGTTACTTTTATTTATTTCTGGCATTTCCATCTTCCCTTTTGGGATGGTATGTATAAGCCATCCCCTTGGACACCAACACCATGAGCATGAAGGACCCAGTACTTGCGAATTGCATGCTATATTTTCAGGCACTGATGATGAACATTTTTTACCTCCGATGGATTGCGATCAGGTTTCTGTATCTATTGAAGATTTTATTCCATCCCATGAAGATACGCTTAGTCCCAATATCCACAAGATAATTGCAGTTGCGGAACTATTTTTTGAACTAAAAAAATTAAATTACTACCCTAAATTTTTTGGATTACCACATGATCCGAATTGCCGGTCGGCAACTTTGTTTTCAGATAGTCCCTTACGTGCACCCCCTTTGGTTTAAGTTTTAATTGGCAATAGACAATTGGCAACAGGCATTACTATGACTGATTTTGCCTATTGTCTATTGCCTTTTGCTTTTTTTACTAATAATCCAAAGGACAAATTATGATTAAAATATCTTTTAAGAATCCGTACTTGGTGCTTGTATTTGCCATAATAGTGGCAGTATTGGCGGGAGTTCTTATCCCAAGGATGCCGGTGGACATCCTTCCTCAATTCAAAAAATCCGCTATGCAGATCATAACCCTTTATCCGGGTATGCCTGCCGAAGTTGTAGAAAAAGACATCACCAGTCGTATGGAACGGTGGACGGGACAATCGCCCGGAATCGAAAAACAACTTTCCAAAAGTATAATGGGCGTGAGTATCGTTACCAATTTTTACGGTGAAGATATTGACCCGGCTGAAGCAATGGCGAATTCCTCCTCTTATGCGATGAGTGATATGTATTATCAGCCACCGGGAACAATGCCGCCAATGATTCAGCCATTTGATCCGACTGCTTCCAAACCCCTGATGTTGCTTACAGTAAGTAGTGACACCCGAAGCGGTAAAGACTTGTATGATGTGGCTTATCTGAATCTTCGTCAAATGTTGAGCGGTGTACCGGGAATTGTTGCCCCTGCTGCTTATGGTGGTTCGTTGAGAATGGTTTATGTCTATGTTGACCCTGATAAAATGGAAGCTTTGGGTATCTCCCAGACGCAGGTGATGGAAGCTATCCAAAAAAACACCACAATGATTCCATCAGGAGTTGCCAACATTGGAAACGTCAATTATGGTATTGATGCCAAAGGTTTGATAATTGATGTAAAGGACTTTGACGACATTGTGATTACCTACAAAAACGGAAATCCAATTTACATCAAGGACATTGGACAAACGAAAGATGCCAGTGCGATTCAAACCAATATTGCCAGAGTAGATGGCAAT
>JBGTDA010000144.1:0-16546 GCA_041748555.1 Rhodonellum sp.
TTTCTTGTTGTACTGATATACTGACAATTTTACATTTTTTTCCTTAGACTTTCACCTTTTATCTCTATTCGATGTGAGGTGTGGGCCAATCTATCCAAAATCGCATCCGCAATGGTTTCCTCTCCAATGATATCGTACCAGCTGCCTACAGGTAGTTGACTGGATATGATGGTGGATGCTTTGGCATGCCTGTCTTCAATAATCTCCATAAAATCGATCTGCTGCTGTTTGTCCAGGTGGGCCAGTCCAAAGTCATCCAGGATGAGCAATTGGGTTTTGGCCAGCTTCTCAAACAGCTTGTGTACAGTGCCTTCGATACGGGACATTTTGATTTTGAGCATGAGTTTCTGCATGTTGAAGTAGGCTACTTTATATCCCATCATACAGGCCTGATGGCCAAGGGCAGATGCAAGAAAGCTTTTACCACAGCCTGTTGCTCCGGTAATGAGAATAGATTCACCTTTTGCTATGAAGTCACAGGGGGCCGGGGAGGCTACCAATGATCTGTCAATACCCCGGTTGTCCTGTAGACGTATTTCTTCCAATGAGGCTTTGTAACGGAAGCCTGCCTGCCTGTCAAGGCGCCTGAAGCGTCTGTTGGTCCGGGCCTCTTCTTCTGCCTGTAAGAGCAGTTCCATACCTTCGGTCAGGGAAAGTTCGTTCAGCTTTCTTGTTTCTTTCAGGGCTGTCCAGGTCTTCAGCATGCCCTGCAGCCTCAGGCTGGTCATTTGTGTTTCAATCAGATTCATCTTGTTTAAAATTTATTTGTTGTTGATAATAGGAGTTGCCTCTCAGGTTGGTGTGCTTTGGCAATGGTTTGGAGGGTATTGGCAGATACTGATCAACCATCCTGTTCTCTATGAGATTTTTCAGGAAGGAGTAATTATAGGCTTTGTGTTCCAGAGCCAACTGACAGGCCTTTTCAAGGATATCACCGTGGGTAGTACGGGCAAGCCTTAAAATGCCGTCACAGCTGTTGTACAGTTGTTCAGGGTGTTTATCCTGTTTGAAGAGGTGCTCTATCAGAGTTTTAAGGGAATGGTTGACAGCCATTGCTTTTTTGATGTAGTAGTCAGGGCTCCGATCTTTGTAATGCTTATGCTTGGAAGCCAGATGATTGTCCTCTGTAGTATAATGGCCTTCACGGTAGCTTCTCAGATGTGCGGCCACCTGTTGCCCCTTTGCATAGATATGCACAGTGTTTTTGGTATAGATCACTTTTACTTTTTGCCCTATCAGGCCATAGGGGACACTGTAGTAGTTACTCTTTTCAGACAGGTAGATGTGGCCGTTCTTGGCTACGGTGAGTTCCCTGTATTTTTTTATCAGGAAAGGTTCTTTGGGGAGCGGGGCAAGCAGTTGGCGTTCTTCTGCCAGGAACTTTTCCTCCCGGCTCCAGGGCTTTTTCTGCATGCGCGTCTGGTTATGGTCCTGTACTTTTTCCGTTATGGCCTCATTGAGAGATTGAAGATCAAAAAACTGCCTGTTACGAAGCTTGGCATATACCCTGCTGTAAATTAGTTTGACCTGGTTTTCTACCAGGGCCTTGTCCTGTGGCTTGCCTGCTCTGGCAGGGATAACCGTGGTGCCATAGTGGTTGGCAAAATCTTCCAGCAGTTGGTTGATGCCCGGTTCATATTTGTCTGACTTGATCACGGCGGCTTTTAAATTGTCCGGCACCAGGGCTTTGGGCACTCCCCTGAGCTGGTGAAGGCAACACTGCAAAGCGGTAATGAAGTCTTCGGCCTTTTGTGACTCCACCGCCATGACGAAGCAATAATCTGAAAAGGGAAGACAGGCTACAAATACCTGGCAATAGATACACTCACCCGTTTCTTTGTCGATGTAATACAGGGGCTTGCCTGCATAATCAATATAGAGTTTGTCCCCGGCTGTGTGCACAAGTACCGCTGTGGATCTGGCTGCTTTCTGGTATTGCTGGATGTGCCAGCAATACTGCGAATAACCATAGCCCAGAGGGTTTCCCATACGATACTCCTCCCAGAGCAGGTTTTTGGTAACACCTTTTAATTTAAGCTGGTCCAGGATATACTCCATCTTATCCTGCAGCTGGCCATAACGGATATCGTCTTTGTAAGCAGGATTGCCCGCATGAAGCCTGGCTTCCAGCTGGGGATCATCAAGGGCTAAAAGACTCTCCGGCGTATCATTGGTACCTTTGGCATTAAACAACAGCTCTGCCTTCAAAAGATAGGATTTTACTGTATTTTTGCTGACACCAAGGGCTGCGGCTATGGTTTTCTTGCCCTTGCCTTGGCCGTGCATGATTAGTAATTGTTTGATCTGACTCATAGTTTTTATTTTTCCTGCCATCAGTACAATGATTAGTTGATCGCAAGAAAGTAAAACTTCGGGGGGTCAGCTTGATCCGGAATACCGACATTGAAGGGGTCAATATGCTCCGGAATCAAAAGCTTAAAACCTAAGGGGGGTCAGTATCTGCCGGAATGGCATGCGACTGGAAGGCTTAAACGCAGTTCATGCTTCAAAATATCACCGGATTAGAGGGGTCAGCATGCTCCGGCTTCTCCACCTCGGAGCAAAAGGATCTTAAAAGGGGCAGGGGTAGCCAGAAACAGGTCCCGGTTGCTGTAATGGCTGAATCCACTGTTCTTGAAGACTTTATTTCAGGTGAAAAAGACAAAAGCTGCCGATTCTTCAAAATGGTCAAGATTACAAACTTAAAAGCTAAAACAGCTGAAAAACTCGTTAAGGAGCTGATTGATAAACAGGCAGTACTTCAAACGGATGAAAGTACAACTTTCGCAAACATAGCTGACTGTATTGATACTCATGTCAGCTACATATCTTCTTCCAAGGAAGGGAAGTTCAACCTGAGATGGGTACATATTGCGATCAGTAACCTAAGAAGGGATCTTCAAAAGTATCATATGGTCTCGGAAAGAATGCTTCAGAACTACCTGAACGAGTTCTGCTATAAGCTAAACCGAAGATATTTTGGAAACAAGCTCTTCGACAGGTTGGTAATTGCGAGCGTTTACCCCTACTTGTATACAAGCGGATAATCATATTAAATATTCTTACTTTATGAACATCGCCTTTTTCAGCACAAAGTCTTATGACAAAATTCACTTCGACAAATATCTTCCAAAAACAAATCACAGCATCACCTATTTTGAGGTAAATCTGACAATAGATACTGTTGCATTGAGTGAAGGATATGATGCGGTTTGTGTATTTGTCAATGACAAGGTAAACCAAAGGATTGTTGATAAGCTTAAAAAGAAAGGAATCAAGGTGATCGCCCTTAGAAGTGCGGGGTTTAATCATATTGACTTGGAAGCTGCGGCAAAACATGGGCTCAAAGTGGTGCGGGTGCCCGCATATTCTCCGGAAGCAGTTGCCGAACATGCCGTGGCCTTAATCTTAACCCTAAACCGAAAAACCCACAAGGCATTCAACCGTGTCAGAGAAAACAATTTTTCTATAGAAGGGCTCTCGGGATTTAATTTATATGGCAAAACCATCGGAGTCATTGGCACAGGGGCTATTGGAAAGGCTTTTTGTAAAATCATGTTGGGTTTTGGATGTAAAGTTTTGGCCTTTGATCCTTATCCAAATGAGGACTTAAAAAAAATTGATGTCAAATATGTCAACAAACAAACCCTGCTCAAGGAGAGTGACATCATTTCACTTCACTGCCCACTTACTCCGGAAACCAGACATATTATTGATCCCGGCAGTATTGCAGCAATGAAAAAGGGAGTTAAAATCATCAATACCAGTCGAGGTGCTTTAATAGATACCATGGCGGTAATACAAGGCTTAAAATCCTCTCAAATTGGTTTTTTGGGGATAGATGTATATGAACAGGAAGAAAAACTGTTTTTCAAGGACCTTTCGGAGGAGGTGATTCAAGACGATGTGTTGATGCGTCTGATGACATTTCCCAATGTTTTGATCACAAGCCATCAAGCATTCCTTACTGTTGAAGCACTTCAGGAAATCACTAGAATAACGCTTGATAACCTGACCGCATTTGAAGAAGGAAAAGAATTGTTCAATGAGGTTAAATTTGAAAAAGCCTGAACTCCTGATCAGGGATAATGGATTGGTTTCTACTTCAGTCGTCCAATTCTATTCCATAATATGAAGATTATCTTCATCCAATTGCCGAATAATCTTTTTATCCAAAGTCCAGATTTTGAGCCGGTTTTTCAATGCCTCTGAGATGATAATCGCATCAATAATTCCAACTCCCTTCGAAATCAGATTTTCCTTTTGCGAATATAAACCGGCTTCGAATATCAAACCTTCATGATCAAGTTTGGGTAGGTTTTCATAATACCCACTGATCATACCAATTTCTCTTTTTCCTTTGGCACCTTGCAGTAGCTCCGCAAAAATAATTTCCAAAGTGTAAACAGAACGTTTCTCAAGTAATTTCTGACAGGGAGCAAAAAATTCCGGGTTTACCTTAAAGTATTCAATCCAAATCGAGGTGTCAAAAATAATTCTGTTCATGTATTGTTTTTGTCTCTTAGATCTTTGGCAGAGTACCTGAATTCCAGTGGTTCTTCCACAACCGATGAACTGAGTTCTTTTATTCTTTGGATAGCAACATAATCTCTTAAGGCAATTTTTAATGCCTCTGTAATGGTTGATGCTTTTGAAAACCTCATGGTCTCCTCGATCAATTCTTCCGATATAATGGCTGTGACTTTCATTTCAAATATTTTAAATAAAAATACGATGGTATATCGTATAAAAAAATATTTTTTGAATTTATTTGTTAATTCTTGAGGCAAATACCTCTTTACCTCCTTGTTTCCCCGATAGCAAAACTGTTTCCTTTTCTTGTGAAGCACTCAAAATGATTTTTTCACCCATCATCACCTCAGCCTGATAATTTATCAACAGCTCGGATATTTTGATATGATTCAGGATGCAAAAATCCTCTATCCATCGGATAAAACTGACATTGTTCACATGGTTGTTCATATCAAGATCTGAAGGTTTTACCTCAAGTTCCATTGCCGGTTGAAGATTCTCCTTCCTTGGTACCTTGACAGGAGTATCCATTGAGTTGTCAAGATATTTAAACAATTCGGACGGCAACATTTTTTCTGGTTTTCGCGGCCTTTTGGTATCCCTATCAAGTAGCAGCCATGCTGACGTGGCATTCACCAGGATTTTTCCTGTATAATCCTCCACCTGAAATTCTCTTAAGGCAAATAATTTATCAACACCCCTTCCGGCAGTTTTTACAAGGATTTTATCACCCCAGGAAGGCATTTCAATAACTTTGATATCAAATCTCGACAAAATCCAAACCAATCCTTTATCAAAAAGCTGCTGTCCAAATTCACGGCTGTCTGCATGTTTCCACGCCACCTCCTGCAACAAATCTCCCAAAGCCGCCCAGCGAAGCTTTCCTTCCGGACTGATCTGGAAGGACATTACTTCAAACTCCTTTTGATATTGAAATGAAGCTTTATCGGGATTCATTTTTTGATTCAATTTAAAATCAGATCACCTGTTTGAAAAACTTTCACCCTGAACGTGGACAACAGTAAAATTCCTAACCCATTGAATGCGATCAGTGCGAAAGAGAATTTTAGACTGAAAATTTCGGCAATAAATCCAATCAGAGGTGGACCTATCAGAAATCCGAAAAAGGAAATGGTCGAAACCAGAGCCAATGCCACCCCGCGGGAATACAACTTCGACTTTCCGGCAATACTATAAGCAATCGGAATAATCGATGCTACTCCAAAACCGACCAAAAGAAAACCTATAGTGGCGGTCAATGGATCCGGAAGAGTTACCGCCAGCATCAGTCCTGCAAAAACCAAAATCCCACTTATCCTCAGTACAGAAAGTTTGCCGAATCTATTTGTCAACCTGTCAGATATAAATCTCCCTGAAGCCATCGCTCCCATAAATGCCACGTAACCCAATGCAATGTAACTCGCATCTATTTCAACCACTTTTTTGAAGTAAACTCCGCTCCAGTCAAAAAGGCAACCTTCACACATCATCCCCAGAAAGGAGATTGCTCCGATTCTTAACAAAAGGTCATCGGGCTTTCTCAGAACCAATCCGCCTCCTGCAACAGCATTTTCTTCCCTGATAATAAACCGCTGAGAAAGCAACAAAACAATCAAAGCCAAAATGGCTACAAAAACATAATGATATAGTGGTCCGATATTGAAGTATATCATCAACGCCCCAATCCCCGCGCCTGTAAATCCCGCCAAACTCCAAAGGCCATGAAACGAACCCAAAATACTCCTTCCATATGAATCCTGAAGGCTTAAGGCCTGAGTATTGAGTGAAATATTTATCAGGTTGCCTATCATTCCGAATATAATAATTACAGGAACAAGGATTAAAATGGATGGACTGAGACCGATCAAGGGAAGAAAAAGTATGTATCCCAGTGCACTGATGATGACAATGATCCTGCTACCATACTGATGCACTGCCCAGCCTGCCAACGGAAGAGCAACCAACGCTCCCAAAGGCAATCCCAGCAACAAGGTGCCCAGTTGTGCTTCGTTAAGGTCAAATTTCACCTGAATATCCGGAATTCGTGCGGCCCAGGATGAGAAATTCAATCCTGCCAAAAAGAACAGGCTTCCCAAAGCAATTCTTCTTTTTTTCAATAAAGTCATTAATGGCAATAGGTTTAGGTTTGGCCTGCAAGGTAAAGTAGATTCATCAAATTGTGAATGAATTTTTTTGAAACACCGTCTAAAATGCATCAATCCATAAACTTTTTGAGGGGCTTCAGGTTTAGTTATTAAAATTTTCGCTATGGAATTTGTTATTGCCGGGTCGGTTATTCTTTGTGCAATCCTTATGATCAGGGTTATTATCAAACGGGTTTTT
Organism: Rhodonellum sp.; assembly: GCA_041748555.1. Taxonomy (GTDB): domain Bacteria; phylum Bacteroidota; class Bacteroidia; order Cytophagales; family Cyclobacteriaceae; genus Rhodonellum. The sequence goes on from JBGTDA010000144.1 coordinate 6,877, forward strand.
GGTGAGTCATAACATACAAAAACCAGTTTTTTAAAAAGTGGTTTTCTGAATCTTGAAACCTTACTTTATATCATTTTTAAAAGGGTAATTCCTGTTGTTTTAAATCAGATTTGGCAAGTATTGTTTATTAATCCTGATAATTTTTCAGAACGTATCTACGCTTTTTGGCTGATAGCATCTTCTATAACTTTTGTCAATTGGTGGGTAGGAATCACACCGGATTTGCGCCACTTTACTTTGCCTTGTTGGAATAGGATTAGTGTCGGCACTCCTTTTACCTGAAACTTACTTGCTGCCAAAGGATTTTTGTCGATATCAACTTTGATTATCTTGACTTTATTCCCTGTTAGTCGGGCGGTGTCTTCCAAAATGGGCTGCATCATTTTGCAGGGACCGCACCAAGTAGCAAAAAAATCCACCAAGACCGGCTGATCTCCCATTATCAGATCATTAAATGTTTTTGGTTGTTTGTTCATGAGTAGTTAGTTTCAGAATATTTTACAAATTTAATGTTACAATAAAAGGCTTGCAGTAATTTTTGTCACACAGGCTTAAATGCTGTTAAAATTCCAATGTTTAGTGAATTATTGCTTATTTTCGCCCCCTATAACTATTTTACAAACGATGCTAGATTACAAAAAGGTCAATAATTTGACGGGATGGTTGGTTTTCCTCGTTGCCACCTTGGTTTACTTTTTAACAGTTGAAGAAACTGCCAGTTTTTGGGACCCGGGAGAATTTATTGCCGTAGCATACAAGCTCCAGGTTCCACACCCTCCGGGTGCGCCGTTTTTCCTGTTGGTTTATCGATTTTTCGCATTTTTGGCCTTAGGGGATCCACTATCCGTCGCCTACTGGATGAACATCGGAAGCGCCTTGTTTTCCGGGTTTACCATCCTGTTTCTTTTTTGGTCCATCACCCTTTTTGGAAGAAAACTTTTTCAGATGAAAAAGGGTGAAGAAAGCAAAGGACATACCATCACCGTCATGGGAGCGGGAATCATCGGCGCTTTGGTTTACACCTTCTCCGATAGTTTTTGGTTTTCGGCAGTAGAAGCTGAGGTTTATGCCATGTCATCATTTTTTACAGCCATCGTAATCTGGGCATTCTTAAAGTGGGATGTTATCGAAGATCCAAGAGAGGAGAATAAGTGGATGATCTTCATTGCCTATCTCGTCGGCCTATCGATAGGTGTCCACTTGTTGAACCTTGTCGCTTTACCTGCACTTGCATTGGTTTATTATTTTAAAAAATATCCGAATGCGAATTTAAAAGGCGGAATCATTGCACTTGTATTAGGTGGAGCTGTTCTGATTATCATTAACAACATCATCATTCCCGGATTGCCAAGTCTTGCGGGATCCATGGAAATCTTCTTCGTCAATAGCTTGGGCTTACCTTTTGGTTCGGGGATCATAGTATTCTCGGGTTTGTTTTTTGGTTCCCTTATTTGGGGTATCCTCTATTCCATCAAACAGGAAAAAGTAATTCTAAACACAGTTTTGCTCTGTCTCACTTTTATTCTGATCGGTTATGGATCATATGCCTTGATCGTGATCAGAGCCAACCAAAATCCTGTTATTAATGAAAATGCACCAAAAGATATCATTAGCTATGTGTCCTACCTGAAAAGGGAGCAATATGGTTATAGGCCCCTTTTGCATGGGCAGTATTTTACTGCCAAAGTTGTGGATCAGTCAGAAGGTGATCCCATTTATCTGAAAGGAGAGGATAAATACGAAATCGTGGATTATAACACCGTAACCACTTACGAGCCGGGAAAAACCACCATCCTGCCGCGGATATATTCTACCCAAGAAAGACATAAGCAACTCTATCGAGCCAAATTAGGTCTGAGCGAAGGTCAGGAACCGACATTTTCGGATAATCTTTATTTTCTTTTTTCACATCAGTTGGGACACATGTACTGGCGTTATTTTATGTGGAATTTCTCGGGAAGGGAAAGTGATTTCTCTGATGCTCCCTGGCTGGGAATCACAGATGCCTTCAGCGACATTTTTCCCGACTACATCAAAGAAAATAAAGCCCATAACAATTACCTGATGCTTCCATTGCTTCTGGGTATCATCGGACTTTTCTTTCAGGCCAGATTTGACCCAAAATATTTTTATGTTACCCTCATGCTGTTTCTGATGATGGGCGTAGTATTGATTTTATACCTCAATTCACCGCCTGTAGAACCCCGGGAAAGAGATTATATCTATGTAGGATCCTTCTATGCATTTGCCATTTGGGTAGGAATGGGTGTAATGGCATTGAGTCACTATTTGGGGAAACTCAGTAAAAATCTTGCTGTGGCGGGAATTCTTGCCACCTTGATTGCCTTCCCCGTTCCGATGCTTATGGCAGTACAAAACTGGGATGATCACGACAGGCAGGGCCGATATTTCTCGGTAGATTCTGCCAGAAATTTTCTTGCTTCCTGTGAACCCAATGCAATATTATTTACCGGAGGTGACAATGATACTTTTCCGCTGTGGTATGTCCAGGAGGTGGAAGGATTCCGGACAGATGTAAGGGTAATTGTTTTGAGCTATTTTGATACCGACTGGTATGTGGAGCAAATGACCCGAAAGGTGAATGAATCCGATCCAATTCCCTTTTCTCTGGAATATAAAAACTATCGAAAAGGCACCAATGATGTCCTTTATGTGATGGAGCGGGAAGGGTTGGAAGCCATTTCTGTCAGAGAATACCTGAAGCTGCTTAAAAACCAAAGTCCTGTTTTAAAACTGAATACCTCCGGCAGAACAACAATAAATATGGTTCCTTCACGAAATCTGGTTTTGGATGTGAATCTTGAGAATGTCTATGAAAACGGAGTAATTCCGGAGGAAATGAAAGATCTGATGGTAGAACAGATGAACCTGAGAATTAAAGGTGAATATATCACTAAAGGAACCTTGATGCTCATTGATCTTATTGCCACCAATAATTTTGAAAGGCCGATTTATTTCAACAATACTTCTCTTGCTACCATCGGACTGGATCTGGAAAGTTATGTAGTAATGGAGGGCTTAACCTACCGGTTGCTTCCTGTCCAAAAACCCCAGGATCTAAGATCAGAGCTTGTCAATACAGAGCTGGCGTATGAAAATATCATGGAGAAATTTGCTTTTCGTGGCATGGATGATCCGGACAATTATTTTGATGACGAATACAGACGTTTTATATCCAACCATAGAAGTGCAATCAACAGTGTAGCAATAGCGCTGTTGGATAATGAAGAACTGGACAAAGCTGCCAATATTTTAAAATACAGCCTTGAAAAAATGCCGCATGAGGCCATTCCATATGACCTCGCCAATGGCCAATCCGTTCCCCTCTTGTTTGAAGTAGGAGAAGATGATCTGGCAATTGATATTGTGGAGAAAATCTCCCACAAATCGATTCAGATGCTGAACTTCTATAACAGAACCGGAAGGGAATATGACCGGGAGGCTTTGATTTCTACCGAAATGCTTCGCTATTTCGTTCCTTTGTTGGAAGAGCGGGGTTATACGGATCTTTCTGACAGCCTGAAAGTCGAACTTCAGAAATTCCTGGGTCCTGAAGCTACCAGATCTCTGGAGAGAAGGTGATTGGGAAAATTTTTTACCCTGAAACCTTCCGCAAAACATAGAATAAATCCAAACCTTTGTCCGGATGATCCACCAAGTGGTAATCTTCATGACTGATATCAGTCACTGAATGCCCTTGCTGCCTGTGAAGCTTGTTTCGGTTTATTCTGTTTAGGATTTCATAGGGCATTCGGAGAATAGATGCCGGCAACCTGTATTGAAGATTCAGGATATCAAAACGCATTATTCGGTTTACGGATTTCCGATTGGCTTCATGATAATCCCACACTTTCGAATTTCCTCCTATTCCCATGGACTCGACTTTGTCGAATATTCCCTCACATACGGCTGTGAGCTGGTCACCTGTATACTCCCTTATATGCCAGGGATTCCTGGAAAGAGTATGTCGGATATTCGGAGTGGAAATAATTGCCTTTCCTCCCGGCTTCAATACCCGGTAAATTTCCTGCAGAAAAAGTTTATCATCCTGAATATGTTCGATAACCTGAAAACTGACAACCGAATCATAGGTATTGGAAGTTAATCCTGAAAACGGGGGAATCACCGTTTGTTGGAATTTTGCCTTGGGAAATTTGTCCTTGAGCTGATCGATTACTTCCTGTATTTTATCAATCCCAAAGTAACTTTTCACTTTATCCTGAAGTACACTTACTCCCCTTCCCTCCCCGCAACCAACTTCCAGAAGATCTCCTTCCACCAGAGGTTTGGCCGCAAGATAGGCCTTCAAAAGCCTTTGGTGGATCGGGTTATCACTTACCAACTTATCCGATGCTATTTCCGTAGTATAGGTAGCCATTCAAAATTTCATTAATTTGAGCAAAATTAAGGTTAATTTTTAAATCAGATGACATCAAGAACAATCTCCTGTAAATTAAAGCTCTACTTTGGAGTTTTGATCCTTTGCCTAAGCCTCCCTCAGTTTTCCTATTCCCAACAGACCTTAGAAACAATCAACCAAGCCTTGAGATATTCGAGATATTCCAGGATTTCCTTGAAAATCATTCCCATTAAAGAGGCCGATGGCAGATTTTTGTTGCAGATGCCGATAGAAAAAATAGAGGCAGATCCTGTTTTTGAGGATTACACTTTTTCATACGGCATATTGTCGGGTTTCGATCAGGAAATCACTGAAGACGGAATGATTGCACTGAACCGGGATGATTTGAAACTCGACACGGACAATCATTATTATTTTGAGAAACAGGTTGAAATTCCTGAAACACAAAAAGTAGCCATTGCTTTATTAAAAGTAATAGATAAAAGGCAGGGCGATGAATATTATTATCATATGGATCTGAAGAGTCCTTATATTTTCGGACATCCTGATTTTGGAGCATACTTTGGAAACGATATTCCATTTGATCAAAATTTCCTTGTCCAGAATGAAGCCCTGCTTTTCAAAAGCAACAGCGCCATCAATCTAAGTCCTTTTTATTATCCGGCTACTTTTGATGCGCCTTATCCGCCAATGGAGACAAAACCTGCACCTGTTCCCAAGCAGGTAGAGGTGATAGATGAAGGGGATTTTTTGGTCAACACCCCCAAAACCTTTGAGAAAACCGGTTATTATTTTATTCAGTCAGATACCACCTCCACAGAAGGTCTTTTGACCAAAACCGTACCTGAATCCTTCCCGCGGGTTGGAACCTGGGATGAAATGGTGGATATGGTGGCCTATATCTCCACCCGTCGGGAGCACGAAGCGCTACTGGAAGCGGAAGACAAGAAAATCGCACTTGATCAATATTGGATAGGATTGACCAAAGATCCTGAAACTGCCAAAGAGCTGATAAGCGAGTATTTCAGACAGATCGAATTTGCCAATATCCTGTTCACCGATTTTAAGGAAGGTTGGAAAACAGACCGGGGAATGGTTTATACCGTGATGGGGCCACCAAATGAGGTAACCTTCAGGTTGAATGCCGAAGTCTGGACTTATCTAAGTTTAAATTCAAATTCAAAAATTACCTTTACCTTTGCACGCGTCAAAAATATTTTGACTCCAAATTATTACTCACTCAACCGATCCAGGGCTTTACAGCCGGAGTGGTTCAACAGCATTACAGTATGGAGAAGCGGAAAGATGGATTTCTGATAGGAAAAGAAGAAAACGAAAAAGATTTCATTTTTGGTACAAGAGCGGTCATGGAGGCCATCCATGCCCAAAAAGACATTGATAAAATACTGGTCAACAAAGACCTCACCAACGAGCTTATCAAAGAACTTCTAGGCTTAGCCAAGGAGGAAAATATACACATCGTAAGGGTACCCGAGGCAAAACTGAACCGTATCACCCGTAAAAACCATCAAGGTGTGGTGGCCCATATGTCCGCCATTCAGTATGCTTCTTTGGATAATGTGATCGAAGAATGTTTTTCAAAAGGAACCTCTCCCTTGATTTTAATATTGGACAGGATAACTGATGTCAGGAATTTTGGGGCAATAGCCAGAACAGCAGACTGTGCCGGCGTTCATGCCATTGTCATTCCCGAAAAAGGAAGTGCACAGATCAATTCTGACGCTGTGAAAACCTCCGCAGGAGCGCTGAACTATCTTCCAGTATGCAGGGTAAAAAACCTGTATTACACTGTTAAGGATCTCAAAAAAATGGGTTTGAATGTGGTCAGCGTTACAGAAAGAACCGAGCGACCCATGTATGAAGCGGATTATACCATTCCAACAGCATTGATTATGGGTTCTGAAGAAGACGGTATTTCCCCTGAACTGATGGGTCTCAGTGAAGAATTTGTCAAGATTCCACTTTCCGGACACATAGAAAGTCTTAACGTGTCTGTGGCTGCAGGGGTAATGATCTATGAAGCGATCAGGCAAAGAACCAACGCTAAAAACTCTGCATCGTAATTTTGATTTGCGGAGAACCCTAATTGGTTCTCCGAAACTTTTTTGTATTCAATGAGCCATCGTGATCAAAAATTCGCTCAAAGCTTTTAATTACGTTGACTTTTTTCTCATCCCCAAAAATGGATTCCTATAAAATTATTTTAGCCTAAGAGGATGCTTCCTGATTTATATTTTTGACATAAAATCCATGTGAAATCCCCATACCTCTGTCAAAAAGTCCACATTTCACATTCCCCTCAATCAAAACAATGACGTAATGACTTGAATTCCATCATGGTATATGTTTTATTGTTTGTGATGAAGAAAGGATTTTCACTAAACAAAACAAACAACCACATGAAATTCATCAGGTATAACCAAATGGAACCCGATTATCCTACTTCCTATAACGGATTGATCGACAGGCTTTACAATAAGGAGTCTAATGAAAATGGAAACGGCAAATTCACTCCTGCAGTGGATATTTTTGAAGAAGAGAAACAATTTGAAATCCAGGTTGCAGTACCGGGAATCAAGAAAGAGCATTGCAATATTGAGTTGAATGAGGGAAAACTGACCATCTCCGGGGACCGGAAATTGGAAGATCAAATTGTAGGAAAGAATATCCATCCTTTGGAGACACAGTTTGGAAGTTTCAGCAGATCGTTTTTCTTGCCCGAAAATATTCTTCAAGATAATATTGAAGCAGTTTATAAAGACGGTATTTTGAAGGTGAAAATCCCGAAAAAAGAGATAAAAGTTTTGAAATCAATAATTCAGGTAAAATAAATCGGCAGTGGGGAAACCCACTGCTATTTAATTTGTTATCCCAATAAGCATGAGGATGTCAGGAAAGAAAAAGCTCTGTGTTAAACGTTGTTAAAACAGAAACAAAACCTCCCGAAGTGCTTGATATTTGATAACCAATGAATGTAAATTTCGTGTAGTAACACATCACCTAAACAAAGATAACATTATGAATAAAAAGCAATTTTTCCTTGGGATCATCTTAGCGTCCCTAATAGGAGGCATAGTTGCTTTGGCCGGAGCCAGCTATCTATCCCAACAAAATTCGGCCACTAATTTTACAGACAAGCAGGACGCAAGTCTGGTAAATTGGTTAGCTGATGATAAATTTATCATTCCTGACGGAATTAATTTTGTCGCATCAGCCCAAACAGTCACACCAGGAGTGGTTCATGTAAAAAGTACCGTCACCATGAATCAAAGAACTCAGAGAGGATCAGATCCTTTTGAAGAGTTTTTTGGATTTCGTTCTCCTGACCGTGACGCTCAGCCTAGAGAAGGCAGAAGTTCCGGTTCGGGCGTGATCATTTCGGAAGATGGATACATCGTGACCAACAATCATGTGGTAGAAAACTCATCAAAAATCGAGATTTCGCTGGAAAACAATGCCAGATATACAGCAAAACTGATAGGAACTGATCCTACAACAGACTTGGCTTTGTTAAAAATCGAAGCAAGCGGACTTCCTTTTATCAGATTCGGTAATTCGGATGAGGTAAATGTTGGAGAGTGGGTTCTAGCAGTTGGTAATCCTTTTGATTTAACATCGACAGTAACGGCAGGTATAATCAGTGCAAAAGCCAGAAACATCGGCATCCTGAGAACCGAAGACAATAACCGCCTTCAGATCGAATCATTCTTACAGACTGACGCTGTTGTAAATCCCGGAAATTCGGGAGGTGCTTTGGTAAATCTAGCCGGAGAACTTATCGGAATCAATACTGCCATCGCATCAAGAACAGGAACATTCAATGGCTATGCTTTTGCAATTCCAAGTTCTATCGTAAAGAAAGTGATGGATGACTTGTTGGAATTCGGAACAGTCCAAAGAGGTTTGTTGGGCGTGCAGATTCAGGATGTTAGTCCTGAGCTTAAGGATTATTTGAAATCAAAAGGAGAAAAAGTTGATTTTGAAGTTAGTAGGGGAGTTTATGTTGGAGATGTCAATGCGGGAAGTGGCGGAGAAGAAGCCGGACTTAAAAAAGGAGATGTGATCATCGGAGTAGATGGTAAAGAAACTTTTAGTGTCGGCAGACTTCAGGAAATGGTTGCCAGAAAGCGTCCCGGAGATAATGTTGAAGTCACTTACCTCAGAAGTGGCAAAGAATATACCACTACCGCCACGCTTAGAAACATCTCGGGAGATACTCGAATTGTCGAAAGAGAAGCACCTAAAGTTGCGAGCTTTAGTGGTATCACCTTCGAGGATGTGAAACCTGATGTTAAACAAAGGTTCAACCTTCAGGGAGGCGCGAGCATAACCGGAGTGGATAATGATCTTTGGAGAAAAGTAGGTGCCAAGCCGGGATTTATAATCACCTCAGTGATCGGAGCTGACGGCAGATACAAAATTTCCGGTGCCAATGAACTGATTGATATCCTGAACAGCAATAAAGGGGAAGAAATAGTAGTACTGGGAATTTATCCCAATGGTCAGGAATTCTATTTTGAGGTTCCTTTAGAATAAAAATTTGATATAGTGTTTAATTAATAAGTTAAAAAGGCCGGGTGGATCACCCGGCCTTTTTTAATTGAGTCCGGTGAAAAAGTCGTTGATTAATTGTAAATTATAGTCAATAGCACAACAACAGTTGGGAGATAACACATAATAGGATTACGTACGGAGGTGTAACCCTAAAATCCTCGTTGGTATGTGTCAGTAAATACTAGTATAATAGGGGCGTAGCCCTAATATCTTCGTAGATAAAACAAGTTATGAATACATAAAGGGGCATAGCCCTGACATCTAAAGACAATGGCAAATACATTCGCACATCAACAACGACTGAGAGAGAGATTTCAGGGCTACGCCCCTCATTTAAATCTATCGTACCTATTGCTACGAAGACATCAGGGCTAACGCACCTTATTTATATCTACCGTGCCTGTATTCCCAAAAGAGAAACTCCAACCGGATATTCCAGAATTTAGATGACGACAAAGGGTTTTTCCAGGGTCAAATTTAACGGTTATCTAAAACCACGACAATTCAGATAACACTAAGTCAGGAGTTCTGAGTTTACAAAAACAAATTTTATTTGCAGATTCAGAAAATATTAAATGTGAATATCCGCCTATATACAAGTGACCAAATAATTTACATTGACAACTAGTGACAATTAGTGTATTTTGAATTTAAAATTGGTTTTCTTGGCTTTAAATAAATCCATTAGCCATGAACATCCTACAATTTAATAAC
>JBGTDA010000145.1:0-3780 GCA_041748555.1 Rhodonellum sp.
ATCAAAAGGGTCAATATCAGTATTGTTTTTATTCGCATTCGGTTTTTCGACATTACACACAACGTGTTCGTGTATGGAAAGTTGCGTGTTTGAGGGCGAGGATTTTCCGAAGGAAAATCGGAAGCCAGCAAACAAGCAACAACCTTTGTGCCAGCTAAAACTAGCAATTTTTTATACACGGTGTCGTACATAGTGCTTTATCGACTGTTAATCACTTCTGCAATTTCTGTTGCAATTTCCTCTACAGTAAATGACGAAGTGTTTCTCGCTAATTTGTCCGCTAAAGATGGGCTATAATCAATAACCTCTTTTTTGGTTAGATTGTGCCAAATCGGTAACATAACTTGTTCGTCAGAAACAGACTTTGTAATAATTCCGTCAAGTTCATAATTTGTCCAACCCTTGCGAATAAAATCTTTTGATAAAACGACTATTCCAAATCGACTATTTGCTAAACCTTTGTCAATTTTTCTCCGCAACGAGTCTCCGATTTTCATTTCGAATTCATCATACCAAACTTTCAGTCCTTCCGATTTTAAAGCTAACGCTAAAGGTCTAACAACTTCGTCTTTATCTTCTGAAGCGTGTGAAATGAAGACATCATATTCTCGAACTTCATTGTCAAATTCTGGCGTTTTTTCTCTATCTTGAACTAAAGACGGAACTGTTGATAGTGAAGGTTGACGCATTTCAGGTAAGGCACTTGGTAACATTCTAATTGAACTTCTCGTGGTTCCTCTCAAACCTTGCATATCAACAGTCACGTACCAATGTCCTGAATTCGGTATTTGTAATCGAACAGGTGATTTTTTCGCTAATCCACCAATATAACTGTGCCTTCTACCATTTCGATAACTCTGAAAATTTGATGAATTCATAAGTCGCACATTAGCCGCGCTACCTTGTAATGTTATTTCAACAATATCTCCTCTTTGCTTATTCCCTAAATCATATTTGGTAAAGTTCATCCTATTCGAATTGTTTTTTAATTGTTTTCTTTATCCATTAAAGCTATTTTTTTCTTAATTTTTTCAAGAAATTCAGACATATCGCCTCCAAAATAATTAGGTCTTACGAATTCGTCCCAAATAATAGCTCTACCAAAATCGCTAGTTTCATCTCCACCAGTCAAAAGGTTAAAAGCTTCTCCATATCTTTGAATCCAATTGCAAGAAAGTCGGATGCTATTATTTACTTTTCTTTCGGCATCGCCTCTTATTTTTTTATTCTTTCCATTTCTCATTGTTGGATATTCTAATAAGAAAGTTGAATGTTCATTATCTAGAATTCCATATAGTTTTTTCCATTCGTCTATTGTCATAATATCCTATTCTTTATTTGTTAACGATGATTTTCTTGCATTATGTACAACAATTGGAAATAGTCATTGATGATATCCATGTTATATATTCTTAAAATAGTGAGTTATTTCGCAGGTTGGGCATATAATCACAATTGTACTTTCAATATTATCACAAGTACGTTATAATAAACGAGATTTAAAATACGTAGTTCTACGTAATTGTTAATTCCTATGATTTACTATGAGTTTTCCAAAATCATGATCTATTCGCTCAATTCTATTTTTTTTGGTGCTCATGAATCGCCATAATCATAATTTTCTAATTACTTGAGCTTTCTACGATGGCGATTTCCTCCTCCGTCAACCCATACAACTCATAAATCATCGCATCAATCTCTCTATCCGTTTGGTCTATTTGCGCTTTCAGCGCAAGGGCTTTGTGTTGCTCGGCTATAAAATAATCTTCCCACTCTGCTTCTTCCGATAGTGACAGCTTTATTTTCTTTTTTCCAAGTTCTTTGATAAACTCTGCATAGCTCAACTCATACCAACTCTCCAACTTTTTAGACAAGGTATTCAAACCTTCAAATTTGCGTTGGAGGGTGCGTTGGAATTTATTAATGAATTCCATTAACGTAATATTAGAAACTATTAATTTTTGAATTTTATCCTCAAAATTTAAACTATCATTGAAACATACTGGAAAATCTAAAATATAAGTTCCTTTAAATTGAGCAAACGCTTTATTTTCTCCACTGGTGTTTGAAATATGGATAAATGAGAACAGCTTTGAATTTAGTTGAGCTAACAGAGAATAGAGGTTTTTTAATTCATTTGGTATTATTAAATATAAATTTTTTAATGCCATCAAATTATCATTATCTATCGTTGCGATTATCGAAGAGCCTGTTCGCCTCATCAAAACTTTAGGCTGATTATACATCTCAATATTAGCATTGCTTTTCATTTCTTTAGGAATAAAATTCACAAATGTTCCACTCAATTGAAGATTGTATCTATTTACGTCTCTACCAAGAAGAATAGGGATATGGTTAATTGAATCTTTTGATTCAGAAAGCCAAATTTTGTTATTTTTTGTTTCTAATCCACGATAAACAATTGCCTTATTGCCAAGTTTCTCGAAGTTCTCCATTAATTTGGATAAAAGGGGATTTGTATTGGTTATGAAAGGATTAAATCCTTTAACATACTTATCAGAATCAAATTTTTCAACTTCAGAATCATCAGCTAATATGCTTGCAGTAAGCTTAATTTCATAAAAGTTTTTAATCTGATTCTTTACATGTATGACAACTGTTTCGACCACTTCATCAAAAGCAGAATCCTTTAAATAAACTATTTCTTGTACTTCTTTTATATACAAATTTCTTCTCATCCTCGAAAAATACTGACCATCAAGCCATGAATTCGGGATTATAAAACCTAAATATCCATCCTTTCTTATTAGTCTTTCCAAAGCTAATTCTGTAAATAAAGAATATGTGTTTGGATTATATTCAGAATATTTAAAGTTTTTATTCACGTAATTCAAAGTAGAATCACCAAAAACAGATTTTATATACACAACATATGGCGGATTCCCAATCACCACATCAAACCCACCTTTCGCAAAAATACTTGGAAACTGCTGTTGCCAATTAAATGCCTTATCGCCAGCCACATTTTTATCATCAATCAAAGAGTTGCCACATTTAATATTGCTGCTCAAGTCGTTCAACTTACGTCGTGGCTGTGCCGTGCGTAACCAAAGTGAGAGTTTTGCAATCTCCACCGATTCTTCATTCAAATCAACACCATAAATATTGTTTTCTAAAATCGTGTTCTCAATATCACTAAACACCAAACCACCTCCAAGTACATTGGATTTCAGTTCGTCGATGTAGCGATGTTCTTTAATCAAGAAATCCAAGGCTTGGTTTAAAAATGCGCCAGACCCACAGGCAGGGTCGCAAATGGTGAGTTGTAAAAGCCAAGCACGGTAACTGTCTAAAACCTCAACCAGTTCTTGCAATTTCTTTTTTGGCCTGTTGGTACGGCTCTTAAAGTATTCTTCTTCCTGAAAACCAAGTGCCACTTTCTTCTCTTCACAGAGTTTGCCTACCGTATTTTCAACAATGTATTTGGTGATGTATTTGGGTGTGTAAAAGACACCATCTTTTTTCCGCTTGCTTTTTTGCTTGTCAAACTCCGCACCTTCTATTTCGGCATTGACGCTTTCAATTTCATTTAAAGAATTTTCAAAGATATGCCCCAGAATATTGACATCCACTTGACTTTCGAAATCGTATGAGGCAAGTTTTAAGGTGTGTTTGTAAAGTAATTGGTCGTCAATCACCAAATTATCCAGAATGGTATCGGGCTTAAACAAGCCACCATTATAGGCATAGATTTCAGCTCTTGAAGTTGTGCCTTTTCTGCCAGAATCAAGATAATTAAAATATTGTTTGAATAGGTCG
>JBGTDA010000146.1:0-4169 GCA_041748555.1 Rhodonellum sp.
GACTTTATAAACAGCAATGCTAAAAAAACCAACAGCAGGTTTGATTATAAAGGGAAATTTGTAATTGGAAACGTCCAGGGATTTCAGGTTTTCAAAAGGAACTCCCTGAAAGAAATATTCGGGATATTGATCTTTGATCAACTCCCTGAATTTGATCTTATTTTTAAACAACTCGATATAGGCCGCAAGCTTCGTTCCCTTGGTGTTTTTACGGATCCAGCTAATGGAATTCTCGGAGTTAGTATAGATCAACTCGTTTTCATTCCTTTTTAGTTTATGGATGGCATCGTTTTCGGAAATCCAGTTCAATTCCTTGTCCGAAGCCAGATTTTTGGCTTCAGGTGTTGCAATGACCGGAATGTTATATTCAAGGAGTGTTTGGATCAGGAAATCGGAAACGAATGGATAATCTAATAAGATCATAAAGATGAAATTAAGGGGGCAAAGATATCAATCAATCTGAAATGCTGCCGGAAGCTAACTCAAAAAGTCAAAAAATTTCTTAGGGTATCCATGTCGAAAGACATTTACCCTTTTCAATTGTCCTTCATGATCACACTTATATCGCCGTTTCTTTCCAGCCGTGCAATCTTAATTTTGCTTACATCAGTAAGACTTGCATTGAGGCGCATGGTTTGCCTTAAGTCCTGTTTACTGAGGTGACTTTTACGCATAGTCTCCCACAGAATTTCCCCATTCTCAATGATTATCCGATCATTTCCCTTGATCAGATCACCAAAATAATCCGAATGGAGGGCAATAAAAGCAAAGAGCCGGTGAAGGAGGATCAAAAGTAAACAAGCGGCAAGACAAGGAAAAAAAAGATCTTCATGGGTAATGGCCCTACTTAACAATGAACCAATAATAATGGCAATGATGATGTCAAATGCCGACATTTTTCCAATAAATCTTTTGTTCTGGAATGAAAAAGCCAGATTATATTCATCTCAGACAACTTTTTTAATCCCATGAATGAAATACATATATTTACGTGTAATTTAATTGATAAATGGAATGAAAGAAACAATCTTGATCACCATGTGTATAACGCTGCTTTTTTCCAACTATACTTTTGCTCAAGAAAAGGATCCGGAACCCTTCAAATTCATTCAGATTGGCGGAATCAATGTCTTTGGCAAATCCGTGGACAACCAAACCCGCTGTGTGCATTGGCATTCGCAACTGGATATAATTGCGATCAAGTTCAAGTGCTGCGATAAGTATTACCCTTGTTTTTCCTGCCACGAAGAAGAAGCCGATCACGAGCACCAAGTATGGCTTAAGTCAGAATTTGACGAAAAAGCAATCCTTTGTGGCGTATGCGGTAATGAGCTGAGCATCAAAGATTACATGGCCTCGGATAATACCTGCCTACATTGCAATTCCGGCTTCAATCCTGGCTGCAGCAATCATTATCACTTGTATTTTGAAACCGATGATAGTGAACCTGAGACAGCAAGCCAAAATTAATTTATTAGAGCTACGATTTTAGGTGGCTAACATTTTTAGAATTATAAAAAAAATATTTTTAAAGCCTTTGGGACCATGAATGTCATGAAGGACAATGGCATCAAAACACTGGCATTGGCATTTGCTTCACCTTGATCAGTGTTTCTCCGTGGTCTGTGTCCTCACTGACCAAAACACATCGGCCGGTTTCCTCGCAGAGGTCTGTTTCCTCACTTCCAAATCATTATCGAATAAACTTAATCAATTACGAAAAATGTCAGTGGGACACTGACATTGGCGCCAGTCTGTGGGACCAGGAATGTCAGTGAAGAAATTGAAATGGCATTAACTCACTGGCCTTGGATTGCA
Source organism: Rhodonellum sp. (assembly GCA_041748555.1). Taxonomy (GTDB): domain Bacteria; phylum Bacteroidota; class Bacteroidia; order Cytophagales; family Cyclobacteriaceae; genus Rhodonellum. The sequence continues at coordinate 1,819 of JBGTDA010000146.1, forward strand.
AGGCTTTTCGCTGTGGTCAGTGTCCCCATTGACCATAGCATAGTCGATTAAAAATATTCAATACCGAAATATTTTAGTGGGACACTGGACATTGGCGTCAGGCACTGGACATTGGCGTCAAACATTGCCTTTGGCATCTGCTTCACCTTGGTCAGTGTCTCCACTGACCACAACCTTGTCAGTTTAATTTATACACCAAAAAATTCCCAGCTTACATTCATAACCTTTCCCCAACATGGGTTAGCAGATCAAATTCATCCAAACCGGTTTCATAAAATTTTGCTGATGAAAATTTATATTCTATGGGATTTGCGGATAACATCCATTTACCTTTACAGGGATTATTATGAATATAATCCAACTTCTGATAAACTACTTTAGGGCTAAATAATTTAATTGCTAAGGAATTTCGCTGCCAAAAATGATAAGCTCTAATTTCAGACTCCACCTTAAAAATTTCGTAAACAAGTGGATGATATTTTTGTAAATCTTTTTGAATACTGTGACTGGTATATTTCATTAAACTTGCATTTGGCATTTCTTTGCCGTTCATATCCAAAAATTCCCAAATTAAGTGAATGTGATTAGGCATGATAACAAAAGCATAAACCTTTATTTTACCTCGATTCACTAAATTGCTTAAACTCTGGAGTATAATCAATTTATATTTATCGGGTTTCAACAGCTGACGCCAATTAGTAATGGTAGCAGTAAAAAAATAAAGGCTTTCAAGTTCCATCTGGATAAAGTTTGATTGTAAAATTGGAAAAAAACATAATGTAATTTAAGATAAAGGTTTGGGGACACTGACATTGGCGTCTTCCTCCGTGGTCAGTGTCTCCACTGACCAAATCGTTATTAATTAAATTAATTGGCATCAGACACTGAAAATTAAATCGATTTAACTTTTTTACTCACGATCTACTATATCACTCAATATTTTGTGTAAAATATTTAATTTGATCAAATTCATTTAAAGCCGAAAAAATGTCAGTGAGGACACTGACATCGGCGCCGTACTTGAAGTAAATAGGTTATCTATGGACTGGATTTGGGTCATCGGGTAAATTTAGAAATTTGGTTCTTTCTCATAAATAAAAACAGTGAGACTCCATTTTTAGAGACAAAGAATATCTTTATTTGCTACTTAACCTTTAGTGTTAGACGCAATAAAAGATTCTTCTCCCGATCTACCAAATTACTGAAAACTGTGGAGAATAATCATTTCGGTTAAACCTTCAATTCCAAAAAAAATGTCAGTGGGTACACTAACATTGGCATCCTTCCTGAGGATTCCTTTCGCCTTGGTCAGTGTCTCCACTGACATTAACAAAATAGAAAACTTTTTTGAGGCACAGCCTCAATTTTAGAAGCCTAAGGCATAGCCTTAGAACAACTCTCAATCAATAATACACCCCTAAGCCAGTTCCCTCAAATCCACCGGAACAACCCTTGAAACTCCTGCCTCTATCATGGTAATGCCGTAAATGATATCCGTACTGGCCATGGTTCTTTTGTTGTGGGTGACAATGATAAATTGGGATTCCTGGGAGAAAGTTTGAATGATCTGGTTGAACTTGTCGATATTGGCATCATCCAGAGGTGCGTCCACTTCATCGAAAATACAGAAAGGTGCAGGCTTCAGAAGATAAATCGAAAATAGCAAAGAAGTTGCTGTCAGGGTTTTTTCTCCTCCTGAAAGTTGGTTAATCGTCAAAGGGCGTTTTCCTTTGGGCTTTGCCATAATCTCAATCGGGCTTTCCAGCGGATTGGCAGGGTCCAGCAGTTTCAGGTCACAGTCATCTTCCGCAGTGAACAATGAGCGGAACACCTTCACGAAATTATCCTTGATCTTGCCAAAGGCATCCAAAAAAGTATCTTTCGCCACCTGATCTATTTCCTTGATGGTATCCATTAGAGAAGCCTTGGCTTTTTCCAGGTCTTCCTTTTGCTCGGAGATAAAACTGTGTCGATCCTTGATCTCATCATAAGCCTCCATGGCCATAGGGTTGATGGGACCGATTTTTTCCAACCGCTCCTTTGCTTTTTGGACAATTTCCCGAAGGCTGGATTCTCCGAGTTCCAAAAATTCCACATCAACCTCAGGGTTTTCATCCATCAAAGCATCAAGGTCAAGTTCAAACTCCACACTGAGTCGCTCTTTCATGCCGTTCAGCTTCAATTTGACCTCATTGAGTGAAAGTTGGTGCTCCTGAATAACGCTGTCCATATTTTCCTTCGTTTTTTGAAGTTCACGGATATGTTTATCAGTCTCATCTATTCCACCCCTGGAGGCGTAATATTCTTTTTCTGCCTCATTGACACCTTTTTCTATACCTTCTTTTTCTGTG
>JBGTDA010000147.1:0-10144 GCA_041748555.1 Rhodonellum sp.
TACATAGTGCTGTTCATTGTCCTTCGGTTTATCGGCCTCATCAGATTTTTTGGGCTTATCCGGCATACCCATAACAGGTCCTTCATATTCGGCTTCGGCTTTCAAAGGTTTTGTACCGTATTGCAGCAGCATCATATTCCGGTCATATTTGTCTGTTTGCAGCAGCGGACCGTTGCCTCGGTAAATCGGGAAGGTTTCCGGATAACCGTAAAGAACGGGATGACCGGTATTCCTGGTTTTTGCCTGAACAATGGAACCGGGATGAAACAGATCGCCCGCATTCACTGAATTTAGCGCCGAGGTGATCCCTGTTTCGGCAATGACAGCGGTAGAATTGTCAAGGGTGATCAACAGTCCGCCCGACTCAACAAATTTCCGAAGGTTGTCCAATCCGATAAAGCCCGGACCTCCTGTCATATCATCTGTGGAATCGGGAAAACCATGAGAAGGAAATTCCGCTGTTTTGGTATATGGCAGCGGACCGAATTTTTTGTCCACTCCATGGATAAAATTGGAGGCCGACCCTCTGGTTCTTGGTATAAGAATCACATCAAACCTGCTGTTGAGGTTTCCTGATTTCAAATCATCCTTATCTATTGAGGTGTAGGGAATCTTGCGCTGCTCAAAGGTATATCGTGACCAGCCTTCATCCTGGGTATTGTACCAAGTATGATAAATGGCAACACGCGGCAGTTTCACAGCATTCAGTTGATCACCTTGAATATCGGTATTGGTACTCATCAGGTTCAGTCCAAAATCTTCTGCAATTTCATTTGCCTGACTGGCATTCAGTTTTCTGAAAAGAACAGAACCTGCCGGGAGTGTGTCCCCATCAATGACCTGTTGTGATTTTAATGTCAGGATTTCTGCATTTTTGTTTTGGTCTTTTAATGCATAAAGGGCCGACAATACTGAGTTCTGGGCCCGGTATTTCAATAGATAATCGTTACCCTCTCCTTCAATCTTTCCCTTGTAAACCGCATCAGCATCAAGCATCTTCAGCTCGCTTGTTTCAAAATCAATACTGTCTTTGGTAGTGACCTCCACCCCGTTCAGATAACTCAATGTCCAGGCTATTCCATCATACGGTGGAAATTTGGCATCTTCAGGGTAGTTCTGCTTGGTCAAAAGATTTACAGCCAGATTACGGTAAGGCTGGTCAAGCAGCACCACATATTCATTTTCGTTTTCATGCACCTCGATGGCTTGGGCCTGAAGCTGGTTGACCAAATAAGCGGCCATTGCAGGATCTCTTTGCTCTTCTTTGTCAATCACAAAAGCCCTTGGACTTTCTTCTTTTCCTTTTCTGATGCTGTTTTCAGCTTTTTTATAGAAGTTGCGAAGCAAAGTCCTGGGATTCTGTGCAGCATAAGAAAGTGAAGCAATCACACCTGCCTGCATGTAATTGATGTTGTTTCTGAAAGACCAATATACCTCCTGGGTCGGTGGATCAGGGCGATACCATTCTCTTGAAGTGGCAAGGTCTCCTGCAAATTTGGCATTTGATATATCCCTCAGATAGGTATCAGCACCTGCATTGCCGAATGTTTCATAAAATCTTCCGTTGGAGTTGTGGTTATTTGCCACCCAAATCCCATAACCCGGCCACCAGCCGTCATAAAATGCCCATGTAAATGCACCCGGCAAACCTTGGGATGCCAAAGTGGCAATATCATGATTGGCCATAATCTGCCATTCTCCTATTGTAATCGGATCGACATATTCATTGTAAGGGCCTGTTCCTGTAGAGATGTACAACAAGGGTACAGACTCATGCAGATCCAGCATTACGGTAGGATGGAATTCAAAAAACCCTTTATATATCGACTTTGTAATCTCTTGGGAAACCTGAAGTCCGTCACGGTTATTGTCATGAAACACGTACTTGCCCCAATATGGCGCAGAATGCGGGAAACCATCATCATAATTTTCTCTTCCTTTGGTATGGCGATTATACCAATCGACCTGTTTGTCCAGTCCATCAGGTTCAGAAATGGGGTTGATGACAACAATGACATTATCCAGAATTTCCTGAATCTCCTCATCCAGTGAGGTCGCCAATCGGTAGGCAAGTTCCATCAGCATTTCGGGAGAACCCATTTCTGTGGCATGCATGCCGCCACTGACATAGTAGATGGGTTTGCTGTCACCGATTATTTCCTCCAACTTTGCAGGATCGAATTTCCTAGGATCAGCCAGCTTGGCAAGCTGGCTTTTGTAGTGGTCCAGCCGGTTGATGGAGTTTTCACTACCGATAACTATGAGGTGGAAAGGTCTTCCTTCTTCGGTCTTACCCATTTCCTGCATCTTGACCATCGGCGAAGATTCCGCAAGTTTTTGGTAGTAACCATAGATTTCAGTGGAACGATGAACAACACCCTCAGCTCCGATGATGTGTCCAAAGTGTTTCAATGGTGATGGTACACTGGGATGGTCCACCAGGTCCAAAACTGAATTGGGCAAAAAGCGGTCATCAGTTGTAAATTCCCTTATTTTCTCATTGTAGGTTTGATCAATCTGTTGGGCTTCCGATGTGTTGATGACAGCAAAGCAAAACAATGTTAAAAAGCAATAAATCTTCATCATGTTGAGGTTGGTTTTAAACGTTGGATTAAGCTACAAAATATTTTGGTAATGGGAAAAAAATGCTCCTTTCAATAAACCTGGTTTGGAGGACAGAGGCCGAAAGGTCGAAGTACATGCTATTGAATTGAAAGTCAGATTATCTTTTATATTTATTAACCCCCATTTCCAAGCAAGAATATAAAATTCCAAAAAATTCTTTTCACTATTAAAAAAATAAAGAAACTTGACATTTTGCTACTTATCCCTACTTTTTTGTATTGCCTTTACCCAAAACTGCATCTTTAAATTGTATTTAAAAACCCCTAGTCTCAGGAGGCTCGTGGAAGCCTTGTTTTCATCAATAACTTGCTATATTTAATGGTTATTATACTACATATCCTGAATTTCATCCACCCAAAATCGTTTTGCTATTCATTAGGATGTATAAAAAACTTTATCTGTGAAACAGAGGTCAAAAATCATATTGTTCCTGTATTTTGTGTTCAGTTTTATATTGAATTCCGGAAAGGTTTTCTTATATATCTTGATGAAGAGATTCAGTCTTTCCCCTCAGGCCTTTTACTTATTGAAGTCAGATATGGAATCCATTCAGAATCTATAAAAGTCATCAAAGAATAATAATTTTTCTGTTTTGCTAAAGCTTCCTTAATACGTAAATCAGCTCTTGAATATCCTCTTCTGAATTATATAAATGAGTAGAAATTCTAATGGCCTTTCCGCGGACCGAAACGTAAATATTTTTCTCCTGAAGCTTTTTCATAAGCCTTTCCAGTGATACATCAGGAGGCAGCTGAAATCCAAAAAGATGTTTGGCTCTGAATTCTTCTTCTTCTACCCAAAAATTGTTTTCTTTCAAAAAATCCACTAATGGCTTGGTGATATTATCGCAATATTCCTGAATGACCTCAACTTTCCATTCCAGTAATTGTTCCAAGGCAACATTCAGCATGGGAAGCAGATTAAAGTTGCTGTATTCGCCGACGTTATATCTTCCTGCACCGCGAGTATAGTCAGCTGCATAATCTGTCAATCCTGAAAATTCCCTCGCATTGCTCCTGTTCATCCAGGATTCTTCCAGCGGAATTCCCTGATTGAAATGCTCCGAAAAATAAGCCATTCCTATGGAATAGGGTCCCAACAACCATTTATACCCCGCGCAGATCAGCGCATCAATCTGAAATAAGGCAACATCCATAGGAAGCGCACCTACTGACTGGGTACCATCGGCAATAAATAAAACATTGTGCTCTTTGCACCGCTTCCCGATGGCTTTGAGATCAAACAAAGTGCCGTCAGTCCAGTGAATAGCCGACATCACCACAACAGCAGTATCCTCATTGATATTAGAAAGAATAAGTTCGTTCCATTCCTTACCCCGGTTCAGGAGCGATTCAGGCGTTTTGATGGTCTGTAGATTCTTGTTGTTTTCCCTGCACCATCTTTCAAGAGCATAATATCCACTGGGAAATTCCTCGGATATTATTAATGCAGTATTTCCATTGTCTGTTGGAAGATTATTGATGGCTGTCTTCAATCCGTATGAGGCTGATGGGATGATGGCAACCTGTTCAGATGGAGAATTGATCAGCTTACCAAAATTCTTTTTCAGCTTTTCCGCAGGATCAAAAAAATCAGTGGGCTGAAATTTCGCTGGGTTCCTTTTTTGGATCAATGCCGCAATGCCTGCTTCTTCCACTGATTTGAGTAACGGCGACATGTAGGCTGCATTGAGGTAATGGATATCCTCCGGCAACTGGAATAAATGTTTCTGATTTTTCACCTCAGGTTTTTTAATTTGAAACAAAATTGATAAGATATTAAATAATCAAGTCAAATTTAGAATACGATTTTAACCCCCTTTAACCGAAATCCAGTTGCTTTTTGTGTCACGTCCTGAATTTAGTTGACACATGTACTTCAAAACCTTCGAGGTTTTTAAAAACTTCAAAGGTTTTTTGACTTCGGTCTTCAAACTTCCCTACTCTTTTCCACTCCTAATCCTCATCAAATTGCATATCCGTAAAATCCATAAACCGCTCCCAATCATGGAGGTTCAGGTTATGAATGCCGTCCCGTAAATGATACCCAACAGAAGGTTTATGAATTGTTCTTTGGCTGTTTTGAAAATTTTCTGAAAAGTCAAGAGACCGGCCGTAGATTTCAGAATAAACCCTTGAGCCCAGTTTCAGACTTAGAAATTCACCTTTTGGGTCCGACCATTGATCTTCGATGGCACTTGCTACATATACCGCCCTGGGAGCAATGGTAGCAATCAATTGATGTTGATCAAAGGGAAGGCACTCTTCCTTTCCGTTGAAGGTCTTAAAGTTATCATTGAACCAATAGGGGAAACTTGAATTGATCCGTTCCACTGTTTCGCCGAATTTCCTCTTGGAAAGTGCAGCCCCACCACAACCCGATTCGTTGGCCACAGTAATTGCCCATCGGCTATCATTTGCTCCCGCCCACAATGCAGCTTTTCCACCCCGGGAGTGCCCTACAACTATTGCTTTCGTTTCATTAATATCCGGATTTTTTTCAAAATAATCCATGGCCCGAGCAGCTCCCCAAGCCCACGCGGCCAATCCCCGCATACCATTGGCTTTATTCAGTTGCTCCGGATAGAGGGTATCCAATATACCTTGTGTAAACCGCTTCTTGTCATCAGGTGATACGTCCTCCACGTCAAAAATTGCCGCTGCATATCCTCTCCCGATAATGTCTGCGACAGGAAAAAACTCATCTTCCATATTTTCCAGTAAACCCATCACATTCCTATGGCTGATCAATAAAAAAACAGGAAAAGGTCCGCCTTTTTTCCTCGGTAAAAACACTTTTAAATTCATACTGTGTTGATTGCCCTGTCTGGAAACTTTTATATCCACTTCCTTCAGTACTGAAATTTCAGGATATGGGTTTTCTGTTTCATTGATCAGGTCAAACCGAATATCATCCAATTCATTCGTGATAGGGCCATACACGTTTTCGGTAAACAGGGAAATGATTTCCGGCCTCCTGATTTTTTCCCAATCGGCTACTGTCCGGATATAATCTCCTCTCCCGCTGACAAAAAGATCGGGTATGGAAATATCCGGGACTTTCTTTTCATCGTAGTTGGCGGTATTTTGAGACATAAGGAAGTTGGGAAAAATCAAACAGAAAAACAGCAAAGGATTTTTCATCGGGCTATACATTAAATTAGAAAATTAAATCTCAGGTAAAATTCATTTAAATCATAGCTTCTTTTTTTAAGAAACTCATTTTCAAGCATTGCATAAAGTCAAAATGGTTTATAATCATTCATCATAATAAGAAATATCCGAGGTCTTATACCCTATTCTTACAGCTCTGGAAGCCAGTTTTTTAAAAGATCCGGGTGCTATCGGTTGATGGTATAATCTCCATTGCTTTCCCCCTATTTCATCGTCCATCTGAAAGGCAATGCTCGCTCCGTCTGTCTTTGAGGAAAGAAAAAGTTCTCCGGAATCTATCTTAAACCCAACTTCCGCTGTCTCCGGCTGAACCATTCCCGGCCACATCATATTGACCAGATCATGCTCGGGAACAAATCCCAGATCTCCCACTGCCAGCTGCCAATCGCCCAACGCAACCCGCATTTCTTTCATTTTCTCCAGATATTCCGGCTGTCCTGCCAGATTATTCACCTCATCAGGATCCTGGCTTAAATCATATAGCTCTTCAACAGGTTTTGTTTTCATAAAAATATAAGCCTCATCTCCTTCCAGTTCTCCTCTCTGATTCATCTCAATCAGCGTCTGCGTCATATCAATTTGTTCCCTATACACATTTCGGTAGATCAATGGAAGCTCCGGACGGAAATTACGGATATAGACAAATCTTCCATCAATCACCGAGCGGCTCATATCCACTGCTTCATCGAACCGATCTGCAGATCCATATGCATATCGATGAGGATCGGTGGTCTTGTGTTCTCCCAAAAAAGCTTTTCCATGCATATAATCCGGGGTTTTGATTCCCGCCAACGACATTACCGTCGGGCCCAGATCCATGAGGGAAACAATATCATCCACTTTTGTTCCTGCCATTTGGCCATCCGGCATGCGGATTATCAGTGGAACCCTTAATCCTGAATTGCCAACAGCCCTTTTTTGACGGAGCAAGGGACCGCCATGATCCGACCAAAAAAAGATGATGGTCTTATCCAACAAATCCTCTTTCTCCAATGCGGCCAAAAGCTCCCCCACCTGCTGATCCAATTCCATGATGTTGGAATATACCCGACCGACATCCTGCCGCACGACGGGTAGATCGGGATAATATCCGGGAACCCTGACTTTTTCAGGTTGTGAAAGCATCGGGTCATCCTTTTTACCAAAAACCCTGGATTCGTGTGTGATTTCATGGTTGAAAACAGCAAAGAATGGTTGACCCTCCTCCCGATTCTTATAATGTGCATCCCGGCCGATTTCATCCCAAGCGGTTATTGGGGAATTGAATTGATAATCTGTTTTCGCAGCATTGCTGGTGAAATAGCCTGCTGCCCGCAGATATTCTGTAAAACACTTTACAAATGGGGGTGGAACAGCTGCATATTCAGGAACATTTCTTCCCCTGATATCTGTCTGCTGATAATAAGTTTTATAGATTTCTGCTTCGGGTTCCCGAAAAGCGTAATGCGGTCCTGTACGCATGTTGTGGGTGCCAATGCTGACCGGATACATACCGGTGATAATGGAACTCCTGCTTGGCGCACATACACCGGCCGTAGAATACGCCTGTGTATAGGTGATGCCCTCCTTAGCCAGCCGGTCAATGTTCGGTGTCTTGATGCTCATATCCCCATAAACTGCAAACAATGGACTTATATCTTCCACAGAAATCCAGAGGATATTGGGCTTTTCGGAGAGGCTTTGGGCGAAACCAAATGGTAAAACAGAAAAAATGAAATATAGGGAAATGGTAAGGTTTTTCATGGCATTGGGTTTAATTCCATAATTTCAAACGAATAGAATCGAAAAGCAAAACTTCAATCCATTTTCTGAAAAAACAATCAACTTCTATTTTATGAATTGCGCCGCGGCAAGAATGATATTTTTTTTCAATAGAATTACAGATTTTAGCTCCAGGTTAACTCAAATGGTTGGGCGGGTTCTTTCCGTCCCAACCCGTTATCCAGCCAAAACAGGGAATTCAACATTTGGCACTTCACCATGGCCAACTTGGATGAGTTTCCAACTGATTTCAGTAAGACCATTGCTTTTCCGCATTCTAAAATATGCATTCATAAAAACATACCATTCTTATCTGGCTGTTTATTTTTGAAACAGATTTCAATTTTTATATTTTCGGTAATTCAAAATTTAATTTTTCTTTCATCTATGAAGTTCAAATCCATCAAAAGAAGTTTAGCTACTGAGATTGTTTTAAGAGTATTCAGTACCTGTGGGCAGCAGGAGACCACCACAGAGGAAGAAGTGGTCACAACAGCCGAAAGCAATTTTACCAATGAACCTTTGATAAGTGATATTTATACCGCTGATCCATCGGTACATGTTTTCGACGGAAAAATCTACATCTATCCCTCTCATGATGTAGCGTCAGAAGTGGAAGAGGATGATTCCGGTGCCCATTTTAACATGCGCGATTATCATGTATTTTCGATGGAAGGTCCGGATGCAAAACCGGTGGATCATGGAGTGGCTCTGGATGTGGGCGATATCCAGTGGGCCAAACGACAACTTTGGGCTCCTGATGCAGCAGAAAAGGACGGAAAGTATTATCTGTATTTTCCTGCCAAAGATGAAAAGGATATTTTCCAATTGGGAGTTGCGGTTGGCGACAAGCCCGAGGGTCCTTTTGAGCCACAACCTGAACCGATCAAAGGGAGCTTCAGTATAGATCCGGCGGTTTTTCAGGATGGAAATGAATATTACATCTATTGGGGCGGTATCTGGGGCGGTCAGCTTCAGAAATGGCGCACAGGCGAATATCTTTCCTCCGGAGATCAGCCCTATGATGATGAACCCGCTGATGATGAACCCGCCATCAGTCCGATGGTAGCCAAATTAAGTCCTGATATGCTTGAGTTTGGAGAGCAGCCGAGGGAAGTCAAAATCCTGGATCAGGATGGATCCCCAATCCCGGCCGGTGATCATGAAAGAAGGTTTTTTGAAGCTGCATGGGTTCATAAATATCAGGACAAGTATTATTTCTCCTATTCCACCGGTGACACCCATAACATTGCCTATGGTATTGGAGACGATCCCTACGGACCTTTCACTTATCAAGGTGTGATTCTCAAGCCTGTTCAGGGTTGGACAAACCATCATTCCATCGTAGAATTCGAGGGGGATTGGTATATTTTTTATCACGATACTGAGCTGTCCGGAGAAACGCATTTACGGAATCTGAAGATGACTCAGTTGACCCACAATGCCGATGGGACTATAGAGACTATTGATCCGATGCGATAATATATTATACCCAAGTGGCCGTTTGCCTACCCGCCCTACAAGCTGGCTCTTCGCTAAAATGATCCAAAGGGATCATTTCTTAACGCTCAGCCCTCATTGTAAGATAAGGATTCACCTAGATCCCGCCATATTGATATTCCAGCCCCGCAAGTTCCACTCCCCAAGGGTCGTAATGCGTCTCCTGGACGATCAATGGCCCCGTACTAATGATCCTGAACTGATCGAACCATACGTTTTCTGATGTTTGGTTTACCAAAAACGTTTCGATATATCCGTCTTTTGGAACAGCGATCTTTTTGATCAGCTCCTCATGTTTGTTCCTTGCCTTTTTCGAAAGAATCACTTTACCCTGGTCGTAGAGTTGCTATCAACATCGTAAAGCGCATAGCCCATGTAGGCCTCGGGGGCAGGCTTTTGCTGCAGATTGGTAATCACCAAGGCGATTACATTGGCGATGGCAAGCCCCAGATGGGGGTATCGAATTACGTTGGGTGGCGGCTGGGTGTAATTTGCAATTACACCCTTCTATCCTTACCAATTTGCAATTGGGAATTACACGAAAATCACCAATAATCCACCTCTATTAAGCCTCTTAATCCCGCATAGTTTCTTGCACCGGAACACATATAATCTTCAGGTTTTTCCACGATTCCTGCTCTCACCGGGTTTTCATGGATATATTTCATTCTACTTTCAATCATTCCCGGTCTGTAAAATTCTATAGCATGATTCTCGTGAGTCCAAAATTGGATTTCACCCGATCTTTTGTTTGATTTGGCGTGATAGGTAAAAATCATTTTTAACCATTCCTTTCTACTTTCTTGAGGGTTATCCAAAATCATTTTGAGAAGTTTCTTGCTCGTAAACTTTTTAAAATCACGGACCCATTCAGATAATCTTCCATCTTTTTGTTGAACAACCAAATGAAGGTGATTGGTCATAATGACGTAGCCAAACAAATAAAGCCCCTATTCTTTTCTGCAAAAGGTCAGATTTTCCAAGATAAAATCCCGATACACCTTTCTCGAAAAAACATCTGCCCAGCCCACGACTTGGAATGTCAAAAAATACGGCATTTCCTGATCTCTGATTTGGTATGCTTC
>JBGTDA010000148.1:0-16027 GCA_041748555.1 Rhodonellum sp.
GAAACAGGATTGTCAGAAGGATTTTTGCACATCTGGGATATGAGGTTGTCGCTCTGGACAGGGTGACTTATGCAGGTCTCACCAAAAAAGATCTCACCAGAGGAAAATACCGGTTCCTCAATGAGAAAGAGGTGATCAACCTAAAATACTTCAAATAAATAATCCGGAAACGGTTTAAACACAAAAGGCCCCGCAGATTTGCAGGGCCTTTTCATTTTTGGTTTTTTATTTTTATCGTACAGCTAACGTTTCGTTAAATCCGTCATTGCTTTTTACATAGAATTCCAATTTTGCATTGGGATCCATTCTGGTAAAAACATACATTTTTTGAAATCCGGTTACGTCTGTCAGTTGCTCCTCATGAACCAAACGGTCATCTTCATAAATCAGAATGGAAATATTGGAAGGTAAAAGTGCGTTGATTAACAATTTGTATTTGTCGTCACCCACTTTCTCTAACTTGGAGTAGATTACAGGTTCGGTTTTCTTTTCTGTAAAATCTAGCGCAAGTTGTTCTACCAACCCATCTTGGTCATAAACCTCCATGTGGTATTTTCCATCGCTGAGTTTGGAAAAGTCATACTTTTTGGTGAACGCATTTTTGACAGCGATTCTGTCATTCTGGATCAGAAAGTTTTTGCTGTCATAGATTTTTACCAAAACTGTACCTTCAGGAACCGATCCGTAAGTCAGCTGGATTTTGCCTTCATCCACTCTTTTGAGGGATACCGTTGCCTTTGGATCTTCAGACCCAGTCGTGTTTGCCATAGCGCTTACTGAAACGCCAAATGCAAGAATTGATGCCATGATTAATTTCATAGTGTTAATAGTTTTATAGGTTTAAGAAATTCTTTTTTAATTGACCTCTGTCGGGCGAAACCCTATTTCAAATTTTGAGGCCGGTTACTCTGGGGTGGAAAAGTGTCGATTGTTTTTCGATCACGATTCAAACATAACTGGTAATAATGTCAATTACAAATATTTCAACAAAAAATATATTTTGTTAATAAATCGGTAATATTAATATTATATTGTTGCGATAAGTATAATTTCATAAAATTTTAACGCAAACGATGAGATGAAAAATTCGGATGGCATTGTAAACATAAAAACAAAATATAATTCTGAAATAAATATTTTAAATTAAACAATAAATATATTCCTCTGTCAAATTCAATATTAAGGAATAATGTAAAAGCACGTTGTTTTCAATTCGTGCTTTTACTAAATTTTCGCCTGTAGTTTTGTGAAAACTCAATTACTTGATGTTTTTCCCGGCATCTGCAACTGTTTTGGAATCAAAATCTCCCTGTAATTCTATTACAAGAAATTCCCCTTTTTTATCATTGACCAACAAAACTATGTCTTTGATACGGTTATTTCCCTGAGTGTAGATCATTACGGCATTCGACTTCTCAGTCACTTCCATCAACAAATCAAATTTTTCTCTTTCCAGACCCTTTTGCAAGGCTTTGAATTCAGATTGGGCTGAGGTAGCATTAATTGGAAGTTTAAACATTTTAAGCCTCTCCATAGAATTTGTTATCGCTTCTTTGTGGCCATTGTCCAGTGTGATATTCATTCCACTCAACAGATTCATAAAATTGCCACCAATATCCAGGTGAAAGAAATCCTGGTTATTCTTATGCTTTTGAAACAGCGTTTCTACACTTTTACTTTGCGCATATGCCGTAAGGCCCATTGTCATTACCAGCATCATTAAGACTGTCTTTTTCATCATTATTTATTTTTATCGGTTCCGTTTTTATATTCTTTCATTCCGGGCATGTTCGTATTCTCAGCCAGAATGTTGAGATCCTGATAAGTGAAATTCCCCAACATACTCAGCAGCGTAAATCCTTCGGCTGAGCCGGTGATCATCAACAATTCCTTTACCAAGCCCCCTTCTTCCCTGACCATGAATTTTACACTGCTGTCTTTATCCTGCACATCCATCAGGTCTTCGTACTTGTTACGGTTCAAGGTGGCCATGGCTTCCTTGTAAAACCCTTTGCCGTTGACTTTATCTGCACTGAGAATCCTTATTCCCCTTACCTTTGTGATCAGCTCTCCCAGATCCTTCTCATCCTTTTTGAGATTTTCACCTTCTGATTTCAGAAAGCCTCCGGCCATCTGCATCATCTTAGGACTTATATATACTCTTGAAAACCGATCATCTTCCATATACTTGGAGAAGAATTTGATGATGGCATCATCCTGAGCCTGCACTCCGGTAATAGCAAGGCAAAAGATTATTGAAGCAAAATATTTTTTCAGATTCATTTTTGCAGTTCTTTAAGGTTAAACATATCGTGACTCGTATTGAGAAACCTGAATTCCTCCATAGCCTCCAATTGGGAGGTTCCTTTTTGCATATTGTCATTTATCAATGTAAATGCTTCCATTACTGCCAGATAGGCCTCCTCCGCTTTACTTACCTGATATCTTTGTATTGCTGTCGTAGCAATCAGGAAAAAGAGCAGTACAGCGGCGATTTTTATCCAGAAATATCTACCGGAACCTAGACGAGGCAGTTGGATTTTTTCATTCTTTACCTGAGAAAACTTTTTTATATCCCCAAAAAATGATTTTTCTTCCTCAAATCCTTCAGCCTTTGAAAGCAAGTTTCTTAATTCCTCCTCCTCGGCTGAAGAAGTCTCTCCCTCCCAATACTTTTCTAATAATTTATTGATGTTGCTTTTCATTTCTTTTACTGGTCAAATGTTCTCTCAATGCCTTTCTTGCCCGAAAAAGGTTTACCTTCACCTGATCCATGGATAATTCCAGATAAGCTGCGATTTCTTCATACGCCAATCCTTCCACTTCCCTAAGTTGAAATATTTCCTGCTGCTTTTCCGGTAAGGTTTCCATAAAATAAAATACCCGCTGTATGGCATCTTCCGTATCGGTTACTTCCCTGGATTCCTCCTCAGGATCCCGATCTCCCAGTGATTCAAACCGTTTGGACATCCTGAAGTGTTGCAGGCTTTCGTTCTTTACACTCCTCATCATCCATCCTGCGGGGTTTTCCATTTTTTGAAGCTCAGACCTTTTGATCCAGGCTTTTTCAAAAACACTCTGAAGAACATCATTGGCCACCTCCCGATCCTTAACCCAGAGATAGGCCATCCTATACAGTTTGTTTTTGAGGGGCCAGATATGTGCTTCAAAAAATGTCTTCATTCAGGTAGGTGATGATTTGACTATATAAATGTTACAGAAAGTTCAGAAAAAATTTATAGTACCTTAGATTGATTTTAAATTATTATATAAGTAGTATGCATGCCTACTATTTATTATTTTGCAAAGGTAAATGAATGCTGTGAAGCCACTAAAAAATCATCAGAATGAAAGCAATAAAAAAAGCCTTGAACCGAAAAATATCGAGTGCAAGGCTTGTGGTGATGAGTGGATTCGAACCACCGACTCACGGATTTTCAGTCCGATGCTCTACCAACTGAGCTACATCACCGGCTTTTGATAAAGTGATGCAAATGTAGGTATTTGTTCTCTTCATGCAAACCATTTATTTAAAAAAATAGAATAAAACAGTCCCAAATATACTAATTCGATCAATATGAGCATTTTATCTCAGTTGGCTTTTCTACTTGTTTTTGCCGTAGCAGCTTTCTTTTTATACAAAAGAATATCTTACCTAAGAAGAAATATTTTGCTTGGCAGGGCAGAAGTCCTAAAAGACGAACCTCAAAAAAGATTTAAAACCATGCTTCTGGTAGCTTTTGGGCAAAAAAAAATGTTCAAAAGGTTTATTCCCGCATTGCTTCATCTTTTTTTATATGTCGGGTTTATCATTATAAATCTTGAGATTCTGGAATTCATCATTGATGGCATGTCCGGGCAACACCGTTTCTTTGCGCCTTTTACGGGAACCTGGTATGCTGTTGCCTTGAATATTTTTGAGTTTTTGGCGTTAGCCACGCTTGTTGGCTCCATCATTTTCCTGATCAGAAGAAATATTCTGAAAATCCGGAGATTTACTGCCCGAGAGCTGAAAGGCTGGCCGGGTCTTGATGCCAACCTGATTCTGTTTGCGGAAATTTCCCTTATGATAGCCATTTTGGTGATGAACGCAACAGACCAGGCCCTCGCGGATAAAGGCTTTGCACATTATGTTCAAATAGAAGGCTTATTCTTCAGTAGTCTTATCAAACCTTGGTTTGTAAATATGGAAGCAGAAACGCTCTTTGTAATTGAAAGAGTGGCTTGGTGGTTTCACATCATCGGCATCTTGGCCTTTGCCATTTATGTCACCTATTCCAAACATCTTCATATATTCCTGGCTTTCCCTAATACTTGGTATACAAACCTGAAGCCTAAAGGCGAAATGAATAACATGCCTGAAGTGACCAATGAGGTAAATATGATGTTGGGGATTCCAACGGAAAAAGAAGCGGCAGAAGCCCCGGCGGAAATCGAGAGATTCGGAGTCAAAGATGTAAATGACCTCTCCTGGGTAAATATCCTCAACGCATATTCATGTACCGAATGTGGCCGCTGTACCGATCAATGTCCCGCGAACATAACCGGAAAGAAACTTTCACCCCGAAAAATCATGATGGATGTAAGGGACCGATCCGAAGAAGTCGGAAACAGTCTTGATAAAGGCGGTCCGGGATTGGAAGACGGCAAATCACTATTGGGTGATTATATTACCAAAGAAGAAATAAATGCCTGCACCTCCTGCAATGCATGTGTGGAAGCATGTCCTGTCAATATCGACCCACTCGCCATCATCCTTCAGCTTAGACGATATGTTGCCATGGAGGAATCGGCGGCTCCCGCTCAATGGAATGCCATGTTTCAGAATATGGAAACTAGCTTTTCTCCCTGGAAATTTGCTCCAACAGATCGATTCAACTGGTCGGATAAGGTGAAGGAAGAGGAGATGTAAGGGAGACAGGGGATATGATATTTGAGACATAAGACTTGAGATATAAGACTTAAGATCCTCATTGCGGATAATCATATTTCTTTAATTCCTTAGAATAGAAAAACAACAAATAAACGATGCCAAATACATATAAAGTACCTACTATGGCTGAAATGGCTGCTTCCGAAGAAAGCCCTGAAATCCTTTTTTGGGTGGGTTGTGCAGGATCCTACGATGACCGATACAAGACAGTGACGCAAGCTTTTGTGAA
This sequence comes from Rhodonellum sp., assembly GCA_041748555.1. Taxonomy (GTDB): domain Bacteria; phylum Bacteroidota; class Bacteroidia; order Cytophagales; family Cyclobacteriaceae; genus Rhodonellum. The sequence continues at coordinate 5,163 of JBGTDA010000148.1, forward strand.
AATACTGAATAAGGTAGGCGTCAGTTTTGCAGTTTTGGGACCTGAAGAAGCCTGCACCGGCGATCCGGCAAGAAGGGCCGGAAACGAATTTCTTTTTCAGATGCAGGCAGTAGCAAATATTCAGGTCATGAATGGCTATGAGGTGAAAAAAGTAGTAACAGCATGCCCTCATTGTTTTAACACCATAAAAAATGAATATCCTGCATTGGGCGGAACATATGAGGTGATCCATCACTCCCAGTTTTTGCAGCAGCTGATAGATGCTGGAAAGATCGTTCTCCAAGGTGGCGGGGAATTCAAAGGCAAAAAGATTACTTTTCATGACAGCTGCTTTTTGGGAAGGGCAAACAATGTTTATGAAGCTCCGCGAGAAGTGATCAAAGCTTTGGATGTGGAACTGGTGGAAATGAAAAGATGCAGAACCAAAGGATTGTGCTGTGGAGCGGGAGGGGCGCAGATGTTCAAAGAACCGGAACCTGGCAGAAAGGATATCAATATCGAAAGAACCGAAGAAGCTTTAGCCACCGGTGCTTCCACAATCGCTGTGGGTTGCCCCTTCTGTCTGACCATGATGACAGATGGAGTAAAAAACAAAGAAAGGGAGCACGATGTTAAAGTTTATGATTTGGCGGAAATGATCGCAAAAGATATGGGTATTTAAGTTACAGGTGTCACAGAATCATTTAATTGCAGGAAATTTAGGTTTATCTTTTATATCCCAATTCCTTTAATTTACGTTATTTACATAATATTTTATGGTAATCGTTAAATATTACCTCAAAAGTTCCAGTTGATATGTATAAAAATTTTGATGAAATGCCTCAGAATTCCCGAGTATGGGTTTATCAGGCAGACAGAAAACTGACCGAAGATGAGCAAGCTTTTATAAGTCACCGGCTGCAAAAATTCTGTGACCAATGGAATACCCACGGAGCGTTGATGCCTACATCCTTTACCATCCGTTTTGATCAAGTCCTGATTTTGGCTGTTGATGAAAGCCAATTGGGTGCGAGTGGCTGTTCCATTGACAGTTCGGTAAGAACGTTACGAGAAATTGAACAGCAACTGAACATAAATCTGCTTGATCAGGGCAAGGTTTCTTATTTTTCACCGGAAAATCAATTAGAAGTCAGTCATGCTATGGGCATAAAATCCAAAGTTTCGGAAGGAGCACTAAGGGAAGATGCAGTGATTTTAAATCCCCTTGTAAAACATAAGTCGGATCTGGAAAGCAACTGGTTGATTCGTGCCAATGAAAGCTGGATGAATAAGTACTTTTCAAATTAACCATCAAAATCTTCTATATTTAAATTCAAGACGTCATACGATTGATCCATAAATGAAGCGAAGTTTCTTATTTCTGATTACAATATCACTCCTTACGGGAGCCTGTGCCAGTTTACAACAAAAAGGCCAGGATCAATTTCAGGCAGGAGAGTATCAGCTCGCCATAAATTCTTTTTCCAAAATCCTTGAAGAAGACACGGAAAATGCCCAAGCAAATAAAATTGTTGCTGAAAGTTACCGCCTTTCCAACCGGATAGAGGAATCAACTGCTTATTATCAAAAGTTGGTTGAAGAAGAAGAGAATTATGAAAATTATTATCGCCTGGGGCAAAGTCTAAAAAGCCGGGGAAAATATGAAGAGGCGGAAGAAGCATTTAAAAAGGCTAAAGAATTTACCCTGGATGACAATTTTCAGCAAGAACTCGATCGGGAATTACAGACCTTAACAAAGATCGATGAAATTGAAGATTATTGGCCCTACCTCGAATTACAGAATTATGAATTGCTCAACACTTCCGGAATTGATTATGGCCCTGTTGTAAGTGAAGATCACCTTTATTTCACCAGTTCAAGGCAAGCTACAGGAACATATCCTGCAACAGGTCAGGGTTATACAAAATTGTTCAGGGCAAGGGCGGAGGGTATTAAGGTGGATGTTCAGAATGTTCAGCCATTACCTGAATTCCGGAATGAAGAGGGATTGAATCAAGGTGCCATTGCTATCAGCCCCGATGGAAATACCATTATATATGCGAGAGGAAACTCAACATCAAATAAGGACCTTCCTGATGTGGCTTTGTTTGCTTCTTATTTTAGAGGCGCTTCCTATACCCAGCCGGTATGGATGCCGGTAAACGAAGATGAGTTCTATTTCAATTCCACACCGGCTTTCAGCCCTGACGGAAACGAGCTGTATTTCACCTCCAACAGACCTGGAGGATACGGTGGCCTGGATTTGTACAAAGCCACCAAACTGGCCAACGGAGATTTTGGAAATGCAGTAAACCTTGGCCCCACCATCAATACTCCGGGAAACGAAATGTATCCAAGGCCAGCGGCTGAAGGAAAACTTTTCTTTTCCTCGGACGGTCACCCCGGATTTGGGAAACTCGACATTTTTGTTGCCGAAACTATTGACGAGAATTTGGAGGTCACAAATCTTGGATCCAACATCAATTCTACTGCTGATGATTTTGGATTGTATTTTACCCGATATCCTACAGAGGGATTCTTGACCTCTAACCGTGAAGGTGGAGTCGGGGATGATGATATCTATTATTTTGAGGATAAAACGCCAAAAGCTAAAATTGTCAATGTATTTCTTAACGTGACTACGTTGGAAAAAAAGGAAGGCGGAGAGCAAGAAATTCTTCCACAAACCAGAGTGGCCCTATATGACAATGCCAATAAAAATATTGCAGGTGACTTTACCAATCCAAAAGGAAATGTCAGATTTACGCTAACTCCGAATCAGACCTTCTCCATTATTGCCTCCAAAAGTGGTTATTTCACGAAAAGTATAACCTACAATACTACAGGTAAAACACCCCGTCCCGAAGAACTGATCCAGGATGTAACCAATGTAGCCTTGGATACAGTCATTGTTTTGGAGCCACTGATACTCGAAAGATCCATTGTCTTGGATAATATTTATTACGATTTGGACAAAGCAGAAATCAGACCTGATGCAGCGAACGAACTGGATAAGCTTGTTCAGATACTTAAGGATAATCCGGGAATCAGAATAGAACTCAGTTCCCATACCGATGCCCGTGCAACCGATGTTTACAACGATGCGCTTTCTCAAAGAAGAGCCGAATCGGCAGTGGAGTATATCGTTTCCAAAGGCATTGATCCGGATAGATTGGTAGCCAGGGGATACGGTAAGCGTCAGCTTATCACAGAAAATGCCCAAACCGAAGAGGAACATCAGATCAATAGGAGAACAGAATTTAAGGTGATTGAGATTACGGATTGATTTCTGTTGTCCTTTTGCTAAACATTGTTCAAAAGATCTTAGACAGATTTGAAGTGCTTAAAGCCTTTAAGGATGAAGACAAGGAAAAAATTTATTTTACTCCGGATGCCTTCCTTTTTGAGGTTACCAATCGTAAAGATATGCTCACTAATAAAAATTTAAAACTATGGCACTTCAGTTTATTCACGATAACAAAGGCAACACTACCGGTGTATTTATTCCTATTGAGGAATGGCAATCGCTAAAAACAAAGTACACCGATTTACAAAAGGAAGAAGCTAAAAACGTGGTGGAGCTTGCACCTTGGCAAAAAAAAATTATTGATGAACGATTAAGTGACTACTACAAAAACCCTGGGGATGTAGCCGATTTTGATAAAACCATTGATGATATTGAAAAAAGCCTATGAGCTATTCTTTTGTAAACAGACCTGCTGTAAGGCTTGATATTATTAATGCTACGGATTATTACAAAAATATTAATCCCGAACTTGGAAAACAGTTTTTGTTTCGTATTCGTGAAGCTAAAGCCTACATTGCCCGCTCTCCTCTTGGGTTTCAGATTAAATATAAAGAAGTAAGAACCCTGCTACTAAAGCAATTCCCTTATCACATTCATTATCTTATTGACGATAACAAAAAGCAAATTATCATCCTCGCTCTTATTCACGCTTATAAAAATCCTATGGATTACTCGAATAGGTAATAACAAAAAAGCCCGCTATTTGCAGGTTTTAGATACTTTCCGTTTTTCAACTTCTTTTTGGAGCTCACATTTTGACATTGCCAAGCAGCGATAGAGTTCTGACATCTTCAAATTGTCTTGGTTTGGGTTGTGAAAATTGCTGTTAACTTCTCTTTCATGGGATAAGTGAAACAAAGAGCCTTCAATGTGCTTGTGGAGGTAGCCCAGAATCTTCCAGCGATTTACTCTGTCCCCGTCTTCTCTTCCCCAACCGTAAAACTTTTCATTTTCCAAACCCGATTCGATATAGGATTCCCTATCAGCAAAAAATACTCCTCCCACCGGATTGGCTAGTATAGACCAAATATTACAGAAACTGATTGGAATACAGATGCCGAAACCTGGATTTTGGTAGTAAATCCATCTGCATGCAAAAGTTGCTTGGATAATTTTTATGACGAGCTTTATCAGAAAAAACTACAAGGGGGAGTTTTGGTGTTCGTAACTCAAAATACAAAAGAAATGAGGCTGAAAGATCTCTTTCAGAGTTCCTCAATTCCAATTTATTTTGATGGAAACAGAATTCTGCTCAAAGGGAGAATAGTTACTTCCTGATCCTGCTCCAGACCTTGGTGGTAAACCTTGGCCTATCTTCCATCACATTCAGCTCGTCCTCACTTACCCGTTTCACACTTTCAATGGTGTAAAAAGCCTTATCATTACAGGATCTTACCTTGGTAATAAATCCGGTAAGCTCCTCTCGCTTCATGACCGTAAAAAGAAGGGTAACCTTTCCAAACCTGCCTTCCGCACCCACGCTCGTAAACCTAAAATTTTTCTCCTTCATGTATTCTACCAGTTCGGGCATAGGAGCAGCTGTGATCACTCTGACCAACACCCTTCCGAGCGCAAGCTTTTCTTCAATAGTCATCCCAACAAAAGTACCCATGGCAAATCCACCCGCATAAGCCAAATAAGACATTGGATTATCCATGTTCTGGAAAATCTGCCCGATGGCCAGCAACCAGATGATAGCTTCAAAAAAACCTAAAATGGGGGCGATTCTCTTTTTGCCATTGAGCATAAACATGATCCTCAGCGTATTGATGGATACATCACATACCCTTGCCATAAAGATCAGGAGGGGCATGATCACGTAATTGAATATTTCGGGGGATATCCCTAGTGAAGTAAAATAATCTTGCATGACCGGGGTTTTGATTTTTTTGCAAAGGTAATGTCTTAACCCGGATCAAATAGGATTAAGTGATTATATCTATAAAAGTCCCGTGGGGTGGATAAAAGATATTCGCTATTCTATAAAAAGATTTGGTTTTCTAAACATGGGTTTACAAACCGACTACCCAAGACGGAAGTAGCCTGAGTATAGGATCTGTTGATTTTTGACATTCCCCTGATGAAAATGGATTCTTACATTTTCCAAAAATTTCAATCCAACCAATTTATTTAAATAGTAGTCGCCTTTCCTGATTTGACACCAAAAAAGGTGAACAGCACAGAACAGATCAACATCAGATAAATCAAAAAATCCCAGTTGTGGAAGATATCGAAAGCTATTCCAAACAATACCGGACCCAAAGCAGCAAGATAATAACCGGTTGATTGGGCCATACCTGAAAGAGAGGCTGTGGTTTTTTCCGCAATAGTTCGAAGTCCTATCAACATATAAGCAAGTGATATACTTGATCCCATCGACAGACCGACCAGAGCTAGTCCGATGTAATTGATCCAAAGAACATGGAAGAAAAGGCTCGAAAAACCGAGAAAGTAGGCTACGCCCAACACCCATGCCACCTGTACCTGATCTTTGAATTTGACGACGATAATCGGCGCCAAAAACGTACCTGACAATCCTACAAGCTGCATAATTGAAATCAAAGCTCCTGCCTCCACTGCTGATAAACCCCTATCCATCATCATATCAGGGAGCCAGGCAACCAAAGTAAAAAACAACAGGGACTGAATCCCCATAAACGAACTGACATACCATGCCAGTCGGGATTTCCATACATTCACTTTTATATCCTCCGCTTCGGAAGTTACTGCCGGTTTCAGATTCTTTACCTGAGGAAACCACACCAGCAATCCCAGCAGAATCAGCACCGCCCAACTTAACAGAGATCCTCTCCACCCCATTTCGAAGTCAATGGCAAAAGGTGCACTCAAACCTGAAGCGATGGCCGCAAACAAGGTCATGCCTGTGGTATAAGCTGCGGTGACAATGCCGATTTTATGTGGCAACCTGTTTTTGATCAAAGGGATCAACAATACATTACAGATCACAATGCCGATACCGGTCAATCCGGTACCAAGGTAAAGCAGGAATGCTCCTCCCTGAACCCGCACCGCTGTGCCGGTTAGCAGAATAATCATGGCTAAAAGAATGGCCTTGGCATTTCCCAGTCTTTTGCCTATGGCGGCGGAAAACAAAGAAAACGTGGCGAATGTCAATAAAGGTAAGGTAGTCAGAAAACCTGCCCAACCGTTGGACAATCCCAAATCCTCCCGGATGATCGGGATTAGAGGCCCTACTGCCGTAATGGAGGGTCGCAGATTAAACGCAACCAAAAGTATCCCCAAAAACAAAAACCAGGATGTGTTAAAGATGCTTTTCTTTTTCATGCAGTTTTACGCAGCCACGAATATAGAAGAATGCAATTCATTTGGAAATTCAATAAAGGATTTGGATGGTTAAATATTCAATTTTTGATACGAATACCTGATATCAGGTATTCGTTTCAACAAGGTCCTTTACACAATCCACCCAAGTATCACTGGAATTGAGACTCGGGACCAAATCCCAATGCTCTCCCCCCAAATCCTCAAATTTCTCTTTGTATTCCTCCCCAACCTCGACGGTTGTTTCCAGACAATCAGCAACAAATGCCGGTGAAAATACCAGTACTTTTTTAATACCTTTTTGGGCTAATTCTTTAATAACTTCGTCAGTATAGGGTTTGATCCAAGGATCGTTTCCCAACCTTGATTGAAAACAAGTCATTACTTTATCTGCCGGAAGACCGAGTTTCCCCGCCAGCAGCCGAGTGGTGTGGAAACATTGGCCCCTGTAGCAAAACCGGTTCTTTTTTGTATAAATTCCGCAACATCTTTCGCTCAGCTGACAATATCCATCTACCGATCCTTTTTTGATCTGTCGCTCAGGAAGTCCATGATAGGAAAAAAGATACATTTCATATTCCTTTTGGACCATTATCTCCCTTCCCGATTGCGCCCAAGCTTCCAAAAACAGTGGATGTTCAACAAAGTTGCTGATAAAAGTAATTTGGGGTATAATCTGCCAGTTATGCGCAATTTCCATCACCTTGTCTATCACCGAACCGCTGGAAGCCGAGGCGTATTGGGGAAACAAGGGGATAACGATGATTTTCTTGACATTTGCTTTTTTCAATGATGCAAGACCGGCTTCAATGCTCGGGGTTTGGTACCTCATGGCGATTTCAACCTGATAAAGCTCAGGATCAAGCTTTGAAATTAATTTTGCTTTCAAATCCACCGTATGAAAAAGCAAAGGAGATCCGCGTTCGGTCCAGAGTTTCCGATATTCTTTGGCGGATTTGGGTGCTCTGAACGGCGCAATAATCAAATTGACCAGCATCCATCTCGATATAAACGGGATATCGATCACTCTTCGGTCCATCAGAAATTCCCTCAGATATTTTCTGACATCCCCCGTAGCGGTGCTGTCCGGCGTCCCCAAGTTGACCAACAATACCCCGGTTTTGGCTTTTTTCTTAATCATTTGTGTTTTTGTGATGATATATTCTTTTTAGAACCAAAAGTAGGTCTATTGGTTGAAAAAAAACAAAGGATTATATAAAAGTCGATCAGATTGTCTGCAATTCAATTTTCTGATTTAAATAAAATAGATGACAGATAAAATACTGATAATAAGGATTTTAGAAATATTTATTCCCATATGTCAATTTCATCAAAAACACTTTAATCCTGACATGATGAAAACAAGCATAAAAAAAGTGGGATAAATATCCCACCCTCAATTCCTATTTTGTAAAATAATATTAGTTATCACTGACTTTCTTAATTTCTTCGTCTACTTTGCTTCTGACTGTTTCACTTTGATTGTAAGCCATAAACATTTCCTGAAATTTCTCTTCGGATAAATCACTTCCTTTTATCACTTCCAGAACCTGAGTCTGAATTTCCTGCTGCATTGTCATGACTTCCTGACCTGCCTCATTAAATTTAGCAATTTCTTCAGCATCACCTGAGACGTCCTTTAAAGTTCCGGCCTGCTGCGCTTGAGCAAGTTGTTGGAATCTTTCCACTTCAAGACCCTTGTCTTCAATTACCTTTACCATTTTTTCCTGAGCACCTTCCTGAATCGGAATAAGCTCAATATTGATTTTGGCGAAGGTTTTATATTCTTCATCAGTAAAATTTTCGTTTACTTCCTTAGCCTGTGCCTGTGGTGGAGTTGCCTGTTGTGCATTGACATTCATTCCCAACATCAATGTAAAAACAAATGCAAGGCTTAACATTTTGTTAAATTTTGAATAATTCATAATAGTTTCTTTTTTGTTCACAATGATTATGAGCAAACAAAAATGTGGCCAAAGAAATATCATTAAATCTATTAGGTAGGATTTAACTTTTGTTAACTGTCAATTATATAATTTTTTCAAGTAGAAAAGATAATTTGAAACTGAGGGATTTCTATCAAAGATTAGCTTAACTCATCAAATTTATTTGAATGCACCTGACCGAATAAGCCATCACCCATCTTCTTATTCCCCAAAGACCACCTCATCAATGGTCCACTCGACATGCCTGTGATAATGGCCATAATGACCAAAGCGAAAAACAGGTTTTCTCTGATCAGTCCGTTTTCCAAAGCATCAACATTTTAGATGTGAGATTTGAGACCTAAGACTTGAGATTTTGAGTGACCATAGAATAAACTCGTTTTATTAGATGGTTTTTTATTTAGGTGGATTTTTTTTATTTCAACACATTATCATATTTGATTGGATGCTGTTGGTGAGGGAGTTTTTTAGAGAAATATGCTCAAAAAGATTTATCTAGCATGAAAACTGCCTTCAGGTCTGTCATTAACTACAAAAACCCTTCATCGCTTTCAGCAAATCCCTTTTGGTCATCACGCCACCTTTTCTCCATAAAATCTTTCCCCGCTTAAACAATATATAATGGGGGATGGACCGGACACCAAACTGCAGGGAAGCCTGCGGGTTTTTATCAACATTCAGCTTGAGTAATCTGATTTTACCGTTCAGCTCAGCTAACACTTCCTCCAATACAGGAGACATGGTCTGGCAGGGACCGCACCAGTCGGCATAAAAATCGACAAGAATTGCCTCCTCTGATTTCTGAATAATGTCCTTGAATTTTTTCTTAGGCATTGGAAAAAAAATTTTCTCCCTATAAAGATTAGAATTTGAATTTCAGTATGAAATTAACATAAAAAAACCCGCACCTTTCGGAGCGGGTTAAGATTTATTTAATATCCAATTAATTGGAAGGATCTGGTGTCTGGGCCGGCATTTCCACACCTAATTTAGTCAATACTAATTCGGTGAACTTGTCTTCGTCTTTTGTATACAACAATACAGGAGCCTGACCTGCTGTTTGAGCGAAAACATGGGTGTAATTATTTTCGGCAGCTACGGCGTTGATTGCATTGAAAACTTTTGTTTGAACAGGCTCCAAAAGCTCCTGAAGTTTCCTTTGGTAAGAAACCTGAGCATCTTGCTCGTATTTCTGAAGCTCCTGCTGGACCTTCTGTAGATCCTGCTCTTTGGTAGATCGAGCTTCCTCGGTCATAGTGGTAGCTGCTTGTTGGTAAGCCTGAACTTGTTTTTGGAAATCCGCAGCTTTGGTCTGGATATTGGTTTGAAGCTGGGCCTGGTAATCCTGAACATCCGCACCAATTCGTTCCATTTCAGGCATCAAGTCCATAATCATTTCTACATCTGTATAGCCGATTTTGATCTCTTGAGCCTGGACTACAAATCCTACGCAAAACAAGGCGATTGCGGTAAGGATAATTTTTGCTTTCATCATTTTATTTTTATTTGTTTTACTTGTTTTCGTTTTCAATTCCTAATTCCACCAACACAAATTCTGAATAATCGTGCCGTGGATCGGTATAAATCATTAAGGGGCCGGAAGCTTTATCAAATAGAACTGCAAGACTGTTTCTTTTACACACCCTGTCGATTGCATCAAAAATCTTCGATTGAAGAGGCTGCAATAATTCTTGCTGTTTTTGAAAAAACTGGCCGTTCATTCCGAAAATCCGGTTGTTATAGGTTATTGCTTCTTTTTCTTTTTGCTTGATCGAGGCCATTCTTTCCTGGTACATTTCTTCTGTAAGAAGCACTTCTTCCGCCTTTAGGCTGGTGTACATTTCTTTTATTTCGTTATCCAAATTTTGTGCCTCTTTTTTCCACTCTGCCGAAAGGGCATCCATTTCGTTTTGTACGAGTTTGTAATCAGGATGTTTGTTCATCAGATATTCAGAATCGATATAGCCAAATTTCTGGGCAAGAGCGGTTTGGCCGAAACAGATCAAACACATAAAGAAAGACAAAGTCAATACTTTCATTTAGCTTGTTATTATCTGAATTGCTGACCGATGGTGAAGTGGAACTGTGGACCGCTTCTTTGTGGCTGTCCCGGAGCCGGATCAAATCCATAACCCCAATCAATTCCCAATAAGCCAAAAGCTGGCATAAAGATCCTGGCACCGACACCTGCGGATTTTTTCAGATTATAAGGATTGAAATCTGCGTAAGAACCCCAGTTATTTCCTGCTTCAGCAAATCCCAATAGGAAGATGGTTGCTGATGGGTTGGGAGAAACCAAGAATCTGAGTTCCATCACATGCTTGTTGTAT
>JBGTDA010000149.1:0-16997 GCA_041748555.1 Rhodonellum sp.
ACATGAATCCATTTGTCATTAATGAAATCCAAAGATACTATCCCCAATGTTGGAAGCTTTTTGAAGATTTCAAGCAAAGTCATATTTATTCAGAGATAGTCAGTTTGCTTGATAGAGGGAAAGAACAGGGTTATTTCCGCCCTGAGATAAATACGGAAATCATTGCTTTGATGAGATTGGAGCAAATGATGATTATTTTTGATCCGCTTAAATTTTCGCCATCCAAGTATAACATGTTGGATACCCAAATGGAAATTTTTGAACACTTCCTTCACGGAATTTTTACCGAAAAAGGGAGGGATGCCTACCTAAAACAGAAAAACAATCAAAGATGAAAAGAGCCGCAAAAATCAGGAGCTTTTTGCTGTTGATGGTTGGAATGACATTTTTCCAACAGACTTACGCGCAGGAAGTGTTGATGCTTACTTTGGACGAAAGTATCAGTTATGCATTGGAAAATAATGTGGAGGCCAAAAATGCCCAACTGGAAATCATGGCCTCAAATGCCATCATAGGCGAAAATCTTGCAAGAGGACTTCCTCAGATTGGGGGAACTTTTGACTTTACGCACAATCTGGCTATTCCTATCATATTTTTACCTAATTCGGGGCCCTTTGCAGATCCCAATGTTGATTCAGATGTATTGCCCGCCAGATTCGGAGTTGATTTTCAGTCATCTCTGGGTGTAAGGGTTGATCAGATGATATTTGATGGTGCCTACTTTGTGGGTTTGAAAGCCGCCAAAACATTAAAAGCGCTGACCCTGTTTGATCAGGAAAAAACGCAAAACAATGTAATTGAAAGTGTCAAAAAATCATATTTCACGGTTTTGGTCAACGATGAACGAAGGAAATTGGTGGAAGCCAATATGTCTCGTATAGAAATCTTGTTGCAAAATACCGAAGCGTTGTTCTCAGAGGGATTTGCCGAAAAACTTGATGTTTCAAGAATTAAAGTACAACTGAACAATATCAAAACAGAGCTGGCTAAAATAAATGCTGCTACGGCAATTAGCGTCGAGTTATTGAAAATTCAGATGGGAATCCCAATGAGCTATACCATACAGATCAATGAAAAACTGGACGAACTGAATACCGAAGAGGAATTGCAGGCGCTGTTGGAAAATAACGGATATCGAAGAGTTGAAATGGATCAGCTGAATACCAATATTGAGTTGGTTCAGCTGGATCTAAAAAACAATCAGGTGCAATATATGCCAAAACTTGATGCGTTTTTCTCCTACCAAAGATCAGGTGCAGCACTTCAGTTCGCAAATATTTGGGATAGCAAAAATTGGTTTACATCAGCCTTGGTGGGTGTGAATCTGAACATACCGATATTTGACGGTTTCCTGAAAAGCAACAGGATCCAACAGAACAGGGTACAGGTAAAGCAACTCCAAAACCGGAAAATCAATCTGGAAGAAAATATAGAACTCGAAAAATTCCAGGCAAAAAGCAATTTGAGAAACAGTCTTCAAACACTGGCAGTCCAGGAGGAAAACAGGGCACTTGCCCTTGAGGTATTCGAAATGACACAAATCAAATATGAAGAAGGTGTCGGATCCAACCTAGAGGTAGTAGAAGCCGATTCAGCATTGAAAGAAGCAGAGACCAACTATTTCTCAGCATTGTATGATGCACTGGTTGCCAAAGTGGATCTGGAAAAAGCCCTGGGCATATTAAGATAAACAGTAAATACTAACATCTCTTTTGTTATAAAAATGAAAACATATTCAAAATTTTTGATTCTTCCCGTCTTTCTTATAGCCTTTTCATGTGCAGAAAAGGACGAACTGACTGTCAAAAAGGAACAACTTGACAATCTCAAGAAGGAATCATTGGCCATCAGAACCTCCATTGAGGAGTTGGAAAGTGAGATTTCCAGACTTGATCCTACTTTTGGAAAAGCCAACAGAAAATCTGTTTTGGTCACCACCATCAAACCAAATCGGGAACATTTTGAGCATTTTGTGGAGGTTACCGGATCTGTCTTGTCCAAAAAGAATGTCAATATCAGCAGCGAAGTTTCGGGTGTAATTCAGGAAGTAGTGGCTGTGGAAGGAATGCGAGTTGAAAAAGGTCAGGTTTTGGCCGGAATCGATTCCGAAACCATTCAGCGGAATATAGATGAACTGGAAAAGCAGATGGAGCTGTCAACCATTATTTTTGAAAAACAGGAAAGACTTTGGAAACAGCAGATCGGAACAGAAATCCAATACCTGGAAGCAAAAAACAGAAAAGAAACGCTTGAAAAAAACCTGGCAAGTCTGACAACTCAGGCTGACCGAACTACAGTAAGAGCACCTTTCACAGGTTCAGTGGAAACCGTTTTGGTAAGATTGGGAGAATTGGTCCAGCCTGGAACGCCGATGTTCCAGTTCGTCGGTGAAAATGATTTGTTTGTTGAGGCCGATGTTTCCGAACGGTATACGGGGATTATCAATAAAGGAGATTCGGTGGTGGTTAGGTTCCCTTCGGTGACAGAGGATTTCAGCACCAAAGTTTCGGCAATAGGCGGGGTCATCAATCCCGATAACCGGACCTTTAAAGTGGAAGTCTTTTTACCCAAGCTTTCCTTTGTAAAACCCAACATGATATCCGTTTTGGAGATCAAGGATTATGAAAATCCAAACGCAGTTACAGTTCCGAATTACCTGATATTGCAGGACAGCAGAGGTGATTATGTCTACACAGTAGAAGATGGAGTAAGTAAAAAGCGGTATGTCAAACGAGGAGTAACTTATAATGAAGTCACCGAAATCCTCGAAGGGTTGGAAGGAACGGAGCAGCTGGTTGACAAAGGTTTCAGAGAAGTGGGTGATAATTTCAATGTGAACATTTCGCAATAATTTTCTTATGTCAAATCAAGAAGAAAAGAAAAAAGGAGTCATCCGCCAATTTGGCATCAGTAGTCTTTCGGTAGACAATCAAACCTCAGTTGTGATATTGGTTTTAATTATCTCTGTATTGGGAATAATGGCCTATAGGACGATGCCAAAGGAGAGTTTTCCTGAGATTGTGATCCCTACGGTTTACGTGGGTACTGCATATCCGGGAAATTCTCCTGTGGACATGGAAAACCTGATTACCAGACCTATAGAAAAGGAGCTTAAATCCATTAATAATGTAAAGGATATCAAATCCACTTCTGTTCAGGATTTCTCCTCCATCGTAGTAGAATTCAATCCGGGAGTTGAAATTTCCAAAGCCATTCAGGATGTAAAGGATGCAGTAGACAAGTCCAAAAGTGAACTGCCCAATGATCTGGATCAGGATCCGGATGTAATTGAGGTAAATACTTCTGATTTTCCAATCATGAATGTGAACATATCGGGAAACTATACCGAGGAGGAACTCAAGATATACGGGGAATATTTGGAGGATGAAATTGAAAAGCTTGCCGAAATTTCCAAGGCTGAACTGAGAGGAACCATTGAAAGAGAAATCCGCATCGATGCTGACATTTACAAAATGGAGGCCATGGGAGTTTCGTTCAGCGATATTTCCGAGGCAGTCGGTCAGGAAAACATAACTGTTTCCGGTGGGAATGTCTTGGCAGGTGATTTTAGAAGGGCTTTGAGGATCACCGGGGAACTTGAAAAACCAAATGAACTTTTGGACATTATCATCAAAATAGAAAACAACAGAATTGTTTATCTGGGTGATGTGGCAGAAGTTTCCGATACTTATAAAGAAAGGGACAGTTATGCCCGTAGCAACGGTTTGCCTGTAGTGACGGTGAACGTTATCAAAAGAAGTGGTGAAAACCTTCTTGACGCATCGGATAAAATAAAGGAAATCATCGAAGAAGCGCAAATCAACCGCTTCCCTTCCGGTCTTGAAATATCCATTACGAATGATCAATCCAAACAGACGAGGTCTCAGGTAAAGGATCTTGAAAACAGTATCATATTCGGAGTAATTCTGGTGGTATTGGTATTAATGTTTTTTCTGGGATTCAGGAATGCACTCTTTGTTGGGGTGGCTATTCCGCTTTCCATGTTTATTTCATTTCTGATCCTGAATGCATTCGGAGTCACCTTAAACCTGATGGTGTTGTTCTCTCTTATCCTGGCTTTGGGGATGTTGGTGGATAACGGAATTGTGGTGGTGGAGAATATCTACCGGTTGATGCAGGAAGGAAAATCTTCTGTGCAGGCGGCTAAAGAGGGCGTGGGTGAAGTAGCTTGGCCAATCATCACTTCAACGGCGACAACCTTGGCGGCTTTTCTACCCCTGGCATTCTGGGATGATATTATCGGAGAATTCATGAAATATCTTCCCATTACCCTGATCATTGTCTTGTCTTCCTCCCTGTTTGTGGCTTTGGTTGTCAACCCTGTCTTGACTTCATTATATATGAAGGTTCAGGATGTGGATCACAATAGACCCAAAAGAAGGCCGCTGATTGTTGCTCTTGTACTTTGGGTACTGGCAATTTTCTGTTATCTGCTTGGATGGATTGCGATCGGAAATCTGTTGATGTTGGGAGCACTGTTGACTATCTTCAATATTTTCCTGTTGAGGAGAGCCATTCGCTGGTTTCAAAATGTCTTTTTAGTGAAACTCGAAAACCTATATGAGCAGACGCTGAACTTTGCGTTGAGAGGTTTGAATCCCTACTTTTTCTTTGGGGGAACCGTTTTGCTGTTAGTTCTTTCTTTGGCTTTGCTATTTATTAGAGCACCTAAAATTCTCTTTTTCCCGGATAATCAACCCGCATTGATCAATGTCTTTGTGGAGAATCCAATAGGTACGGATACAGAAGCGACCAATAGATTTCTTCTTTCCATGGAGGATGAACTTATGGTAGTATTGGAACCTTATGATCAGATCATCGAATCCGTTATCACCCAGGTAGGGGAAGGCACGGGAGATCCAACAGCAGGCCCGAGCATTGCAAATACCCCACATAAAGCTAAAGTAACCATCAGTTTTGTGGAGTATCAGTACAGGCAAGGCATCAATACCAACGAGGCCATGGAAGATATCCGTGACCTGGTTGAAAAATATCCGGGAGTACTGGTAACCGTGGATAAGCAAAGGGCAGGACCTCCGGTAGGAAAGGCGATTAATATTGAAGTCAGCGGGGAAGATTACCAGCAGCTTATCGGATATGTAGGTGAACTTAGGGAGTATTTATCAAGCGCTAATATTCCGGGTATCGAGGAGCTCAAATCAGATCTTGAGTTGGGGAGTCCTGAGGTGGTGCTGGATATAGACAGGGAAAAAGCAAGAAGGTTTGGATTATCAACTTCCTCGATTGCCAATGAGCTAAGGACTGCTTTGTTCGGATTGGAAGTTTCTAAATTTAAAGATGGTGAGGAGGATTATCCTATTCAGTTGCGATTAAAGGACGAATACCGATATGATCTCACTTCCCTGATCAATAAAAAAATCAGTTTTCGGGATAAATTCGGCAATCAGAGAGAAGTTCCGATTTCTGCTGTTGCCGAACTGGAATATGGATCAACTTATGGTTCTGTAAAAAGGAAAGATCTGAACAAGGTGATCACCATTTTTTCCAATGTGACAGATGGGTATAATCCTACGGAAATAAATGATCAACTCAAAGCCATGGTGGCCAATTATGATGTTCCTGAAGGCATTTCCGTTAGATTCACAGGGGAGCAGGAAGAACAGGCCAAATCGACCGCCTTCTTGATGCAGGCTTTGTTCATTGCCATATCGGTTATTTTTCTGATCATAGTAGCCCAGTTCAACTCAGTGACGACGCCTTTTATTATCATGGCCTCTGTAGTGCTCAGTACAATAGGTGTTTTCTTGGGTCTGGTAATTTTCAATATGGATTTTGTCATTATCATGACAGGTATCGGTATCATCTCCCTTGCAGGTGTGGTGGTGAACAATGCCATTGTATTGATCGATTATACAAATTTGGTGAGAGAAAGGAGGAGAGAAGATCTCGATGTGCCTGAAGGAGAATTTCTTTCTGAGGAAGAATTGTTGAACAGCATCGTGCAGGGAGGGAAAATAAGACTCCGCCCGGTTTTGTTGACAGCGATCACAACTGTCCTGGGACTGATTCCCCTGGCCATTGGAATGAATATCAATTTCGGAACCTTATTGTCCTCTTTTGATCCTCAGTTTTATGTTGGTGGAGACAATGCTGACTTCTGGGGGCCAATGGCTTGGACAGTAATATTTGGGTTAACCTTTGCTACCTTTTTAACGTTAGTAATTGTGCCTGTCATGTATTTAATGGCAGACAAATTGAACATGTTGATTCGCAGAGTCAAATAGCATGATTAATTAAAGGTTGGTGGTTTTTAAATGTTGAAACCCTTGGGATTTTATTCTGAGGGTTTCTTATTTTTGGGCCAATGTAACAAATAAAAAAATAGATTTTCATATTTATCGACTGAAGAATATATTTATCTATAATCAAGATCAAGCTTTTAATTCCTACATAATACTTTTATTTTGAGGAACCATGTTAAGAATTATTATTCTTGTTGCAATATTCCAAAAAAAAAATCAAACCATCAGAAAGTTTTTTACAAGACAGAAATTCGTAAAGAAGATTTTTCCATCATTTAATATTCTTATTTTTACGATAAATAATAGTTTAAAAAAATGAGTGATTTGAATTGGTACGTCATGTACACCACTTCCAGAGCTGAGAAAAAAGTAACCCAGCGATTGAGAGAGAGAGGAATTGAAGTTTTTTTGCCGATGGTTGAAGAACTAAGGCAATGGAGTGACAGAAAAAAGAAAGTTCAGAAAGCATTGTTTAACGGCTACATTTTCGTCAAAACCACCAAAGCGCAACTTTGGGAATCACTTCAGGTTCCGGGTGCAGTTAAGTTCGTTAATTTTTCGGGAGAACACGCCACTGTGAGAGATAAAGAAATTGAAGCCATCAAAAGAATTGTTGATACCGGTGTTGCGGTGGAAACGGACAGTTCAGAGATAGAAAAAGGAGAAAACGTAATTATTCTCGGTGGCCCCCTTCAGGGGATGAGTGGGGAGTGCGTCAATAAAGGCAATAAAGATTATTTCATTATCCGTGTTCCCGGTATTAATCAAAACCTGATGGTGAACATTCCCAGAAAATTCCTTCAGGTGGTCTGATTCTGTTTACCAGCCTTTGGTTCTTGGTTTTAAAAAACGCTTGAAAACAATTTGAGCTTGCGCCATATGGTCATCAAATCTGTTAAAATTGGCATTCCCGTCAAGATTATCAGTGAAAGTATATAAAAGTGTTCCTTCCAAAGCTAAATCTGACAATTCACCCAGCCGGATACTTATTCCTGCTCTTATGGGAACATAACCTGTAGTGGAGGTTGCTCGGACATCCAATTCGTTCTCATCAAAAGAAAAAGCCTGAATACGGTTGACATGCAACAGCCCGAAACCCAAACCTCCATATAAATTGATGAGACTCCTGTTCATATGACTGTGAAAAGGAATCAAATAAACCATTGGCATAACATCCAAAAAATACGCTTGTCCTTTAAATCTGAAAGCAGATCCATTTGAAGCCCAGGTGTTTTGGATAGCCGTACTAGGATTGCCACCGCTTTCTAAAACCTGCATTCCGGCAGTGGATGTAATTCCAAAACGGTTGTTAAGTTTTTTAGTGTATCCGAGAGAAAAAGCAGGATTTATTTCAAAATACAGACTTCTGTACTGGCCGCCATTATCCGCATAGATGAAAGAAGGCCCCACACCAAAGGAAACAATATCGGTTTTAGGTGTTCGCTCCTTATAAAAATTCTGACTGTTCGCTGTGAAGGAAATACTTATTAATAAAGTTAATGTTAAGCCGATTGTGATGAAATTTTTCAAGGTCATTGTTGTTGGTGAATTAATCTTTTAAAGCCGTTACCCGGTTACAAGAATATTCAATGGGAAAATGTAATCGTTTCGGGAATAACGAACCCCAAGTATAAAAATTTTACAACAAATATGCCAACTGTAAATATCGATAAAAATTAGAATCCAAAAACTTCACAAAATAGACTTAAAATTGAGTTTATCTACTAAAACCTATAAACTTTCATTTTTTTCCTCAAAAGCTTTTGAGATTTCCTCCTCGGTCATGCGAAGCTTTGATTTGCAGTGATTGACCAGAGAAGCCGCTTCAATGACCAATGCAGATAATTCGTCCATTCCTTTATTGCCGTCCTCAAGAAGACTGACTATTTCTTCGATTCTCACCAAAGCCTGATCATAAGTTATTTCAATCTTTTCCATTTTGTTCGATATTTTGGATGATACTTTTTATTGTTTTGTTGTTGCTGTAGGTGACCATCAAATCACCTAAATTTATTTCTGTCTGATGAATCGGTTTCCCGTTTACCTCAGACCGGGTGTATCCTCTCTTCAAAAAACTTTTTGGATCCAGTTTTTTGATGTCTTTGAGTAGGTTTTCAAGATGTTTGTTTTCAGCTTCCAATTGATTTTTCCAGTATCTTTTCAATCCTGTTTCAATATTTTGAAGTTTTATATTATCAATTCTGCAACGATTGGTAGACATGGATTGAAGCCGATTGACCTTGTACCGCAAGGTTTCATTAGCTTGCTGGAGTTTAAAATATGCAAGATTTTTTATTTGAGATTGAAAGTCCCGAAGCCTTCTTTCTTCCATCGTGAGCGTTTGGGAAGTATTCCTTTCCAGTGTTTTTAAGGCATTGATGAGCAGCTCCTCAAAATCCCGAAACCCGGATAAAATGAATTCGGCAGCAGCCGTTGGAGTTTTCATTTTGGTATGGGAAACCAGATCGGCGATGGTTTCGTCCCGCTCATGGCCGATTCCCGTGATTACAGGAATCGGGCATCTGGCAATGGCAAGTGCCAGTTCATATTCATCAAAACAATCCAGGTCCATCTGTGCACCGCCTCCTCTGATAATGACTACTGCGTCAAATTTTTCCAACTCACCTGATTTTGCAATTTGGTTCAATGCACTGACCAAAGTCTTTGCCGCATCGGCTCCCTGCAAGGTGGCCTGAAAAAAACGGGTATGAATTCTATAGCCGTATTTGTTCATTGCCAGCTGATCCATAAAATCCCCATATCCTGCCGCAGTTGCGCTGCTGATGATGGCAATTCTTTGCGGAACTTTGGGAAGTTGAAATCTTTTGTTCAAATCCATCAATCCTTCTCTCGTCAGTTTTTCAATGACTTCCTGCCTGATCCGCGCCCGCTCCCCCAATGTGAAGTTGGGATCTATATCTTTTACGTTTAGGCTGATGCCGTAGAGCTCATGGTAGGTTACGCTGACCTGAGCCAGGATTTTCATGCCGGCTTTCAGTGGCTGCCCCGTCACCGCCTGAAATCTGCCTGCGATGGTCCTGTATGAGTATGACCAGATATTGGCTCTTGTTTTGGCCAAAATCCTGTTTCCGCTTTTTTCCACCAAATCCAGATAGGCATGTCCCTGAGCCGCCTGTTTCAATTCTCCGATCTCGGCTATTATCCAATAATAAGGCTGAAGATTATCATCCAAAGCAGACTTTATAAGTTGGTTAAGCTCCAAAAGGGAAACAGCCTGCTGCATATCGTTGATCGAATTTTAATGAGGTTTTTGAGTGGGGAAAAAATGAAAAATTCCCTTCACTAATTTCAATATTATTATTTTTGCTAAAGGAATTACCGTGAAATCATATTGGATTTGATTTTTTCCTGCAGTTCAGGACTCGCTTGCAACAGAGGAAGCCTCACCCAATCCTCGCAGATTCCCAATTGATTCATCAGAAATTTTAATCCCACCGGATTGCTTTCTTCATACATTAATGGATTCAAGGTCAGCAGCTTGAAAGTCGCTTCTTTTGAGGCCAGCAGATCACCATGGCTCATGGTTTTGAAGAGCGTAGGGTATGCATTTGCCAAAACGGAGATCACGCCAACTCCACCTATCGCCCTGATGGTGGTGGTGAGCATGTCGTCACCGGATATCAACATAAAATCAGCCTGTTTTTCGGAAGCAATGTTCATGCATTGTTCCAGATTTCCGCTGGCTTCTTTCATCCCGATGATGTTGGAATGGTGGGAAAGGGTCACGGTTGTGGCCGCTGTCATATTGGACATCGTTCTTCCCGGGACATTATAAAGGATTACCGGAACTGGACTAGCATCTGCAATTGCGGTGAAATGAGCAATGATTCCTGCTTGGGAAGGTTTGTTGTAGGAGGGGCTTACCGATAATATAGCTGCAACATCTGTAAAATCCGTCAGCTTGATCTCATCCAGAATGGCTTGTGAATTGTTTCCACCTATGCCATAAACAATTGGTAATCTCTCTGCATTATGTTCTTTGGCGGCTTTTAAAACCTGTTTTTTTTCTTCTTTTGATAAAGTGGGTGATTCACCTGTGGTACCCTGTACGACGAGATAGTCCGCCCCGCCTTGGATCACATGGTCCATTACTTTTTTTAATCCTTCAAAATCAATGGATAAATCTTTTTGAAAAGGTGTGATCAGGGCTACACCGGTACCATGCAAACTTAACATGCTTCTTTAATTTTCTTTAGGTAATCCAAGAGACTGAGGATATTGGAGGTGAGGTCGTCATCTTCCTGACCCAGCATCAAATCCAGATACGGTTTATTTTCTGAGGTATAAAAACCGATTTTGAATCCACTTTCATTGGAGAGCAGCAAATAACGCAAATATGCATTAAGCTGTAAAGAAGGAACTAAAATAAAATCCATGTTTTCTGATTTGAAGGCGTTGAAATACTCAGAGGGAAGTCCCCAAATGGTGAATTCTTTGGAGGAAAAGGCTTCAATATGGCGGGACGGCTCTTCTGAGTAGAAAAGTCCGATGATCCTGATCTGATACTGCCAAATATTCCGGATGATTTCTTTTGTCTGTAAAAAATCAGTTTCCGAATTCGCCAATATTCCGATGCACTTTAGCTGCTCGGGTATTTTCACCGCTAACGTGCTCTTTTCTTTCAGCTTTTGATCCAGTTGCCATTCAATCAGTTTATCCTTGATCCATTTCATGTTTTTCTGTTTTGGGTCCTTTGTTCACCATTTCTAAAAATTCATCTTCGGATATCATTCTGATTCCCAGTTTTTCGGCTTTCTCTTTTTTACTCGGCCCCATATCCTCCCCTTCAATAATAAAGTCAATGTTTTTGGAAACCGACTTGGTGTATTGACCACCGTTTTCTTCTATAAAACCAATGATTTCATCTCTTTTGAAATGATTGAGTTTTCCGGATGCCAGTATTTTTAAACCGTCTAAAAGAGTACCCTTGACGGAATTACCCGTGTCTTTGATCTCAAAGTTGAGCCCTTTTTCTGATAATCTTTTTATAATCCTGATATTTTCCTCCTGAGCAAAAAAATCATGTATACTCTGCACCAATGTTTCCCCAACACCATTGATCTCTATGAGTTCTTCCGCACCTGCTGACCTGAGCGCATCAATGTTTTTAAAGTGTCTTGCGAGAATCCTGGCAGTGTTTTCACCGATATTTCTGATTCCCAAAGCAAACAAAACCCGCTCAAAAGGCTGTGTTTTGGAGGCTTTGATACCTTCCATCATATTGGAAACGACTCCTTCCTGAAAAGTATTGGCTTTCAGTTTTTTTATATTTTGGCGTTGATCTTCAGTCAGGCCGAAATCCAGTTTCAACAAAATGCCATGAATCGTCTGCTCATGTCTGCAGATATCCACCAAATCTCCAAAAGAAATCTGCTTGCCGATAAAGAGAAACAACACCACCGGCACAGGAAGGTAATCCTCCATCAGTGGCAGGTTGCTTTCCGACATCAGCTGTTGCAGCTTTTGGATGGTGCCCACATTTGGGCCAACTTTCTTGCTGCTGTTTTTGATGAATTCCCTGAAATTTTCCAACGTGTCCGGCAAAGTTTGTTCCTGTTGGGTTTCGAGGAATGTCTGGATAGCCGTCAGTGATATTCCTTCCGTCAGCGCAAAAAACGCTTTGTGAAGAGAAATGTAAAGTAAACCGTCATCAGTTTTTTGATAAGGGTCCACGTTCATTTCCAATCCCAGGAGTTCATGCTTTTTAACTTCAAGGTCATAAATGTCAGCGGGATTGGATATGTAGCCCTGATCAATAAGTGAACGGATTCTTTCGGTTCCCATAGAATCTATATCCATGGCTCTCTTATGCACAAAATGTTCGATGCGTCCTAGAATCTGCGGTGGGCAGCCTTGGGTGTTCAGACAAAAATGTTTTGCATCACCCTCTCTTCTCTCCAACAGGCTCCCGCATTCGGGGCAATGGTCTATATATTGTATAGGTTTGGCCGAGGATAACCTTTTTTCGATTCCGACTCCTGTTATTTTCGGGATAATTTCCCCACCTTTTTCAACGAAAACGGTGTCCCCTTCATGAAGATCCAGCCTAAGTATCTCGTTGGCATTGTGTAGAGAAGCCCTTTTTACGGTGGTACCGGCGAGTTGTACCGGGCTGAGATTGGCAACAGGCGTGATCGCGCCGGTCCTTCCCACCTGATAGCTAATAGACAGCAATTTACTTTCCGCACTTTCTGCTTTGTATTTATATGCAATGGCCCAGCGTGGAATTTTTGCTGTAAACCCGAGCTCCTCTCGCTGATCATAATCATTTACCTTCAGGACCACGCCATCGGTATCCAAAGGAAGTTGATGCCTCTTTTCCTTCCACTCTTCTATAAATCCCAATACTGATTGAATGTTCCCGCAGTTTCGATAAGTCGGTGATACATTGAACCCCCATTGTTCCAAAAGGTGAATGGCATCTTCATGTTTGTCGACACCGATATCATCACCCAAAAGTTGATAAAAATAACAATTAAGCTTTCTTTTTGCCACCAAACTGCTGTCCTGCATTTTTACAGTTCCCGAAGCAGCATTCCGTGGATTTGCCAATAAAGGATCTCCATTGGCCAGCCTCCCGGCGTTGATCCGGTCAAACACTTTTCTTGGTAAAAAAATCTCTCCTCTGACTTCAAAGTTGTCAGGTACATTTTTTCCTTTAATATGTAAAGGAATGTTTCTGATGGTTCTGATATTTTCAGTCACCACGTCGCCCCGGTAGCCGTCACCTCTAGTGACCGCTCTTATCAGGAGGCCATCCTCATAAACAAGGCTTATGGCCACTCCATCAAATTTCATTTCACAGAAATAACTATAATCTCGATGACCAAGACCTCTCGCCACTCTTTCATCAAAAGAAATCAGATCCTCTTCGGAATAGGTATTTCCTAGAGAAAGCATTCTAGAACTGTGCTCGGTATTTTCGAAGGATTTTGTGATGGTACCGCCGACTCTTTGGCTCGGACTTCCGGGAGAAAGAAACTCAGGATAAGCCTTTTCCAGTTCAATCAGCTCCTCCAACAGCTGATCAAATTCATAATCAGATATCTCTGATTTATCCTCCTGATAGTACAGGAAATTATGATAGTTGATCTGCTCGGTAAGTGTGGCTATCCGGGCTTTCGCCTGTTCTGAGGTCATATTCTTGAAATATTGATTTGCTACATCAGCAAAGGTTCAAAATTAAGGTTTGCAGGAGGAAACACCAAGAAATCGAGGGTTTTGAGCCTTAATTTATTTGATTGGGTTGAATTGGGATGTATTGCATATATTTGCTGCCTAGTTGAAATCGATGAGTAAAAAAACAGAAACAGAGCATAAAATACTGGATATAGCCTACAAGCTTTTCCTTAAACAAGGGTATAAAAATACCACCATGGATGATATTGCGCAGGAACTCACCATGAGCAAGAAAACCCTTTATAAGCATTTTTCAAGCAAAATCGAACTTTTGGCATTGGCTTTTGAGCAGCTGAAAACACGTCTAAGTCTAAAAGTGGAAACTGTGATCGAAAACAAATATATGCCGTTCACAGCCAAGCTAAAATCGATGCTCACTGTCATTGCGGCAGACCTGGCTACAATAAATCCGGAACTTCTGGCCGACCTGCGAGAACATGCTCCTGAAATCTGGAAAGAGCTTCAGGAATATATCCGGGAATCGGCATATTTAAGATTTCAAAAATTAATTCAGGAAGGTATCGAAAAGGGATTTGTTTCCGATAATATCAACAAAAGTCTTGTGGTATTGATCTACGCTTCGGCAATACAGAACCTGATTGATCCAAAATTTTTATCCCAGTTCCCAAGTGAAATGAGGGACAATATGAAATTGAACACCGCCGATATTTATGATCAGGCTATCAATATTATCTATCAGGGAATTTTGACCGAGGATGCCAGAAAAGAATTCTTGGAGGCCTGACCGGGATTTTAATTTCATTTATTCCTCTCATCAACAATATAATTGCAATCATGAACAACAGAGAATATAAAAGATATACAGTCACTTCTGCACTTCCTTATACCAACGGTCCCCTGCATATCGGCCACCTGGCAGGTTGTTACATTCCATCAGACATCTATGTCCGTTACCTCAGGTCTTTAAGGAAAGATGTGATTTACATTTGTGGCTCGGACGAACATGGAGTTGCCATCACCATCAAAGCCAGGAAAGAAGGCATCAGTCCACAGGAAGTCGTGGACAGGTATCATGAGATCATGAAAAGCAGCTTTGAGACTTTCGGGATCAGCTTTGATCATTATTCCAGGACTTCTGCGGCCATTCACCATGAGACAGCTTCAGAATTTTTCAAGGATCTTTATGACAAAGGAGAGTTTCTTGAACAGAATACGGAGCAATATTTCGATGAAGAGGCCGGTCAGTTTTTGGCAGACCGCTATATCGAGGGGATCTGCCCTAAATGTGGACATGAAGGAGCCTACGGTGATCAGTGCGAAAAATGTGGAAGCTCACTCAGCCCGACAGAACTGATCAATCCAAAATCAAAGTTAAGTGGCAGCACACCTGTGCTGAAAGAAACCAAACACTGGTTTTTGGATCTGGCACGTTTCACGGAATTTTTAAGAAAGTGGATTTTGGTGGATCATAAAGATGATTGGAAAAACAATGTTTTGGGTCAATGCAGGTCATGGTTGGAAGCCGGAGATGGTCTGCAGGCAAGATCCATGACCCGGGATATGGATTGGGGAATACCGGTACCATTGGAAGGGGCTGAAGGAAAAGTGCTCTATGTGTGGTTTGATGCGCCAATCGGATATATTTCTTCCACCAAAGAATGGGCAGCAGAAAAAGGAGTTGATTGGGAACCTTACTGGAAGGATGAAGATACCAAGCTGGTTCATTTTATCGGCAAGGACAATATCGTTTTCCATTGCATTGTATTTCCTGCGATTCTTAAAACCCATGGTGGATATATTCTTCCAGATAATGTACCTGCAAATGAATTTCTGAATCTGGAAGGGGACAAGATTTCCACGTCCCGCAACTGGGCTGTTTGGCTGCATGAATACCTGGAAGAATTCCCGGATAAGCAGGATGTCCTGCGCTATGTTCTTACCGCCAACGCACCGGAGACCAAAGACAATGATTTTACCTGGAAGGATTTTCAGGCCCGGAACAATTCCGAATTGGTTGCCATTTACGGTAATTTTGTGAATAGAGCAGTGGTGCTTACCCATAAATATTTTGACGGCCAGGTTCCTCAAATTGGAGATTTGTCGGAATATGACCAGGAAGTTTTGGATACCTTAAAGGGTTTTCCCGATAAAATCGCAGCTTCAATTGAGCGGTACAGGTTTCGGGAAGCGCTTTCTTTTGTGATGGATTTTGCCCGGCTGGGAAACAAATACCTGGCGGATACCGAACCTTGGAAAACTGTCAAGGATGACCGTGACAGAACCGGAACCATACTGAACATAGCCCTGAATATTGTGGCCAATGTAGCCATTGTGGCGGAACCTTTTCTTCCTTTTACCTCGGCAAAGATTTATGAAATGTTTAATGTTTCGGGATTGAACTGGACCAAATCGGGTGACGGTAGTTTATTAAAAGCAGGAAATACGATTCGGCCTGCAACCTTATTGTTCGAAAAAATTGAAGACAGTGAAGTGGAGGCCCAGGTCAATAAATTATTGAATTCCAAAAAACTCAATGAGTTGGCCGAAGCCAAGGCTAACCCTATGAAGGAAATCATATCGTTTGATGATTTTACAAAGCTGGATATGCGGATCGTGACGGTACTGCATGCCGAAGCCATGCCCAAATCCAAAAAGCTGTTGAAACTGACAGTGGACACCGGTTTGGGAAAAAAGACCGTGTTGAGTGGCGTTGCCGAATTCTTCAAACCCGAAGACCTGATCGGAAAGCAGGTCACCATGCTGCTCAACCTGGCGCCAAGGAAGATGATGGGGACAGATTCCGAGGGAATGATCCTGATGGCGGAGGATCGGGATGGAAGTCTGAGGTTGCTGCAGCCTAATTCCCCTGCTGCGAATGGGTCAACGATATCTTAGGAATTAAAAATGGGGGAAGTTGATTTTTCTCCATTTTTTGATCTTCAGGTGTTAATAAACCTAAAGATTTAATCGGTTTAAGCTTAAACCTCATCCAAAACAGAATCGGGGGAGTAGAGAAATGTGATCATATTTGTTAAGAAAATATGGAATTATTTAAGCCATTGTCTCCAGAACCTTTAAGTATTCCTGCTGCATTTTTTCGGCAGTAAAATTTTCGAATGCAACTTTATGGCCATTTGCCGCCAATTGCTTCGCAAAATCCCGGTCTTTCAGCAACCTCCCCATATATTCCGCCAATTCCACTGCATCCAGTTTTTTCTTACCCTCTTTATCCAGTTGGACAGATAGTTTTAAAGCATCATGGCCGTGAATAAACATTTCATCCAACCCGTCCACACTGCTCACGATAAGGGGGATTTTGTGGAAGCGCATTTCTATGGCCGTGAAACCACTCTGTTCGTGCAGGGAAGGAAGAATACCTATATCTGCTATATTATACCAATCTTCCAAGTCCTCCTTTTCAAGTTTTCCCGTGAAAGTAACCTTGGTAGAAATGGGATAAGCAAGTGGAATAAATTGATCAAAGTCCCCAGACCCTACCAGTACCAGACGGGAATTCGGATATTTTCGGGCCACTTCACCAAAGGCTCTAAT
>JBGTDA010000150.1:0-12798 GCA_041748555.1 Rhodonellum sp.
ATGAGTCAAAAAGGCTTTAAGAAAATTATTACTACTGATGATCTACTCAAAGATTTCCTGAGAAAGAAAAAAAATAAATCCTAAAAATTAATATTGCAACCTATATTATCTATCCACAACACCTGCAATTTCATAACTCACTCCTTTTTCTCCTGCATCAAAAAAGCCGTAATATCCGCCACATCCTGATCACTGAGATGCAGGATTTTTGGAGAGGGCATAGGGCTGAAGTTCAACCGTTTTTTGCTGAAAATAGAAGAGGCTTCCATCATATACCGACGGTTATTCATATCCAGTATCGTCACTACAGGACCATCGGACAACAACAAACCATATACAATCCCTCCGTTTTTCAAGGTGATCAGATAAGGTTCCGACCCAAAAGCAATACCGGAATCAGGATGTAAAACCGCTTCCAGAATCCCGGTCTTTCCATATTTCATTTGGATATTGGACAGGATCGGGCCCAATTCCCCGCCTGCCTCTCCAACTTTGTGGCAGACGATACAGGTGCTATACGTCAAGGTCTTCCCCCTGACCGGATCAACAGACAATTGCGATATGGCTTTCACGTTATAGGTTGCGGTATCCTTTTCCTCAAAAAAATGGAAAATCAAGGGTTGAAGATTGCGGTCCTCCACATCCATCATCTCGTTTTTTATCTGCTGAAAGACGGTATCGGAAATTTCTTTGTTGGCAGCCAGATTCAGAAGATGAAGCTTCCCGGCTCTGCTATTGACAAGCTCTTGGGCAGCCTCCGAACGTTCTGAATCCGGCAACCCCTTATTTCCGACTTTTTCTCTGAGAACCAGCATTGCGGGATTTCCTTCAGGACTCTGGCCCGGGGGAGATTTCCAATCCTTCAGGAAAACCTGCCAGTCGTTGGTTTTGCGGAACTGCAGCCAATAAAGTGCCCGTTCGGAAAAATCCCCGGAATCCTGAGCCAGTTGTCTGACGGCCTCGGCTGCTTCTTTTGTGGGAATGAAGGCCAGAGCAATCAATGCTTTTTCACGTTCCTCTACCGGAAGCTTTTGGGAAGCAACTCTTTTATGCAGCGCTTCAACCGAGCCTTTAGGATGTAACTCCCAAACCAAATTAGACTGGGCGGCCGACCATTGTTCAGGATTTTTGTTTTCAAAATGCTCCATCAACATGGGATAAAAAACATCCTCCTTTCCGTCCAAGGCAATACCCAAGGCATTTAAATACCAGCGATCCTTGCCATCATAGGTTCCGATGAGGTTTAAAAAAATGGATTTACTTTTTTCCAGGGGAATATCCTTAATTGCAAGGATCACTCCCCTGCGGACGGCTGCTGATTTTTCATGAACCAACTGATTGGCGTACTCCAAGATCCCATCGGGATTGGCCTGCCTTAATGCCCTAAGTGCGGTGATCTGAATATCGCAATCGGCATCGGAGAGTAATGCCTCTACTTCATTGATGCCCTTTTCTCCCAAATGTGACAAAAGCCAAACCGCCCGGGCGCGGTGGTAAGGATTTTCTGAGGATAAAATCTCCTTTACTTTCGGCAATACATCTTCTCCCTGAGCTTTCAACAATTCAAATCCCTGATTGCGCACATTGATTGCGGGGTTTAACAAGGCTTCAATCTGACCTTCCACCGTTTCAAGGTCAATTCTCGGCAGGCTGGTTTTTTTGTCTTTTGGGCTTATCCTGTAAATCCGCCCAAAACCCTCCTTATCATGCATCTGATGCCCACCCACGATGGGGTCAAACCAATCGGTAACAAATATGGCCCCATCCGTTCCAATGGCAACATCGCTGGGCCTGAACCATTTGCTTTGATCCTCATGTAATTCATTCCAACGGTAGTTTTTATTATCGCTGTCCACAGATGCAATAAAATTCACCCGGTTTTCCAGAGAGAAGCCTGCCCCTTTTATTCTGGGCATGTATCCAAAAATGATGTTTCTTCCCGCATCCGCACTCAATAACAAGCCCCTGTAATGTTTCCCCAATCCATCCCCCTCATTCAGCACCACGCCGGTGGGTGAACCTGAACCATAAACATCCCCCGAAGGCATGACCCCGGGATCTTCCTGATGCCAATGTGCGATTTCAATGTTTTGCCCGGGCCGCCTGTCCGCTTTCCAGGTACGTTCTCCGGTTTGGCTGAAAAAACCGGCATTGCTTCCTTCCATCACCCAGCTCGTCCGGCAGGTGGCCACCTCATCGTCATTGTCATTCTGCCAGAGGTTGCCAAAGGAATCCACAAAAACCTCGTATGAATTCCTGAAGTTGTGTGCCAGTACCTCCAGTCCTGTTCCATCGGGATTAATCCTAAAAGCAAAGCCACCGGTCCAGATTTTGCCATCATCGCTTTCCATCGCCGGGGTGTTTTCAACATTGTAGGGACTTCCCCCCGTGTAAACACTTCCGGCCCGGATGGTCATGCCCGATTTATCCGTAATGATGTGCGGACCTGCATTGCCGGTATTAAAATATAATTTCCCATCAGGCCCTGCAACACCGGCGTGCACACTGTGGTCATGATCCTTTCCCCCAAACCCAGTCAGGGAAATTTCTTTGTGATCAGGTCGATCATCTCCATTTGTGTCTGTATAAACTATGATATGGGGAGCACAGGAAACTATGGTTTTATTCCCTATTACAGCAATTCCCAGCGGAGACCTAAGATCCTCATCCTGGACAAAAACTTTGGAAAGATCTGCCTGACCGTCCCCATTGCTATCCTCCAAAATCATTACCCGGTCCCCTTCAGGGTGTGTCAGATGACCATCACTGTTGACATAATCCCTGTAGTTAACCGCTTCGGTAATCCAGATCCGACCTTTGATATCCACATCCATATTGGTGGGATTATAAAAAAGCGGTGATTCTGCCCAGAGTGTTACCTCCAAATCATCCGGAACAAACAACAAGGGTTTTTCGGCTTCCTGCTGATCTCCAAGGTTTGGATTGCAGCTGATCCCTATCAAAAGGAAAAACAGCGGTCTGAAAAAGAATCTGATTTTTTCCATATATAATTTATTATATCAAAAGCATTTTCAGTGTCTGCTTTATTTTAAATTGCCCTTTTCAAGCGCTCCAAGCTAAAAACCTTCCATGAAAACCTGATGGGTTCCAACTCCGGTGCAGCATTGGTTTTGTTTCGTTAAGTTATTCAATTTCCGGTTCATTCATCCTTAAAATGATTCTTTTGTAAGTGGTCAAGGCAGGTGTTCCATCGTCTGACACCTCCACTACCAAATGGATATCCCCGGCCTCTTCTTTTTCAGACATTTTAAGGCTTGATTTTGAACTTTCTGATTGGTTTTTAAAGGACAGGGATTGTTGGGGTTTATCTGTGGATTTTTCTTTTCCGGACTTAAGAATTAAGATTAAAGACAGAGTAGACCTCTGATAGTTTGGCGGGATTAAGTAAATTAAGGTTAATGCTGTAAAAGATTGGACTCATTTGGATGAGTGTTGGCATGATAATCTACCGGGATTCAAATTTCTACATTTCATAAGAAATATTGGGTGTCAACTAAAATTTGCTTTATAATTGAAAAAACTCCCCGATATTCCTTAAATTTAACTGGCTACGGGATAGCCAAAATCTGAAGCCCTGTACTGGGTTTTTACTCACGGCAGATATATAGCTTCCGGAAACAATTTAATCTTAGAAGGTGATTTTGATTGGACTCCAATTAGAATCACACTAGATAGCTTTCCTGCAGAAGCAGATTTCACTGCCAACCATAAGGTAAGAATGGATTGGATATCCTTGAGTTGGGTTGAAGTAAATGCCATATTTTAAAAATATTGAATTCTTAAGAAAAGGTAAACGAAATAAGGAGAATATTGACGGCTACCTGTAATAAACCGCACCCGGAAAAAAGCTATAAACCAGCATATCAATCCAATCTGTCATCTACCAAACCCGCTGCAAGCCGGTCAAACTTCTCCCGCAATTCATTTAATTTCTGCTCGTACTCTTTTTTACCTATCAGATTGTCCTCTTCCAAGGGATCCTGTTCCAGATTATACAGTTCTTCATGATCCAAATCATTCCGGTATCTGAAATATTTCCAGTCCTTTGTCCGGACTCCTTCACTTGGCGCAATAATGTCTACCTCCCAAAGGTGTTCGACTATGAATTCATTGCGGTCTTCAGCGGGATTTTGTCCCTTCACATAGGACGCAAGACTTTTCCCCTGCCAAACACCAGGAATTTCAAGTCCCGCAAAATCAAAGATGGTGGATGCGATGTCAATGTTCAGGGCAATATCTTCAATGTCGCGGTGCAGAGGATTCCGTGGATCATGGATGATCAAGGGAACCCGCAGCGAATTGTCATACATCAGCCACTTTCCGGCCAGTTGCCTTTCCCCCAAAAAGTATCCGTTGTCACCCATAAATATAATTATCGTGTTTTTATCCATTCCCTTATCGGCCAGCAATCGGCGGATTTTCCCTATTTCCAGATCTATTTCCGAAATCATCCTGTAGTACCCTTTCACACTGCGCTGGTATTTCTCGGGCGTTTCGTACCTCCAGCGCCACCTCGTCCTGTTTTCCCCATCCCTTACATAAGGTGGCTGAGCGTTAAAATATTTATCCTCCCCTAAAAGCGGAGGTTCGATATCAAGATTCCCGTAAAGCTTATCCACTTTTTCCTGCCAGAAATATTGATCCGGGGCGGGATCATGGGCATGTGGAGCACTGAAGCTCAGGGATAAACAGAAGGGTTTGCCGGCAGGCGTATTTTCAATAAAATCCATGGCCTGCTGTCCGGTATACCGGGTCAGATGCACGGTGTCTTCCTTGATGGTTTTGTAAAAATAACCCCTTCTGTCCTTAAAATTCCCATTCCTGTCATAGCTGTCGCTCACATCGAAGAGTTTGGAAAGGCCATCATAATTCACTCCGAACTTGCCAAAGAATCCTGTGTGATAGCCGGAATGCTTCATCAGCTCGGGATAAGAACTGTCAATATAAGGCTGTTTTATCTGTCCTTGACCGAAGGTATAGCCGTGGGTGCGCTCATACATGCCGGTGAGAATACTTGCCCGGCTTGCCGCACAGATCGGGGTGGTAACAAAAGCGTTTTTAAAGTAGACCCCTTCTTGGGCCAGCTTATCCATTTCAGGGGTGTGGATCACCTTGTTGCCGGCATAGCCTAGGGCATCCCATCTTTGGTCATCAGTAAGAATAAAGATGATGTTGGGTTGATCCTGGGCCTGCGCTTTTGCTACGAACAGGCATAAAAATATACAAGGGGCAAACAGGATTGATGTGATCTTCATAAGGTTTATCGGTTGCATGTCATTTCACCATCTATACTAATACTCAGAGAACCTCTTTGGATGATTATTCCAAAATAGGATTCAGCATTCAACAAGTTAAACTTATTTGGTTTTATATCAATGTTTCACTAACCCAAGCGCCGGGAGAAATAAAGATTTTTAGGATTATTTGCAATCCCTGTAGTCGGGTTTTTCTTTTCCCTCAGCATCTTTTGGAAAGGTCAAGAATTGATATCGGGTAATCACGGTTTCATTAAATATAGAGAGTGCCCGATCTTAACAGTTCCAAAATTAAGGGGCCTGCAGTTAGGCTGATAAATCAGGATTACAAAATGCACCCCTCCCTTCGAAATCCGAATTTCATTAATTTTGCAAAATATAAGGACTCAAATGCAAAATTCATAAAAGCTGGTATTACGGTTTAAATATTCGGTTTGAGCTAAGAAAAATATTGATTTCTATTCATTTATTTATAAATGCCCTGCTTATTTTGAACAAGTGTTATGTGGCCATTAGGATTTTTATGGAATTTAAAAAGTTACCCTGAGAAGCAATTTTTCCATTTCATATCTTGTTATTATTCAGAATTATTTAAATTCAATCATGAAAAATGAAGATAAGATTGTGGAACTGCTTTCTGAAATGCTTGTCAAGCAGGACAGATTTGAAACCAGGTTGGACAAAATAGCTACAGGCTTGGATCTATTAGCCAACTCCCAGGAAAGAATGATTTCCATTCAGGAAAGAATGATCTCAGTCCAGGAAAGACAGGAAAATATTTTGATAAAAATACTGGAGGTGTTGGCGGATGATGTGCCCAAATTTGACGAACTGATAGAAATGGAGCAGCTTCAAGGTAAAAGGGTTGTCCTGAGAAAATCAAAGTAATAAGGATATTAGACATTTTTTACCCCTTTATAAAGGACAATAGAGAGGCCGGGCTGCTGTCACCCTATACAACTACATCATACTCTTCTTTTTTACCCCCACCAAAAGTTGATCAAGCCAATGTTACCCATTTTTCCCGTTTCTTGCTTGTTGCCTATTGCTGCCAAATATCTTAGTTTGGTTCTGGCTTTTCCAGGTTGAATTTATTATTTTTTGTGTTGGTAAACAATAACAGTCTGACATCCATCACACTTTCTCCCGGTATTTCCAGTGCTTTCAAGGTCATCTCCGACCGGCCTTTTTTCAACTCCATTATGCCAAGAGACATGGGTTTGAAGTCTTTCACATAGGACTCCATTCTTTCCACCCGGTCGTTTTCCATACCTCTCAATGGTGGATCATGGGCTACTTCTACCTTACCCTCCAATTGAACCTCTCCTATCTCCAACATGATCCTGGATCCCAAATCTTTTTCGGCACAAGTGTAGTACAGCACTACTTCAAATGCCCCCTCCTCCATCACTTCGACATCCCATGTGATCCTATCCTCCAAGGAGGTCCAATTGGTAAAGAAGGAGTCGTTGGGAAACTGGTTAGACCGCTGTATACCTCCGTGGCCCGCCCCATCTCTTGCCGGCATCTGGGTAATTTCAGCACCGGGATAGCCCAAAGGGAAAGGTCTGTCCAATTCCTGATTGGCCGCGCTCATTTCACTGTCCCAATCTGCTTTGGCTCTTTTCAGTTTTTCGGCAACAGCTGAATGCTCCTCCTGTATATCCCTGGTTTGGCCGGGGTCTTGGATCATATCAAACAGTTGTCCATCTTTGTCCAACCGGAACTGTTGGGTTCTCACGCTGGTATTTCCATTCCAGTGGCTGAAAATCATCCTGTCCTCCCATTCGGTATCCCGATCCAAAAGAAGGGGTTTGATACTTTTTCCATCCAAAGGTTTGTTCTCCACATAGTCCAATCCTGCCATATCCAGCAAAGTGGGAAGCAGGTCTATGGCTCCTGCAATTTCAGGAATTTTCAATCCTGCTTTTATTTTGCCCGGCCATTGGATAAAAAAAGGAGTCCTGACTCCACCTTCATCAGTAGAACCTTTTCTTCCTTTCATTCCCCCATTCCATCGGAAACTATTCGGGCCGTTGTCACTGAAATAGATGATGATGGTATTTTCCTCCAGACCCAACTCATTGATCTTATCCATCAACCTGCCCACATTCCAATCAATATTCTCACACATGGCCAAGGCAGCCCTGGTAAAATCGAGGTCTTCGTTTTGCTCTTCTGGCAATCTCTTATCCAACTTTTTATTCTTGAATTGATCCCACCATTTATCAGGCACCTGCATTGGTGAATGGGGTGTATTGTAGGGAAGATAAACCAGAAATGGATTTCTCTTATTGGATTCGATAAAATCCATCGCTTTATCGGTAAAATCATCAACTGTAAAACCTTCCCCCCGCACCTGATATCCGTTTTCTTCCAAAGGCGGACTAAAATAATCTCCCCAGTGCCCTGAACAGAACCCATAAAAATAATCAAAGCCTCTTGCATTGGGATGATAGGGATGTTGCATACCGTTGTGCCATTTCCCAAACGCTGCTGTTGCATATCCAGCCTTCCGAAAAATCTCCGCAAAGGTGGTTTCATCCAGGTTCAATCTTTCCTCTCCGGCAGAAGTGCCGGTCACTCCTCCTCTGAGGTGATACCTTCCCGTAAGCATTTCAGCCCTGGTCGGAGAACACACCGGCGAAACATAAAACCGCTCAAAGCTGGCCCCATTCCCTGCCAACCGGTCGATGTTTGGGGTTTGTAGATTGGTATTGCCACTGATGCTCAAATCCCCCCAGCCCTGATCATCCGAAAGTATAATGACAATATTCGGAGGTGTGGTTTTTACCGTTTTTTCAGCAGCATGACAGGTTCCCATCCCTAACAGATTCATTATCAGGAAAATGACATTTGTAAATATTATTGATGTGATCTTCATAAATATTATTGGTGAGATATTGTTTCGTTCTTTATTCAAATTTATCCGGATATTCAAGTTTGATTCTGGGATCGAAAATAAATTCCTCCTAGCCTGTCAATCTGATTTTCCCATCATTAAAATCTTGGTGTTTGGTATGGAGCACATAAACTTTCTCCCTTGGAATCAGGGAGGAAGGGACTTCCAATACTGCCTATTTACCTGATTGATACCATGCATCACCTATTTTCTGGCATATGGGATAAGAGGATCTTTTGTGCCAATCTTTGGGAAGTGATTCAAGTTGAGTTTTTTCCATCGGTATGTTATCATCAATTTCGATCACCATCACTTTAAACAGCCTGTTCAATCCTTCGCTGCTTCTATGGACTACGTTTTCCAAACATGCCAATGACCTGTTCGATGCAGTGTAAATTACAAAATTCCCTTTTGAATTCCATCTGCTGGGAATTCCTGATGCATACAAACTCCCTGCGTAGATTTCCAAACAAATCAGGTAAACCAACATATCAGGAGAAATCCCCGTGGGCTATTGTATCCAACTCTTCCACTATCAAATCGATGCCTACGCTTGTCATTAAAAATTGAAAGGGAACCTCGCCATCCAAACCAAAAGCCGGCTTTCTCGACCATCTTGCAAATGCTTCAACAGACCCAAATATTAGTTCACCTTTAATCCTGAGTTCATTGAGCTTCAATACCTGTTCACTTGCAATGGGGTTGAGGTTTTTATGTTCTTTTTGGTAATTCCTCAGAGTTTTGGTGGTAAGCTGAAGAATTCGGGAAAGTTCTTCATAAGGCATCAAAAGAGAATCAGCAACCTCAAAAGCCAAATTAACTCCTATTCCTTTTTGGGCCTTCATCACCAAAGAAAAATTTCCGATGGGTTTCTTGCTGAGTTCAGTATTTTTTTGATTGATTTCTCTTTCCATGGTATTTGCCAAATACATTAAAAGCGAAGAATATTTTCTTAAAATTATGGAAAATTTTCCATATAATTTTAATGATAAGTTGGTCAATATTTACTCACTTTTCAAGGATTCCACTTAATTGGCAAATGCCGCCGCGAGGGTCAGATCCTGCCGCAATCAGATAAACAAGGACTGTTATTAAAAGGGAAGCCTCTTTCAAAATCCCGGAAATCTGAATTCTCTTAGTTGACTCCATGACCAAAAGGATTTTCAAAAGCCATCGGATTCCAATGGATGTGGTCTGCTGCAGGACTTGTTTTTTAATAGCAACTACTAACAATTCGAGATAGTAGGGGAACTAAGCTGGAATTGCATTGGCAAATGGGAAACTGGTTTACGGGTTCTAATCATACGTCAAGAGTATGTTTAATTCATCTATACTCCTTAAGTCCAAAAATAGAACCAGTCCGGAATCCGCACTGGTTCTATATAAATAACCCAAATAATCTATCGGAATTATTTTTTATTATGGTTCAAGCTTTTGTGAAGTAAATTTTCATTTGTTTCCAAGTAAGAATTTGATTGATTTTTTTTCTTTTTCTGGAATACAGAAGTATGAGAATGATATCCAACACAAAATAATTGGAATATAAAAACCACGTCGGAGACCAGACTGGATCTTTCACTACATCCAATCTGAGACAGGTAAAGAAAAAACAGTAATAAAAACACAAACTGAATCCGTATCATAAAAGGCTTTATTAGTATTTAGAACATGAATTTTCCCTAATGTAAGCAGTTATTTCAACTCAAGGCCTTCCGTATTCACATAATCTTCTCCCCTGATATTGATAAAAATATTTACCAATTCTTTGAGCTTTTCCGGATTTTCCTGTGCCAGGTTTTTCTGTTGTCCCCTATCCTGGCTTAAATCATACAACTGGAATTCCTCATCGTTGCCCAGTTCAATATTGACCTGCTTGTTTATGGCCGGACCTTCATAGGGAGGTATCATGATCCAATTCTGGTGTCTAAGGGCTGTCCGAGTAGTCGCTTCCAGCACCAAACTTTTCCGGCCATCCTGGCTTTCGCCCATAAATACCGGTAAAAGATCCTTTCCGTCTTCACTTCTCTCCTCACTGCCCACCAAGCTGGCAAGGAAGACAACAAATCTATCTGGCTAACCAGGGCATCAGAAATTCCTGCATTGATCTTTCCCTTCCAGTAAGTCACAAAAGGTACCCGGGTACCTGCTTCAAAGAGGCTGTATTTTCCTCCTCTGAAAGGACCCCAAGGTGTATGGTCTCCTAGTTTTTCCACCGCATCGTCATAATACCCATCATTAAGAACGGGCCCGTTGTCACTGGA
Source organism: Rhodonellum sp. (assembly GCA_041748555.1). Lineage (GTDB taxonomy): Bacteria > Bacteroidota > Bacteroidia > Cytophagales > Cyclobacteriaceae > Rhodonellum. Next base: position 10,440 of record JBGTDA010000150.1, read on the forward strand.
AAAAATGATAAGGGTGTTTTCCGATAAACCTTGTTCTTCCAGGGTTTTCATAAATACACCGATACACCAATCTGCTTCTAAAATCACGTCTCCTCTGGGTCCCATACCTGATTTGCCTTCAAATCTCGGATGGGGAGTACGTGGAACGTGGGGTTGTTGTAGGGCATAATAAAGGAAAAAGGGTTCATCTTTGGAATATCTTAAGTATTCCTGGGTTTTTTCCAAAAAGTGGTCAGCCATGTCCTCATCCACCCATTTGGCCTTTTCTCCTCCTTTCATGTATCCTATTCTGGGAATGCCATTCACGATGCTGCTGTTATGGCCATGGTGCCAAGTCATCCTTAACAATTCCGGATTGTCTTTTCCTGTAGGCTCCCCTTCAAAGTTGTTTTGATAGTCCACTGATATGGGATCATTGGGATCCAGTCCCTGCACCACGCCATTTTCAAGGTAAACAGTAGGTACCCTGTCTTGGGTAGCCGCCATGATATAAGCATAATCAAATCCTACCTCGTTTGGCCCGGGGCTCACCCGCTGGTTCCAATCCACATTACCGTCTCCCAGACCCAAATGCCATTTACCAATGACAGCGGTACTATAGCCTTTCTTTTTGAGCATTTTGGGGATGGTCAACTCTTCAGTGCCGATTAGAAGCGGGGCAGTCCCTGCCAAGATTTTTGCATCTTCATTGTGCCAGGGATACCTGCCAGTCAATAAGGCATACCTGCTTGGACTGCAAGTGGCCGATGAAGCATAACCATTGGTGAAACGGATGCCTCCTTCAGCTATTTTATCCATATTGGGTGTTTGTAGTTCTGTGGCTCCATAGGCACTTACATCTCCATATCCCAGGTCATCCATATAAATGATGACGATATTGGGTTGGGCCTGATCGGATGTTTGTGCTTCTTTGGATTGGTTTTGACATTGAGAAAATATCAATACCACAGCAAGGTAAAAAACCGTCAAAATGCATTTGTTCATTTTCATTATTTCAAACATAATTTTATCACAGATTTATCGTCAAAGTTTCATTTTCACTTTTGGCTATCTCGATTCCCGGAAATTTCTTTGCCATGCCAGGGACTGCATCCTGTTTGTTAAGCGTATATTTTTTTTATTCGAAAGCTTTGGGACAAAAACTTTGTCCTTTTACTCACATGGAATATTCTGTTTACCTACTTCGGTAACATCGCGCCCTTAACCGACATCTACCAAGTTTTTGCTTGCATCAGAGATAACAGGAAATATTAAAACTACACTGATGTCTTTGTTTAAACCATAGAAATCATGATTCAATAGTACAAAAAAATACGATTTTGTGTTCAGTCCATTAGCCTAACATTGTATTGTCTTTGTGTAGGTACATAGCCTGCGAAGTTCTTTTCGTCTATGGAGCAAGATACTAAAAATTTCAATTCCGGACTTCCTATCATCTGCCAACTTTTGACCATGGTTCCCGATCATCTTTTTAAACAGGCGGTTGAAGAGACGGAATCCGACCGGTATTACAAGAAAATGAAATCAAAAGATCATTTCATCAGTTTGTTTTATGCTGTCCTGACCCGGAACGGCAGTTTGAGGGAGGTCTGTAAGAATATTATTCTGTTGGGCAAAAAACTGATGTATGCCGGCCTGAAGCAGATTCCCTGCCGAAGTACACTTTCGGATTCCAACAATAACCGGGATCATAACTTCTTTTCCAACCTGTACGGGAAGCTGTATTCCCATTATAGAACCGAACTCAGGACTTTCCATCTGCCTATAGGCGGCGAGGTGAGTGCCGGGCATGTCTATATATTTGATTCCACTACTGTTAACCTTTTTAAGGATATTGTCAAGGGAGCCGGCAGGAATCCGATCAACGGCAAGAAAAAAGGCGGGATGAAGGCTTTCACGACAAACCTTTCCGAAGGGGTACCTGATTTTGTCTGCCTTTGAACTGAAATATTTTTTGTCGGACAGTGAGAATGGAATTAAATCACAGATATGGGTGGCATTGATCCTGAACCTGATTTTCACCGTCATTCACAGAAGGATAAAACAGGCAGAGGATTTCTCAACATCGGTCCAGGTCGCCGCAAAGAATCTGTGTTCATACTTGGATCTGAAGCTTTTCCTGACCCAGACAGAGGAATACTGCAGGTCATGGTTTAAAAAAGAAGTTGGAAAAATGCAATTGGATATATGGGCGAATGGGATGGGGGATGTTTTTAACAATATCAGAAAACCGACTAAATTAGAGCCTAATCCAATATAATTCTTCAAAAATGATTTTAGTCGGACGACAGTAATATTTATTGAAAACAAAGGTTGTTTGTTCAGGATTGATTCGGTTAACCTGATTTTTATTTGTTGG
>JBGTDA010000151.1:0-29000 GCA_041748555.1 Rhodonellum sp.
CCAGCAGCCAGGTTCTCAGAGGCAGTTTACTGTCTTCCATCACTGTCCCATTTTTAAGCCCTGTTCTGAAACAACATTTTTTGCATTGGAACATATCCAGGGAATTGAGCCAGTAATGCTCTTTGCTCTTACATTTTTTAAAAATCACGCCGGTTTTTTCTCTTTCGGCTCTGATATAATTCATACAGCTCGTTTCGTCTGGAAATCTGTTATTAAATTGTAGGATGTTCATGGCTAATGGATTTATTTAAAGCCAAGAAAACCAATTTTAACTTCAAAATACACTAATTGTCACTAGTTGTCAATGTAAATTATTTGGTCACTTGTATATAGGCGGATATTCACATTTTTTATTATGAATTTTTAAATCCAATGGGATATGAGTTATCGGCAGATGAATTGATTCCGAAGTTTTCGTTCGACTTTGGGAAATATGACATTTCCTCCAGCTTTTGAGAGAAAGATATCATGGAGGGTTTTAAGATGATCAACCAAAATGGTTTTGCTGCCATCAATAACTATTTCAAATTTAAAAGAATGGCTTTTTTTGAAATCCTGGTTCAGGAAGGATGATATATGAAAAGCCATCATGTGATTTGAAATTTTGATGAGCAGAAGGCAAATCAACGGATTTTTTCCTCCGCGTATATGAAGGCAATCGGCACAGTGGATGACCAGTTGGTCTTCATTGTGCAGGCTTCGGATTTTCTGAATGATTTTCCTGATGAAATTGCCCGATTTGGTCTGAAGATTGAAAAAGAGGATAATCCACTTTTGGTTATTGTTAAATTTTAAGGAATCAAAAATGAAGAATTGAATTCCGATAAATATTTTCGTTTTTCTGCTCTCCTGCAGAGAAAATCATACCGGGCAGCAAATATTATTTCTGAAGAACCCGGAAACCTACTCACCCATGGGCAGTCTTCAGTTTTCTACGAATTATTTTCAGGATGAAAAGAAACTGGTGGTCGCATCAAAAAGAATTTTCGCTTTTTCAATCCCTTTTATGGCCTTGGTGGAAGAAGAATATCCGAATTTGCCTGTCATTATTTTTATATCCCATCAGGATAAAGATAATTTAATCGAATCCTTCAATATCTATGATTTTAACCATCCCTTTATTTACGATCCGGAAGGGGAGTTCTTTGAGGGGCAACGACCTGAACCACCTGTTTTGTTGGAACGATGAGAATACACCGGTGGCGTTTTTTATGAAAGGGGAAGAAGTTGTAGAACAAGCCAATATCGGCATGCGAGCGAACTCAGGGAGCAGTTAAAGAAGTTTTCACAGAATAGATCAAGGGATATCCATCAATGGTATAAAGAAAGGATTTCCTTTGACATCAGCTTTGTACCTACTGAGGCAGGAGCTTCTATGGGATAAAGGTTATCATAAAAACCAATTGTCGGTATTTTAACATCAATAATGAATTTTGGAGAGGATGTAGGTGCATATTGGATGAGGCTTGCCGCAGGATATACCAGCATGGATGTACCGATTACTGCAAATATATCTGCTGCCATGGCGGCATCTATAGCAGGTTCCATCATCGGAACCATCTCCCCGAACCAAACAATATACGGCCTCAGCTGACTGCCTTTTTCACAGCAGTCTCCCAACTTGATTTCCCAACCTTCTATGTCGTAAACCAGCGTAGGGTCAAGACAGCTTTGGGATTTAAAAAGTTCTCCATGTAAATGAAGGACCTTGCTTGAACCCGCCCTTTCATGGAGGTTGTCTACATTTTGGGTAATTATGGTGACATCAAAATAGGCTTCGAGCCGCGCTAATTCCAGGTGGGCTTCATTCGGCTCTACTTCCAGAGCCTGTTTCCTCCTTTGGTTATAAAAATCCAACACCAAAGCCTGATTTTTCCTCCATCCTTCCGGAGAGGCCACTTCCATTACATCATGACCTTCCCACAGGCCATTGCTGTCCCTGAAAGTCCGGATACCGCTTTCTGCCGATATACCGGCCCCTGTCAGGATTACCAGTTTTTTCTTTCCCATAATTTCCTTTCAATTTAATCCAGATGTAAGAAGAAATCAAAAGTCAAAGCCGGAAACCACAAAGTACTCAAAGTAGAAATCCACAAAGAACACAAAAATAGAATTTGTATGGATACCACTCTGTGAACTCTGTAAAAACCTTGGGTGACCTTTGTGGTATTTTTTTTTAACCACAAAAATTCACAATAAAAAAGCCGGAAGAAAATCACCCGGCTCATTTTTATGCTTTCTTTTTGCTGAATTTCCCCTTTTTCTTCTCAGGTTGATTTTCAATGATGTGGACGGTTTCTTCATATGTCAGTTCCTCTGCCTCCTTATCCTTCGGGATTTTGAAATTGTTTTTACCGAATTTGATATAAGGACCCCATCTACCGTTGAGAATCTGGATTTCCGGATTTTCTTCAAAAGTTTTGATATGCTTTTCGGCATCAGCTTCTCTTTTGCTTTTGATAAGCTCGATGGCTTCCTCTTCAGTAATACTTAATGGGTCCTGTTCTTTTCCCAAAGACACAAACTTCCCGTCGTGTCTGATGTAGGGTCCAAACCGGCCGATTGCGGCTACCATATTTTTATCTTCGAAATTTCCGACATCTCTTGGCAGTTTGAAGAGTTCCAAGGCGTCCTCTAAAGTAATGCTTTCGATAAACTGCCCTTTTTTCAAGCTTGCAAACTGCTTTTCCTCATCTTCTTGATCACCGATCTGCACCAATGGTCCAAACTTACCCAATCGGCAGATGACTATTTTACCGGTCTTTGGATCTTTTCCGATTTCTCTGGCGCTGTTAACGTCGGCCCTGGCAACATTGGCTGTTTCTTCTACACGGGTATGAAACTTACTGTAGAAGTTTTCGATCATGTCCTCCCAGTTTTGGGTTCCCTGAGCAATTTCATCAAATTCCTTTTCTACCCTTGCAGTAAAAGTAAAATCAATCACATTTGGAAAATGCTCTACCAGAAAATCATTGACCACCATGGCAATGTTGGTGGGGAAAAGTTTGTTTTTATCGGCTCCTGCAATTTCTGTTTTTTCTTGTTTTTTAAATTGCTCTTTGGCAACCTTCATTTCAATATACTTTCTTTCTGTTCCGTCTCTTGATTCTTTGATCACATAATTTCTCTTCTGAATCGTAGAAATTGTTGGCGCATAAGTTGAAGGTCTTCCGATACCCATCTCCTCAAGTTTTTTAACCAGAGAGGCTTCAGTATAGCGTGGTGCAGGTCTCGAAAAGGTTTGCTTTCCCTTCATTTCGATCAGCTCCAATAGCTGACCAATGGTTAATGGGGGAAGAAGTCCCCGGTTTCCATTCTCCTCATCTTCAGGTTCCTCATCGGTTCCTTCAAGATAAACCTTGAGAAATCCTTCAAATTTTATTACCTCACCACTTGCGGATAAGGTTTGGGGGGTAGAGGAAATGGATATCGTAACATTGGTTTTTTCCAGCTCAGCGTCAGCCATTTGGGAGGCAATGGCTCTTTTCCAGATCAGGTCGTATAGTCTCTGTTCATTTCTGTCACCCTGGCTTTCATGTTTGGAGAAATCGGTAGGTCTTATGGCTTCGTGAGCTTCCTGTGCACCTTCGGATTTTGTGGTGTATTTTCTCGCTTTATGAAATTCCGCACCATACGAAGTAGTGATTTCATTCTTTGCAGCTGTCATAGCATCTTCAGAGAGATTGACACTGTCAGTTCTCATGTAGGTGATATTTCCTCCTTCATAAAGTTTCTGTGCTACCGACATGGTTTGAGCAACTGAAAAACTCAATTTTCTGGAGGCTTCTTGTTGCAATGTGGAAGTGGTAAATGGGGCAGCCGGGGTTTTTTTACCAGGTTTTTTCTCAAGGTTTTGGATGGAGAACTGGGCACCGATACATATTTTCAGGAATTCTTCAGCTTCCTCCTGCGTATCAAATTTCTTCGGTAGTTCTGCCGAAAGGGTTTTTCCTTTTACATCAAAAAGAGCCGTTATCTTAAAGGAGGATTTGGATTTGAATTTTTCTACTTCCCTTTCTCTTTCCACGATCAGGCGAACGGCAACTGACTGCACCCTTCCTGCAGAAAGACCTGCTTTGATTTTTTTCCAGAGAATCGGAGAAAGTTCAAAACCAACCAATCGATCCAAAATTCTCCTCGCCTGTTGGGCGTTGACCAAATCATAATCAATCAACCGGGGGTTTTCAATGGCTTTGGTTATAGCAGTCTTGGTGATTTCCCGGAAGACGATCCGCTTGGTGTTTTCATCTTTCAGATTCAATACCTCCTTGAGATGCCATGAGATGGCTTCTCCTTCGCGGTCATCATCACTTGCCAAATAGATGATCTCTGCCTCGAGAACCAGCTTTTTTAATTGCTTGATAACTTCCTTTTTATCAGCTGTAACCTCGTAGGTTGGTTTGAATTTGTTTTTGATATCGATGGCTTTATCACCTTTGGGTAAATCCCGAATGTGACCATAGCTGGAGGCAACCTTATAATCTTTGCCTAAGTATCCCTCAATGGTTTTGGCTTTTGCCGGTGATTCCACTATCACTAAATTTTTTGACATATATAGTTTACTTTACGGAATGACCTGCATCTAAAATTTTAGGACTGCTTAGGCATTCCAAATTAAATCTAAAAATAGACGGCAATATATTGTATTCCAAATTATCCATGATTTGATATTGTCTTTGGCATAGTTATTATATGTTGTCCGTTGTCACTAGTCAACATATTTCTATATGGAAAATTCGAGGGTTTTAACTGTTTTAAGGCATGGGGAAGCGGAAATGGGGTCCCGGAATAGCGGAGATTTTTTACGTCAGCTCAGTGCTTCCGGAAAACATCAAATAAGTAGATTGAATGAAGTTTTGAAAAACAACGACTTTAAAATCGAAATGTTATTGAGCAGCACTGCTAAAAGAGCTTCTCAAACAGCGGAATTGATTTCAAAGGATTTTCAACCAAAAAATATCCAGTTTGAAGATGAAATATATGAAGCAGAACCGGAGGACCTGATCAAGCTGATTCAGAAACTGGATGACAAAACGGTTAATTTGATGCTTGTTGGTCATAACCCCGGATTGAGTGCATTGGTTTCTTATATCACAGGAGAAGGTTATGTCAGTCTTAAACCCGGAATGATGGCTGTTCTGGATATATTTGTTGATGATTGGTCAATGATTGGCAGGGAATCAGGGATATTGAGAGAAATCTGGCAATAAGCTCAAGAGCATTTTTTTTAACAATGATGTGAACAGGTTGATTTTTTAATTCAAAGATTTTCATAACCGCTTAACTTTTCTTTTTTTTACACCCATTACCTTTTAAGATTTAATTTATCCAAAAAAAATGTCCCTAAAACACCGAATTATAGAAAACTTTGATCCTAATGGTGTCAGTAGTTCAGATGGCATATTCGGTCTTCCTTTTGATGAAGAAACCGCAGATCTGATCATAATTCCCGTTCCTTGGGAGGTGACGGTATCCTATTCTTCTGGAACATCAGGAGGTCCGCAAGCGATTTTAGATGCATCATATCAACTTGATCTGTTTCAGGTGGATATAAAAGATGCCTGGAAAATGGGTGTTTATATGCTGCCGATACCCGTGGAAATTCTTGATAAGAGCCAAAATTTCAGAAATCTGGCGAGGAATTATATTTCATGGCTTGAACAGGGATCGACTGATCTTGATTCTGAAAGATTTGTTGCGGTTTCCGATCTGATCAATAAAGCCTGTTTAGAAATGAATGAATGGGTCCTTGAACAATCCCGAAAATATATAGATAAAGGTAAACTCGTAGCTTTGGTAGGAGGGGATCACAGTACCCCTTTGGGTCTGATCCAATCATTGGCAGAAAAAAACAACGGCTTTGGAATACTTCAGATTGATGCCCATGCCGACCTGAGAGTGGCTTACGAGAACTTCGAGTACTCTCATGCTTCTATAGCTTACAATGCATTAAAGCTGCCTCAAATCAGCAAGCTGGTTCAGGTAGGAATCAGGGATCTTTGTGAAGAGGAATTTATTATGGCAAAAGAGAACAACAGGATTGTGAGTTTTTATGATGCTGATATGAAGGAGGATTTATTTGAGGGTAAAGCTTGGAAAATAATCTGTGATGATATTGTTGATCAACTTCCTGACGATGTTTATGTGACCATAGATGTCGATGGATTTGATCCAAAACTATGCCCCCATACAGGTACCCCTGTGCCTGGTGGCTTTGAAATGGAACAGGTAATGTTTTTGATGAAGCAGCTCGTAAAGTCCGGAAAAAGAATTATCGGATTTGATTTGGTAGAAGTTGCTCCGGGACCGAATCAGGACCAATGGGATGGAAATGTAGGGGCGAGGATTCTTTATCGCATGGCAAATCTCTTTGGAGTTTCTCAAGGAAAATTAGGTATTAAATAGGCAGATTAGCAGCTGATATTAATTTAAAAAGGCCCGGATGCTTTTTGCCTTCGGGCCATTATGGATTTGTCAAACCAGTTATTTTATTTTTTGTGTACAATGATTACTCCCTTTTCAAATGTACCCCCGGCCTCTACGGCTTTTTCTCCTTTTAGAACATCGATTTTTGAAATTGATTTGGGATCGATTTGTGAAAGGTTTTCTTGGCTGATCACTTTCCCGTCCAAGATTATCAATGGATAATTAGCTCCGGTGGTATCTTGATCTCTTAGAATATTCAATTCCTGCCTTGAGGGATTTGGAATTTGAGATTTTATTGTGGTAATAATTATCACACCGTCTCTGGCCTTTGCACCATATTGCACTATAGCTTCCTCGTTTTTTAAGACCTTTATATTCTCGATTTCTTCCGAGTTCAACTTGGAGACTTCGGATTCCCCGGTAATTTCTCCATCAACGATATAAAGTGGCTTGGGATCAAATGTACTTTTAGAAGTTAATTTCTGAGATGAATTGATGATTAACTTTTCTTCTTTTGATAAGTAAGCTGTCACAATAATCTCGTTTTTTGATTTTGTATAAATAGAATTGTTTGCTTCTCCACCGATGCGGAAAACAATGGGAAAATGGACAATATATTCATTTTCTTCCCCATTTATCTCCCACTTTGGAGCCATCTCCATCACCCGCATTACTTCTTGGTTTATATCATCAGATAGACCGTTTATGATTTTGGAATCCGTGATATTGCCGGATTGATCAAGCTTTAGCTGTACAAGGACTTTTCCTGTAACCCTATCCTGCCTTGATTTCTCCGGAAACTTCATGTTTTTGGAAATATGAGAGAAAAACTCCTGAGTCGGAACCGGTTCCAAACCGGTTTTTATTTCGGAATCATTTGGAAGTTCGAACTTGATGGGAAGTCTCATCCTTACGTTGACCACACGCCCTCTTTGCATTCCGGGATTCCAGTCAGGTGCCTCATTGATAACCCTCAAAGCTTCCTGATCAATGGTGCTTTCCACTCCGCGAAGTAATTCAGGTTGTTCAATCGCGCCTTCCTTGTTTACTACAAAAACCACATAAACAGTCCCTTCTGCTCCCGTTCTTGCGGCACCTTCGGGATAATTTATATTTGCTGCCAAAAATTCTGACCACGCTTCCATTCCTCCTTTGGGAGAGGGGGCTTGCTCTACAACATCGAATATCTGATCGCCATACCTAGCATTGTCAGGTTGATAAAGTAAGTTTCTAAAGCCGGGAGTGTCTTGAAAAAAGTTGAGATCTTCCTGAAGGGCAGTTTGATTGGAAGAAAAGGACAAATAGTTGCTGTGTACCACATCTACTTTCTCACCATTGTCTTCGGCAGGCTGCCATTTGGGTGCATCATCGCTTTGAACCAGTTCTATCAAGTAATCATCCAATCCTGCACCAAAGCTTTTTTTGATAACCGGATTGGTCACTTTTCCTTCTTTAGTGATGATGTATTCGACTTCTACCGAAAAGGCCAGCCCAAGATTTTTTTCTTTTTCCGGTAGGTTCTCCTGTAATTTTGTTGACAAAAACTTTTGAAATTCAAATTGTCCTGAGGTAGGTTCAGGTTTTTTGCTGACTTGGTTTGCAAATTTCACATTGCCATAATTTTTGCGAATGACCGAGGTTTGCCTGAGTGCATTGATAAGGCTCCGGATCTTGAGATATTCCTCATCAGAGGTAATTTCCAAAAACTCATACACCAATTCTCCAAGCTGGGCCGTGAGTTTTCCTTCATTAAGGGAACCTATTTTTTCGTAGTGCTCAGGATTTTTGATTTTTTTTACTTTTATCCCTATATCAAGGGAATCCTGGGAAGAAATCAACCGGTTTCTGATGATTTCGATATTTTCTGTTTTGGTGCCCAATAGGTGACCTATTCCGGTTTCGGTTTTCATGGACACAAGCCCCAGCAGTATGGCTGATAATGGGAGGATCATGGCTGTCTTCAACCAATTGGGTTTTCCGGATTTTTTCATCATCATTATTCTTTTGAGAGTAGTAGATCTAATGAAATAATTGCCAATAGGAAGGTCGATACCCTTAAAAGCTAATTTGACAATCAATCTCGGATAACTTTCTTTATTTTCCGTTTTGTTGAGCACATTTGCATCTGCAAGGTATTCATGAACATCAACCAATGCAGACCGCATCAGATGGATGGCAGGATTGAACCAAAATATTATACTCAATAATTGAAAGTATATCACATCCCAGGAATGGCCTTGTCTGATGTGTTCAAGTTCATGTTTTATGATCTGGTCCTTTTCATTCGGACTCAAGGACTGGGTTTCATCCCAAAATAATTTATTGAAATATGAAAAAACGGGAGCTAAGCCGAAAGTCGGGATCAAATAAAATTTATCCTTTAATTTATATACTGTCTGATACCATCCTTTTTGCCAAAACATCTTCAGCTGTAGATAATGCCAATAAAGATTAATGGTCAAAACCAGCAGAACAGCAAAGTATCCTGATATAAAATAATGTTTGAATTCCCATAGCACCGGAAGTTTGGTGCTTTGGACAGTCACTTCAGGCAGACCGTAATATCCGGCAACTTCTTCGGGCGCCGGCGAATTTGTAAGCGCCCGAAAAAGTTGGGATTGATCAAGGGATATATCCGGCTTGTAAAAGCTGACAGGGATTTCTAACAAAGGAAAAAACATCGCCAAAAGCGGCGTTACCAAAAGAAAAAACCTCGTGAAAGTAAAAGCTTTTTCGTTTCTAAGGAAAATAAAATAAATCCCGAAGAAAAAAAGAAGACAAAATGTACTTTGCCAGATATAATCAATCAGGGAAGCCATTTTTTACTTTTTAACATCCTCTTTTACCTCATCCATTATTTTCTCCAGTTCTTTTATATCCATATTCTTATCCTTCGCAAAGAAGGAAGCCAATTTGGAAAAAGAACCACTAAAATATCCCGTAAGAAGGTTTTTAATCGTGAAACTTCTGTATTCGTCCTTGGAGACGATGGGATAATATTCATGTGATTTGCCATAAGCTTTATGCTTTACAAATCCTTTTCTTTCCAATATCCTGATAATAGTGGATACTGTGTTGTAAGCCGGCTTGGGCTCTGACATTTTTGCGAGGATATCTTTGACAAAACCTTTCTCGATATCCCATAGAATCTGCATAATCTGCTCTTCTGCGCGGGTTAATTCTCTCATAATTTTGGATATTTGTTTAAGTTGTAGAATTTGATATCAAATTAACCATTTAGTTTTATAAAAGCAAATTTGGTATTGAATCTTTCTGTTGTTAAAATAAATTTAATAAATTAAAATTAGTTTAACAAAAAAACTTATAGTTAATTTTGAGAAAAAGTCATAAAAAAAACCACCATATGGTGGTTGGCTATACCGATGGTTATGTTCCTAAGCAGGGCGGAGTTTGATTATACCTGTTGCATGAAGTAATTTGACAATAGGATAAGTAGGATCAAACTCATACCATTTAACGGCAAAGTTTGGCCTGTTTGGAAGTTTGTGATGGTTGTTTTGGAATAATTCTCCCAACATCAACACATCAAGTAAAAGACTGTTTTTGGATTTGTCATTGTTGTCAAAGTTGGCATAGCCGTATTTATGACCGCTCCAGTTTACTATTGCACCGTGAACAGGACCCATCATAAAATGGATGGGCAACAAAAAATACATCCACCAATGCGTCCCTTGTAACTCAAAGACGGAGATACTGAAGACATAGACAACCACATAAAATGCTCCCCATCCCAATCTGGCCAACATAGAATCCGCAAAAAGATCGAATTTGTTCCAATCAGGAACATCTTTTGAGAATCTCTCTTCAGGTTTCAATTTAAAGGAGAAATAATCATTATAGATATTTTTGGTTTTCCACATCATGGTAAAAAGATTTTCTGTATGATGGGGACTATGCGGATCTTTTGGCGTGTCACTGAAAGCGTGGTGCATTCTGTGAAGTACTGCATAAGCTCTAGGAGAGAGATAGGAACTTCCCTGACACACCCAGGTAAAGATATAAAAGAACCTTTCCCAGAACTTATTCATATAGAACATTTGGTGTGCTGCGTATCGGTGAAGAAAGAAGCTTTGACAAAACAAAGAGAAGTACCAATGCAACAGGAATATAATAATTAAAATCACGGGGATAGTTGGTTTGATTGACAATCAGTAAAGATAAAGTCTATTAATTAAATTATCCAACGACAAATCCTTTAAATTTAAAATGACAGACGTAAATCAGTTAACAGTACTGTATTTTTGTATTATTTGTAAATTGAAAACCAGAAAGTTTCATTAACAGGATACCTTGTTTAAAAATTTAAATTATGGCTAAATCAGACGACGTTTTTTATATCATCCTGCAACTGATCCTTGGGGGAATAGCAGTTCTCATAACAGGATATCTTCTCCCCGGGGTAAGAGTCGAGGATTTTTTTACAGGAATAGTCATTGCAGCATTAATTGCTTTATTGAATATCACCATCAAACCAATTCTTATCATTTTAACAATTCCAATAACTTTTTTGACTCTGGGCCTATTCTTAATTGTAATCAACGCTATATTGATTCTTATTGCTGCGTGGATTGTACCCGGATTTTTTGTGGATGGATTCTGGTGGGCACTTTTGTTTGGGTTGATATTGGGTCTGATCAACTCACTGCTCGGCGTTTCACTTGGAGGAATCAGGTGATACAGCGAATATCGTAATCAGGTACAGTTCTGTCTTTTTCTCTTTTATATATAATCCTGTAACCTGCATCATCCTGAAAGTAATGTCTTTGAGATGATTTGGGTATCTCCACTATCAGGATGTTCCTTTCATTTACAAATTCCTCTTCCTCAAAATTTCCGATCCAGTAAACCTCAAAAGCAACTTGTACAGGCGGGAAGCAATATTTTTTGATGGCTTTTTGAACCATAAAGATTTCCTCATCTTCGTCTATTCCGATGATTTTCTTTCGGTCTGAAATACCCACGGCATTTTACCGCCACCTGTATTGGCAAATGCCAGAATGGGTTTAGCAATTTTTAAAGGACTTGAAATTCCCTGCTTAAAGTCCAGCGTTTCACCTTCCTGTTGCTTTATAAGTATCCGGATAAACTCATCATCTTTTTTGGGTAAAATCATTTTATTTTATGTTAATTAATTGTAATTTAATCACTTGAGAAAGAATTTATTAAAATTTAAAGAATTAACGTTTTTATTTCCCCTAATACGTTGTAAGTTGTCTTTGTTAACCACTAATTTTTAATATATGAAATACCAGAATGAAGGTTTTGCACCCGAATCCATATCCAATTTAAAAAAAGAATTAAAGGCTACCAACAAACTATTTAAAATAGCATCGGGTGAAGAAAATTCAGATGAATTCGTGAATTTTTACTTCATTGGAATGTTTGAAGGTAAAGAAACCATATACGATGCTGCATTATATACCTTAAGATTACACCATGCTTCTGAAGTATACGAACTGGCTGAGCATGAAGCTGCCAAAAAATTCCCCGATTTTAAAGGAATTCATTATGAAGAGGATGAGAATGGTAACCTTAAGCCTTTAAGCAGTGAAGAAGAGGAGATTGGTTGGTTCATCACCGAAATCATCATGGATATAGAAGAGGAGGAAACGGTAAAGGTTCAGGAATTCATTGACATTGACACCAATCATGATTATGGAATCGGTCTTGATGCTGCTCTGAACGTTGATTTTATTGATGAGGCAGTGATCAGGAAATTTGTAAAGGAATTCAATGATGACACGATTGTTCTGGATGAAAATCTTTATTCATTTCAATCAGAAGAAGAAGACATTGACGAAGAAAGTTAATTCACATTCGATTAACAAAATCCCGTTTCGCTTGTTCTAAGACAAGCGTTTTTTTTGCTATTATGTTGAAGATTGCCTGGTCTCCCATTTATTGTCACCCCCTTCCTGAAGGACATAGGTTTCCGATGGAAAAATATAACCTGCTTCCCGAGCAGTTGCTTTATGAAGGAACAGTAACATCCGCTAATTTCTTTGAACCTGAAATGATGGACGAAAAATGGATTGTAGCTATTCATGATAATGCATATTGGGAAAAACTGAAATCACTTTCCCTCACCAAATCAGAAGTCCGCAAAACAGGATTTCCTTTATCCAGAGGTTTAGTGGATAGGGAAGTTCAAATCATGAGCGGTTCTGTTCAGGCGGCACAGTTCGCCCTTGCAAACGGAATAGCAATGAATATTGCAGGCGGAACCCATCACGCATTTACGGATAAAGGAGAAGGTTTCTGCCTTTTAAACGACATTACAATTGCTGCCAATTATTTGTTGGAAAAAGAATTGGCAAAAAACATACTGATCATAGACCTGGATGTCCATCAGGGAAACGGGACAGCGGAGATTTTCAGAAATGAGCCCCGGGTTTTCACCTTCAGCATGCATGGACAGGCCAACTATCCCATGAAGAAAGAGAAATCTGATCTGGACATCGGACTGCCTGATAATACAAATGATAATTTTTATTTAAAGGAACTTCAGAATAATGTTTTTCCTCTGTTGGATTCATTTCAACCTGATTTTATTATCTATCAATGCGGGGTTGATGTTTTGGCTTCAGATAAATTGGGACGATTGGGATTGACGTTGGAAGGATGTAAGCGTAGGGACAGGACAGTTTTGGAACTGGCCTTTCAAAATAAAATACCAATTATGTGTTGTATGGGTGGCGGTTATTCCGAAAAAATCGGTCACATCATTGATGCCCATGCGAATACGTATCGGTTGGCTCAGGAAATATATTTTTAAATAAATACATGAAAAAAACAGAAAAACTGAAACGAAAATGGCTGATATATGCTGTAGGCGGTATATTGTTGATGGGTTTTGGATTGACCCTGCTTGGCGAATCGATAATTTTGAAAACAGATGACCGCGAGTGGTGGATGTGGTTTGGATTAGGGACCTTGGCATTGACAGTATTTTTTGCGGGGCTAAGTTTATTCGGACAGGGAGTGGTTTACAGAACTTTGATTTTCACCCAAATTCAAACCCCAAAGAAGAAAAAGCATTAACGGTTTTTAACATATGTTTTATCATTTGGCTTCAGGAATTCAATTTGTAGATTCAATACTTTGTTTATATTTGCGCCAAGTAGAAAAAATAAGCAAGCAAACGTGAAAAAATCAGCAAAAGTATTGGGTATGTTCGGCATTGCAGCGATGACATTCTTTTCCTGCAATCAACCAGGTGAAACTGCCTCAAGCGAAACGGCCAGTGAAAATTCAGAATTAGTTACAGGTGATCTGAAAATAGCTTATATCGAAACGGATAGCGTTATCACAAAATTTGATTTTTATAAAAAACGTTCCGAAGAAATCACAGATAAAGGCAAAAAGTTTGAAAGCGAACTTAGCACAAGAGCAAAGGGATTCGAACAGGAGGTAACAAATTTTCAGCAGACAGCTTCTTCCATGACTCCTAATCAAGCCAGAGCCAAAGAAGAGGATTTGATGAAAAAAGAAAGAAACCTGATGACATACAGGGACAACCTCATGCAGGAACTTTCTGCAGATGAATCAAAACTTTACAGTGAAGTATATGATCAGATTCAGGAATTTCTTGTCGGATATGCTCAGGAAAAGGAATTGGATATGATCCTGTCCAATACAAGAGGCGGAGCGGTTTGGTATTCCAAAAAATCCCTTGACGTTACCGAGGATGTGATAGGCGAGTTGAATAAAAGATATGCCTCCAATCCAACAAAAGTCGACAGTATCAAATAATACGAGATTTCATAAAATTTCAAAAGCCCGGAAATTTCCGGGCTTTTTTTGTGTAGTATAAATTCGGTACTTTTGCAGCTCAACAAAAAAACCTGTTTTTTGGATAATTTGTTGTCCCGGTTCTTGTTAAAAACGGGATTGATATTGTATTTTGTTTCTTAAAAACGATTTCAAAAAATATAAAAATGAAAATTTCTGAATTTCTAAAACATAATTACCGGCACTTTAATGCTGCAGCCTTAATAGATGCAGCAGAGGGCTATAAGGCTCACCTCAATGAAAATGGCAAAATGATGATCACGCTTGCGGGTGCGATGTCAACAGCCGAATTGGGTATTTCATTGGCAGAAATGATCAGACAGGATAAAGTGCAGATCATCACCTGTACGGGAGCAAACCTCGAGGAAGATGTATTCAATCTTGTGGCCCACGATTACTACGAGCGTATTCCGAATTATCGTGATCTCTCTCCTGATCAGGAACAGGATCTATTGAACAGACACATGAACCGGGTGACTGATACCTGTATTCCTGAAATGGAAGCCATGAGAAGGATAGAAAATGTGATCCTGGACGAATGGGTAAAAGCCGATCAGGCAGGTGAAAGCTACTTTCCACATGAATTTTTCTACAAAATCCTACTTTCAGGGAAGCTGGATGGATCTTTTCAGATTGATCCAAAAGACAGCTGGATATTGGAAGCAGCCAAGAAAAACCTTCCGATCATCGTACCGGGTTGGGAAGATTCCACTTTGGGCAACATGTATGCAGGCCATGTGATATCAGGGGATATCAAAGATGTACATACAGTAAAAGGAGGAATCCAATACATGATGTATTTGGCCGAATGGTATACAGAAAATGCCAAGGAAGACAGTAAGGTTGGATTTTTCCAGATCGGTGGAGGCATTGCAGGAGATTTTCCAATTTGTGTGGTGCCGATGTTGCATCAGGACCTTCAAAGGGACAGTGTTCCGCTTTGGGGATATTTCTGTCAGATTTCTGATTCGACTACTTCCTACGGATCATATTCAGGTGCTGTCCCCAATGAAAAAATCACCTGGGGAAAACTGGGAATCAACACCCCAAAATACATTATTGAATCAGACGCGACGATTGTGGCACCACTTGTGTTTGCAATTGTTTTGGACCAATAAGCATGAAATTGAAAAGATTAGTCAATATTTCAAAAGCAAGCGGATTGATCCTGCTTGCTTTTTCTCTTTACACAAATGTATACAGTCAGCAGGTGCAGCCCATCAGAGAACTGAATTCACCTTATGATGAACAACATCCCGTTTTCTCACCAACAGGAGAACTGTTTTTTTCAATAGGTTTCCACCCTGAAAATACCGGTGGCCCGACGGATTTCGGAGATATCTTCATGAGCAAAAAAGATGAAAATCAGAAATGGACCGATCCTGTCCGGGTGAATGATTTGTGTACATCAGGAAATGATGTGGTCGTCGGCTTTTTGGATGCGCTCACACTTTTGGTCTATCATGATGGAAATGGGAAAAAACAGGGAGTTCACCAATACTCCAGGTTTGGAAACTCATGGAATTATCTAAGACCATTGGATATGGGAAATTTCAAAAACAATGCAGGACACTTCAGCGGCAGATTAAATCCTGAAGCTGATGTAATGATTCTATCCATGACCTCCTATGGATCCTTTGGGAATGAAGATATATATGTGAGTTTCAAAAAATCAGAAGGAGTCTGGTCATCTCCCCAAAACCTGGGTGCTCAGATCAATACTTTTGCTCAGGAGCTAACGCCTTTTCTCACCCAGGATTTAAAGACTTTATATTTCTCGTCCAATTCCAATTCCGAAGATAAAAATCGGGGAAGAGATATTTATTATTGTCACCGCATAGATGATAACTGGGAGAAATGGACCACCCCGCAACCAATAAAGGATGCCAATTCTGTCGGCTCGGAATTAAGCTATATTACAATGGGTTCCGATGATGGCTTGGCAGTATTCACTTCCACGCAGAACAGCGAAGGGTTTGGTGATTTGATGTCGGTAAATTTTGAAGTCTTTGAAGCTCCTGAGCAGGAGGTTTTGATAGCAGAAGACATTCCTGAAGAGGAAGTTGAACCTGTCCAAAAAGCTGACGGGACTTCAGCTGAAAAAAAATTAGCAAATGCTGATACAATTAATAAAAATCTTAAAGAGGAAATTGTTGCTGAGGAAACAAAAAAAACAAGCGAAGCCGACGAAGAAGAAATGATTGTTGAGCCGGAGGAAACGGATACCGTTCAGGCGATGCCGTCTTTTTCGATTATCAAAGTCCTGGATTTCAATACCAAAGAAGAACTTGAGTACAGGCTTACCTTAAGAAATGCAAGGGGATTGAAGAAACCCATTGAAAGTCAGGAGGAGCTGTTGAAACTATTGGAGGAACCAGCCCGGAGAAATATTTTAGTGGCTTCTAAGGGATATCTTCCCCAAGATCTTGCGATGCAGGATTGGAAGAATCTAGCTGAGAATGATCAGCCTCTATTGATGAAACCGGCTCTGGCAGGAACCAGTATTGTTTTGGAAAATATCCAGTTCAATAGGGGGACCTCCGAATTTGCAGATGTCCAGTCAATTCAGATTCTGGATAATCTTACAGATTTTCTGAAGGACAATCCCGATGTCCGCATTAGGTTGGAAGGACATACAGATAATGCAGGTGATCCTGTTTTGAACAAGGAACTTTCCTTGAACAGGGCCTCCAAAATCAGGGGATATCTCACATTGAACGGAATAAATTTTGAGCGTGTGAGGATTTCAGGTTGGGGCGGAACACGGCCTATAACAGGAAACGACACTGAGGAAGGTAGAAACCTGAACAGAAGAGTGGAAATGGTGATTGAACAGTAGTATTTTCGGATGGGAGAATACTTTAATTTCAACCAACAGGTGATATCCTAATGATAATTTGTCTCAAAAGTTAAACGGAATCTTGGTCTGATCCAGAATGAAGGGTGCGAAACCTCCTTCGGATTACCCATCCCTTTACCAAAAACATCGACCGCTATTTATAAAATAGAAGAAATACACAATTATCAATATTGTTTATGTTTGAATACAATCCGGATAAGCATTATCCATCAGAAACCGAAAGCAGGTCTGTAATCAGATTTCAGGATTGCGATCCTCTTCAGCATTTGAACAACGCCAAGTATTTTGACTACTTTTTCAATTCCAGGGAAGATCAGGTTCCAAAACTTTACGGAGTGGAAATGATTGATTTTATCCGAAAATTCAAAGCGGCTTGGGTGGTCTACAACCATAACATCTCCTATGTCCGGCCTGCTAGAGTGGGAGAGTGGGTGAGAATCATGAGCCGGATCCTATGGCACAATCACAATACAGTGGTGGTGGAGTATTACATGACTGATGATTCCAAAACAGAACTGAAGACCCTGCTTTGGACAACCATGAGGTATGTCACCTTGGATGATGGAAAATCCACAGATCATGAAGGATCCGTTTCGGACTTTTTAAAAGCTACTTCCTTAAATCTGGATATCTCGGACTTGGCAATCTCCGAGAGGGTGAAAGTTTTGAAAAGTAAATTGAAGAAATAAAAGTGTAATTTGGGCGACTGAGAACACAATCTGTACGATTTCGTACAGGTTTTTTTTATAATCTATTTAAAATCAGTTAATTGAAAAAAATAAAAAAAAATTAAATGATGATTTTTTTATAGCCTCATGCAACCTTTGGCATAACTCCAAAAGCCCTGATTAATGTAAAAACTGTTCGGTTGTAAAACAAAACACTGTCCATGTGTATGGAATTGAAACAGAATCTATACTTTTTAAGGGAGGATATCTGATCAGGAAGATAAATGGGTTTGAGAAAAATTGATGTTTTAAAGTCATTGAATCCAGCAGGTTTGGCGACCAAATTTTTTATGGAACAGATCATGGATAATGAGAAAAACAAAAGAAAACAACTCAAAACCATGAAAACACTACTCACATTCGCATTAGCACTTAGCCTGGGAGCAAGCACATTTGCAAACACTGAAAAAGAAAGTATCGCTGCATTGTCCAATGTAAAAGTACATGATCAAAAAGTAAATGTTTCCTTTCAAGAAGGATTAGGCAAAGTAAAATTGTCCATTCTGAATGAATCCGGACAGAAACTTCACCAACAGACCTTTAAAGTGAAAGAAAACTTGATGATGCCTTATGATCTAAGTAATTTACCGGAGGGTGAATATTATTTTATGATTGAAAGCAAAAACGGAGAAGAGGATGACAAAGCTGTTTATACAGTCACGAGTAAAGCAGCACCTGAAGAACTTCCTTTGATGGCATATGGTAAAGCATTAGACAAAACTAGTTTTAGACTGGCCGTAGTCGGATTGGAGCAGCCCGGCGTGGATGTTAGGATTTGGCATAACAACGGCAAAGTGATATTTACCGAAAACATCAACCAAGAAGAAGGATTCAGCAAAGTATACCATGTGGATAACATGACAGTCAAAGATGTTTCTGTTCAGGTAACGGATGCAAAAGGAAGAACCAAGTATTTGTATTTTTAGTTAAATTCTAATAAAAATCGAATTGGATTTTGAAAAAAGGCCCCTGAAGTGAATCAGAGGCTTTTTTTCTTATATCTTTTAAGAATATTGTCAGTCAGATTGCCTGCCAATCCTTCCAGATCAGTTTCCAATTCCCTCGCATTGACGATAAGTACTCTTTCTTTCATCTCAACCGGTAATTTATCAAAACCATACAAAGCTCCTAAAACAGATCCTGCAACCGCCGCCGTGGTATCATTATCCCTTCCATAATTCACCAAAAACCGGAGAGATTTTTCAAAATCAAATTCGGAAAACAACATGGCAGTTAACACCTGCAAATATATTTCTCCTGCATGAAAGGGCATATCCTGTTGCTGAAGATCCAATAATTGAAAAGCTTTTTTTAACTGAATATCGTTCTTTTCTTCCTCTGTAAGGACGTTTTCGTCCCCCTTTTGATGTTTGGTTATCTCTTCAGCCACTAAAGGCTTTTTGGCTTTATCCACTATGAACAATGCATTTCGGAGTATTCGATAGGATGCTCTCCCTACCAACCTGCTTTTGAAATATCCTTTTGGATCTAATCGGGCAACAGCCAAAAGGTCATTTGCCACAGCACCTTTTTTCATAGCTGCGGCAGTCATGCCTGCAGCAAGGGAACTGATATCACGGGCATATCCAATATCGAAAATGCTGAGCTCATAAGCCTCCAAGTATGCCTTTTCGGGATCGCCCGGGAAAAATGCCCCGACAGCCGGTGAGTATAACAATCCTGCACATACCATCTCGCCACCATAAAACTTGCTAAGCGCGTCCTGAAATCCACTGAGGTCATCTTCCAGATAAGGTTTGCTGACCTTTGCCCATTCCTGAAGCCAAGCCACCCGAAGTGTGTTGTCCTCAAAAGGTTCCGGCTCAAAAGATTCGATTTCTTTATAATTGTCAAGAGCTGCCTGATATTGATCCGTTATTTTTTGGGCAAATTTTTTGGGATCCAATCTGTCCGGGTTTTCCTGTGAAAGATATTCGAAGGCCAATTTTTTCCATCGAGTATCGTCGGTAGTTCCTCCGGCAGGTAGGTTGAGCTTCCATATTCCTTCAGGGGAGGTTTCCCTGACCATGGAATCCAGTCCTTGGACCCTCCCATATTCCAACTGGATCATTTCCCTGCTCCACATTTCGGTAGGAGCGCCCATGGCATCACCAATAGCAGAACCTACAATCATTCCCAATACTTTGTCATACAATTCTGCCTCCGTCAGATTGAGTTGGGGAACAGGATCATCCGTAAACGATCGTGGATCTTCTGTATCCCCATCATTTTGGCAGGAGTAAAAAAAGAACACTATCCATAATAGGACAAAGAACAGAAGGTTTTTTTTCATTTTTTTATGGGTTGATCAATTTGGCGGCCTCTTCCAACAGTTTTCCTTTTTCTTCCAGGGACAGCGAAAGGGGCAACTGTGCCAGGCCAATCAATCTTCTAAGGATTTCTACCCCCGTGTAAGCTTGGAGAAGCGTTGGATCTATGGTGTTATGCATTTGGTAAACGTTTAGTGCCTGATCGATTTTGGCTTCTGGGCTTTTGGCCATTTTCAAATGGGCCAAGAATATTCCCAAGTCAAATTCCCGATCCCCCAAAAAAGCGAATTCCGGATCTATTACTTTTATTCCTGTGGATGTATTTAACCAGCTTCCCGGATAAAAATCCCCGTGAAGCAGATGTAGGCCCTTTTCCAGATACCTTTCTCCCAATTTCTTGATTTTGTCTTTGAGGACTTCATTGGTTTTGTATGGCATGGCTAGTTGCTGAAGACCCTCCTGTACGGCATTCAAATCAAAACCATTTTCGGACATGAAGGGATACAAAAAAATATGCTCGTGATTCAGCTTCTTCATTTGAATATTATCGGGAAAAACATTCACCGACAGTTCATGCAGGGTATTCAGGTATATTATCAATTTTTCGAGTTGCTTGTCACTTAGCTTTGTGTTGTCCCGGTACAAACCCAGAAAATCGGATCCCGGTCCCAAATCTTCCATTACCAGCAAATGGGAATTTTTATCCATTCTCAAAATATTGGGAGAAAAGGATTTTAGAAACTCATTTTGGTCAAGGCTGTCATAATAGGCTTTTTCCACAAAAATCCTTTCCAAAGGCGCAGCGATTTGGGGGTGTTTTTGGACATAGGGTCGGGATTGTTTGAGAATATAGCTTTGCTTTTGAGTCAATATCCGGATGACCACGTTCATGTTTCCTTCGCCTGCTTTTCGATAACTGATTATTTGTTCATCAGCTTTTAGCAGGTTCGTTTTTCTCAAAAATTCTTCCTGGTCAAAATCCAAAGGCTCTTGTAGAATCATGTGCCCAAAATAATCAAATATTGAGAACAGGCCGTTGGGTTATAGAAGTTTTTTGTTTTTATTCTCATAAGCTGCCAATTCCCTTCGACCAATAGGGTTTTTTAATCTCTCCATTTAAAGTTATATTTCCCCGGTATTAGGAGCAGGATTTCCTTTTTAAACAACCTTAATTCTAAAAGAATAAAAACCCAAATGAAAATGTACGGATTACCAAGAACTATTTTGACCGAGGAGCATGAAATGTTTCGCCAAACGGTCAGGGATTATATTGCCAAAGAGATTACACCGCAAAATGCGCAGTGGGAAAAGGATAAAATGGTCTCCCGTGAATCCTGGAAAAAATTGGGGGATAATGGGTTTTTATGTATCCAGGCACCCGAAGAATATGGTGGTCTGGGTATTAAGGATTTTAGATACAATGCACTTTTTATTGAGGAACTGGGGCTTAGTGGTTGTTCCGGACCGGCCATCGGTTATCCGCTGCATAGCGATATTGTATGCCCTTATATCCTACATTATGGCACTGAGGCTGCCAAAACAAAATATATTCCCTTGATGGTATCCGGGGATTACATTTCGGCAGTTGCCATGACCGAACCCGGGGCAGGAAGTGACCTTCAGAATATCAGAGCCACAGCCGAGGACAAAGGCGATCATTTCCTGATCAACGGATCCAAAACCTTTATCACCAACGGATTTCTGTGTGATATGGTGGTGGTGGCTGCAAAGACTGACCCGACCAAAGGAGCCAAAGGCATCAGTCTTTTCATAATTGATACCAAAATGGATGGTTTTACCAAGGGGCTTCCGTTCGAAAAAGTAGGCCTGCATGCACAGGATACCTGTGAGCTTTTTTTTGAAGATGTAAAAGTTCCTAAGGAAAATATTTTGGGGACAGCGGGTGAGGGATTCAACTATCTAATGACAGAACTTGCCCAGGAAAGACTTGTTGTGGCTTTGGCTGCATTAGCCTTGGCTGAAGCTACCTTTCAATCCACGGTCATCTATGTCAAAAGCCGACCGGCATTTGGAAAAATGGTTGCTGATTTTCAGAATACCAGGTTTAAACTGGCAGAAATGTCCGCCAAACTGGAACAGGCAAGAATATATTGTGACCAGCTTGTTCTTTTGCATAATGACAAAAAAGTAGATCCTGCCATGGCTTCCGGAGCCAAATATACCATGACGGAACTACAATGCGAAGTAGCCGATGAATGCGTACAGTTGCATGGTGGCTATGGCTATATGTGGGATTATCCCGTTGCCAGAGCTTATGCTGATGCGCGGGTTCAGCGGATTTATGCAGGAACAAATGAAATCATGAAGGAGCTGATAGCCCGCAAAGTTTTGGGTTGAGTAATCCTATATGTTTTGTGTTTTTCTGCAGGCAGAAGATCCAATGCAATAAAAAGGCCGATTTCTTCGGGGAATCCGTTTTCTTTTTTTTAAAAAAGTAGGAATTCTTCTATATTTAATTGTTTTAATATTTAAACAGTAACCCTTAATTTCCTTTTATGCAAGAATTTCCCTGGTTTAAATTTTATCCTAAGGCGGTAGATAAAATAGTAGATGTCAATGCTTACAGTTCAGTGGTGGATCTTTTTGAAGAAAGCGTAAAAAAATTCAGGGATTCCGTAGCCTATGAGTGTATGGGTAAAACCCTGACTTATGGCGAGGCGGATTCGCTGTCCGCTAAATTTGCAGCCTATTTACAGCATGGGCTTAAGTTGAAAAAAGGAGCTAGGGTGGCCCTGCAGATGCCTAATTGTCTCCAATATCCGGTAGCAATGTTTGGTGTTCTGAGAGCAGGCATGGTGGTAGTGAATACCAATCCCCTGTATACTTCCGGTGAAATGAAGCATCAGTTTGTAGACTCCGGTGCTGATGTGATAGTAATTCTGGCGAATTTCGCAGTTAATCTGGAAAAAATAAGAAATGATATTCCAGCTAAACATATAATAATTACAGAATTGGGGGATCTTCTGGGAGGGCTAAAAGGTACGATCGTAAATCTGGTCGTCAGGCACGTGAAAAAAATAGTCCCGGCCTATAATCTTCCAAATGCGATAAAATGGAAAACGGCTATGTCAAAAGGCAGTAAAGCTACTTTTAATAGAGAAAAATTGACTTTGGGAGATGCAGCTTTTTTACAATATACAGGAGGAACCACAGGAGTTTCTAAAGGAGCAGTCTTGACACATGCAAATATGGTGGCCAATATGCAACAGATTTCTGCCTGGATGAAACCAAAATTAAAAGATGCGGAGGAGTTGGTTGTTACGGCACTTCCGCTTTACCATATTTTCGCTTTGACTGTCAACTGCCTTGCAATGATGAAAATCGGAGCACATAATTTATTGATCACTAATCCACGGGACATGCCTGCTTTTATTAAAGAGCTCAAAAAGCATAGGTTCTCGGTGGTAACAGGAGTGAATACGCTTTTCAATGGCTTGTTGAATCAGGAAGCATTCCGGCAACTGGATTTCTCTTCACTTAAAATCACTGTAGGCGCAGGAATGGCAGTTCAAAAAGCTACTGCGGAAAAATGGGAGAAAACAACAGGAACTCCGCTGGCTGAGGGATACGGATTGACTGAGACCTCCCCTGTGGCTACCTGTAATCCAATTGACGGAACCGAACGCATCGGAACCATAGGTGTTCCGCTTCCCAATACTGACATAAAAGTAGTCAATGATGACGGTGAGGAGCTAGCCATCGGCGAAAGGGGGGAATTGTTGATCAAAGGACCGCAAGTGATGAAGGGTTATTGGAGAAATCCGGAAGAGACAAACAAGGTGTTAGTTGGTGACTGGCTGAAAACAGGAGATATTGCCGTCATTGATCATGATGGATTCGTCAAAATTGTTGACAGAAAAAAAGAGATGATTTTGGTATCAGGATTCAATGTATATCCAAATGAGGTGGAAAATGCCATTGCTTCCCATCCAAAAGTTCTGGAAGTTGGTGTCATTGGGATGCCTGATGCAAAATCAACAGAGAAAGTGGTGGCTTATGTGGTTCCAAAAGACAAATCAGTTACCCAAGAGGAAATAATAACATTTGTCAGAGAAAGTCTGACAAACTATAAGATTCCGAAAGAGGTGTACTTTATTCAGGAACTGCCTAAATCGAATGTCGGGAAAATTCTGAGAAGAAAAATCAAGGAAGCCCATGCAGCTACATTGGCTGCATCTTGATCGATTCGGGATTTCTTTTTAGCATCGGTCATGGGTCTTCTAGCCTTTTCTATAGAAAAACGGAGGCTACCGGAAGAAAAGCGGATATACATATTATTTTTTCCTCAATATCATTCAAAATTTAAAAACTCAACCTCAGCCCAATGAAAAATAACCTTTCAAGTTTCCTCCTGATTTCTGTCGTTGCAGGAATCCTTGCCTGTCAGCCTGCTACTTCCGAACAAGCCGAAACAGATAAAATTGCCGATGAAATCGAACAATCACTCAAAAACAACCTGCTGGATACCTGGTACCCAAAAGCAATAGACAAGGAGTATGGAGGATACTACAGCAATTTTACTTCGGACTTTCAGGTTAAAGAACAACAGGTGAAAATGATTGTCACTCAATCCCGGCATCTCTGGTCAAATGCAAAAGCCGCTATCCGTTATCCCGAAGATCAGCATTTTTTAGTGGGAGCGAGACATGGGTTGGCTTTTTTGAAAGACAAAATGTGGGATAAAGAACACGGTGGATTTTACAATCTTGTAGACAGGGAGGGGAATCCGTTACTGGAAAGGGAACCTTTGAAAACCGCCTATGGAAACAGTTTTGGTATTTATTCTTTGGCGGCCTATTTCCAGGCCACCCGAGATTCGGCAGGATTGCAACTTGCCATCAAAGCATTTAATTGGCTGGAAGAACACAGCTATGATTCGGTCAATGGAGGATATTTTCAACATCTGCAACAGGACGGTACTCCTGCTCAAAGAGGGCAGGAGGTGGCATCCACCTCTGATTTAGGATATAAGGATCAAAACAGTTCGATTCACCTATTGGAAGCATTTTCGGAACTATACACCGTTTGGAAAGATCCTCTTTTAAAACAAAGGCTTGAGGAAATGCTATTGTTGGTCAGGGACAAAATCACCAATGAACAGGGGAATCTTGTTTTGTTTTTTGAGCGGGACTGGAGGCCTGTTTCTTTCCAATCCGAAACAAGAGAGGTGATTTTGGAACATAGGAATCTGGATCATGTCTCTTTTGGCCATGACGTTGAAACTGCCTATTTGATGATTGAAGCCTCTCATATTCTGGGTCACGAACATGATTCTACTACCTTGTATACTGCAAAAAAAATGGTGGATCAGGCATTGGAATTAGGTTGGGATGAGGAAAACGGAGGATTTTATGATGAAGGATATTATTTTCAGGGTTCGGATTCATTGGAAATCATCAAAGATACCAAGAATTGGTGGGCTCAGGCCGAAGGCATGAATTCCCTGTTATTGATGTCCAGACTTTTTCCCGATGATGAAAAGGATTATTATGGAAAGTTCGAAAAGCTTTGGAACTATATAGACAATAATCTGATAGACCATGAAAACGGCGATTGGTATTCAGGTGGTCTTGATAAACAGCCAAACCTTAAAACTGCGGACAAAGGCAATATCTGGAAGGCCAATTATCATCAGTTCCGCTCCATGGCCAATGTTGTGGATATGTTGAGAGGAAAGTCCGATCTGATTTAAATATTATATGTATATCATCATTCTGCCGGTAGCCTTTATTTTTCTAAGAAAATTGCTGGAAGACCAAATTTCGATCCCGATATATCGGGACGATGTACCCGGAAATCTGATCTCAAACATAGAATCTATTGGAAGTCCCCGAACCCGAGCTTGCCCAGGTGCATGCAGATAATCATAAAATATTACTGATTTTCATAAATAAAATATACCTCTGCTATTTTTTCATCTTTTACTTTATAAATGGCTATAGCTCTCATTGGTTTTTCACCTTCTTTTCGGGTAACCTCCTCCTCATCAATGACGGTATTTCCCATCACAATTCTTTTGATAAGTTTACAATGAAGATCAGGTGTTCTTGAAAACATACGGCCGTATATATTTTTCATTTCTTCCCTGCCCTCATACATTAATGTATTTGGAAAAGTGAAAACCTTCACATCTTCTGCATATGGTTTTACAAATTCTTCCAAATCCCTTTCATTATACGCCTCGAGCTGTGCTTGTGCAAGTTGTTCAGGGAGCATATCTGTTCCTGTTTGGGCAATGGCCGGTTCCAAAATTACCATCATTATAATACTTACTAAAATTAATCTAAACACGGTGTCTGTCCTCCTGCCAGTTTTTGATGTTTTTTTTGATATAAGTTGATTTCAGGTTCTCCTTGATTGTTTTGTTGATCAAAGGAATCATTTCTTCATCTCCTGCAAATCTTAATGCAATGATTTGGGAAAATCTTAATTTTCTTTCCAAATCATGAAAAGAACCGCCGGTCAATTCAAAGTACCGCTGCCTCATTTCCAAACGGATGATCCTGTTTTGGTTTTTAAGCGCATAAATTCTCATCACAATCGGAAGTAAAACAAGAATGATGGCAAGTACAAGCATATATAGAGCAGGTTGAATGGGAGAGCCTTCATTCAGTCTGCTACCCGGATCTGCCAATGACCACACAAGAAAAATAATTGTTAGCGGAGTCAAAACAAAATGGTGAAAGGAATAATAGCGTGTGTGGTTTTCAAAATTCTGCATAGGGTTTTAGATTTCATTTGATTTCATGAAATATAATCCAATAAAGGCCAATCATCAAAATTGTCTCAATAATTTGTAAGTTCCTGTGTAATTTTAAAGCAGAATAATAAAACCGACCCAATGAAATCAAAATTCATATTCACATTTGCCGCTTCTTTGATTTGCTTGGAAGGAATAGCACAAAACAGCATCGGCCATACTGAAATCACCAAGTGGCCGGACGGCAAATCCGCCGCTGTTTCACTCACTTATGATGATGGCACCCTCAACCAATTTCATGTCGCTTTACCCATTATGCAGGAGCTGGATATGAAGGGTACTTTTTACATCAATACGGGAGAAATACCCGGTGCCAGGTTTCCGGCAAAGTTTATAGGTAGAGACCATGAGGAAATCATCGAAGAAACTGCCACCATTCCTACAGATAAGACTAACATTTTTGAAAGAGCTTCGCTTGTGAGATTTTTGGATATGGATGGGGCAGTGGCAGCCCATGACCGCATCGGTACGGCATATGAGCAGGGTAGGGAAGCGGAAGCTTATAAAATGCTCGATGATGCATTTGCAAAAGCCAGATCATTGGGAATTACTAACCTTAAATCCCCCGAAATCATTGATGGTCCGATGATTTCTTGGGATGAAATCAGGGAATATGCCAAAGTGGGCCATGAATTCGGTGTCCATACCATATCACATCCGAAACTGGCAGTTTTGGATGAACCCAATTTATTGTATGAATTGGAAAAGTGTAAGGATGAAATCAGAAAAGAGCTGGGTAGGGAACATCTTTTTTCTGCGGAATGTCCTTTTGGAACGGAGGATGAAAGGGTAATGGAATATGCCTTGGATATGTTTCCCGCATTGAGAAACAGGATGCCGGAACCTTTTCTTGAAGAAATAAACCGCTCGGGTAAATTTGATCCCAAAAACCAATATGAGAAAGAGTATGTACAATATCAGAGAGGGCCGCTTTCCAAAACCTCGCCTGATCTCATGCGGAGCTGGGTGGATGATGTACTGACCCGCGACGATACTTGGTTAGTGTTGGTGTTTCATGGAATTGATGGAATTGGATGGGAGGCCATACCCGAAAATATCATCAGAGATTATTTTGAATACATTCATTCCAAAAGGGAGAATCTTTGGGTAGCTACATTCGGATATGTTACAAAATATATGAGAGAAAGAATGCATTCCAAGGTTGATACTCAACTTAGCGAGGATTCAATGACCGTGGATATCCAAAATGATCTTGATAACAAATGGTATAACATTCCTCTGACCTTAAAAACATATGTTGATGAATCTTGGTCAAAGGTGAGCGTAAGACAAAGAAGCAACAATGAAACCCTATCAGTCCAAAAAGACGGATCCGGATCCTATATTCAATATAGTGTACTGCCTAACGGAGGAAAAATCTTTTTAAAATCACTTTAATAATTAAGATTTTGGAATCGCTGGACATATTGGATACCTTCGTGTTTTTAAATTGAAAATACTTTAAAATGGATTTTAATAAACTCGATAAAGAGCTTACAGAAATAGTTGAAAAAAGGATCGCATTAAGCAAAATCCCCTATGCGGATGAGTCCTATGATGATATTGAGGAAGAGCTCCATGATCTGGAGGATGATTTTAATGAAGAATATGGGGATGAACTGGAAGCGGAACTTGAAAAAATTTATGCAAAGCTAAAATCCGATAATGAGGTGTTGTTGCCTTCCGCATATTTAGCCAACGCTTATGTCCCCATGCTTCCTGATTCATTTGGAAGAATATCCTATGAAGTGAAAGGTAAAGAAGGCGTTCCTGTGGAATCGGAGCAGTTTGATGGCCAGGATGTCAGAATTATTCTTATCCCAAATCCCGCACGATTCGTCATGCAGATCAACGGAATATCTTTAAAGGATCTTTGGAGATCAAGATAGGGAGTTTAAAGTTGGAAGGCCGAAGCTTGGAAGTTAGATTAGACTGACACGACCGGAAACTTTTAATTAATTTTACTGGCGTCCGACTAAAACCATTTTTGAAGAATTATATTGGATTAGGCTCTAATTTAGTCGGTTTTCTGATATTGTTAAAAACATCCCCCATCCCATTCGCCCAAATATCCAATTGCATTTTTCCAACTTCTTTTTTAAACCATGACTTGCAGTATTCCT
>JBGTDA010000152.1:0-26386 GCA_041748555.1 Rhodonellum sp.
CAACAACGAACAGGCCGATCCGGACGAATTTCCCAAGCATGGCGTAAAAGTAAAGGGTTTCTGGATGGATGTCCATGAAGTGACCAACCGCCAGTTTATGGAATTTGTAAACCGGACAGGGTATATTACCGTAGCCGAAAGTCCCATTGATTGGGAGGAACTGAAGAAACAATTGCCAGTGGGAACCCCAAAACCTGCAGATGACGTCTTGCAGCCGGGGTCGATGGTTTTTCATCCGACCGATGGACCGGTCCCTATGGACAACCCGGAACAGTGGTGGCATTGGGTTTATGGAGCGAATTGGAAAAATCCTGATGGTCCAAACAGCAACATTGACAACAAAATGGACCATCCTGTAGTGCATGTTTCCTATGAAGATGCCAATGCCTATGCCAAGTGGGCAGGAAAACGATTGCCGACCGAAGCAGAGTGGGAGTGGGCGGCAAGGGGAGGTTTGGAAAACCCGGTCTATCCTTGGGGAAATGAACCCGTTAGTAAAGCCAGTAGCAAAGCAAATTTTTGGCAGGGAATGTTTCCTTATGAAGATAGGGGAGAGGACGGTTTTATAGGAACCTCACCTATAATGAGTTTTGCGGCCAACGGTTACGGCTTATATGATATGGCCGGGAATGTATGGGAATGGTGCGAAGACTGGTATCATTTTGAGGCGTATGGGATGAAAGAAAAAGACGGATCCAAAGGTCCAACTGAATCGCTTGATCCCCAAGAACCCCTGATTCCCAAAAGGGTGGTCCGTGGAGGATCATTTTAAACAGGCTTAAATAGGTGTGTCATACCTATTGCTAAATCTTAAGTTCAAAAATAGAAATGTCTTTTCAGGAGTAATCTCAATGCGTTAAAAGATCAGCTATGATTAACTACAAGAAATGATAAGAAAAGCAATAACAACAATCACAGGAGTATTGCTCAGCTTCTTCACTGTGGCCCAAGAAGAAGCTTGGCCTTTTGTCGACCTCCAATCAGAAAAGATTCAATCCATCATTCTCTTGGGAGATAACAATATTCAGAATCGTGAAAATCCCGGGGAGGCTTTCAAATACCTGTTGCCTACATTGGAAAATGCCAGCTTCAGGTTTCTGAACCTGGAAGGTCCTTTCGCCGGAGGCACCTCTGATACCACTAAAACCGATATTCCACATAAAAACTGGAGGCACTCCGATGCGGATCAGGTGGAAGCCCTCACCGCTGCAAAAATTGATGCGGTAGGAGTGGCCAACAATGTGACCTATCCCTGGCAAGCCTTTATGCGCAGCAAGCAGGTCCTTGACAGTGCCGGGATCCTTTTTGCAGGAGGTGGCGAAAATTTGGAAAAGGCACATCAACCTGTGATTTTGGAAAAGAATGGCCTGAAAGTCGGTTTTATGCAGTATGCAGCCACGGTCTTTCCATATAACCATGCAGCCACTGTTGACCAACCCGGGATTGCAGAGATTAAAGTCCACACCGCATACCAGCCTCCCAAGAATCTGGATAAGCCAGGACAGCCACCGCTTGTCATCACCTGGCTGGATGAAGCTTCGAAGGCCATTATGGCCGATGATATCAAAAAACTCAGGGGAAAAGTTGATATTCTGATAGTATCCTTCCATTGGGGTGTTTCGGGAACCACCGAGCCGGTATCTTATCAGTCAGAAATAGGCCAGGCCGTGATTGATTCCGGGGCTGACATTGTCTTTGGGCATGGTCCCCACAAATACCAAAAAGTGGAGCTGTATCAGGGCAAACCAATATTCCATAGCCTTGGACAGGCTGTTTTTGATGACATTCGCAACGACAGGAAAAGTCGCTTAAGGGAAGGGCTGTTGGTTCATGTGACGGTATCTGATAAAAAAGTGAAAGCAGTTTCCCTAGTACCCACTTGGAGGGAGGATGATAATTTTGTGAGGTTATATGATCCTTCTGAAGGAAAGGGCAAAGAGCTGTTCGAGTACTTAAAAACGGTCAATGAAGGTGGGGCAGATCTGGAAATCCAAAATAAAGAAATTGTAGTAAAGGGATTAAAATGAGGTTTTCGTTTTTCAACTGCAAAATCAAAACATAATAATATAAATAGAATGAAAAAAACTTACTTATTAATCATCTTGATCAACCTTAGTTTAGGGATAAATATTACTCAAGCACAACAATATCTCGATTATCAATTACGGTTAGAGCCAGTCTGGTCACGGGTAGCAGATGCTTTGGGGGAACCGGGTTCTGTTGAAAGTGTAGAATTTTCTCCTGATGGAAAATACATGGTCAGTGGGACAAAATATGATAATGCTGTCATTATGTGGCGTACCTCAGATGGATCGGAAATTTGGAGGCAATCCACAGAACAGGAAGTGGAGCGGGTGGGTTGGTCTGCAGATGGAAAATTTGTCGCTGCTGCCAGTGAAGATTATCTGGTGACGATATATGATGCAAAAAATGGAGAGATATTTAAAATCCTCAAGCATACCCAAGGGATTGACGGCTTGACCTGGTCCCATAAAGGCAGCCTATTGGTTTCGGGGGAAGAAAAATCAGAATCCAAAGATGGCAATTTCCATGGTTGGATCAGGATTTTTGATATGCCATCCGGGAATGAAATCAAAACGCTGGATTTTGGGAATACTGTCAATGAACTGTTCTTTTCAAATGATGATAAATACCTGCTTGCGGTTGGTCATGGGGAAATTAAGGTTTATAATGTAGCGGATTGGTCCCTGGTACAGACGTTAAATCCCGGATATTTTGTGGTTTTCACGAGTGGTTCATTTTCACCGGACTACAAGTATGTTTTCGCAGTGGGTCAGGGAGGCACATCAAGGGGAAATGCATACTTATGGGAATGGCAAAGCGGTGAGTTGGTCAAAACCTTTAATCATACCGGAAAAAAAATAGAATCTGTGACCTGGCATCCAAATGGACAATACATCTTACATGCCGGACATGACCCCTATATCTATACCTATCGGCTTGCCGATATCCTGGATTTTAATGATGACGCCATACCCCTTGCAAATAAAACCTGGGCCGCCGACCATGCCGAATACATTGATTTTAATGCCGACGGCAGTTTTTTTGCAAGTGCACACCAAAATGGACTGATAAAGCTTTGGGTGTGGATGGGTGAAGATTCCGGTCTCAATTCCAGGCGTCACAGAGAAGTAATAATTGAGCAAAGTAAAATAAAGGAATAGACTTGCAAATCCGGCGATGCAAGTGGACAGCATTTGGGATGTCAAAAGTCATCGGAATTAAGAAGAAGGAAAGGGATGTTTTGTTTAAAACCCTTTTTTCTTTTTAATATTTAGATAAAAATTGTTGGCGAATTTAAAAAAAGAAGGGAATTTGGTAAGAGATATCGGTACATACCATCGAAAGCTGAAATGCACCCTGACGATAATTCTCCAATTTATGAAGAAGATTCATTAACTGAAATTACATGGATCGGTTTGCAGTATCCCATCAGGTATTTGGCAAGTGGAGGCTAAAGCTGTGCCGATAGCGTATTAAAAAGAATAAATAACCCCAATGGCAAACGATACACCCCATTTTCTAAACAGGAACATTAATTTTTTCGAAATATTTGGCATGTTGATTTTTATTTTTCTTGCATTGGAAATGATTTCATGTATTCCGACCGGGACCACCGCTTCCGAAAAATCCGAAAACTACCTAAAACCCTACTCTCAAAATCCCAAATATTGGGAATATAAGGGTGAGCCTGTCCTGCTATTGGGGGCAACCGATGATGACAACCTTTTTCAGATGCAGGGGTTGGAGCAACATCTGGATGAACTGCAGCAAACCGGGGGCAACTACATCCGCAATACCATGAGCTCCCGGGATTCGGGGAATGTCTGGCCCTTCTATCAACAGCCTGATGGATTTTATGATCTGGAGCAGTGGGGTGAAGAATATTGGAACCGTTTCGAATCCCTTTTAAATCTATGCAGCGAAAGAGATATCATCATACAAATTGAAGTGTGGGATCGATTTGATTTTTCCCGAGCCATGGGGGTGGATGGGGCATGGGATGTAAATCCCTTCAACCCGGCAAACAATATTAACTATTCCCTAGAGGAATCGGGATTGGAAAATGAATATCTTTCCCATCCTTCCGCTGATTTACAGCCATTTTTCCATTCGATTGAGGGTATGGACAGGTATGATCCCAAATTGGAGATGGTCAAAAAATACCAGGAAAAATTTGTCGAGAAACTTCTTTCCTACTCTCTGGAATACGGAAATGTGCTTTACTGTATGAATAATGAAACCAGTACTCCGGTAGAATGGGGGAATTACTGGATTGATTTTATCCGGGCCAAAGCAAAAGAGAAGGGAAAGGAAATTTACATCACCGACATGTATTTCATTCTATAAGGTGAATCAATGCGAAAAGTGCTTTGAAATGATAGCCAAGCCTGAATATTATACTTTTTTGGACATTTCTCAGATCAATAGCCGCAATTTTGGACAGGCTCATTGGGATACGCTTCAGGTCATCATGGAGAAACGCAATCAATATGCAATCCGACCTGTGAACCATACAAAAATCTATGGTGGCGGAAACTATGGATTCGGCTCGGGGTCCAATGAAGACGGAATCGAAAGGTTCGGGCGGAATCTCATAGGGGGCAGTGCATCTGCCAGGCACCATCGCCCCCCTCATGGAAACGGATTGAATGACAAAGCCAAAGGTGTAATTAAAGCCAGCAGAAAAGTGGAAGAACTTGTGAAATTCTGGGAGGTGGAACCCAACATGGGGTTACTTTCTGATAGAGAAGAAAATGAAGCTTACATTGCCGCTAAGGAGGGAGTGCATTATATCCTTTATTTTCCCAAAGCAGGTATTGCTAAATTGGATCTGACGCCATATTCCTATGAATTTACAGGCAATTGGATAAATACAGCTTCAGGAGAATGGGGTGAAAAATTTACGGTACAGGGCGGAAGTGCCGGCGAAATATCCGCTCCTGATGACAAGGGTTGGTTTCTGGTGATAAAAAAATGAGATTTGAACGTATAATCAAACTTGATGCAACTGGATATTTGCCAAATAAAAATAAGAAGGATAAATAAATGTAAGAACCTGTACGACCTAATTGCAACGCTAACACCCATGAGTAAATTCTTTTCAATTCATTTACTGATAATATTATTTTTGATGGATTGCAGCCTCAGTTTTGGCCAAAATACCATCGAAAGGGATTCCAAACAAGCTCTTCAATATGGGGTGTATGAATTGAGCTTCCACACAATGGAGAAGCTGAAGGACCCATTTTATGATTTGGATTTGAAAGTAACTTTCACATTGCCGGGAGGCAGTAAGGTTACTGTGGATGGTTTCAATGATGGGGGATCATTATTTAAAGCTAGGGCCTATTGCCGTGAAAAAGGGGTCTGGAATTGGGCATCACAGTCCAATGACCCCAATATGGATGGATTATCCGGCACATTTGAAGTGATTCCCTCTCAGCTGAAGGGCAAGTTAATGATTCATCCCCAGGACCCTTACCAATTCTCCTACCAAAACGGAGACTGGTTTCTGCATATAGGGGATACCGGTTACAGGTTTGTGGTGGCATCTGAGTCTTTATGGAGAGAATACATAGACCAGGCGAGTGAAATGGGTGCAACCAAAATCCGGACCTTGTTTGCTATGGAACGTTCGGCTGTAAATGATCTCTTTGAAGGAAACGGTAAAGCCATTGCCCTCAATTATTGGAAGGAAATAGAACGCCGGATTATTTACACCTTGGAAAATCACCCACATATAATCCTGCAATTGATGCCTTATGCCGAGGATGCCAAAATGATCAACAGTTATACATCCGGAAATCCGGCTGCGCTTAAAATTGCCCAATATGCACAGGCCCGATGGTCTTCATTCCCCAATATTCAGTGGACCATTTCCAATGACATGGTTATGGTGAATAAGGATAGTTTATCCGGAAGGGAAGTTAACTTCCAAACCATTCAACAAATCGGCAGGGACATGGCTGCCAGAGAGCCCTGGAATACACTGCTCACCAACCATCAGTCCAAGTTTACAGGTTATGGCTTTGTTGAGGAACCTTGGTCTGATTTTGTAACCCTGGAGGATCTGGATCAGGTGGCCGGTCAAAAAATCCTGGAATACAGGGGAAAAGCCCAACAGCCAATTATCAATGATGAGGACAGATACGAACTCTATCGCCCACCTTCCCACCGTCGGTATTTTTTTAGAAGGTTGATGTGGGCATCTCTGCTTTCCGGAGGGCATGCCACCTATGGTGGTCTAAGAACCTATGAAGCTTTTGGCGGTCACAATATTGGTCCTACCGGACAAATGAGCAACGATTACATCCAATATGAAGGTTTGGAAAAAGGGGTGTCCGGTTACTTTGACGCCAATAAAAAAGGCATCCTTTTCCAGGGCGGCCATGATTTTAGGCATATCCATCAATTCTTTTCCAAAGCAGGCATTGACCTGACAGGGATGCAGCCTGATGATGCCCTGGTCGGTAATGATCCTTTTAAATTCAAATGTATCCGGGATCAGGAGAAATTGATTATTTACCTGGCCAATCCATCCGGGGAAAATCCGGAAACCGATTTTCCGTCTGGATCAGTACCAGAGGTTGAGTTTAAACTGCCTGGCGGAAACTACCAGGTTTTGTGGTTTGATCCGGATACCGGTACATGGATAAGAAGTGGAAATAAATCCGGAGGTCAGCAAAAATTTACCGCTCCTTCGATTGAGGATTGGATCCTACTGATAAAAAAAATGGATGAGCATTTGAATGTGAAATAATTGAAATCTAAAATGTAGTAAATGGATTGCAATATTTATTGGTAATCGTGTAAATGCCCTGTTAATGTCTAAAAACCAATTTGAAACCACCAAATTATTCGGATTTATATTAGGTCCCATTCTTTTTTTATCGATTTTAATTGTATCTGCTCCAGAGGGTATGAGTACTGAAGCCCAGGCGGTATTGGCGTGCACGGCTTGGGTGGCGGTATGGTGGATGACCGAAGCGATTCCCATTGCAGCAACCGCACTGATTCCGATCATTATATTTCCGCTGTCAGGTGCTGCTTCAGTAAATACAACTACTGAGGCTTATGGTCACCCTTACATTTTTCTGTTTGTGGGAGGATTTATTATTGCCAAAGCGATTGAACAATGGAATCTCCACAAGAGGATAGCCCTGAATATCATTTATTTTATTGGGGCAAATGTTAGCCTGATCATACTCGGATTCATGGTTGCCACAGCTTTTTTGTCTATGTGGATATCCAATACCGCTACCAGTGTCATGATTTTACCCATCGGTCTTGCAGTAATCAGGCAAGTCGAAAATTCGGATCAGTTAAGCCCAAATCATCAAATGGTTTTTGGGAAAGCCCTGATGATCGCAATTGCCTATGCTGCATCCATAGGAGGGGTGGCCACCTTGATCGGCACTCCCCCCAATCTGGTACTGGCCGGTATAGTGGAAGAAAGTTTCAATATCACCATCACATTCGAAAAATGGTTGATCATAGGGTTGCCCTTTTCAATTCTGATGCTTTTTATCTGCTGGAGGTACCTTATCCAGTTTGCCTTTCCTTTGCGGGGGCTAAAGCTTCCGGGTGGAAAATCGGCCATATCCAGCCAGCTTTCGGCTTTGGGAAAATTAACTTATGAAGAAAAAACGGTAGCGGTGATTTTTGGGCTTACAGCCATTGCCTGGGTCACCAAGTCTTTTCTTTTGGAGCAAATATTTCCCGCCATCAACGACACGATCATTGCTTTAATGGGAGCACTTTTATTGTTTATCATACCTGTCAAAAGTGGAACGAGAGCCTTAATCAGCTGGGAGGAAGCGGTCAGGTTGCCTTGGGGAGTCCTGCTGTTGTATGGCGGAGGGCTTGCGATTGCTGCAGCCTTCCAATCCAGCGGACTCGCCGCCTGGATTGGAACTCAGGTTACCATCATTGAAGGATTGTCAGTTTTTTTAATGGTCCTGATCATTGTTTTTCTGGTCAATTTCCTCACCGAACTGACTTCCAATTTAGCCACCACCGCCATGCTTTTGCCGATTTTG
Organism: Rhodonellum sp.; assembly: GCA_041748555.1. Classification (GTDB taxonomy): domain Bacteria; phylum Bacteroidota; class Bacteroidia; order Cytophagales; family Cyclobacteriaceae; genus Rhodonellum. The sequence continues at coordinate 8,064 of JBGTDA010000152.1, forward strand.
GCTTCTATGGCCATGGCCCTGAATATAAACCCCTTCCTGTTTTTAGTCAGCGCCACCATTGCATCTTCCTGTGCATTTATGCTGCCGGTCGCCACCCCGCCCAACGCAGTTGTTTTTGGTTCAGGAAAATTGGAGATTAGGGATATGGTGAGAACAGGCATTTGGATGAACTTGATCTCGATCATAATCGTAAGCCTCCTGATCTATTTTGTGCTGCCCTATTTATGGGATTTTGACATTAAACAGAGATAGTTATCCGGGATCTGAAAATAAATTATAATATTAAGTTAACATTGAATAATCGGACTATGGCACATACAAGAAGGAGTTTTATAGCCAAATCTTTTCAGGGAGCTGCTTTGGGAATAGCATTGCCTTCATTTTGGCCGGTTGAAGCGGTGGCTTCAGCTTTTGTCCAAAGTCCTACAATATTGGATCTCCATAAGGTCATTCCGAATCCTGTCATCATCAAATCCATAGATTTTGTAAAAACAGAAGGTGAGTTGTTTTTGATTACCACCTCGGTAGATGGAACAAGAGGCATCACCATGGCTAATTTCAGGATGCCAAATCTGTTGTCCCTGCTGCATGGACTGATCATTCCCAATTTTATAGGAAAGGATGCCCGTGATATAGAAAAGCTTTTGGATGAGGTATTCCTCAATAACAGCAACTATAAATACGGGGGAATGTCTTTCTGGAATTGCGTGGGCCATGTAGAAATCAGCATATTTGATCTGTTGGGAAAGATAGCCAACAAGCCTGTCAATCAACTTTTGGGAAAAGTTTTGCGAAATGAGGTGCCTGTATATCTCTCGAGCCTTACCCGGGAAACAAGCCCACAGGAAGAGGTTGAAAATCTGGCCAAAAGAATGGAAATAACAGGTGTCAAAGCGGTGAAATTCAAAGTAGGCGGAAGAATGTCCAACCCCCCGGAAATGCATAAAAGATCGCTGGAATTAATTCCACTCATCAGAAAGGTTTTGGGAGATGATGTTACATTATATGCTGATGCCAATGGATCCTATACGGTGAAAGAGGGGATTGAAATCGGAAAGAGATTGCAGGATCAGCATGTGGCAATTTTTGAAGAACCTTGTTTTTTTGAACGGTATGAGGATAATAAAGCGGTTGCGGATGCACTTAGTTTGAAAGTTGCCGGTGGTGAACAGGATACAAGCCTTCCCAGATTTGAATGGATCATTAAAAATAAGGGACTTGATGTCCTTCAACCTGACCTTTACTATAATGGCGGCTTTATCCGTTGCCTTAAAGTTGCCCAACTGGCAGCAAGGCATGGTTTGGAAGTGGCGCCACATAGTCCCAAGACCGACCCGTTGGCTGCCCCAATGTTACATTTTACCTCTGTCATACCCAATCTGGTGGGATTTCAGGAAGTGAATGGTTACAAGGACCCGGGATCATCCTATTACAATCCTCCTTTTGATTATTTTGGAGGAAATTTAAAAGTACCCGTAGGCCCAGGTTTGGGAGTGGAATATGATGAGGGTATATGGAATGATATCCAAATATTATGACACCAAAAAAACGCCTACTCTGAATTTTAACACCAAAAATTTCATCCAATGATTAAAGAACTTATAATCCGGGACAACCTAAAAGAATCCTACCCCGACATCTACACCCCCGAAGCCCTCACAGCTCTTGCTGCCCTTGCCCGTTTCAATCGCGACATCAAGGAAGCCATGGCTTCCAGAATCGCCGGAAGAGCGAAAAGGCATCAAGACAAAACAAGGATATCATTTTTGGATCCGGAGGATTTTATTCCCCGGACAAATATAAAAGTAAAGGATGCACGGGATGGAAACTTTGAAGGCGCTGTGATTCCGAAGGATTTGCAGCGGCAGTGGATACAGGGCACCGGACCTGCCGCAAAGCCAAATGCTCCTGTCGAAAGCAGCATCCGCAACGTTGCCTATGCGCTGCTTTCGGGAGCGGATGGCTGGATGTTTGACGGGGAGGATGCCCTGGGACAGACCGGCACCATGTCGCTGGACAACCAGCGGAACCTGAAACTGGCCATCGGAAGGGATCCTGTATTTATGGAAGCAGCAGAAAAGGTGGCGGATGAAATGAACCGCTGGGCCAGGGATTTTTTCGGACATGATATCCTTACGGATTGGCAAAAACAACTTGGTTTCACAACTAAAATTTTTCGTGCCCGCGGGCTTCATTTGGATGACCGTCATATTCGTGATGCAGATGGAATCGGAATGGCCGCTTCCCTTGTGGATCTTGCTTTATATGTAACAAACAACTATCAGAATCTACAAAATTCGGGATCTTCAATAGTGCTTTACCTTCCCAAAATCCAGACAGCGAGGGAGGCTGCTCTTTGGAATGATATTTTGGCTGAGTTGGAAAACCATTTAGGCCTCGAACCCGGAGCAATAAAAGTTTATGTACTCATCGAGCAACTCGAAGCCACTTACCAGCTCATGGAAATCAGGGCCGCACTTGGCAGGCATTTCGTGGGCTTCAATACCGGCCGCTGGGATTACATCAACAGCGTCTCGGATGCCATGGCATGGGACAAGGATTTTGTGAATCCCAACATCGAGTCCATCGGCATGACCTATGGATATATGCGGAATTACGAGGACCGGGTGCGCAGAGCCGTCAACACCCCGGACAAAAACGGAAACTTTGCCCTCTGGCAGGGAGGCATGGAACCCAACATTCCCGTGGGTTCAAAGGAAGGCGTCACAGCCAGCATGGAAAAAGCCTTTGCCGGTGCGGAGCGGGAGCAGCGGGAAGGTGCCAGCGGCAAATGGGTGGCCCACTGGAAAATGGTCCACATCGTCCGGCCCGTCTGGGAAAAAGCCGGTGCCGCCAATCAGCTGGGCCGGGAGTTCCCCAGATTGGATTATTCCCAACTGGATTCCGATGGTCTGATCCTGCTCGAACCCGCCCCCAGAACCATCCGCGGAGCCCGCAACCTGCTGAGCGTGGCCCTGCAATACGGCAACGCTTTCGGCCGGGGCATGCAGGCCGCCGCCCTGAAACCCGCCGATTTCTTCGGCAACGAGGACATCCTGTACCTGATGGAGGACATGGCCACCGGGGAAATCCGGTTGAGCATCCTGTGGGAATGGGTGCATAAGCATGCAAAACTCACCGAAGACGATCGTGTTACAGGAGTAAAATCCGGGGATGTCTTTTCGGTTGCGCTGTTTGAAAGACTGCTTGAGGAAGAGTACGAAAAACTGCTTCAGGCCGGCAACAGGGATGTACACGAGGATTCGAAAACCACCACCCTGCCCATTTCCCGCGAAATCGTTTCTGTCTACACCATCAGCGAAACAAAACTACCCTGGTTTATCGACCTGCTCAACATCAACCTCAACAACCCGGACCTGGATGAGGCAAAGAGAAGGATTAAAAGGTATGTGGAGGCTTTTAGGAAGGACGGAACCCGGATTACGGATAATCCGGATTTTAAGGTGGATTGATTTTCCTAACTTAAATTGAAGAACGAAGTACAAAGTTTGAAGTATTTTGAATATCGAATGATGAATGATGAATATCGCCCCGATAGCTATACGGGGGAAGTTAGGGTAATCCTGGCATGATGATTAATTTTAAGCTTTGGCTTCGAGTCCTTTTGTTTTCGCAATTGAAAAGAAAATCGAATTTGAGCGGGCGGGGGGCATGCCGGAAAACCGAGCCAGCGTAGGTCTTTAGGGGGGAAGGTTTTTTACCGGCTTGAATTTTTGGTTACTTTTTTTTCAAGAAAAAAGTGACAAAGGTTAAATTACAAGAAGGATGATTAGGTGGATGGGTAATATAGACAAATCAATAAACCACTTGGTTAAGGCGGTTCCAAATAGGGAAGAAATTCAAAATCAAAAGGGCAAGATAAAATGAAAGTTATGAATAAGACCCAGCCAATGGTGCAGGAATTAAAAACCTCCATCCAAGGCGAAGTGCTGCACGATGAATATTCACTCGGCATGTACGCCACCGATGCAAGCATCTACCAGATCAAACCACTGGCCGTTGTATTGCCCAAAGATGAAGCAGACGTAAAAAAGGCCGTTGAAATTGCCCGGAAATACGGGGTCAAGATCCTGCCCCGGGGCGGAGGGACTAGTCTTGCGGGACAGACCGTCGCCGAGGCCCTGATCCTGGATTTTTCAAAATACATGAACAGGATCCTGGAACTGAACGTGGCCGAAAGATGGGTCCGAGTGCAGCCCGGCCTGGTCCGTGATGAACTCAATGAGGAGCTGTCCAACCACGGACTGCATTTCGCCCCCGACCCGGCCACCTCCAGCAGGGCCAATGTGGGCGGAATGGTGGGCAACAACTCCTCCGGCACCAAAAGCATCCTGTACGGCAAAACCGTGGACCATATCCTGTCCGCAAAAGTTTTGCTGGCTGACGGGACAGAACTTTTACTGGAAACGCTTTCTCCCGAATCCTACGAAAAAAAAGCCCAACTCCTTACCAGAGAGGGTGAGATTTACAGAAAATTCCAAGAGACCATCCGTGACAATGCGGAAGAAATCAAGCTGAAATTCCCAAAGGTCATGCGCCGGGTGGGTGGTTATAACCTGGATGAATTTGTCTATACAGATCACTGGAATCTGGCTAAACTGGTGACGGGTAGCGAAGGAACTCTTGCGGTAACACTGGAAGTGAAACTCAACTTGGAACCCTTGCCCAAACACAAATCTGTTGTGGTCGTGCATTTTGATGAGCTCCTGGATGCCATCACTGCCGTGCAGCCTATGCTTTTTTACAATCCTTCCGCCGTGGAGATCCTGGACCGCACCGTGCTGCGCCTGAGTGCTGAAAACCTCACGGCCAGACAGCACTGCCATTTTATCGAAGGTGATCCGGCGGCCATTCTGATCGTGGAATTTTATGGAAACACGCTGGAGGAGGTGATGGACCGGCCCGCAAAAATGATCGCGGAATTAAAGCAGCTGGGACTCGGGTACGCTTATCCGCTGTTTGCCGAAGGAAAATCCTACGACGATGTCTGGATCGTGCGCAAGAAGGGCCTAGGCCTGATGCTGGGCATCAAAGGGGAAAAGAAGCCTTTGCCTTTTATAGAGGATGCGGCCATCCCGGTCGAGGTGCTGCCGGAATACATTGACAGGGTGCTCAAAATCTGCGCAAAACACCATACTGAAGTTTCCATGTATGCCCATGCCAGCGTGGGTGTTATTCACGTCCGGCCGATTCTGGATCTCCGGACGGAGGAGGATATCGAGAATCTGAAAAACATCACAGAGGAAACCTTTGCGCTGGTCATGGAATACAGAGGTTCCTGGTGCGGGGAACACGGGGACGGACTGGTGCGGAGCGCCTACAACGAAAGGTTTTTCGGCACCCGGATTTATTCTGCTTTCAAAGAAATTAAACAACTCTTTGATCCGGAAAACCTGATGAACCCGGGCAAGATCGTCGATGCGCAGACCATTGAAAAGAACTTGAGGTACGGAACCGCCTACAAAGACGGGGAAGTAAAAACCGAATTCCAATACCGCTCCGAAAACAGCTTCAGGGAAGCGGTGCACATGTGTTCGGGGGTTGGGGAGTGCCGCAAGGTCCTGGGAGGGACGATGTGTCCCAGCTTTAAGGCCACCCGCGACGAGGAACACTCCACCCGGGGCCGGGCAAATGCGCTCCGGCTGGCCATGTCCGGGCAACTGGACAGGGACGGTCTTACAAGTAAGCGGCTTCTCGAAGTTCTGGATCTCTGTCTTTCCTGCTAGGCCTGCATATCGGTATGCCCCAGCAACGTGGACATGGCCAAGATGAAAAGTGATGTCAGCCAGCTGTATTATGACCAACACGGGATCTCAGTCCGTGACCGGCTGATCCGGGATTCGGCCAAAGCCGCCGCACGTCTGTCGGGGCCGTTATCAAACCTGATCAATGCCATCCAAAAAACCAGGGCTTTTAGATACCTGTTGGAGAAAACGGCGGGCTTTGACAGCCGCAGAACCTTACCCGCATATACCGGTGAACCCTTTTTCAAATGGATGGGGAAGAAAGGCAACAACAGTTTCACCGGCGATAAGAAAGTGGTACTGTTTGCGGATACCTATCTGAACTTCCACGAACCGCAGATCGGGGTTTCCGCCCTCCGGCTGCTCAATTCCTGTGGCTATGAGGTGATCCTGGCCAACGTGGGCTGCTGCCAGCGCCCGAAGATATCCCATGGGTTTTTGAGAGAGGCCAAAAAGGAGGGATTGAAAACCATTTTGGCCCTAAAAAAATATATGGACCAGGGACTGAAAATCGTGGTCTGCGAACCCAGCTGCGCCTCGGCGCTCAACGATGACCTACCGGACCTGATCAAGGATGATTATTTGGCCGCACAGCTGAAAGAACATGTCCTGATGATAGATGTCTTTTTGGCCAAAGAAGTTAAGAAGGGAAACCTGAAGCTTGAACTGGAATCCATGGCGGGCGATTTGTTGATCCACAGCCACTGCCACCAGAAGGCGCTTTACGGTACCCAGGCCTCAAAAACGTTGTTCGGCAAAACGAATCATCTGGTGGGGGAAATCCCTTCCGGCTGCTGCGGCATGGCCGGATCATTCGGGTACGAAAAGGAGCATTATGAAATCTCCGAAAAAATAGGGGAAAGCATTCTTTTTCCCGCAGTCAGATCGAAAGAAAAAAACGCCACTGTTGTTGCCAACGGCTTCAGCTGCCGCCACCAGATTGAACACTTCACCGGAGTGAAACCCAGACACTGGGTAGAGGTGGTCAGGGCAAAACATGAATGATGAATGATGACTGATGCTAGAACTCACTTATCACTTATCAAAATGATGAATGCTGCGCAATTATCAATTATCACCTATCACTCATCACTCATCAATTATCACTCATCAACTAAACCCTACAGAACCATGTCCCTATCTTTACTGTCTTTTCTCGCCCTGCTGCCGATTTTGGTGGTTGCCATCCTGTTGGTGGGTTTCCGTATTCCCGCCAGGACCAGCATGCCTATTGGGTTTCTGTTGACTGCGGCAGTGGCATATTTTGGATGGGATTTTTCTTTGACAAGCATACTGGCCTCCTCCATCCAGGGTCTTTTTATCACTTTCGATATTCTGTACATCATCTTTGGAGCTATCCTTTTGCTTACGCTGCTCAATTATTCGGGTGCCATCAAGGTGATCAGGCAGGGATTTTCCGGTATCAGTCTGGACCGTAGGGTGCAGGTGGTCATCATTGTATGGCTGTTCGGCTCGTTCATCGAGGGAGCGGCGGGTTTTGGGACTCCGGCGGCCATCACGGCACCCCTGCTTTTGGCAATGGGATTTCCCGCCATGGCCGCTGTGATGTTGGGAATGATGGTGCAGAGTACGGCGGTAACCTTTGGGGCGGTGGGTACTCCAATCCTGGTCGGGGTAAGGGGTGGATTGCAGGGTCCTGAGCTGGATAGCCTGCTGGCGGCTTCGGATCTGGGCTTTATGGAATACCTGCATATCGTCACTGCCAATGCCGCTATGATGCATGCCATTGCCGGAACGGTGATGCCACTTTTTATGATATGCATGATGACCCGGTATTTTGGCAAAAACAAAAGCTGGAGGGAAGGATTTATCATGTTCCCCTTTGCACTGTTCGGAGGGCTGGCTTTTACGGTTCCCTATGTGCTGACAGGATACTTTCTCGGCCCCGAATTCCCTTCGCTTCTGGGTTCGCTGGTCGGGCTGTTCATAGTGGTGACCGCTGCCAAAAGAGGTTTCCTTTTGCCGAAAGAAACCTGGAATTTCCCGGAGAAAAAAGACTGGCCCAAAATCTGGCTGGGAAATCTGGACATCAATTTCGAAAACGGCAATAAAAAATCCGACCTGTCCTTGGTTAATGCCTGGTCGCCCTACCTTTTTGTTGCCGTCCTGCTGGTGCTGAGCCGGCTGCCCCACCTTCCCTTCAGAAGTTTTTTGACGGGAATTGAGATCAGTTATCCCGAAATTCTGGGAACCGCCATTTCGGCAAGTAGTACCCCGCTGTACCTGCCGGGTACCATCCTGATCGTTGTGGGACTGATTACGGTATTTCTGCACCGCATGACCCTTCCCGATGTGAAAGCAGCCCTTTCGGAAAGCGGGAAAATGCTTCTGGGAGCGGGATTTGTCCTGGTTTTTACCGTGCCCATGGTCCGGATATACATCAATTCTGGGATCAATCCGCAGGATATTCCGGGGATGCCCATCGTCATGGCGGAATGGGTGGCACTCCATGTCGGGGTTATCTACCCGTTTTTTGCTCCTGCAATCGGGGCTCTGGGGGCTTTTATTGCCGGCAGCAACACGGTGAGCAACCTGATGTTCGGCCTGTTCCAGTTCGGCGTGGCAGAGCGGTTGATGATGCCGACCACCATCATGGTGGCTCTTCAGGCAGTGGGTGCCGCGGCGGGGAATATGATCGCAATCCACAATGTGGTAGCCGCTTCTGCCACTGTCGGGTACCTGGGCAAAGAGGGATTGATCATCAGAAAAACCATTATACCGACGCTGTACTATATCATCATCGTGGGATTGATGGGGATGGTGGCTATTCATTGGATGGGTGTGCACGATCGAATTTGATGCGATATCATTTATTATTCCTGAAGATTTTCTGAAAATTATTCTGCCAATTAACTTCCTCATTAAAATGTATTTTTTTCATTCCGTCACTTTTAAAAAAGAAATTTCCGAATATTTATGGGGTCATTTAAGCCATCAACTTACTCTTTATTATACAACGTAAAATAAAAAAAATTGAAGTGAATCATTGGTATGGGCAGATCCTCATGCAAGGATTTTATAGGAAAACATAATTTCAGTTTGTTTTTTAGCCAAATAATCCTCCAGAAAGGCTCCATCATCCCTTCACTCAAATCAAGTAGATCAAAACCCCAAAACACTTGAAGATCTATCGGTTTCCCCTGCCTGCTTTTTTTGGGTAAGTTTTAGCAAATACCTGATTTCATTCCTCAATCCTCACTGCCACTTCTCTAAAACTTTCCAATGCCGCCTCGATATTTTCAATGATCTCCTGGTCTAAAATTTCTGGTTCAGGAAGGTTTTCAAGGTCGAGTATGTTTTCATCCCGAAGCCAGAAAATGTCTAGACTTGTCTTGTCTCTGGCAATGATTTCTTCATAAGTGTATTTACGCCATCTTCCTTCGGGGTTTTCAACTGACCGGGTTTCCTTCCTTTCGTTTCTGTTCTTTGGATTATAACAATTAACGAAGTCTTTCAGATTGTCATATTTTAGAGGACTTTTCTTAAGCGTGTGACTGATGTTGGTTCTGTAATCATAGAACCAAACCGCTTTGGTCATAATATCATTGGATGCGGGTTTTGCATCAAAAAAGAGAACGTTCGCTTTTACGCCATGGGCATAGAAAATTCCTGTCGGTAAGCGAAGTATTGTATGGAGGTCTACTTTTTCCATCAACTTTTTACGGACCGTTTCGCCAACACCGCCTTCAAACAATACATTGTCAGGCAATACAACGGCTGCTTTTCCGGTTGTTTTGAGCATGGAGACAATATGCTGCAGGAAATTAAGCTGCTTATTGGTGGTTGTTACCCAAAAATCATTTCGATTGACAAGCAGGTCTTCTTTTTCTTCCTTGCCTTCATCGTTTGTGATGGTCACGCTGCTTTTTTTACCGAAAGGCGGATTGGCCAATACATAATCGAATAATTCGCTTGGCTTCTGCAACAATGCATCTTCTCGCTTCACAGGAGGCTCTGAGGAGATGTCACCGATATTATGAAGGAATAGATTCATCAAACTCATCCGGGCAGTGGAAGCCGCAATTTCCCAACCGTGAAAGGTTTGTTCCTTTAAAAACCTTGTTTCCTCTTTATCCAGTTTGTGTTCAGATGTGAGGAAGTCATACGCTGACAAAAAGAAACCTCCTGTGCCACACGCAGGATCTGAAATGGTTTTCTTAGGTTCGGGACGGACACAGGCTACAATGGCTTTGATTAAATCCCTTGGGGTAAAGTATTGGCCCGCACCGCTTTTGGTGTCCTGCGCATTTTTTTCCAAAATACCCTCGTACATGTCACCTTTGACATCCGCATCCATGCTTACCCAGGATTCCTTGCCAATCATTTTTACCAAACGATCCAATTTGGCAGGATCCTGAATTTTGTTTTGCGCTTTGGTAAAAATCTGCCCAAGCATGCCGGCCTCTTTCCCCAGTTCTCTCAAAAGTTCAACATAGTGCGCTTCCAACTTACCGCCGCTTTTGGAAGCAATGCTGTCCCAGTTGTATTGTTCGGGAATACCCGATTTTCTTTTTTGTGGACCTTTTTCATATTCATCGGCCATTTTCAGAAAGAGCAAAAATGTAAGTTGCTCCAGGTAATCAGAGTAACTCACGCCATCATCTCTTAAGGTATCGCAAAAGGACCAGATTTTGGCTATAAGGTTATTGATTGTCTTTGTCTAATATTTTTTAAGTTCTTCACTATCGGGTAAAATACCCTTGTAGTTGGCAGGCAATTCCTGCGATGGTTTGAAAGTAGCTACACCCATGGCTTTGTTAAAGTCACGAAAAACAAATTCCACCACTTTGGTGTTTTTTGATTTACAAAGCACAATACCGATGGATGGGTTTTCGTGGTCCTGCTTTACATATTCGTCTAATTGGAAAATCTTATTTTCTAATACCCGCTCGTCATCCTCCTCTTCCATTCGGATGAAATCCAAAAGGTATTCTCCTTTAAAAGCATCCACAGCATGTTTGTGCAGTTTGGGTGGCAGTGTAGTTTCAAAATTATGTTGTAAACCACCTTGTTGATGATACAATCCGCTTACTATTTGGTGTTCCAATACAGAAACTGTCCATTGAAGATTGGCTGCTTTTTGCATGTAAAACAGTCTTTCCCGGGCCTCTTTGCATCTATTGAGCAGCAATAGATGCTGCGTAAAGCCGATGTTGAAAAAAATGTTTTTGAGAAAAATTTCCATCGATTGAAATTCTGCAGTCAGCAACTGCACAAATGGGTAGGCTTCTGCAAAAGCCTTCATGTTCATTAGGTTGCGATAAGAAAAACCATGTAATCCGGACAATTCATTTGGCAGGTCAGCTGCCAGTTTTTGTATTACTTTACTTCCCCATCGGGCATGATTGATTTTTTTTGGAAAGCAGTGTGCCGGTTTGAAAATACAACATAATAAGCTCCTAATTGACCGCAGCTGTCGCCTGATACTGACTCTGCAGTATTTGTGTTTTCAATACTTCCAAGAAAACCTGATAATCCTTTTCCATACCTCTTATGCTTGAAGTACCCTTTTAGGTCCTTTTTTCTTTTGTTGTTTCTGCGCTTTCAGGTATTTCTCCTTTTCGGATTGGATACGTTTCAAAAGTTCAGCGGCAGGCTCATCATTGGGGTCTTGTGAGACCAATTTGCCTTCAAATGCCTTTTTTAGAATCGATTGGCGAAGGGCTTCGGATTTTTTAAGTTCTGATTCTATGGTTTTTTCTGGATTATCAATCTGGGATAATGACTTTTCAAGTTCTTTGACAATCATTTCTTGTTCTTGAATAGAACATAATGGGAAAAAAAACCTTTCAATTGAAGATATGCCAATATTAGCCTGAGTCGTTTGGACAATATATTTTTCAATTTCACTTTTTACGACGGGAGAAAGGGTAAATAAAAATAGAAATTTCTCATTCATTATTATCGGAATTGTCTTTATGATTGCATAGGAATATGATACAAGAAACTTGTTGTCTGTCATTACTAAGACATTTCTGCCAATGGTCCCATATCTTTGAAAGATAATGTCGTTTTTAATTGGTTTAATTTTACTTGAAAGATTTGAATAGTCTTTCTCTGATATAGTTTTAGGATTAGAAAAATCTAATGTCCCATCCTGATTTATATTTCCTGTTGATAAATAAGGTATTCCGTTTGGATAGTCCCTCGGCATTTTATGATCGATATCTCCAACTTTAAAAACTGTTTCCCCCAATCTTGTCCATAACCATTTTTTGGGGATTTCAATATACTTTTCAAGATCAACATTACTAATGGAGATACTTTCTTTAAGTTTTGAAGGCTTTGTAGGTCTCCTTGTCTTCCTTCCCATCCTTTTCCCAAACTTTCACTGCAATTTCCCACTCTTTCAGTTCTTGTTCGTACCGCTGTTGTCGTTCTTCTTTAATGCGTTCGAGTAATTTCTCTGCCGGTTCGGGATTGTTTTCTTTACGCCATTGCTCGGTGAGCTTGCCTTCAAAAGCATGAGTCTTGGGCACTTCCTCTCTGCCCGGAAAGATTTCAGGCAGTTTATTTTTGAAGGCCTTGATGACATTCCTGATTTGGCTGAGGTTGACAATGTCTATATCCAATTGATTGGAGGTATAGACGACTTCTTCATCCAACTGTTCCCAGCGTTTGCGCCGGCTTAGTTTTTCACGTTTATCGACAAATTCCCTGGCTTCAATAATGGCTCCTGTTTTGGTGATTTTTGTTTCTATCAAATAGGTGTCGTAGGTTACATTCACCCCATCCGCTACCGCATCTTCATGCGTGTATTCACTTACTATATTTTCGTTGAAAAAACCAAAAGTACGTTTATCGGGCGTAGCCGTCAGCCCAATCAAGAACGACTCAAAATATTCCAGCACCTTTCTCCATAAATTATAAATGGAGCGGTGACATTCGTCAATCACGATGAAATCAAAAAATTCAATCGGTATTTTTTCATTGTAAACAACGGGAAGCGGTTCTTTTGGAATCCACCCTTTTTCATTAGGGTTTTCCTCTTCCGCTTTTTCATCCAATTCTTCACCTTTCAATATCGAGTACAAGCGCTGGATCGTACTGATGAAGACATGCGCATCAGGGTTCACGAAAGAAGAAGTCAGCCGCTGTACAGTGTAGAGTTCGGTAAAGGTTCTGTTTTCATTGGGTGGAGTAAAAGCCATAAACTCCTGTTCTGCCTGTTCGCCAAGATTTTTTGTATCTCCAAAAACAGAATTCTTTTTGCGGTTGCGTGTTCCAGCAAGCGGTAAATGGAAGATATGGCCGTAAATGTTTTTCCTGCCCCGGTTGCCATTTGAATCAAAGCCTTTGGCCTGTTCTCTTCAAATGAAATTTCCAGGTTTTTAATTGCAGCGTATTGACAGTCACGCAGTTTTCCTATGTCGAGTAAGGGGAAGTTGAATAAACGTCCTCTCAGCGTTTCCTCATCTTTAAGCTGCTGCTTTATCGTTTCCGGTCTGTGGAAAGAAAATATATTCTTGGCTCTGGGCTTCGGGTCTCTGGTATTTGTAAAACGGGTGATTACACCTGTCGATTCGTAAGCAAAGGGAAGTGGCGTATTGTTGAAGTACTTTAATTTGCTTGTCGCATATGTGCCGGAGCTGTTCAACAGTGGGTCACTGTCAATCAGGATGTGAAGAAATATTTGGTGTCTAAAACTACGCTTTTATCAGGTATTAAAAAATAACCTCAATGAAAAAAAGCCATCCTTGGTATTATATTTCGATATTGGATTATCGTTATTGTATTTCCCTCTTTTTAGTTATTTTAGTGGCATAAATCAAGTGGAGATGGAAATAACAGTAAATATAGGCTTCGAACAATTGTTGGACTTGATAAAAAAACTACCTGCGGGCAAGATAAAACAATTGAAAACCGCTTTGGATGATGATTTTATTGAAGAAAAAGCAGAGAAGGAACTTTCGGATTTCCAAAGTTTTTTATTAAAAGGTCCTGTTATGGATTCTAACCAGTATGCCCAACACTTGCAGGACAGAAGACATTTTAACATATTGAGAACGAAATAATTTGCTTGGATACTTCGGTTTTGATTGATTATTATAGGAAGAAGGACAAGCAAAAAAGTGTTTTTTTTAAATTGACTACGAAATTTAAATTGTTTGCTGTTTCCATTGTCCCTGAATATGAAATTTTGGTTGGGGCAAATGGTGAACAGACTGATTTTTGGAATCAATTTTTTGACAAAATCACCATTCTTCCTTTGAATAAATCAGCTAGCGGAGCAGCAATCAAGGTGACGAAAGCGTTGAAGGCTTCAAATAAACTAATTGAAATTCCTGATATTTTTATTGGGGCAACAGCAATGGCTAATAATATGAAAATTGCCACATTAAATAAAAAGCATTTTGAAAGAATTCAAGGCCTGACAATAGTTGAAATTTAGTCCAGCTTTTCATAAGATTGACCGCTTTTCTGGTTTGATGAAGCGCTCAGGGAAATTATTCCCCTCTAATTGTTCTTTATTATTTGCAATGTACATCCGGGTGAAATTCTGGAAAAGGATTTTCTGGAAGCCATGAACCTGAAGGCTTATGCAATGGCTAATGGAAACGAGAATCAGGCAATTGATCAAGGGAAAAAGAAAAGTAACAGCTGATACTGCATTGAGATTTTCCGGATTTTTCCGGATGTCGGCTGAATTAATGCCCAGGGTCGATATGACCTTGAAGAAGAAAAGAAACACAATGTTGAATACAACAAAATCAAGCCTTTCGAGCAAGTATAGTATTTCACATCATTCACAAAAGAGTAATTAAAAACCAGTCCGGCATCCGGAATGGTTTTGTTCTTCAATACTTGTCCAATTTCCAAAACAAGAAGCGCATAATTTTCATTTTTCATTTATCGCAAAATGTTGTTAGGCAAACCTTTTGCTTGTTCAAAATAATTGAGAGCAGCAATTTTGAAAAGTAGGTGAAATATTTTACCGAAGCGGAAAACCCAAATTCATCCAAGCACTGGTTTCGACTGAATGCATTGTGGGATTTTGTGCGGGAGATTAAGCTATCAATGTACTTTTGATGTCACGGAGTGACCGGTCAATCTCTTCTTTCAAAAAGCCTTTTAAACTCAAGTCTTCATCTACATCAGGCCAGTGTACTCCTGCCCCCTTACCGATCAGACGGTAATTGTGTAACTCCTCCGGTGTAGCTTGCATAAGCCGCTCCCAAGAATATATAGCCCGGTTCAACACTTTTTTATTGGACAAAACAATCAACATCAAGTCCAGATCAGGGTGAAAATGTAAAGCATTGATCTTAAGCCCTTCTTCATAGATGAGCTTTTCCATGTTGTCATAGTCATTGTTAAAAGAACTCATACCATTTTGCTTTTAACAGGTCAATATTTTTTTCTACGATACGCATAATCTCTTTGCGCTCTTTCAACTTAAAGTCATTGAGGTATTTTAGGGCACTTCTAAAAACTAAATCTAGTTAAAACAGCGGATAAATGTGTATATTTAGGTATAATAATAAGACATGAATTAAAAAAGGTGGCCGACCCCCTTATAACAAACTGATGCTCTTTAAGGCCCCGGTTATCCAGGGTCTTTACAACTTATCGGACGAACAGCTGGAGTATCAGATTCTGGACAGGTCCTGCTTCAAGGAGTTTTTGGGACTCAAGAAAAGCGACCGTGTTCCCGACAGCAGGACTTTCTGGCATTTCAGGGAGCAGCTGATAGCCTTTGGATCAATAGAATCCCTTTTCCGGAGTTTCAACAGCCAGCTGGACAAATCCGGTGTGTTTGCCAATGAAGGCAAAGTGGTGGATGCCAGCTTTGTGGACGTACCCAAACAACGCAATACCGGAGAAGAGAACAAAGAGATAAAAGAAGGAAAAGTACCTTCTGCATGGAAGAAAAACAAACTGGCCCAAAGGCTAGATTTTCAGAATATTATATTTCCTCTGATGGATAATTTTTTGGATAATAGCCTCTCAAATTGTTTTGATTTAATTAAAAATCAATAAATTAGTCAAAACATTTTATATGTCCGAACCCAAAATAGCTGATACTTTTCTTTTGAAAGGCCTTATGAAGAAAGATAAAAAGGTCTTTGATCTGATATACGAAATGTATTGGAAGAGGCTTTTTTTGTATGCCTTTAAAATTTTTGGAGATAAGGCAATTTGTGAGGATGTGGTTCAGGAGGTTTTTATCAAGCTTTGGGAAAACGCCCAAAAGCGGGAAATACGACTTTTGGAACCTTACCTTTTCAGGGCAGTAAAATACCGGATTTCCAATGCCATCAGAAACCTGAAGCAAACCTCCCGGATAGACCGGGTATTTTCTCTTTTGCCTACAGAAACGGCCCCCGACAGCTTGATGGAGTTGGAAGAAACAGCTGCCGCCATTAACGATTCCGTGGACCGGTTACCGGAAAAATGCAGGCAGATTTATATCCTGAGTAGGGAAGATCAGCTTTCCAACAAAGAAATAGCCCATCAGATGAACATTTCCATTCGTACCGTAGAAGCCCATCTTTATAAAGCTTTGAAGGCCATAAAGAGCACCATAGGAGAAGTTTATTTTTGGGTGTTGATTGTGGTTTGGCTTTTTGAAATAGATAATTGAACCTTATGAATCCTTCAAAAGACGAAGGGTAGCCTTTTCTCAGCAGCACGCAAACTGCCTCAAAATCTCCACCGGAATTGATGGTCAAACAAGTATAACATACTTGGTTTCCTCCAGGATAAAATCCGTTTCGTGACCCAGCTATAATCTTTTCTCATTTTTTTCCCCATCCGGCTAAGTAGTGCACCCACTTTATGTGACTATCCATTAAAGACAGCAATAATGGATAAAGAAAAGTTTTTGGAATTGGTGGAAAAACAGGCACAGGGTAAAACCACTCCTCAAGAGGATCAGTTTATATTCAGTTTCTATGACCGGTTGCAGGCAAGAGATCAGGATGTGGAACTCAATCCATCTGAATTTATTGGGATCCAAAACAGGATCAAGGCAAATATTGACAGCCGCATCCTCAAAAAGTCCACAACCAGGCTAAATGATTTTTCCCATATTGGCAGAATTGCCGCAGCTGTGGCAATATTGATCAGCTTTACCCTTTTGATATTCTACGCTTTCCAAAAAACGGAGACAGTGCAGATGCTAAGCCGCAACACCAACGAACAGCAAAAAGCAATGGTTACCTTGACAGATGGGACCCGGGTTTATTTAAATTCCTTATCCGAAATCAGGTTTCCGAAAAAATTCGGTGCCGATAGCAGGATGGTGGAACTGGATGGCGAGGCATTTTTTGAGGTCGTACCGGATCAGGACAGACCCTTCACGGTAATATCCAACGGAGTAATCACAAAAGTCCTGGGCACCTCTTTCAATTTAAATGCATCTTCAGATAAAGATGTGGTGGTGGCGGTCAAAACAGGTAAGGTGGAGGTTTCGGAATTGGAGAACCTGTCCCAAACCGTTGTACTGGTTCCCAATCAGAAAGCAACTTTCGTTTTGGACTCCAAAAAATTCCTGGTAGAGGAGGCTGATTTGGATTTTTACCTGGATTGGAGAAACAAGAACATCTCATTTGACCTTAAGCCTTTGGATAAAGTAATGGAAAGGATTGGGAGGATGTATAATGTACAAGTCAATCTCCACGGGTACAATGGGGAAGGATGCCTGATAAAGGCCACCTACGTAAACGATAACCTCTACAGTATTTTATATGGTCTTCGAAACCTGGTGGAATTTGAATACCAATGGCTGGATGAGTCCACACTTGAAATCAATTATAAGGGATGTAAAAACTAAACAAACATCTGCCTATGGGATAAGCGATTATTTTAAAAAAAGAATCCGGAACTGCTGTAACAGTCCCGGATCGGTTCATGGGTTTAAAAACCCACTGGTTTAATTATAACAATAAACACTAAAATTATGAATAATAATTTACTCAGACAACTTGTGCGCTGTTCCAAACAAACCCTTAAGTATTTCTTGCTGCAGCTTCTTGTCATCCAAGTGGTGGTAGCAGAGCCTTCTTCCTCCCAGAGCATGGAGGATTATCTAGTGACCCTGAATGTGACCAACGAAAAGCTGGTCGATGTTTTGGCAGCATTGGAAAAACAGACTGATTTTGTCTTTGCCTACAACCAGCAGGTGGCCAAAGACAGATCAAGGATTTCCATCAGCAATACCGCGGATCTTAAAACCATTCTTCAACAGCTTACCCAGCAGGTGGATTTTGATTTTAAGAGGGTCAACAACAACATCTATGTGACCCATATCAATTCCAGGTTGAAAATTGATGAGGTAATTGAATATGAAGAGGATGTCATTTCCTCCCGAATTGATATTCAGGTTACCGGAACGGTAACCGATGAAACCGGAGAGCCTTTACCGGGAGCCTCAGTCACTGTGGCAGGAACAACAACAGGGACTGTTACGGATATGGATGGGAATTATTCCATAACGGTACCGGACGGGGCAACTTTGATTTTTTCTTATATAGGATTTGAGGCGATGCGGGTTTCTGTTGATAATAGG
Source organism: Rhodonellum sp. (assembly GCA_041748555.1). Taxonomy (GTDB): domain Bacteria; phylum Bacteroidota; class Bacteroidia; order Cytophagales; family Cyclobacteriaceae; genus Rhodonellum. The sequence goes on from JBGTDA010000152.1 coordinate 26,361, forward strand.
TCTCAGATAAATGTTACCTTAAAAAC
>JBGTDA010000153.1:0-8189 GCA_041748555.1 Rhodonellum sp.
TGATATTATCCTAATGAAAATTTATCGGGTCAAGCAGATTGAGGATAATCAAGGCCAGACTTTGGTTTCTGAAGGTATAGAGGCCAACTACCAGGATATGATCAATTATGCAGTGTTTTGTCTTATCAAATTAGGATATCATGGTTAAACAAAGATTATTATCAGTAGTCAGGCTTTTGGTAGGTGGGTTGTTTATTTTTTCAGGATTGATCAAGATCAACGATCCTGTTGGCACAGCTATTAAATTAGAAGAATATTTTGATGTTTTCTCCAATGATATTGCACTTTTTTTCTCAATGTTTAAAGAATATGCCTTGTACATTGCAGTTTTTCTGGTTGTGATGGAGGTTGTTCTTGGAATAATGCTGATTTTAAAAGTAAGACTGAGGCTTACTATTTGGGCTTTAAGCTTGATGATCCTGTTCTTTACATTTTTGACATTTTATTCAGCTTATTTCAATAAAGTAACAGATTGTGGATGTTTTGGAGATGCAATTAAACTTACTCCCTGGCAATCCTTTTACAAGGATATCATATTGCTGATATTGATTGGGATTTTGTTTGTTTACCGCAATGAACAGGGAGTGAATATCAAGCCATGGGCACTCTGGACGGTAAGAGTGAGTATCCTTGTGTCTTTTATCTTAGCAATAACAGCAATTATGAATCTACCGTTTATTGACTTCAGGGCTTATAAAGAAGGTGTGGATATCGGGACGGCAATGCAGCCCTCAGCTCCGTTGGAATACAAATATGTCATGCAAAAAGGAGGGGAGATATTTGAATTCGATCAATATCCGGCAGATGAATCTTTTGAATTTGTGGAAATGAACCTGAAAAATGAAGGCGCCCTTCCAAAGATATCGGATTTTGCTGTATGGAATGCTGATGGAGATTATACTGAAGAAATTCTTTCAGGACAAAAAGCCGTGATATTAGTTAGTAACATGTCCAAGATCAATCAGGAATATTTGTATAAAATAGATTCGATGTTGATAGGATTGGCAGGCTCAAATATTAAACCGCTTCTGGTTGCGGCATCTTCTGAGGAGGAGATCGAAAACCTCATCCAAACCAGAACCTGGGATGTAGAAGCTTTTCAAGCTGATGCCACAGTTATCAAGACTATCATGCGATCCAATCCAGGGGTAATGCTTTTGGATGATGGAGTTGTTTTAAAAAAATATCATTATAGGAACACACCGTCGTCTGATGAGATTAAGGATTTATTCAGGTAATGGGAACTCCGTTGAAAATTGTATTGGTGGGACTTCCGGGTTCAGGTAAATCCACTTTCGGCAAATTACTGGCAATGCAGCTTAATTTTGTATTTGTGGATTTGGATCATTTCATTGAAAAGAGTACCGGGGAAAAAATCAGTGATATTTTTCAGAATTCAGGGGAGGGTAAATTCAGGGAACTGGAAACCGAATACCTGAAACAAGTTCTTGATGGCGTAGAGGGATTTGTGCTATCCACCGGTGGCGGCACCCCTTGTTTCAACGACAATATGGAATTGATTAACCAAAAAGCAATTTCGGTTTACTTAGAAGTGTCATTAAGTGAAATTCAAAAGCGGTTATATAAGGATTATGGCATCAAAAGACCATTGTTTGCAGGAATGGATGAAGGGGAGATGATTTTGAAATTAAAAAACCTGCTTGCGGAAAGAAGATCTTTTTATGATCAGGCAAAAATAAAGCTCAGCGGAGAAGATATTTCCACTGAGCATTTAGTATCTGAGTTGATGTCCTTTTTTAGAAATTAAATCCTACTGTAAGGGTTCCACTGGTCAAGTTGTTTCTGATTTCGGATATGGGGCCGATATTGTTCCCGTTTTCAAAATATGGATACGAGCTGTAAAGTTGATCGAACATCGTATTTGATATTGCCAGGTCTACATAAAGGTTATTTAATTTGACACCGACACCTCCCGAAATCTGTTGACTGCTTCTGTCAAATTCAGAATTTACGAATGGATCTCCATAAAAAGCATATCCAGCCCTGGCCCTGAATATGTCATATCTGTATTCTCCCCCAACTCTATAATTGACTGTTGTACCATAACGTGCCTGGATCTCCTGGTTGTCAGCGCTGGGGTTGAAGTCATTGGAATTGAGGCGGCTACTGCTGTAGTCCAGATAATCCACATCGGCTGTAACAAAGCCGCTTTTCCCGATGAAGAAGGTTGCTCCACCACTTATTCTTAGTGGAGTATTTAGATTGTAGGTGCCTAATATCAACGGGGTATTGGCATTTTCCTGTCCCAATACCACATCCTCATCTTCAAAATAGTAATTATTATAGAGATTGTTCATTCCTGCTTCATACTCCTCGTTCAACCTGTACCAAGTAGGAGATTGAATATTCAAACCAAGGTTGATCATATCTATGGGTTTGTATATAATTCCAAGATTGACACTAGCACCAATTCCATTTATTCTCAAATTTTCCTGAATGGAAAGCGTATTAAGTGGCTCCTCGAAGAATTCTTCATTATAGGTTTTAATTGAACTGAAATTAATGGAAGTAATTCCTAATCCTGCACCTATGAATAACTTATTGTTGAAATTCGCTCCATAGGAAAAGCTAGTTTGATTAATTCCACCTTCAGTAATCACGGTTTCATCCTGAAAAGGAAAACCCAAAACAAAAGAATCATATTCTGTAGGATTATTTATCGGGTTTCCATCCTCGTCAAAAGCGACCGGATTAACCAAATAGGTTTGGTATGCCAATCCGGTCAATCCTCGGTTTTCAACCTGACTTTCTGTTAAGCCAAAAGCATCCTGAATGAAAAAATCAATGATGGAGGAATTTCCTTCCACATCAGAAAAATAGCCGAACTGGTTATTGAAATTGGCCAATCGATTAAAACTAATACCAAAAGACCCACCTTTAAAACTTCCTGCCAATAAAGGGTTTCTGACTTTGCTTAATACAATTCCTAAATTTGGAATCGCAATGTTACCCGTTCCTTCTTCTTGAATTTGCCCTAAATAATTGGATTCAGATCTCCAATTGGTAAAGGAAGGGGAAATACTGAACTCAGATCTTCTAAAAAAACCTAATCCGGCAGGATTTCCATGTATATTGGAAATGTCTCCACCTAAGGACATCTGTGCTCCGCCGAGTGAAGTGATTCTTGCTGATCCGGTTGATCTAAATTGGCTAAATCTTAACGCATCTTCAAAATAACCACTTTGTGCCATAGAATTGGAGATTCCTAAGGCAGTAATAAAACAGCCTGTTATTATTTTTTTAACTGAAATCATAGAATAAACTTTTGAAATGATAATGAGCATATTTAAAATATGCTTAAAGTTTTCATTGATTAACGAAATCTTCAAAAAAAAAGGTAAAAAAAAAGGGGAATTAATTTCCCCTTCCTCCTCTTGAACCTCCGGAGCTAGATCCTCCACCACCTCGGCTTCCTCCTCCTACACTTGCTCCACCGCCGGAACTACGGCTTGGTGCGCTATAGCTTGGTGAAGAGCTTCTCGTTGGAGTGGAATATCCACTTCTAGAAGGTGCGGTTCTATTATTATTATTATATCTGCTGTTATTTGCTGGACTAGTGCTTCTATTGTAAGAAGGACTAGTACTTTTATTGTAGCTAGGTGATGAACTTCTCCCAGGTGCTGTCCCATATGAAGATCTGTTAGTTCTGGTATTGGGAGCTACATTTCTATAATTTGGAGTTGCACTTGTATTTCCAATTCTACTACCGGTTCTTGTAGAGGCTGCAGAACCTACATTTCTTGTTGTTGGAGCAGCCGAAGTATTTACCCGACTTCTTGTGTTATTGTAAAAATCATTTTGAGAACTTCCGAAATCCCTTGCATTAGCACGACTGCTTGGAGTTGTAAGTGTTCTATTTGAGGTCGCATCTCGCCTCGCTGCAGCTCTTGAAGTACTAGGAGTTGCCAAAGAACTGTTTCTTCTTGTTCCTGTTGTAGCTAAACCTGCACCTCTTGTAGGTCTTGCTCCTCTTACAATCTGTCTGTTATTGAGTTCAGAACCAGGTAATACAAAAATAGGATTTCCAAATCCTCCGAAGCCATAACCTGGATATAATCCTCCTAAGCCCATTCCGAATCTATTGAATCCAAATCCGCCCATTCCCATCATGAAGGGATCATAAAAACCGCCGAATCCAAATCCCGGTCTCATCCAAGGATTGCGAAATGGTGATCCAAATCCAAATCCCATAGATAAATTGAAGCCTGATCTAAATCCGTATCCGGGCATCATCATGAAAGGATCATAAAATCCCATTCCGAAAGGTGAGTAACCCATTCCCATTCCGAAGGGGGAAAATCCTCCCATGCCTCCCATAAACATGGGGTTGAAACCCATTTGATTCCCAAAGCCGGAATTGAAGTTCCCGCGATTGGCATTGCTGTAGTAATTGTTGTAGACGTTTACATTCGGGTCATTTTCAACACCCTCCGTTTCATCAAAATAAACAGTACCACTATCAACCGTATCGGTGCTTTGGGACTGATATTTTGCTATGTATTCCGGATTTACATTTCTCGATGAAAAATTTTCCTGCTCAAACTCTGAAGGAGTAACTTCATTCAAAGATTGGAAATTTTTAGGATTATTATTCTTTACCGCATATTCAGTGGCTATTGAAGCATCTGAAGACATGAAGTACAAATCATCAGTCTCTCCTCGCATGGCAGTTTGACTGGTGCTGCAGGAAGAAAGCATCAGAAGCGCAGATGTTCCAAGAGATAATATAGTGTTTAACTTTTTCATTTGGTCGGTATTTACTGTTTTGCACTATAACTATATACGTGCCTGTGTTGGGAGGGTTATATTTATTTTTAATATATATTTGCCAAATTCTATAGAGCGAAGTTAATTCAATTTTTATAATCAGCAAATAAATCTTATGAGTAAAGGATTGCCTAAAAGAAGCGAAGACTATTCTCTTTGGTATAACGAATTGGTGAAAAGAGCGGATCTGGCAGAGAACTCTGCTGTTCGGGGATGTATGGTAATCAAACCTTACGGTTATTCCATATGGGAAAAGATGCAGGCCCAATTGGATATTATGTTTAAGGAAACAGGTCACAGTAATGCATATTTCCCATTGTTCATACCAAAATCATATCTATCAAAAGAAGCCAATCATGTTCAGGGTTTCGCCAAAGAATGTGCTGTTGTTACGCACTACAGATTGAAAAATGCTGAAGACGGGAGTGGTATTATTGTAGATCCTGACGCAAAATTGGAGGAGGAGCTTATTGTAAGGCCAACTTCGGAGACGGTTATTTGGAGTACTTATAAAAACTGGATTCAGTCTTATCGGGATTTACCGCTTTTGGTCAATCAGTGGGCAAATGTGGTAAGGTGGGAAATGAGAACTCGCTTGTTTTTGAGAACATCTGAGTTTTTATGGCAGGAGGGGCATACAGCCCATGCTACAAAGACTGAAGCTATTGCCGAAACAGTTCAAATGTTGAATGTTTATGCCCAGTTTGCGGAGGAATATATGGCAATGCCGGTGGTTAAAGGCGTCAAAAGTGAAAATGAAAGATTTGCAGGTGCGGAAGATACCTATTGTATTGAAGCAATGATGCAAGATGGTAAGGCACTTCAGGCAGGAACATCACACTTTTTGGGTCAAAATTTCGCCAAAGCGTTCGATGTAAAATTTGCCACCAAAGAAGGCGGGCTTGAATATGTTTGGGGGACTTCCTGGGGTGTAAGTACCAGATTGATGGGTGCACTGATCATGGCGCATTCCGATGATAATGGTTTGGTACTCCCGCCGAAACTTGCCCCTTTTCAGGTGGTAATCATACCTATTTATCGAAGCGAAACCGAATCGGAAAATATTTCCAATAAAGCTCGGGAAATCATTCTGAAATTGAAAGCAAAGGGAATAAGTGTGAAATATGATGATCGTGATACCCAAAAACCGGGATGGAAGTTTGCTGAATATGAACTGAAGGGAGTACCGATAAGAATTGCGATGGGTCCAAGAGATTTGGAAAACAATACTTTGGAAATTGCTAGAAGGGATACCTTAACAAAAGAAACCGTGAATTTAAATAAAACAGTAGTTGAAGATCATATCAGTGAACTATTGCAGTCAATTCAAGACGGAATCTATCAGAAGGCTTTTGAATTCAGAAAAAAAATGACAACGGAAGTGGATACCTGGGAAGAATTTATTGATGTTCTAGAAACCAAAGGTGGATTTTTATCTGCACACTGGGACGGCACTTCAGAAACCGAGGAGAAAATAAAAGATAAGACAAAAGCTACAATAAGATGTATTCCTTTGGATCAATCACAGGATTCCGGCAAATGCGTCTTGACGAATCAGCCCTCTAAGGGAAGAGTTCTGTTTGCAAAAGCTTATTGATGAGCATTCGGTTGAGGTGCTGCCAATGAATTTTGAGTAAAAAAAGCAGCAATTCCGATTTTCAAATTGTTTGAAAATCCGGAATTAATAAACCCAGATTTGAAACCATAATTCTTATTTAGGATTTATATATTTCCGGAACCAAAAAATCTCCCTAATTTGGATTAAATTTTATTTCTATGACCTGGATTATTTTAGGTAGTCTTTTGTCCATTGGATTGATTCTGGTTCTGATGGAGATAATATTTGTTCCGGGAACCACACTTGTGGGAATTTTGGGAGTTATGGTCACCGGTGTAGGGATTTATTATGCTTTCCTCTTTCTGGAAAACCAAAATGCCTGGATAGTTTTGATCATAACCCTTGTCGTAAACTTTCTAGCTTTATTATATGGTTTGAAGTCAGGGGTTTGGAAAAAATTTGCCTTAAAAGAGTCCATGACAAGTCGTTCATTTGATGATCGATTGGTCGGTTTGATGGAAGGGCAGCAGGGGATGGCTGTTTCGGACATCAAACCCTATGGAAAAGCCGAATTTGAAGATAAAATATATGAAGTTAAATCCGATGCCGGCTTTATTCCTGTTGGCACTCAATTAAGAATAGTTAAATTAGAGGAAAATAGAATCATCGTTCAAGGATAAATTATGGAAATAACTAATTCGGTTTTTATATTACTTGCAGCTTTTGCCGGGCTGATCTTATTGTTTGTCTTTTTGTATTTTGTACCGGTCAACCTTTGGATCACTGCTATATTCTCCAATGTGAAAGTTGGAATCGGTGAGCTTATCGGAATGAGAATACGGAAAGTTCCACCCAGTATCATTGTCAATTCATTGATCACTTCAACCAAAGCCGGTCTGGATCTGACAACCAACGATCTGGAAACGCATTATCTTGCAGGAGGTAATGTACCCAATGTGATCAGGGCTCTGATTTCAGCTGATAAAGCGAATATAAAACTCACCTTTAAACAAGCGACAGCAATAGACCTTGCCGGAAGGGATGTGTTTGAAGCAGTCCAGATTTCGGTAAATCCTAAGGTTATCAATACCCCGAATGTAGCAGCTGTTGCAGCTGATGGGATTCAACTTATAGCCAAAGCGCGTGTCACCGTCAGGGCTAACATTGCTCAATTGGTCGGTGGTGCCGGTGAAGAGACAATTCTTGCTAGAGTAGGGGAGGGAATTGTTACCTCAATAGGTTCTGCCCAAAACCATAAAAGTGTTTTGGAAAACCCTGACAAGATTTCCAAATTGGTTCTGGAAAGAGGACTGGATGCCGGAACCGCTTTTGAAATTCTTTCTATCGATATTGCGGATATTGATGTGGGAACCAACATCGGAGCAAAACTTCAGATTGATCAGGCTTCCGCGGATTTAAAAGTGGCAGAAGCAAGGGCAGAGGAAAGAAGAGCAATGGCCGTTGCACTTGAGCAGGAAATGAAGGCTAAGGCTGTAGAAATGAGGGCTAAGGTTATTGAAGCCGAAGCTGAAGTTCCAAAAGCAATTTCGGAGGCATTCAGATCCGGCAGGCTAGGGATTATGGATTATTATAAGATGGAAAATATCAAATCCGATACCGATATGAGATCTTCTATTGCAGGTACGGATTCCGGGAAAGCCGGAGAAGGTGGGAAAGGAAAGTTGGGAGACAGGAAATAAATAATGTGAATATCCGCCTATATACAAGTGACCAAATAATTTACATTGACAACTAGTGACAATTAGTGTATTTTGAATTTAAAATTGGTTTTCTTGGCTTTAAATAAATCCATTAGCCATGAACATCCTACAATTTAATAACA
>JBGTDA010000154.1:0-5244 GCA_041748555.1 Rhodonellum sp.
TCAAGAGAATTAAAATATTTAGCTTCCGGGTGAGCAGCCGGGAGTTTTAAAAAATCGCATTATAGGGGTTCAGATAAGGATAAGCAGATCCGGAGAGGAGAAGTAAAAAAACGATGTAATCTAGATATTGCTTCATATTTGAATTTAAAACGCAATTTAAAGTTGTTCATTTTTTGCACTCCAAAATTAATTTCGATTTCTTTTGGACTTGTATTAAATTTGGTTATATTTCACCAATTGTAACTTATAATTTGCTTATAACAAGTCCTTAAACAAGGTTAATTTCGACCTTTGCATAAAATGCTTAATTTGAATATAAAGCTACCTCATCATCCAATATTGTCTTAACATCCACATGAGTAAATAGAAAAACAAAATGAAATTAGGAATATTAGGAGGTACAAAATTGGCAACCTGTCTTGGCAACAAATATCTGTCAAGGGGAGTCGATGTCTGCTTTGGAGTTCGGGAGGATTCAATAATCTCGGCATGGATTGTCCCGAATCAGATATGATGGGTTTTGTAAAAGAAACTTATTTCTGCGGGGATGATTCTGTGGAAAAACCCAAAGTCAAAAAGCTGATAGAGGTAATAGGTTTCAAAGCCATTGATGTGGGAGAGATCCAAAATGCTTTATTACTGGAGGCCTTTTATCATCTGAGAAAAGAAATCACTTTGCATAAAGCCGAGAAAGCAGATTATCATTTTAAATTGATGTCCGTTTAATTCTCCTCCATAAATTCCAATATCCAATCATAAACCTTATTTGGAGTATAAAGAAACTGCGCAATCATAGGCACATGTCTTTTTCGTTTTTGGAGGTGATAAGCGGGTTCAGGGACGAATTTCCTATATTCTTTCAAAAACCTTTCCGTAGTTTTTTCTATCCCAGGTAATGTCCTGCCCCCCACCATAATCAATAACGGCGGATCATCCCGATCCAAATGATAGATAGGGGAAGTATCTCTCCATACCTGCGGGTTATCTGTAAAAGCTTTTAAATATGAGGTCCCCGGATCATAATTCATTTCTTTTAGAAACCGGTTCATATCCAAACCTGCCGCATCTATAAGTACAGCACCATTTATGGGACTGCTTATCCCCAAAGTGTCAAAATACTCATCCCTTATTGTAATCAAACTAGCCAGATGCCCTCCGGCAGAGTGGCCTGCAACAAATATTTTATTTGAATCTCCGCCGAACCCGGTAATATTCTCACTTGTCCACTTGACTGCCTGCGCTGTGGATTTTGCCATATCATGTACCTGATATTCAGGACTCAAGGGATAATCCGCAATTACGGCTACCACTCCTTTTCTCGCCAATCTGTTTCCCAAAAAATCATAAATTTCCTTTTTCCCCGAATTCCAGCTTCCTCCATAGAAAAAAACCAATACATCTTGATCACCCGAAGCATTCTTCGGCGCAAAAACATTCAGCTTCATTTCGGGTAAATCCCCCAAAAACCCTTCTTCCATATAGGTGATGTTTTTGGTGCGGACTACTTTATTAAAGGAACAGGAGGAAAAAAAGAGAAGGGTTAACGGAAAAAGGATTACAGAAAATTTCTTACCTATCATAGACAACATTTGTATTCATTGGATTAACTCAAATAAAACAGGAAAGTTATAGTTAAATCGGAATGAGGATAATTGAACATTCAACAATCTTCATTCTAAAAATTGAATTCAACCTATTCCACTTTTACCCCTCTGCCTTCCATGATTCGGAAGAAAAGAATATGGGCCATTCGCCTGGCGTGTTCCTTGGCGTAATCTGCATTTTTCCCCTGAAAGTGTTCATCCAATGTTGAAAACCACAACTCCAGCCAATTGCCAAAGTGTAGTTGTTCGATTTTACTTCCTGTTTGCCTATCCACTTTTTTATGAACAGGAACCGGATTAAACTGCCCTGCACCCGGACCACTTTGTAACAATACCATTTCCCAGAAATCTGTCAATCTTTCCAAATGGGTTTCCCAATCCTCTACGACAGCATTAAATATCGGTCCCAGATTTTCATGGGATCTCACTTTCGCATAAAAGCTTCTCACCAGACAAGAAACATCATCCCTGTTTTCTATTTGCTTTTTAATCATTGTTTTCTTTTTAAAACAGGTTCCAAAACCTCCATTTCACCGTCTATATCTTCAGGTATTTCTAATCCCAATATTTTATAAATCAATGGATAAACGTGGATATTCTGAAAGGGGGGATCACCTCTCGATGTGGCTTGAGTAAAGATAAATAAACTTAATCCGGCTGCAAATATATCTTGAGTCAAACTAAATTAGTTTCAAAAACTCATCCCGGTGATTTTACATCAACAGTTTTGATTTTCATATAACTAAGGGTTCCTGCTCCTGCAGACAAATGATCTGGGCACCACCTGCAGCTTCTGTCTGACACCTTGTTTTATGGATTTGTCAATCACTATGCTAATATGAGATCCAATATAAAGGTATACTCAGTATTCCAATAGGATTTAGAAAATGATCAGGAAATTTTAGGATAAATTCAAATATAAATTGTGTGATAACGAGAATATCATGGATTTACAAAGGCCTTGAGAAACTCAAATTTTTCAGATTCTATTCACCTAAAGGTATTGGCCCCCTTAAATACTCTAAGTTAAATCCTGTTAATTCCTTATAATTATGCTTGTTAGGTTTGTATAAAACAGATTGCTATTGTTATCTTCGCACCTGATTTGCGCAAACCCAAATATATGTTACATATGAATAAAACAATCATTACACTGGCAACCTGTGGAGTACTTCTCCATAGTTGTGAAACAGCAGAAAATAACTCCGACAATATGAACCCATTCTTTGAGGCTTATGATACGCCTTTTGAAGTGCCCCCTTTTGACAAGATCGAAAATCAACATTTTACTCCTGCCATTGAAGAGGGAATTGTCCGAGAGCAAGCAGAAATAGACGAGATAACAAATAATCCGGAAGACCCTACTTTTGCCAACACTATTGAGGCAATGGAAAAGTCAGGCGAATTGCTGAGCAAGGTGAATACTGTATTTTTTAACCTCAACTCTGCCAATACAAACGACACTCTGCAAACCATTGCCAGAGACATGGCACCGGAGCTTTCAAAGCATGGTGACAACATCAGCCTGAATGAAAAACTTTTTCAAAGGGTAAAGACTGTTTGGGATAATAAAGACCAATTGGACTTAAACCAGGAACAGCAAAAGCTTCTTGAAAAAACCTACAAATCATTTGTTAGAAGCGGTGCGAACCTGAATGAGGGAGATAAAACAAAAATGAGGGAGATCAACAGCAAACTTTCTGTGCTTAGCCTTCAGTTTGGCCAGAATCTTTTGGCTGAAACCAATGCCTTTAACATGGTCATTTCCGACGAATCGGAATTGGCGGGATTGCCTCAGGAATTGAAAACAGCAGCTGCCAATGATGCAAAGGCCGCGGGTGAAGAAGGAAAGTGGATGTTCACCCTTCAAAATCCTTCCGTAATGCCCTTTTTACAATATGCAGAAAACCGTGAACTCAGAAAGAAAATCTGGGAAGCTTATAAAAACCGTGGAGACCAAAGAAATGACAAGGATAACAAAGAAATTCTGATGGAAATTGCCAATCTGAGAATGGAAAAAGCCCAACTTTTGGGTTATGATACCCATGCTGATTATGTCCTGGAAGAATCAATGGCCAAGAATGCTGAAAATGTTTACAATCTCCTGAATCAGCTTTGGACACCTGCTTTGGAAAAGGCCAAGGAAGAGGCTATGGACATGAAAGGCCTGATCAAAACATCCGGAGAGAATTTTGAACTGGAACCATATGACTGGAGATTTTACGAAGAGAAAATCCGTCAAAACAGATTCGATTTGGATGAGCAGGAAGTGAAACCGTATTTCAGCCTGAAGAATGTGCAGGAAGGCGTTTTCATGGTCACCAACAGACTCTTTGGACTTCAGTTTGAGGAAATCAACAATATCCCTGTTTATCATCCTGATGTAAAAGCTTATGAAGTGAAAGAAGCCGATGGAGCGCATGTTGGAGTTTTGTTAATGGATTTTCATCCTAGAGCTTCAAAAAGAGGCGGTGCCTGGATGACTTCTTATAGACCTCAGCAGACTGTTGAGGGTGATAGGAAAGCACCTGTTATATCTATTGTGTGCAATTTCTCAAAACCTGCCGGAGATGCTCCTGCTTTACTGACTTTTGATGAAGTGACTACTTTCTTCCATGAATTTGGCCATGCCCTTCATGGATTATTGTCCAATGTCCAATACAGAAGCCTCGCCGGGACATCAGTTCCTCGAGATTTTGTTGAGCTGCCTTCTCAGATCATGGAAAACTGGGCTACCGAGCCGGCTGTTCTGAAAGAATATGCCAAGCATTATGAAACCGGAGAAGTCATTCCTGACGAGATTATCGAAAAACTGCAAAACAGCGGAACCTTCGGTCAGGGATTCGGAACAACAGAATATCTGGCCGCGTCTCTTTTGGATCTTGATTATCATACTCAGGATAAACCGATTACCACTTCGGCAAGTGAGTTTGAAAACGCTTCTTTGGCTAAAATGGGATTGACAGATGAAATCATTCCGAGATACAGAAGTACTTATTTCCAACATATTTTCTCAGGTGGATATTCTTCAGGATACTACAGCTATATCTGGTCCGGGGTTTTGGATACAGATGCATTTCAGGCATTTAAAGAAACTGAACTGTTCAATCCTGAAAAAGCAGATGCTTTCAGAAAAGAAATTCTGGAAAAAGGAGGCACAGATGATCCAATGGCCATGTACGTCAGGTTCAGAGGTGCCGAACCGAAAATAGATGCACTTTTGAAAAAACGAGGACTTGATAAAGTGATGCTGGAAAGAACGAATTAATTACCCTTCATATTTTTAACTACAGACCCCGGGATGATTTTATCTCGGGGTTTTGTTTTTGAATACTACATGTGACAGAAATTAATTCCGTATAAAAGTATGTTATAGGTTGCTTCTTGAAGCATTCCAAATTCAACTTGCTATTCCATTTCAATGAATTCGGCACATTTTTAATAGAAAATCCAATTTCTTTTGCTATATTCTTTGATTCGATAAAATTCATCTTTAAATATTGTGAATATCCGCCTATATACAAGTGACCAAATAATTTACATTGACAACTAGTGACAATTAGTGTATTTTGAATTTAAAATTGGTTTTCTTGGCTTTAAATAAATCCATTAGCCATGAACATCCTACAATTTAATAACA
>JBGTDA010000155.1:0-20154 GCA_041748555.1 Rhodonellum sp.
CCTGCATTTTTTCACATGCTTTGGCAATAAACAAAGGAGCACATATGTAACCGACTCTCCATCCTGTCATGGCATATCCTTTAGAAAAGCCATTAACGGTTATTGTCCTCTCAAACATTCCCGGAAATGAAGCTATGCTGGCATGCTGTCCTGTAAAATTGATCAGCTCATAAATTTCATCGGCTATGACAAAGAGGTTTTCTCTTTTCTTGACCACACCTGCTATCGCTTCAAGCTCTTGTTTGCTAAACACAGAACCTGTAGGATTACATGGGGAAGAATAAATTATAGCTTTTGTTTTATCTGTTAGTGCGCCTTCAAGCTGCTCTGCCCTCGCTTTGAAATTGTTTTCAAGTGTTCCCTCTATCATGACCGGAACTCCGCCGGCCAATTTGATTATTTCAGCGTAACTAACCCAGTAAGGTGAAAAAATAACAACTTCGTCTCCTTCATTGAGCATACACATAAAAACATTCGCAATGGAATGTTTTGCACCGGTGGAAACAACTATATTTTCCGCCTTGGCTTCACCGATATGATTTTCTTCTCTCAATTTTTTTGCAATGGCTTCTCTCAGATCCTGATAACCTGCTACCGGAGGATAGGCAAAATACTTACCTTCATCGATGGCAGATTTTGCTGCCTCCTGTATGTGTTTCGGGGTTTTGAAATCAGGCTCTCCAAGACTTAAACTGATGATGTCAATTCCTTGACTTTTAAGCTCTCTGGCTTTTTTGGCCATGGCCAGCGTAGCTGACTCTTCCATATTGTTAATACGGTCCGATAGAATATGATTCATTTTAGTGGTTTTTTTTAAATTCCGCCAAAATTAAGGATTACTATTATGAATTCTAAACTAATCCGCCTAATTGATTTCATCAAACTCATTTGAGATTGAAAATATTTGGCGAAATTGGGTCGTTATAAAAGATATGAAGTCTCCATTGATTTTAATATTGCTTTTCTTGGGGAACACTCAGTTACTGATGGCTCAGGAAAAGGAAATCTCAGAAAACACTGATCCTGATTCGTCGGGTTTAGTTGCCAATCAGCTGATGCCGACGACCCTTCCCTTACTTCTCTTTGATGATAAAGCCAAAGAAGATAAAAAGAAGTCCAAGAAAAAGAAAACCAAGAAAAACATCTTTTTTGGAGAGAAAACCAGCAAAGGCCTGACAAAACAAAAGGTGAGGGAGCAGACCCAATATCAATTTTATCATTATACCACACGCAACAGACAAGTGGATCCATACATTCGTGATATCTATTGGATAGATACCAAAAACAATGTTATCCGCAACAAAGAATTTGATCCTGCTCAAGGACACCTCCTTCATGGACCTTACGAAAAAATAATCGATGACACGGTGGTCGAAAAAGGAATTTTTTATTTTGGGACCAAGCATGGCACGTGGATGACCTTTGACAATAAAAACATTCTTCTGGATAAAGGGCATTATTCCGAAGGATGGCCAAGGGAATCCAGGGTGAGTTACTACGACAAAAATGAAAATCAGATAGAAAAAATCACCCCTGTGGAATATGACCTCAAGGAAGGGAACTTCTATCACTTTTATGAAAACGGCCAAGTGGCTGTTACAGGTGAATTTAGATACGGTGAAAAAGTGGGACTCTGGACACAATATTGGGACACAAAAAACTCCAAAACTATTCGCAAAAGAGAAATCCAATATCAGGAAAATCCTTTTTCCAAAAATATAAAACCATATATCAGAGCCGAATGGGATAAAGAAGGAAATCTGGTATTCAGGAAAAGTGAAAATTAAACTTCAGAAATCTCCTCTTTATCACATAACCTAACTCCTGATAATTTTAAAACTATCAAATAGAAAAAGAATTTACCCTATCTTTTTTGTAGAGTATGTAAATGTTCCACAAATTTCTTTTTATATTTGTCACACTAATAATTGGTATGACACAGGAGCAATTCAGTAAATATTCATTCCTCTTGGACCGCACAGCGCGTAAGGTCAAACAATATGCCCAACAAAAATTCAAAATGGGAGAATTTGATGTGACTGTGGATCAGTGGCTTGTCCTGAAAAACCTCTCCGAGAACGAACTTCTCAGTCAGACTGAGCTTGCCCATCTGGTTTTCAAAGATCCCCCGACTTTAACCAGAATAGTCGATATCCTTTGCAAAAAAGGATATGTGGAGCGAATTGCCCACCCCCAGGACAGGAGGAGTTTTCAACTTCACCTGACAGCAGATGGAATGGAAAAGGTTTCCCAGCTCAAACCGCAGATTGCTCAGATCCGGGAAAAGGCATGGGAGAATCTGGGGAGATCAGATTTTGAAGAATTCAAACGGATATTGAATACCATCTATTCAAACTTGGAATAAGGTTTGAACTGAGCTTAAATTTCGAATGGCTAGCACTCATTCGAAGAACAATTGATAAAATATTGGTTAATTCAAAATAACTAAACACACCATGATTACTACTGACATTTGTATTATTGGAGCAGGTCCCGTCGGATTATTTGCAGTTTTTGAAGCAGGTTTACTGAAAATGAGATGTCATCTTATCGATGCATTGCCGCAGGTGGGAGGCCAATTATCAGAAATATATCCTCAGAAACCTATTTATGACATTCCCGGATATCCGGAAGTGAAGGCTCAGGAATTGGTGAACAACCTGATGGAACAGATCAAGCCTTTCAACCCTACATTTTCTTTGGGAGAAAGAGTGGATCATCTCACCAGACAAACCGATGGATCTTACACTATAACCACAAGTGATAAAACCCAGATTCATGCTCAGGTGATCGTTATTGCAGGAGGTTTGGGATGCTTTGAACCCAGAAAACCTGTTCTGGAAAACCTGGAACATTTTGAAGGAAAAGGAGTGACATATATGGTGAAAAATCCGGAAGCTTTCCGCAATAAAAAAGTAATGTTAGCAGGTGGTGGTGATTCGGCTTTGGACTGGGCAATCTTTTTATCCAAAGTGGCCGAAAAAGTAACTTTGGTTCATCGGAATGAAACCTTCAGGGGAGCTCCTGATTCTGCAGCGAAAGTATTTGATCTTGCAAGCTCCGGAAAAATTGACCTGATCCTTTCCGCCAATCTCAAGGAACTGGGAGGCAATGGACACCTGAACAGGGTGACATTGGAAGGAAAAAGTAAGGAAGAAATCCGGGTAGACACTGATTTTCTTATTCCGCTTTTTGGATTAAGCCCAAAATTGGGTCCTATTGCTGATTGGGGATTGAGCGTAGACAAAAACGCAATTGAGGTGGATACCCGGGATTATTCCACCGGAGTAGCAAGAATTTACGCCATCGGCGATATCAATACCTATCCCGGCAAGCTAAAATTGATTCTTTGTGGATTTCATGAAGCAGCGATTATGATGCATTCCGCTTTCAAACATGTTTACCCTGATCAAAAACTTAGTTTTAAATATACCACTGTAAATGGTGTGAATGCATTTTAATGCTATTTTTGCGATATGGTAACATTTATAGTAGAAGATCACGACGGCAACCGTCAGTCAATAGAAGCTCCTGATGATATGGGGTTGAGCCTGATGGAAATTTTAAAAGCTTCAGAATATCCCGTTTTGGCTACTTGTGGCGGGATGGCGCTCTGTGCCACATGCCATGTTGAAGTTTTGGAAGGTATGGATGGACTTGGTGATGCCGGTGATGTGGAGCTTGACCAGTTGGAAAATCTGCCACAATATTATCCAACCAGCAGGCTCGCCTGTCAGATTAGGATAAGCCCAATGCTTGAAGGAGCCGTCATCAAATTGCGGGGAGAAGACAATTAATTCAGTGTATTTTCGGGATGGCTTCATAAAGCTATCCTTATTTTTTTATTTCTTTTTGAATAGTTTGCTTACTGATTTACCAAAATCATCCAGGCGTTCAACACCGTTGAGCAGTGGATTAAACAGCGAGGTTCCGCCATAAGTGATATATCCTTTTTTATCATAGTCAAATTGCATGGGGTAAACCAAAATGTAATTGTTTTTATTAAAATACTTGTTCAGATATCGTGGCAGTTTTTCCATCACCGGATTAAATGAAGTTCCGGATTTCCTGCTTAGCACAATAACCAAAGCATCATTTTCCTTGAGGTCTCGGGAAATAATCAGAATTTCTTCCCAATCCGAGAATTCCTCAAATGAAGCTTCCAATGTGAATTTAGAGTGAATTTCTTTGATATACTTTAATGTTTCAGATGAACCGTAAAACACCAACTTGGCACCTGTGTTCCTCCCAATGTTCCATATTCGCAATAACCAATACACAAAACCCATCTCCCGTTCAGCGTTTTCGGGAACCACAATCAAGTATCTACTGATGGTATTTATAGGTTGGTGATTTTGGTATATCAAAGTATTGGCATTGCATTTACTTAAAATCCCTTCGGTAAGGTCTCCCAGAAACGTATCGGAAATCCCAGACTGTTTGTGAAGCCCCAAAATAATATCGGTCACTTTATTTTCCTTTACCACATTTGTGATTCCGTTGACAATATCAGAATCATATCGGACCAGATCTGTCAGTATGTTGTCAGTGGCAGCAGCACTGACAACAGCCTTATTGAGTAATTTTTTTGCATATTTCTCTCTGGTCAAATCCTGCGAATCCGTTGGGATAATGTTCAGCGCAATCAAAGAATCATTGGAGGATTTACCCTTGATGGTTATTCCCAAATTGATCAGCTCGTCAATGTTTTCAGGATAATTGACCGGAATAAGAATCTTTTCTTTAACCTCATCTTCTTCTATTCCCTCGCCTTCAGTTTCTTCCTCCAGAACGAGCCTGGTTGCCCCCCGCTGTGCCACAAAAGAGGCAATAGTACAGGTAACCAAAATCATCAGGATCGTTCCGTTCAAAACACTGTCGCCTAAAAGCCGGATAGGTTCACCCGCTTCATTCTCCCCTAAAATAATATTATACCCAACAAGAACGGCCGCCAATGTAGCAGCAGCTTGCGCGTTACTCAAACCGAAAATAACATCTCTCTGAGCATTGGAAAAGCCGAAAGTTTTCTGGGTGATATAAGCAGCTGCAAATTTTGAAAATGTAGCCACTACTGTCATGACTATTGCTACAAAAATTGTTTCGAAATCATTGAAAAAAACACGGTAATCAATCAGCATCCCAACTCCTATCAGGAAAAATGGAATGAACAAGGCGTTTCCTACAAATTCAATCCTGTTCATCAATGGTGAAGTTTGGGGAATAAGTCTATTTAATGCCAAACCGGCTAAAAATGCCCCGATAATGGCTTCTATACCGGCAGCTTCTGCTAAAAAAGATCCCAAAAAGACCAAGGCCAAAACAAAAATATACTGAGAGATATTGTCATCATATTTTTTGAAAAACCACCTTCCCAATAGTGGGAAAAGGAATATGACTATTGCGGCAAAGATGATAACGGATATAGTAAGGCGCAGCCAAAAATCACTTGTCAGTTCACCTTTTGACATTCCTGCAATTACAGCCAAAACCAATAAAGCAAGCGTATCGGTGATCATGGTACCTCCTACTGTCACATTTACCGCTTTGTTTTTCATTACACCCATTTTACTGATTATTGGGTATGCAATCAAGGTGTGGGAAGCAAACATACTGGCCAATAAAAGTGAGGTAGGCACAGAGAATTCCAAAATATATAAACCCGCAACGGTGCCCAAACCCATGGGGATAAGAAAAGTATATAATCCAAAAACGATACTTTTATTCCGATGCTTTTTGAAGTCTGCCAGATCAATTTCAAGACCGGCCATAAACATAATGTAGAGTAGGCCTACAGTTCCAAAAAGTACAACACTGCTGTCCCTTGCCAAAAGATTGAATCCATTTGGACCGATGATGGCACCCGCAATTATTAGCCCGATTAATTGAGGGATTTTGACCTTATTCAGTAAGATCGGAGCAAACAAGATAATAAACAGGATACTTGTAAAAATCAGAACGGGATTTCCCCAAGGCAATGAAAAATTCAGCTCTGCAAGAAATATCATAAATTTATATTTAGAACCGCAAACTTAACCAAATCCAAATCCACTTTATCTTATTAAAAAAATTACACAAATAATATAAATCTGAGACTAAACCCATTTATTCACCATTACTCTATAATAATAGACCAACAGAAAGCTCAATTTCAACCTCCTCCCCAACCAAGTCCTGTATTTGACTTTTAATCCTTTTTAATTCTTCAATATCCATGGGGTTTTCAGACACCAAAGTGATGGAGATCCTGATCGGATTATTTTGGATTACCCTCACATCCCTTAGAATACCACTTTCAATCCTCTCGCCATTTAAACTTTGAATGATTTTGTTTTCCTTCACCATTTTGGAAAAACCTAAAGTCAAAGGTGCACTGATAATCCCAACAAAAACCAATGAGACCAACAACCCCTTTCTTGCCAATCTGAATGGGCTGAATCCCAACAACAAAAACGTAAACGCTCCCGAAAGCACCATCCCTGCCAAGTTGGTACCCAAAAGCAAAAGCGATCCCCAAAATACAGACAAATCTCCCCAGGCTAAACCAATGCCAGAAACTGCCAGCGGCGGGACTAATGCCACAGCAATAGCCACTCCTGCCAGTGTTTTGGCAATTTCCTTCTTGGCATGGGCATAGGCTCCGGCAATTCCTGAACCCGCCGCTATTCCGAGATCCAATAAATTCGGCCGCGTCCGGGCCAAAATTTCACTGTTCATAAAATCAAGTGGAGTGATCCAAGTGATGAAGATGGCAAAAACATACCCTACAAACAAGCCGAAACCAACTGTAATCAGGCTGTCTTTTATCAGTTTCTCATCCTGTCTCAGCACTCCCATTGACAAGGAGACGATGGGTGCCATCAATGGGGCTAGGATCATGGCTCCTATTATTACGGGAGATGAATTTCCGAACAATCCAAATGTGGCAATGATAGTGGATAGTGCCATCAAAACAAGATAGCTGGATGTAGTCCTTGAATTTTCTCTGAGCGTTGAGAATAACCATTTGAATTCCTCGAAAGTGGCATGGTTTGTCAGAGGCAAATATCTTTTCAGTAATTCCTCTTTGAGCTCTCCAGTCGGCAAACTTTTGGTTTTAAACACTTTTGCAGTTGTCACATTTTCATCTGTATCCAAATGAATACCCGGGATAATTGATAAAGCTTTTGGAGATACTATCAGCTCAATTTCCCTTGCGGTCATCAAGACATCGTCAAGAGAAAAATCAATGGGTTCAGGACTGGAGATAATCATCTTATCTGTTTTGATCAACGAAACATATTCTGGAATCTTGGGACTACGGGAGGTATTGAGTATACCGAAGATAGCAAACCGCACCATTTCGGAGATACTTTTGGGAGCCAGGATCAGGTTGTGCATCAATCCGTCATTTACATAAGAATCTTCCAAAATCCTTCGGGAGAGGAGGGTGCTTTTACCATGCTGGACCACAACCATACCTAATGCAGCCGTTTCTATAGGCTTTTCCCGCATCTCCCCCTTCTCATTTGACCAATCCAATTTATATCGATTCAGTTTCACTCTTTTGAACATCCGGAAGAAATTCCGGGATTTTTCGAAAAATCTCTTTACGGCACTCTCTGTCACAGATCCATACATCAAGCTTAAAGAATTGCCAATCACCAGATTGTTAAAAACTGCTGTTTCATTGGCATATAAAACATCTACCGATAGTACGTTTTCAGCCTTAAGGACAGTTTCAACAGCGGTTTCTATTTTTCCTGATATCCCAAAACCCTGTCTGGCATGTGTCAGCTTTTGATGTGGCAGGAATCCGATTTTGCAGTGCCTTTCTGTTACAAATGGTAAAAACTCCTTTAGTTGATCGTCTGAAAGGTAGCAAACCAAGAAATCCTCAGATCCAAAGTCAAAGGTTTTAAAATTTTTATAGGGTACGTGCATCTTCATGTTGTGCCCAAAAAGCGGAACTACCTTTTCTTTGACTTCTTCTTCCAATTGATCATCATAGACCAATATTATTCCCTTCATAATCATTAGCTTTAAACAAAAAAATCCTCCTCCGACTTCAAATATATTTGACTCCCGATATTATGCCTTCATCAACTTTTCCAAAATTTCTATTGCCGCTTTGGTGAGCACCGTGCCGGGTCCAAAAACTGCTGCAACTCCCGCTTGATACAGAAAATCATAATCCTTTGGCGGTATCACACCTCCTGCAATGACCATGATATCCGGCCTACCCTGTTTTTTTAATGCTTCTATCAATTGGGGAATCAGCTTCTTGTGACCCGCTGCCAAAGAGGATGCCCCCACTATATGGACATCATTTTCTATCGCCTGATGGGCAACTTCCTCCGGGGTTTGGAAAAGCGGTCCGATATCCACATCAAAACCCATATCCGCAAATCCGGTGGAGATCACTTTTGCACCACGGTCATGCCCATCCTGACCCATTTTCGCTACCAATATTCTTGGGCGTCTGCCCTCCAACTCCGCAAATCTATCAGTAAGTTCCCGGGCATTCCGGAAATATTCATCTTCTTTGGCTTCTCTTGAATACACGCCTGAAATTGAATTAATAGTGGCTTTATGTCTTCCAAATGCACTTTCCATAGCATCTGAAATTTCACCTAATGTAGCTCTTTTTCTCGCTGCTTCCACCGCAAGATCCAGTAAGTTTCCCTCCCCGGATTGTGCTGCTCTGCTTATCCGCTCCAATGCAACTTTTACGGCTGCTGAATTCCGATCCTCCTTTAACTTTTTCAATCGATCAATCTGGGAATTCCTAACCGAATCGTTATCAACTTCCAGAATTTCAAATTCTGATTTCTCCTCGGTTTGATAGCGGTTTACTCCTACAATGACATCCTTGCCACTGTCGATTCTAGCCTGTTTTCTTGCAGCTGCCTCCTCAATCCGCATTTTTGGGATTCCTGCCTCTATCGCTTTTGCCATACCTCCAAGAGACTCCACCTCCTGTATCAGATCCCACGCTTTTTCCACCAGTTGATCCGTCAGGTATTCCACATAATAGGATCCACCCCAAGGGTCCACTGTTCGGGCTATCCCTGTTTCTTCCTGAAGATACAGCTGGGTATTTCTGGCGATTCTCGCAGAAAAATCGGTTGGCAAAGCAATGGCCTCATCAAAAGAGTTGGTGTGCAACGATTGGGTATGGCCCAACACCGCCGCCAAAGCTTCCACTGTAGTCCGGGCAACATTATTAAAAGCATCCTGCTCCGTCAGTGACCAACCGGAAGTTTGACAATGGGCCCGCAACATCAGGGATTTTGGATCTTTGGGATTAAACTGGTTTACGATCTTTGCCCAAAGCAACCTTCCGGCCCTCATTTTGGCTATTTCCATAAAATGATTCATTCCTATTGCCCAAAAAAAAGAAAGCCTGGGTGCAAAATCATCAATATCCAAACCTGTAGAAATTCCGGTCCTTAGATATTCCAAACCATCTGCAAGCGTATAGGCCAATTCAAGGTCAGCAGTGGCTCCTGCTTCTTGCATATGATATCCGGAAATGGAAATGGAATTGAATTTGGGCATCTTCTGTGAAGTATATTCAAAGATATCCGCAATGATTTTCATGGAGGGCAAAGGTGGATAGATGTAGGTATTCCTAACCATAAATTCCTTCAGAATATCATTTTGGATGGTGCCACCCAGTTTATCGGGGGTGACCCCCTGTTCCTCTGCTGCCACAATATAGAATGCCAGAATGGGTATAACCGCCCCGTTCATAGTCATCGAAACCGACATCTGATCCAATGGAATGCTATCAAAAAGGATTTTCATATCCAGTACCGAGTCGATGGCCACCCCTGCTTTTCCGACGTCACCTTCCACTCTAGGATGATCAGAATCATATCCACGGTGTGTAGCAAGGTCAAAAGCAACAGAAAGCCCTTTTTGTCCTCCTTCTAAATTCCTTCTATAAAAAGCGTTGGATTCTTCAGCAGTTGAAAATCCGGCATATTGGCGGATGGTCCACGGACGCATCACGTACATGGTACTGTAAGGCCCCCTCAAAAACGGCGGATGACCGGCTCCAAAACCCAGGTGCTCCATTTTTTCCAGCACCTTCTCGGTAAAAGCAGGAGGAACATTTATTTTTTCCGCAGTTTCCCAAGATAGATCCTTCCATGAATCAACAGCTGAAGAACTTTTGAAGTTTGGTTTGTTCAATTTGCTCAGGTCCGGTCTCATGATTGATTCTGAATTTTTTGTTCGGCTAAATAACTCTCTCTGAAAGGCCTTAGATTTTGTTCATCCTCATGGATCTGAAGATTGGAAAAATCCGGTTTGACTTCCAAGGAATTGACAAACTTGTTCACACCGATTTTAGTCGATTTTTGGTTCACCAAAGCCTGCATGCGTGCATTTCTGGTTGCTTTTATTTCTTTCTGTATCATCAAATCCTCGTAAGCTCTCCACCAACCTCCACCGGATTCCAGATCAATAATCTTGTTTTTTATCAGATCATAAAGCGTGTCCATCAAAAATTCAAGGTAATATGTTCCTGATACCGGATCCACAACCCTGTTCAGATAGCTTTCTTCTTCGAGGATCGATGAAGTATTGATAGCCATCCTTTTTGAAAAACCATTTTCAGAACCAACTGCCACATCATGCGGGAGAATCCGTAGCGCATTGCATCCTCCCAGGATGGAGGCCATGGCTTCCGTCGTGTTCCTCAACATATTGGTATGCACATCAGTGGCGGTCTTTGTCCAAAAGCTTGTACTGCTGAAAATATAGATATTTTTGGGCTGCAAATCCACCTGATACAGGGATGCCAGCTGATGGACAAGTATTCTGAGAACCCTCAGCTTCGCTATTTCCAAAAAATAATCAGAACCTACAGCAGTCCGGACGATCAGCTTCTCAAAAATTTCCCTTGGAGCCCTCCCGGCTGCTGTCAATCCATCCATCAGCTCCATAAAAGCGGATATGGCAAATGACGTTTCCTGAACTGAATCTGCCCCGGTATTGTGATATTGTTCCGTATCAATAGTCAAAACCTTGAAATGGGGGTATTCAACTGCCAAGTCAAGAAATTCACCGGCTTCTTTTATAATGCCGGAATGATCTCCTGTTCCTTCAAGCACTCTTGAATAACCATTCCAGAGCAAGCCACCATTGATGTCGTTCTTTTTGAAACCGTTTTTGTTTATCCACTTAAAGAACGACCTTAAGGTTTCTAAAGAATTCTCTCGGGACTTCAGAAATATATGAATGAACTGTGGATGAACACCTTCCAACAGGATGTCCAAATCTTCTTTTCCCTCCAGATTCAACAATAAACCGTTCGCTCCGTTTTGAAGTACATCAAGAATTTCTTTACTGGACTTCTTTTCATCCCGAACATTGATTTCAGCAACATTTGACCAGTTTCTTGGAGGAATGCCTGGAATTTCGGGCTTAGGATTGATTTTGTTTTGGTAAGGTTTGAGCCATCGGGTATTTTCAGCATCTTCAACGTTGTAAAAAGGAGCGACCTGAATTCCTTCCAAAATCTTTGATACGACAGTATTTTCAAAATCCTTTCCTTTCAAGTCTTGCTCAATTTGCCCGATCCATTCATTTTTGGAAATCGGAGAGAAATCCCGGAATAGCTTATCTTTCATATTTGGAAGTTTGTTTGGGCATATAAAATATTCGGTGACCATTCCTGAAGCATTCCCTGAACTTTTATATCAGGATGGACTATATTTATGATGTCAAAAATAAGGTTTTGGAGAGTCAAAACCGATTAGTTCCAAGCTTAATAAAAATGAAGATTGACAATATACCAATGAAACTTTTCTATCTGGCCGGCATTTTTTTGCTGTTCCAGTGCAATCCCCGGCTTGTCAAAACCTTTCAGTCCGAGAATTATGTTGTCAGTGATACGGTTCAAACAGATCCTAAGGCAAAGGAGTTTATACTTCCATATAAGGAAAATCTGGATGCCATGATGGATTCCGTGATTGGAAAAAGTGCCAAAGAACTTAATCGGGCAGGACGCGGTGAAACTACTCTGGGAAATTTTGTAGCGGATATCCAAAAAGAATATGCCGAAGAAAACTTTGGCTTTGAAGTGGATATTTCCATCATGAACAATGGAGGACTGAGAAATAACATTCCCGAAGGAGATATCACAACCGGGAATATATTTGAATTGTCTCCCTTTGACAACTATTTATATGTGCTGGAACTCAATGCTGAAGACGTTGAAAAACTAGCCAAATATGCGGTCAGCAAAAAGAATCTTGGCATCAACGGGATGTATATCGAGAGCGAAAACAATGAACTGACCAGATTCAGCGTTCAGGGTAAGCCTGTAGAAAAAGGCAGAACCTACTTGTTGGCTGTGAACGATTATCTCGCCACTGGGGGAGATCAAATGGATTTTTTGACCGACCTCCCACGGAAAGAAACTTCAACCATCCTTTTAAGGGATTTCATTTTGGATAAAATCAAAGCAAAAACAGCTGAGGGAGAAGTTATTGATGCTGAAATCGAGGGCAGACAAAAATTGAATTAGGATGGAGAGAAGAGTTTTTCTGAAAAAGAGTTTACTCACAGGGGCAGGAATATCACTTGGTGGAAGCCTGTTGGCTAATACAAGGAGTTTAAATGGAAAATCAATATCCATTTTGCACACCAATGACATGCACTCGAGGATCGAGCCATTTCCCGATGATGGCGGAAAATGGGCCAATCAAGGCGGAATGACCAAATTGGCAACAGTGATCCAAAAGGTAAGAGCTGAGGAAAGTGAAACGTTGTTGTTGGATGCCGGAGATATCTTTCAGGGAACCCCGTATTTCAATTTTTATGGAGGGGAGCTGGAACTGAAACTTATGAATAGAATGGGTTACGATGCTTCTACCCTAGGCAATCATGAATTTGACAACGGGCTGGAAGGAATTTATGAACAGCTTCCCAATGCTGCTTTCAGCTTCATTTCCTCCAATTATGATTTCTCCCGAACCATACTGAATGGTGCCTTTTCTCCTTTTAAAATCTTCAAAAAAAACGGACTCAAAATCGGTGTATTTGCTTTGGGAATAGAACTTCAGGGATTGGTCGCTACAAAAAATTATGGGGAAACAAAATATCTTGATCCGGTTGGTATTGCTTCGGAAATGGTACAGGAATTAAAGTCAATAAAATGCGATTTGATTATTTGTCTATCGCATTTGGGACATTCTTATCAATCGGCAAAAATAGATGATCTCAAACTCGCAGCCCGGGTGGATGAAATTGACTTGATCATAGGTGGTCACACCCACTCCTTTTTGGAGATACCGAAAACTGTCAATAGTCCCTTGGGTTACCCGACATTGATTAATCAGGCCGGAACGGGAGCATTGCGTCTCGGCAAAGTAAATTTTGAGTTTGAGAAGGGGAACAAAATAAATAATATAACTGCTAGCAGCATTGGAATTTATTGAAAAGTCAAGCGGAATTTGATTTTTTATTTAAATATATTTTCCCCAAATTTGATCCCCCTTGTAAACCGGGATGTCCCTAAATCTTTCGAAATAGCATTTTAAAGGTATAAATGAGCGCAGAAGCCAATGCAGTATGGAATGAGTGTTTACGTGTGATAGAACCACATGTGAATGAGCAGAGCTTTTCGACTTGGTTTAAGCCTATCAATCCTGTAAAGCTGGATGGCAGCAGTTTAACAATTCAGGTCCCAAGCCAGTTTTTTTACGAATGGCTGGAAGACAATTATGTGCAGGTTTTGAAACTTGCCATCAAAAATGTACTGGGTGCCAACGGAAGGCTGGAATATGCGGTAGTGGTAGATCGGGGAAACTCCCAAAACCAACCATACGTCGTTAGTTATCCCCAAGGAAACGCAGTCAAAAAAAATGCAGCATTGGCTGTAGAAAGCAAAAGTCCCTTCGACATGCAGTCTCTTCACAGCGACACGCTCCTGCAATCCAATTTAAATCCAAATTATACTTTCAATACCTACATAGAAGGTGACTGTAACAGACTTGCACGGTCAGCAGGATTTGCAGTGGCAACCAAACCGGGCATTACTTCATTCAATCCTTTGATGGTTTATGGAGTAGTAGGACTTGGCAAAACACATCTTGTTCAGGCTATCGGAAATGAAATCAAAAACGGTCCGGAAGATAAATTTGTACTTTATGTGTCTTCGGAGAAATTTGTAAATCAGTTTATGGATTCCATTAAAGATGGTAACGTAAAAAGCTTTACTAATTTTTATATGCAGGTGGATGTCCTGATCATTGACGATGTGCAGTTTTTGGCAGGAAAAGACAGGACCCAGGAAATGTTCTTTCATATTTTCAACCACCTGCATCAAAACAAAAAGCAAATCATCATGACCTCTGATTGTCCCCCACGGGACCTGAAAGGTTTGGAGGAGCGGTTACTTTCCAGGTTCAAATGGGGACTGACAGCCGATCTTCAGATGCCTGATTTTGAGACCAGGGTGGCCATCATCAAACGAAAAATGCAGACTGAGGGAATTTTTATTCCCCATGATGTGATCGAATACCTCGCTTATACAGTAGACACCAATGTGCGGGAGCTTGAAGGCGTCATGATTTCACTGATCGCCCATGCATCTCTCAACCGCGTAGAAATCGATCTTTCTCTGGCCAAAACAATCATGAAAAACATCGTCAAGGATATCGAAACCGAGGTGGGAATTGATTTTATCCAAAAGACTGTTTCCGATTATTTTGAGATAAAGCTGGACGACCTGAAAGCCAAAACCCGAAAAAAAGAAATAGTAACCGCCCGTCAGGTGGCCATGTATTTTTCCAAAGAATTCACAAACCATTCCTTAAAATCAATCGGCTATCATTTCGGTGGCAGAGACCACAGTACAGTCATTCATGCCGTACAAACAGTAAATGATATGATTGAAACTGACACGACTTTCAGAAATGCGGTGACCGAGCTGAAGAAAAAATTCAAGATGAGATCCTATTGATCAGCTTTATAAGCATTTGTTTTTTGACTAAACTTTGCTTCTTTTTGTCATAGTTCAGGTACATTTGAAAGCTGTTGGGATGCGCTCCACCTTTGTAGGAATAGCTATCAAAGAGTACAGATACCATATTTCCCGTCTGATAAGTTACCTTTGCATTGACGGAAACCTGCCATTGTTCTGTAGTTGAATAGGATTCTGAATA
The DNA here is from genome assembly GCA_041748555.1 of Rhodonellum sp. Lineage (GTDB taxonomy): Bacteria > Bacteroidota > Bacteroidia > Cytophagales > Cyclobacteriaceae > Rhodonellum. Next base: position 15,159 of record JBGTDA010000155.1, read on the forward strand.
ATCACTAAATCCAGATAAAAATAAATCTACAGCACTGTCAAGAGAAGCTATAGGTACAGATTCATCCTCTTGAAGATACATTATGAGTTGCTGCTCAATATGCTCATTAAGAATTTTAGCCGCTTCTCTATCTTCTTTGATCATAGGGAAATTAAAAAGTACAGTGGCGCATGTTCCTTGGTTGCAGTCCTGCTTCTCAAGCTTTCTCATTTTGGATTCAAGATTCTTATCCGAGTCCTTCATGTTCGATTCACAGGAAATCCCGATCACAAAAAAAGGGATGAGAAAAAGCCTGGTATTCATAGTATTAAATTTTGGAAGCAGTAAATGCATCAATCAGTTCCCGTGCTTTGGAGATAGGTGAAATCAATCCTCCTTTTACGTCAGGTATAGCTTTTAAAAGTCGCTTTTTGATATCGGGATTCTGATAAAACTTGTTTTCCAACAAATACCTAATATGTTCATGCATCCAGTTTATCCGCTGTTCTGCCCTGTTTGCGTCAAAAAATCCGTTTGATTTGACTTTGCTCTCAAATTTCAGGATCATTTTCCAGATCTCTTCCAATCCTGACCCATCAAGGGAAGAACAGGTTTTGACCTGAGGCAGCCAACCGTTTTCCTTAGATGGAAAAAGATGCAAAGCATTAGCATATTCTCTTTGGGCTCTTTTGGCCGCATCGATATTATCACCATCTGACTTGTTAATGACCATAGCATCACATATTTCTATGATTCCTTTTTTGATCCCCTGCAACTCATCCCCTGCACCAGACAGCATCAACAACAAGAAAAAATCCACCATTCCCCTAACCGCCGTTTCGGATTGCCCCACACCAACGGTTTCAATCAATATGACATTGAATCCGGCAGCCTCACAAAGCAACATGGCTTCCCTGGTGCGGGAGCTGACCCCACCAAGTGTGCTTCCGGCTGGACTTGGCCGGATATAGGCTCTTTTGTCAACAGTCAGCCTTTCCATTCGCGTTTTATCCCCCAGAATGCTCCCATGCGTCTGCTGACTGGACGGATCCACAGCCAAAACTGCCACTCGGAAATCCTTCTCCACCAACATTATTCCGAAGCTTTCAATAAAAGTGCTTTTCCCCACCCCAGGCACGCCGGTGATGCCTATCCGCAGGGATTTGCCGGTATGAGGCAAAATACCTGCGATAACCTCCTCGGACAGTAGCTGATCAGAAGGCAAGGTGCTTTCCACCAGAGTAATTGCCCTACTTAGAAGCATCCTGTCACCTTGAAGAATGCCCTCGACATATGTTTCTACGGGAAGTCTTTCTTGCATCATTGATTAAAAGATGAAAATGATGGTTTTAGGTTTCAAAGTTAAAGAAATTATCTGAAGGGAAATCTTGTGAATCGTACCTCTCCCATCGCTGATTTTTCATAAACCCCCACGCAATACTTCTGAAATTGAGATTCAATGACAGGTTCGGCGGGATTTATTTGATCGGGGATGAATTCCTTTTGGTCAAAGAAATAAACTTTCGTGTTTCCGTATTTGGTGTGAGGCATAAAATCGCCGTATTTCTTCATCTCCAGCCAAAGGGTATCTGGGGTGTAAACAGTGTATACCCGCAGTATGGGGCCGGTATTGTTTTCATTCCGATAGTTGGCCATCTCCTCAAATTCCACATCAAGGTCATTTATGCCGGGTTGGTTAAAGGTCTCCATCGTCACCCAAACCATGACTATGATCACCACCGATATTATTGCATAAATCAGATATCTCATTGACATGGTTTTCAGGTTCTTTAGATATTAACCCTTAATTTAGAAGGAAATTTTAACAATGGGTTTCGAATACTTAAAAGCACTTCACATCATTTTTATAGTAACGTGGTTTGCAGGATTGTTTTATATCGTACGGCTTTTCATTTATCAGACAGAAGCGCTTGAAAGACCTGAACAAGAGCGGGAAATATTGGTTCCTCAGTTGAACCTTATGGCTAAGAGGTTGTGGCTGGGGATCACTTGGCCATCAGCCATCCTTACGCTTGTTTTCGGCTTCTGGGTCTTGAGCTATCGATGGAGTTATCTTCAGCTGGGCTTTATGCAGGCCAAACTTGCATTTGTTTTCTTGTTATATTTGTACCATTTCAAATGCCATCAGCAATATCGCGAATTACAAAATGGAATTGCAAAATGGAGCTCAAACCGGTTGCGGATCTGGAACGAAGCGGCAACCTTACTTCTTTTCTCAATTGTTTTTCTAATCGTTCTCAAAAACCTGGTAAGTATGGTTTGGGGAGTAGCTGGATTGATTACCCTTGGCGTGCTATTACTGTTGGGGATTAAATTATATAAAAGATTGAGGGGGAAAAACGTTTAGAGTAGTAGGACTATTAATCGGTTATGTCATGAAAAAACTAAGAATATTATACCTTTTCCCACTGATTATCTTTCCGGTATTGTGGGGTTGTTCTGAAAAGGAAGCTGAAACGGATGACAAACCCCTTCCCATAATGGGAAACTGGTACGTCAACTCTTCTGAGATGGAAGGCAAAGTGGTTACAGATACAATATATCACAAAATAGCTGACTTTTCTTTCACCAATCAGGATGCGGAAACAATTACCAATAACACGATGGATGGAAAGGTTTATGTGGCTGATTTTTTCTTCACCAGCTGCCCTACCATTTGTCCTGTCATGAAAACACAGATGCTTCGGGTTTATGAAGAATTCAAAAATAATCCTGATTTTAAAATATTGAGTCATACCATTGATCCCGTCCAAGATTCGGTGGCTTTGCTGAAGGATTATTCCCGGAGATTAGGCGTGGAGGATGCTTCTACCTGGCACTTTCTTACAGGGGATCAGGAGAAATTATTTGAAATAGGCCAGACAAGTTATCTCACTACGGCCATGGAAGACCAAAATGAGCCCGGAGGGTTTCTTCATTCCGGCGCATTTGTCCTTGTTGACCAAAAGGGAAGAATAAGAGGAGTATATGATGGAACAAAGGAGGACCAGGTAAATCGGCTCATGAATGACATTCCAAAATTACTTCCTGATCAGGAATGAGATTATTAAAAAACTACCTGTTTATCATTGCATTGCTGTTCTTTGTTTCTTGCCAAGCCGAGAAGGATAATCAAAGCAATACTTTGGCAGACATCAGTGATACCAGGATTTTGCAATATGCAATCCCTGGCAAAACACTTTATGAGAATCATTGCGCCAACTGCCATCAGAAAGATGGAAGCGGATTGGGAAAATTGATGCCACCGATCAATTCTTCCGATTATATGACTGAAGATGTGGGCATGACAATAAGAATTATCAAATACGGGATCAAAGGAGAAATCGTAGTCAATGATATCAAGTATAACGGAATTATGCCGGCTAATCCCGAGTTGACAAATTTGGAAATCGCTCAAATTGCAACTTACATTTATAATGTTTGGGGCAATGATACAGGATTAATAGATGCGAATCAGGTCGAAAAAATCATAACGGATAGGGCTGGTTTTGATTAATTTTTACCCAATTCCTTCTCTGCTAGTTCAATGGCTGTTTTAACATCTTGATTCACTACTTGGACCAATTCTTTTTGTTGAAGAAAATATTGAGTCTTTTCATCCTCATCCAGATCTTCCGATGAGTTGTCATACTGCCTCATCCAGACAAACATGTTTTCAAAAGCATCCTCAAGTTCTTGTTCCAATAGTCTGAGATCCTGAATTTTTGTTTTATTTCGCAAAGTATCAGTGGATAGTACTTGGATTTTCTCCCGAACGCCCCTTTTTAAAGCCTTTAGTTCACCCATTTTTGGCATGACCTCATCATGTATTGCAATGACTTCTTCCTCTAGCTCAAGACTGGCATTTTTGCTCTCGCAAGAAAACATAATCATGAATATTAAAAGTATTTTAATAATATAATTCTGAAGGGACATATTTGGGGTGTTTGAGTACCCCAAATTAAAAACAATTAAATTAATAAAAGAAGTTATTTACCTATAACATTACATTTTTTGTGGCGTTTCCAATTTAATATATGAATAATCAGTAAAGCTACTGAAGCCGAAACCGAAATAACCAACATCCAGGGGGCATATTCATGAAGCATCACCCCTATGGAAAATATTGAAACAGCAATCCATAGCGCTATTTTAATACCATCGGAATTTGTATTTTTAGCAGCATTTACTACAGCTAACACTGCAAGTGCAATGAAGACGTAATCCAAAAAATGCCAATGTTCATGATCAATCTCTTCAGCCTGACGAAAAACATATCCCATTGAAACCATCACAGGAAAAACCATACAATGGATCATGCATAATACGGATGCTGATATACCCAGTAAATCAGCAGACTTTGACGAAAAACTTTTAATAATTTGCAACATAGTTGCAAATATAATGATTATTTTAAAAATAGTTTACTGACAAACCTAAATTTTATGAAACAGTTTTGTTTTGCCAAAAACCGAATAATCTCCTCGACTGAAGCCGTTGTTCATCCCATGGATATTGGGCTGATAAGGGGTTATAGTATATTTGATTTTTTCCGTACAGTTGATTCTCGACCGTTATTTTTGGAAGATTATTTGGACAGATTTACTAAGTCTGCCCAAAAAACATATCTACTTTTGGAATATGACCAAGAATCATTGAAGCAAATCATTTTGGAGCTGATAGAAAAAAACAACCTTCAATTTGGTGGTGTGAGAATGATACTTACAGGCGGGGTCTCTGACAATCACTTTTTACCCTCAAAAGGATACCTTTTTATATTTTGTGAAGAGTTGCTTTTCCCGGCAAAATCCAAATACGAAAACGGAGTGAGACTGCTCAGTGCCGAACATGTCCGGGCTATTTCAGATATCAAAACCACAAATTATTCATTTCCTGTTTGGCACAGCCTAAATAACGATTGGAAAAAAATGGATGTGGAAGATGTCATTTATTATCATCAAGGTTTTGTTTCCGAAAGTTCAAGGAGCAATATTTTTATTGTCAAAAACAACGAAAT